>JAZKCD010000041.1:9528-47394 GCA_040388355.1 Pseudomonadota bacterium | reverse complement strand
CGGCCTGACACCCGGCGACGTTCAGGGCGTGTTCCCCTCTCCCTATGGGAGAGGGGAGCTAGTTGCAGGCGCTTCCTGCCTTCACGTAGCGATAGGTGACGGTGCGCGCCTTGCGGGTGCCGCGGAAGCGCATCCGGTCGATCGGCACCGTGCCGCACTTCGCGCCTTCGCTCCACAGCCCGTCGCTTGCGCCCTTTGCATGGCATTGGGCGCGGTGGGCGCCGGCCGGGCAGAGCTGGTAGCCCGATGGTATCGCGACGGCGGCCGACCAGCCCTTGGACGGGGCGGGCACCGAGCCGGGTGGGGGAAGCGCAGGCGCGGGCGCGGCTTTCGCCTTGGCTGGTGCGGCCAAACGAGTCTCGAGATCCTTGTAGCGGTCGCCGAACCAGCTCGTCAGCGTCACTCGGTCCTTCTGTGCCTGGGCGATCGCGGCTTCGTCCTCGGGGGTCAGCGGCTCGCCGCGCTCGAGCTTGCCGCGGATCGCGCGCAGCGCCACGGCCTGGGCCTCGTTGCGGCGCTGCTCGCGCAGCCGCTCGATCACCGCGAGCTCCTCGTCCTGCGGGCGGCCGGTGCGCAGCCAGGCGGGGACGCCGAGCCCGGCGAGCGTCCGCTCGGGGATGAGCATGTTGGATAGCGCGATCAGCAGCGCGCCGAGCGGCAACGCGATGAACACGAACTTCTCAAGCCTGGGCGCCACTCGCCCGAACAGCCAGAGCGCCAGCACCACTACCGGCGCGAGCACGAGCAAGGGCAGCGACGAGCCCAGCGAGCGGTCCCCCGGCGCGAGCGCGAACAGCAGCAGCGGGATCAGCAAGGCGAGGAACACGCGGCCGAGGATATGGGCATAGCCGAGCAGCGCCGATCCCGCGGTGCCGGGGTCGCGCGCCAGCGCAACCCCACCGCCGACCAGCAGCATCCCGGCGATGTGGATCGGCTGGAGAAAGGCATAGAGCGCGCCGAGCCCGAACAGCGCGATCAGCAGGTAATTGACCCACAGCATCCCGAAGCTGCGGAACAGCGCGCCGAGGAACAGCATCACCAGCAGCCCCGCGATGACGAGGATCACGCGCCGGTGGAGCTTTTCGACCGAGACTCCGGCGGCGTGGATCGCCTCGCCCGCTTCGGTCCGTGCCTTGCCGAGCATCTTGAGCGTGCCGCCCTTGATCGTCGCGAGCGCAGAGGGGCGCGTAGCGGGAACGCTCGCGCCGGTGTTCGCAGGAAGATTGTCCATCGCGTGCCCCCTCATGCCGCGCGTCAACCTACACGAGGGCGCGGCGTGCTCAAGCGGGGAGGCGGGGGAGGGAGAAGCCCGGGGCGGGCGGGTCGACGCGAGACCGTAAGCTGGTCGACCCGCCCTGTAATGAAGCGTTGAACGCTCGGGGTACGGGAAAGAATGCAGTCCCCGTGCCAAACCGGGTGAGGCGCGGATTTGCGCGGTTGCGATGGTTAACGCCGTTCGAGGCGCCGGGGCGAGTGTAAGCCAGTCCGACAGCGGGCCATGCCCGTGCGCGGCGCAAAGGATTCCATTCATCCGCCGTTCACGCTATTGACTACAGACGTAATCGTGACGATTACACACGTAGTCAGTAAGGGACCGAAATGAGCGAACGGATCAGCGACGCCGAGCATGCCGTGATGGAGGTGCTGTGGGACCAGTCCCCGCTTACCGCGCAGGAAGTCGTCGAGCGCATCCCCGCGACGCGCGACTGGACCGCCAACACCGTCAAGACGCTGCTCGGGCGGCTGCTCGCCAAGAACATCATCGCGCATGAGGAAGAGGGGCGGCGCTACCGCTACCGCCCGATGGTCGCGCGCGGCGACTATGTCGCGGGCGAGTCGCGGCGGCTGATGGACCGGCTGTTCGGGGGCAAGCTCACGCCTTTGGTCGCACACCTCGCCGAGCGCGACGAAATCACCGACCAGGACATCGCCGAGATCGAGGCGCTGCTGAAGGAGCTCAAGTCATGATCGGCTGGGCAGTAGAAACCTTCGTCGCCACCACGCTGCTGATGCTGCTGGTGCTCGCCATCCGCGGGCCGGTGCGCAAGGCGTTCGGGCCCGGCATGGCCTATGCGCTGTGGCTGCTGCCGGTGCTGCGGATGGCGCTGCCGTCGCTGCCCGAGAGCTGGCGCGAGCAGGCGTCGGCGCCGATGGCGGCGGCGAGCGATGTGATCGTCTATTATGTCGTCGAGCCGCTCGGCGCCGCGCCGCAAGCGGGGGCGCAGGGCAGTTTCGGGCTGCCGATGGCGGTCTTCCTGGTCTGGGTCGCGGGTGCGGCGGGGTTCCTTGCCTTCCATCTGATCTCGCACAGCCGCTTCTGCCGCAGGCTGCTCAGCGCTGCGCGGATCGACCGTACCGTCGCAAACGGCCGCGTCCGGGTGATCGAGACCGACGCCGCGCACGGGCCGCTCGCCTTCGGGATCTGGCGCAAATATGTCGCCTTCCCGCGCGATTTCTCCGAGCGCTACGACGAAGTCGAGCGCGATCTCGCGCTGGCGCACGAGCTTGGCCACCATGTCCGCGGCGACCTGATCGCCAACTGGGTCGCGCTGGTCGTGCTCGCGCTCCACTGGTTCAACCCGGTCGCGTGGAAGGCCTTCCGCGCCTTTCGCGCCGACCAGGAAATGGCCTGCGACGCGCTGGTGCTCGCCGGCCGCGAAACCGCGCTGCGCCATGCCTATGGGCGCGCCATCGTCAAGTCCGCCCATGGGGGAGCGGTCTCGGCGGCCTGTCATCTGCACACGATCAACGAACTCAAAGGGAGGTTACGCATGCTTACCAAGACCCGGAAAATGTCCCCCGTCCGCATCGCCGCGGGGGTGGTGGGGGTGAGCGCGCTGACGCTGGCGGCGCTGGGGCTGACCGCCTCGGGCACCCAGGCGGCCGAGCGGCTCAAGTCGAACGTCGAAGCCGCGACCGGCGTCAGCCTGTCGGGCCAGGACGCCCCGCCGGCGCCCCCGGCTCCGCCCGAGGCCCCCGAGGCGCAGGATGCCCCGGCGCCGCCCGATGCGCCGCACCATGTCGAGCGCCGCGTCTATCGCTTCGAGGACGGCGGCAAGGACAAGAAGGACGGCAAGCACGAGCGCCATGTGACGATCGTCCGCCACGGCAACGGCCCCGAGGGGCATGAAATGCCCGACATGGCCGAGATCGAGGCGATGATCCCCGATATCCGCTCGGGCAATTGCCGCGACGGCGAGGGCGACGGCAAGGGCCAGATGGTCATCGTCCATCCCGGCAAGGACGGCCACAAGCAGAAGATGGTGATCTGCGTGAACCGCATCCAGGCGACCGCGGCGAGCGCGGCGGCGATGGCCGAGCATCATCGCGGGATGGGGATGCAGCAGGCGATGATGGGGCTGCGCATGGCGCGCCGCTCGATCGAGTCCGAGAGCCATATGACCGCCGACGAGAAGCGCGCCGCGCTGAGCGGCATCGACGAGGCGATCCGCGAAGTCGAGAAGGAAGCCCGCGAGAAGGATTGACCGCTAGGGGAGGCGTTTGGTTGGGCCCCTTATCGAACGCCTCTACGCGGGGCCGGCCGCTCTCCTTCGCGGCCGGCCCCGTAACTTTTAGGCGTAGCGACCCGTAACTCGCGCTCCTTGCTCCCCTGCGAAAGCAGGGGTCCAGAGCCAGGCAGTTCAGCCCTTGTGACCCTGGGCCCCTGCTTTCGCAGGGGAACAAGACAGGAGCAGCGGGCGACGCCCTTGTGCTTCCCGCCGCAAACCGCCATCTCCGCCGGATGACCGATGCTCCGACCGGCGTGGCGCAAGCGCTCGATCCGCTGGTCACTCGCGTGCTGGCGCCCAATCCCTCGCCCTTCACTTATACCGGCACCCAGACCTATCTGGTCGGCGCGACCGACGTGGCGGTGATCGATCCCGGTCCCGACGAGCCCGAGCATATCGCCGCGCTGACCGCCGCGATCGCCGGGCGGCCCGTCGTCGCGATCCTCTGCACCCATACCCACCGCGACCACAGCCCCGGCTCGCGCCCGCTCAAGGCGGCGACGGGGGCGCCGATCATCGGCTGCGGCCCGCTCGCGCTCACCGATCTCGGGCCACGCGCCGATGCGGCGTTCGATGGGGATTATGCGCCGGATCGCGTGCTAACCGACGGCGAGACGCTGGCGGGGAGCGGCTGGACGCTCGAGGCGGTGGCGACGCCGGGGCACACGTCGAACCATCTCTGCTTCGCGCTGCGCGAGAACGGCGCGCTGTTCACCGGCGACCATGTGATGGGCTGGTCGACCACCGTGGTCGCGCCGCCCGACGGCGACATGGCCGATTACATGGCGAGCCTCGACAGGCTCCATGCGCGCGAGGACAGGGTCTATTACCCCGCGCACGGGCCCGCGATCGAGAAGCCGCAGCGCTTCGTCCGCGGGTTGATCGGCCACCGCAAGCAGCGCGAGGGCCAGATCCTCCGCCTGCTCAAGGAAGCGGTCGACGAGGTTCCGGCGATGGTCGCGCGCATGTATGCCGGGCTCGATCCGCGGCTGAATGGCGCCGCCGGGCGTTCGGTGCTCGCGCACCTGATCGATTTGCGGACGCGCGGGCTGGTGACCGAGGAGGGCGAGCGATGGAAGATGGCGGCGTGAGCGAGCGCGGCGGCTCGAACGGATGTCTCAAGGCGCTGGTGCTGGGGGTGCTGATCCTCGCGGCGCTCGGCGCGGGATTCTGGTATCTGGGCGACAGCATCGTCCGGCGGATCACCGGCGCCCCCGATCCGGTGACGGTCGCGACGTCGAGCCTCCAGAGCCTGCGCGAGCAGAACCGGCTCTCGACCTTCTCCGCGCGCTATGTCGCGGTGGTGACTTCGACCCAGACGCGGCTCGGGCTCAGCGCCAAGAAGACGCTGATCATGCCGGGCAGCGTCAGCTACGAAGTCGACCTGTCGAAGCTAAACCAGAACGATCTGAGCTGGGATGCGAGCGCCAACCGCCTGTCGATCGTGCTGCCGCCGGTCGAGGTGACTCGCCCCAATGTCGATATCGACCAGATCCGCGAATATGGCGAGGGCGGCATCCTGATGGCGGTCACCGACGCCGAGGCGCAGATCGACGCGGCCAACCGCAAGGCCGGGCAGGCCGAGCTGGTCCGCCAGGCGGGCGAGGCGACGCCGATGCGGATGGCGCGCGATGCGACGCGCCGCGCGATCGCGCGCAGCTTCGAGATGCCGCTGCGCGCCGCGGGGCTCAACGCCACCGTCGAGGTCACCTTCGCCGACGAAGGCAAGGCGAACCGCGGCGAGGTGTGGGACCGGTCGCGCCGCCCCGACGAAGTGATGAACGATACGGCTCCGGCCAAATAGCGAGGACAGAATGGACGCACGGAACGGGATGGGGGGGAGTCTCGCGGGGCTCGACCTGCGCGCGGAGATCGACCGGCTGCGCCGGACACGCAACGCCGTGATCCTCGCGCATTACTACCAGAAGCCCGAATTGCAGGACATTGCCGACTTTGTCGGCGACAGCCTCGATCTGTCGCGCAAGGCGGCGGATACCGATGCCGAGGTGATCGCGTTCTGCGGGGTGCGCTTCATGGCCGAGACCGCCAAGGTGCTGTCGCCGGAGAAGATCGTCGTGCTGCCCGACATGAATGCCGGGTGCAGCCTCGAGGACAGCTGCCCGCCCGACCAGTTCGCCGCCTTCCGCGCGCAGCATCCCGACCATATCGCGCTGACCTATATCAACTGCTCGGTCGAGGTGAAGGCGCTGTCCGACGTGATCGTCACTTCGTCGTCGGCCGAGAAGATCCTCAGCCAGATCCCGATGGACCAGAAGATCATCTTCGGCCCCGACAAGCATCTCGGCGGCTATATCAACCGCAAGATGGGCCGCGACATGCTGCTCTGGCCGGGGGTGTGCATCGTCCATGAGGCTTTCAGCGAGACCGAGCTGCTCAAGCTCAAGGCGCAGCATCCGGACGCGCCCGTCGCCGCGCATCCCGAATGCCCGCCGCACGTGATCGACCATGCCGATTATGTCGGATCGACCAGCGGCATCCTGGAGTTCGCCAAGACCTTCCCCGGCGACACGCTGATCGTCGCGACCGAGCCGCACATCATCCACCAGATGGAGAAGGCGATCCCGCACAAGCGCTTCATCGGCGCCCCGGGGGCGGACGGGAACTGCAACTGCAACATCTGCCCGTACATGGCGCTCAACACGATGGAGAAGCTCTACGTCGCGCTGCGCGACCTCGAGCCGCGGATCGAGATCGAGGAAGGGCTGCGGCTCAAGGCGAAGACCAGCCTCGACCGGATGCTGGCGATGGCGAGCGGGACGGTGGGGATGGGCGACCTTGGGCCGGTGCGGGTGAGCGGGGACTGATTCTCCATTCGTGGCGCCGTCGGACGATGAACCCTATGCCTCCTCTTGTTCCCCTGTGAAAGCAGGGGTCCAGAGCCCGGAAGTTCACCGCTTGTGACTCTGGGCCCCTGCTTTCGCAGGGGAACAGACAAGGCAGAGTAACAAAGGAGAAAAGCGCGGTGGCGCTACCATCGCGCGTCATCGCCTGCTCCCTGTCGACGCCCATGCTACTCAAAATGGGCATTCGGCCGCTGCGCCGCTTGTCCTGCTACCCATATTGGCCATGCTCGCGAGTCATGCAGCCGCAATCGCGCCTCGACTCGATTCCCCAGCCGCCGCCCACCCGCGGGCGGTTGCTGATTCGCCTGCTCGCCGAGATGCAGGCGAGCTGCACGGTCAACGGCCTGCGCGTGTTCGAAGGCGAGCTCGACCGCGCGATCATCTTCATGGTCGTCGCGCGCGAGAGCGGCGCGCTGTCGCCGCTGTCGGGCGGCACCGCGCAGACCGGCTGCGCGCAGCAGGCGATCAGCATCAACGCGCTCGCCGCCTCGATGTCGCGCCCGTTCGAGACCGTGCGGCGGCACACCAACGCGCTGCTCGACGCCGGGCTGTGCCGGCGGACGCCGTCGGGCGTGATGACGCCCGCCGACGTCTATCAGCGCCCGGCGATCGCGGGGCTGTTCCGCATGCACCACGACACTTTGGTGCGGCTGATCGAGGACATGGTGACGTTCGACGTGCCGCTGCCCGAGACGCGGCCGCAGATCGTCTATGACTGGCATACCGGGCTGGCGGCGGCGCACGACATCCTGCTGACCGGGATCGAGTTTCACGCCGCGCAGTTCCGCTCGTGGCTCGACATGATCCTGCTGGGCACGGTGCTGTGCGCCAATGCGCGGCCCTTCACCTATGACCGCGAGATCACGATGGCCTATGCCGAATTCACGCGGCTGCCGCCCGACAATCTGCGCGCGCCGGTCGCGGCAAGCGCGATCGCGCGGGTGCTCGGGCTGCCGGCGTCGACCGTCCAGCGGCGCGTCAACATCATGATCGAGTCGGGGCAGCTGCAACGGCGGCAGGGCGGGCTGATGGTCACCCAGGCTGCGCTCAACCATCCCCCGGCGGTCGAGGACAGCCGGACCGCTACCGACCATACCCGCCAGATCTTCACGCGGCTTGCGGCGGGCGGCTTCCGCTTCGACGATCCGGCGCGCTGCTACATCGTCGGGCGCCCGCCGCTGGTGGATTTCAGCTAGATCCAGACCGGGTTGGCGACGAGGTCGGTCGCGTACATCGTCACATATTGCGCGAGGCGGGGCCGCCGGGCGCGGTTGGGGCTGGCGCCGTGGGGCAGCTCGGAGCGCCAGATGACGAGATCGCCCGCGCCCGCGCCGACGGTCACTGCCTCGGTGCTGAAATCGACTTCGCGCGGATTGGCGTCGCCGAGGCCGTCGAGCCAGCCCCCGGCCAGCCGGTGGTGAAAGCCGGGGACGAGCTGGAGCGCGCCCTGATCGGCTGCGGTGTCGGTCAGATAGAGGATGCCCTGGGTCGAGAAGGGAATCGGCGGGGCGATGCTGACGTCCCAGTGGATCCCGGTCGCGCGGAAGCGATAGTCGGGCCGCACCGGCGGATTGAAGCTCAGCCGGTCGACCAGGTGCCAGAGATCGGCGGTGCCCCAGAGCTGCGCGAACGCCTTGTGGACACGCCCGCTGCGCCGGGGCGCTTCCATCGCCTCGCCCTGGAAATGCTGAACCATGATGCCGCCGGGGAGCTCGGCATACCAGGTCTCGGGGTCGCCGGGCGAGGCGCCGAGCGTGCGCCAGAGCAGGTCGGCGGCGGCGGCGGCTTCGTCCGCGGTGACTGCATTGCGCAAGATGACATAGCCCTCGCGCTCCCAATGGGCGAGGTCGTCGGCGTCGAGCACCGGCGGCGCGGCGTCGATCGCGTCGAGCTGGCGCTGGACCGCCTCCGGAGGCGGGAGGCCGTCGAGCCAGTTGTGGTAGCGCGCGAGCGTCACCGGGTCGGGCCGCCCGGCGGTCTCGATCACCCAGGCCTGGAACGCCGGATAATCGGGATTCTCCCGCCGCAGATAAGTCAGCACCTGCTCGAGCCCGAGTCCCAGCGTGTCGATCAGCATGCGCTCGGCCATGCACATCCCGCCCTGGCGCCGGCCGGTGCCGAGTTCCCAGAACGCGTCCAGCCCGCGGACGTCCGCCAGCATCGCGCTATTTCGCCGTCAGGAACGCGCGCAGCTCGCCCTGGAACACCGCCGGCTGGTCGTACATGATGAAGTGATAGGAATCGGGGATGTGCCTGAGCACCGCCTGCGGGGCATTGGCGTAGGACATGCGGTAATAGCCCTCCATCTGCGCGAGGGTGAGCGGCGCGCCTTGCGGGACGACCCACAGCACCGTCAGCGGCACCTTGATCCTGGCGAGATCGGGGCGGAGATCGGTCATGATCAGGTCGTACATGCCCTGGCCCGAGACGACGGGATCGCTGGCGAGCGACTGGGCGACCGCGGAGGGGCGCATCGCCTCGGTGCGGACCATCGACGCGATCGTGCCTTCGATCTGCTTGGCGCGCGCTTCGCCCGAGGATTTGGCGATGCCGTCGCGAATCTGGCCGGCGATGGGTCCAAGCGCGTCGGGCGAATTGCCGCCGAACATCGCGCCGAGGAAGGGCATCATGTCGACCACCATCACCCGCGAGGCCAGCTCGGGATGCCGCTCGGCGATCAGCAGCGCCATCGATCCGCCCATCGAATGGCCGACCAATGCCGGCGATTTGAGCCGCGCCTCGGCGATGTAGCGCGCGATCTCGTCGGCGACGGGGATCAGCACCGGGCCGGTGGCGTTTGCACCGGCAGGCGCGCCGTCGAACCCGGCGACCCTGATCAGGTGGTAGCGATAGCCGGGCACCGCGGCGATCGTGGTCTTCCACACATCGGGGGACGAGCTGAGCCCGGGGATCAGCACGACATCGGGGCCGCTGCCGGTCACGGTCACGCTGATGCGGTCGCTGGTGAAGCCCTTCGCCGCGGCGGGCTGCGCCAGCGCGAGGAACGGAACCAGCAGCAGGGCGATCAGGCGATGGATCATTCGGGGTCTCCGGTAGGGGAAGTCCTGGTGTGTTAGTAATCTAACACAGATGAAGCGTATCTTGTAGAAAGATTCTTTTCCCCGGCGAAGGCCGGGGCCCAGTTGCGAGCCATATCGAGGACGGGATGCCGCCGCGAGTCCGCCGATACTGGGCCCCGGCCTTCGCCGGGGAAAGACTGGGTTCAAATCCAGCCGAAGCCAACTCCGCTCAATCGACCGGCAGCCCGAACATCAGCGCCCGCACATATCTGGCGGGCGGCGAGCCGTGCGCGAGCACGGCGTCGTGATAGGCCTTGAGGCTGAACCCCGCGCCCTGCCGCTTCCGCGCCTCGTCGCGCAGCGCCATATGCTCGGCATAGCCGACGAAATAGCTGAGCAGCTGAGTCGAGCTGAGGTTGGCGCGCACCCATTTGCCCGCGGCCTCGCGCTCCTGCTGGAACGCGCCCTTCGTCATCAATTCCATCGCCTGGTCGCGGGTCATGCCCTCGGTCTGGATGCCGATGTCGAGCAGCGAATTGGTCACCGAGCGCAGCCGCATCTTGAGCACGGTCATCTTGAACAGCGGATCGCCGTCCAGGTAATCCGAATCCGCCATCAGCCCCTCGGCATAGACCGCCCAGCCTTCGACGAAGGGCCCCGAATAGAGCAGGGCGCGCAGCACCGACGGGTTCTGGTTGGCGTGGGCGAGCTGGAGATAATGGCCCGGCATCGCCTCGTGGATCGCGAGGTCCTGGATCATGTAGTTGTTGTATTCGCTGAGGAACGAGGTCGCCTGCGCGTCGGTCCAGTCGTCGGGGACCGGCGAGACCGCGAAGAAATTGTCGAGGTTGCGCTCGAGCGCGCCGGGCGGATCGTCATAGGCGACCGCGAAGCCCTGCTGGAACTTGGGCATGGTGATGATCTTCACCGGCGCGTCGGGCATCGTCATCAGGTCTTTCGCACGCACGAACGCAGTGGCTTGGGCGAGCGAGGTCGTGACTTGCGCCATCAGCGCGGTGCGATTCGGGCGCTGGGCGTAGCTGCGCGCGAGCGCCCCCTCGATCGCCTTTTGCTGCTGATCGGCGGTCGGCTGGTCGGGGCGGTCGGGTGACGCGCCGAGCACCTGGCGGGCGAGGCGGTACATCTCGGCGCGGGTATCGGTCACTGCCTGGGTCGCGCGCGCCTTGATCTCGCCGCGGGTCATGTCGGATTGCAAGGCGAAACGCATCTTCTGGTCGTAGAGCCTGGCGCCGAGCCGGAACTCGCCATGCGCCTGGGGGACGAGGATTTCGTCGATCCATTTCTGGTGCCCGGCGACTGCGGTGCGCAGCCCGGCGAGCGCGGCGTCGAACCGGGCGGCGTCGGCGGGGGCGAGTTCCGCCTTGTGCGGGGCGAGCATGTCGACTGCGATGTCGACGATGCCGCTGTTCTGCTTCTGGAGCGTCTGGGCGAACACTTCGGGCACGCGCGCGGGCACGATCTGGCGGCGGGTCTCGGCGAGGAGCAGCGGCAGCTTCTCCATCCGCGCGGTCGCGGCCTTGAGCCGTTGCGGCCAGGGCGCGAAGTCGCGCGCGGCGAGGCCGTAGAGCGCGCCGCCGGCGAGATCGTTATACTGGGTCGTGTCCCATGCCCAGCTTTGCAGCGTCTCGATCTGCCACAGGTCGTAGCGCACCGAATTCTCGAGCAGGGCGGCGTCGACCTGGCTCTCGGGGGCGAGCCGTTTGCGGTCGATCCTGCCGAGCGCGGCGAGGATCTCGCGGTCGAACTGCATCTGCCAGTCGCGCCCGAAGGTCGAGATGTCGGGCAGCTCGCTGTCGAAGCGATGGTCGCCGAGCGTGGTGGCATAGGTCGGCGAGAGCCGCGCCACGCCCTGGATATAGCGCTGGCTCAGCTGCGCGAAGGCGGCTTCGGCGGGATCGGCCTGCGCGGAGACCGCGGGCGTGGTCGGGGCGGAAGCCGTGACGAGGGCGGCGGTGGCCATCAGCGTGGCGAGAAGGATTCGCATCGGCAGCTCCGGAATAGGCAATGCGCGCAGCCTAGCTTTGCGTGCGCGCACGGCAAGCGCCATAGAGCCGGCATGGCGACGACCGAACGGACGATGACGGCAGGCGACTGGGCGATCCTGCTGACGCTGTCGGTGCTGTGGGGCGGCTCGTTCTTCTTCATCGCGCTGGCGCTGCGCGGGTTCCAGCCGCTGACCCTGATCTTCCTGCGAGTGGCGCTGGCCGCGTCGCTGCTGTGGCTGGTGCTGCGCGCGACCGGCGGGCGGATGCCGCGCGGCGCTGCGCTGTGGCGCTCGCTGCTCGTGCTGGCGCTGCTCAACAACGTGCTGCCCTTCGCGCTGTTCGCCTGGGCGCAGACCCAGATCTCGGGCGGACTCGCCTCGATCGTCAACGCGACCACGCCGATCTGGGGGGTGATCGTCGCGCATCTGTTCACGCGCGACGAGAAGGCGACGCCCAACAAGGTCGCGGGAGTCGTGCTCGGCTTTGCCGGGGTGGCGCTGATGGTCGGCGGCGATGCGCTGGGCGGGCTCGGCGGGCATGTGCTGCCGCAGCTGGCCTGCGTCGCGGCGACGCTCTGCTATGCCTTTGCCGGGGTCTATGGCCGCCGATTTAGCGAGATCGGAGTGACGCCGCTGGCGATCTCGGCGGGATCGCTGGCGATGGCGGCGGCGGTGCTGCTGCCGGTGATGCTGGCGTTCGACGCGCCGTGGCGCGCGGCGATGCCCGGGGCCACCGCCTGGGCGGCGCTGGCGGGACTCGTGATCTTCTCGAGCGCCTTGGCCTATGTGCTGTTCTACCGCCTGCTCGCGAGCGCGGGGGCGACCAATTCGATGCTGGTGACCTTCCTGATCCCGGTGACCGCGATCGTGCTCGGGTCGCTGGTGCTGGGCGAGGTGCTCGCGCCGCAGGATTTCGCCGGCATGGGGCTGATCGCGCTGGGACTGGTGGCGGTCGACGGGCGGCTGCCACGGCGGTTGCTGCGGCGCCGCGCGTAAGCATTTCTAAAGCCTGAGTTGCGATCACCTTCACCGGGCAAATGGCGCCGGGGCGAGCAAAGTGAACGAGCGAATCCATTCATTGCAGGCGCTGCGCTTCGTCGCCGCGGCGATGGTGACGCTGCTGCACGTCCAGCAGGGCGCGCGGCTGTCGCTCGGGCTGCCGGTCGAGGGCGGGGTCATCTCGAACATCGGCAGCTTCGGAGTCGACATCTTCTTCGTGCTGTCGGGCTATATCATCTGCCGGACCGCGGCGGGGATGAAGCCCGCCGATTTCTTCGCCCGGCGCGTGGCGCGGGTGGTGCCGATCTACTGGCTCGCGACGCTGCTGTTCCTGCCGTTCGCCGTGGCGGCGGGGTTCAATGGCCTGCGGGGGATTGCGAGCCTGACTTTCTATCCGGGCTTCGGGCTGCCCTGGCTCGCGGTCGGCTGGACATTGTGCTTCGAGATGCTGTTCTACACGGTGACGGCGATCGTGCTGATCCGGCCGCGCAGCTTCCTGCCGCTGGCGCTCGCCGTCTATGCCGCGTGCTGGGTGGCACGCGAGGCCTGGGGCGGGCCGTTCCAGTTCTTCGGCAATCCGATCGTGCTCGAATTCCTGTTCGGCGCGGCGCTGACCCGAGTCACCGCGCGCTCGCCGGTGCTGGGAGTCGCGGCTTTGGGCACTGCAGTGGCGCTGCTGGCGATGGTCGCCAGCGCGGGCCTCGCCGACGCCAACAATGTCTACGGGCTGGTCGCGGGCGAGACCGCGCTGGCGCGCGTGGCGGCGATGGGGGTGCCCGCGGCGCTGGTCGTGTGGGCGGCGCTCAATTTCGAGATGCCCAGGACCGTGCTGAGCGATCTCGGCGACGCGTCCTATTCGCTCTACCTCGTCCATTCGCACGTGGTCGCAGCGGCGTTGCTCGCCCTGCCGCTGATGCCCGAGGCGTTGTTCACCGCGCTGGTGACTCTGCTCGCGATCGCCGCGGGACTGGCGATGCATCGCCTGGTCGAGAAGCCGATGCTCGCCGCGGTCCGGCGGCCGCGCCGCGCCTGGCGGCTGGCGCCGGCATGACGCGGTTGTAAAGCCGCGGCCGGACGGGCAACACGCGGCGATGTTCGACTTGCCCGGTTTCGATCTCGACGCCTTCGTCGCCGCCACGCTCGCCGAGGATCTCGGCGGCGTGGGCGACATCACGTCCGAAGCGGTGATCCCCGCCGACGCGGTGTTCACCGGCGTGATGGACAGCCGCGACGCGATCACGGTCGCGGGGCTGCCGGTCGCCGAGGCCTTTTTCCGCGCGCTCGACCCGCAAGTGGAGATCGAGCGGCTGGTCGAGGATGGCGACACCGTGCCCGCGGGCACCGACCTGCTCCGCCTGCGCGGCAAGGCGCGGGCGCTGCTCACTGCCGAGCGGTCGGCGCTCAACACCGTCCAGCATCTCTCGGGAATCGCGACGATGACCCGCGCCTATGTCGACGCGATCGCCGGCACCGGCGCGACCTTGCTCGACACGCGCAAGACGCTCCCCGGCCTGCGCCGCCTCGAGAAATACGCGACGCGAATGGGCGGCGCGACCAACCACCGCATCGGGCTGTGGGACGCGGCGATGATCAAGGACAATCATGTCGCGGTCGCCGGATCGGTGGGCGAGGCGGTGCGACGCGCCGCTGCTGCGGGGATCGCGCGGATCATCGTCGAGGTCGACCGGCTCGACCAGATCGCGCCCGCGCTCGAGGCCGGGGCGACGCATCTGCTGCTCGACAACATGGCCCCGCCGATGCTGCGCGAGGCCGTCGCGCAGGTCGCGGGCCGGGTGCCCACCGAGGCCTCGGGCGGCGTCCGCCTCGACACGATCCGCGCGATCGCCGAGGCCGGGGTGACCTATGTCAGCGTCGGCCGGCTCACCCAGTCCGCGCCCGCGGCTGACATCGGGCTAGATTTTACTGCTGCCTGAGACGCCATTTTCCTGTTCCCCTGCGAAAGCAGGGGTCCAGAGCCACGAGCGACGACCTCCGTAACCCTGGGCTCCTGCTTTCGCAGGAGAACAAGGCTTGCATGCAACGCAACGAAGCCGATTACTGGTTGATCACTGCGGTCGACGGGTGGTGCTTGTCGAGGTGGCGCTTGATGATCCGCAGGTTGCGCGAGTTCGAGCGGAAGAAGAAATCGGGGATCGCGCCGACAAAGGGGATCAGCCCGAGCAGGAAGTCGAACCCGACATTGCCGAGCATCCGGATGGTCGCGCTCATCGGCATCTTCAGATTCTGCGCTTCCCAGACCATGTAGAGCCCCATCAGCGCTGCGATCACGTCGCCGCCGATCGGGATCAGGTCGAGGATCACGTCGAGGCCGATCGTCTGGTTGGTGCCCGGGATCCGCAGGCTGCGCTCGAGCAGCTGCTCCATCGCCTCGACGCGGCGGCGGACATGCGTGGGATCCGATCCCAGCGGGAGCGAGCCTGCAGTCATCCGGGTCGGTTTCGCCATGGCCTCACTCGCTCTCGTTGCGCAGGTGGTTCAACGGGTGCCACGCCCGGGTGTTCCCCTGCCATCCTGTAAGCCGTGCCGACACGATAGACCAACGGAAGGGCTGGGCAATCGGAATATAGGCCGAGTCCGCGGTCAGCACGGTATCGGCCTCGGCGATGCGTTGCGCGCGTTCGCCTAGCGTCGGGGCATCGCGCGCGGCGGCGATCGCCGCGACCGCCTGGCCCGAGCAGGGGCGGCACGCGCTCACCAGGAACCAGCGCCCGCTGTCATAGGGCGCGACCATGTCGACCAGCCGCAGATCGGCGGCGTCGCGCATTCCGACGCGCTGGACCGCGATGCCGACCGAGCGGAGCGAGGCGATGAGCTGCGCCCAGACGAGGTTCGCGCCCGGCCCCGCCGGCAGCGCAATGCGCAGCGTCACCGGCCCCGGATGCCCGCGCTGCCAGTCGCGCACCCGGGTCCGCGCATTCTCGCGCCGCGCGTCGAGCGGCAGCGGCCCCCAGCCGGGCAGCGCCGGCGCCGCCGACGAATCGAGCTGGAGCGGCAGCAGCGTCTCGAGCGGCTGCCAGTCGGGGCGGATCGCCTGGGTGAGCGCGACGCGGTCGATCGCCATCGCCACTGCGGCGCGATTGGCGGCGTCGGAGAGGAATCCGTCGCGCGACGCCACGGCGAGCCCGAACATGCCGAGCGCGGGATCGATCCTCACTGCTTCCTGCGCGACCCCCGCGACTCCGACGATCGGCCAGTCGGCGACGCTGCCGCCGAGCACCAGCTCGGTCCGCCCCGCCTGGTAGCGCGCGACCGCCAGCGCGGCGCGCTCGCCGCGGAGCAGCACCTGGCGGCGCGGGTCGGGCTGCGCGGCATCCGCGTCGGCGACGCTCGCGGGATCGACAGCGGGGCGCAGCAGCAGCCCGCCCTTGCCCGCCGGTGCGGCGACCAGCGGCCCGCTGCCGCCGCCGCCGCCGCCGCCGGGGCGGAAGATCGCGAGCTCGGGCTGGGCAAACAGCTTGAGCAGGTCGGGACGCGGGCGCTTGAGCCGCACCTCGATCACTTGCGGAGTCATCTCGACGATCTCGTCGATCACCCGCAGGAAGGGCATCAGCGGGTTGCGGCTACCCGGCGCGGCGGCGCGGCGCAGCACGCGGACGACCTGCTCGGCGGTCACCGGCTGGCCATCGGGCCACTGCGCCTCGCGCAGGCGGAAGACATAGCTGGTGCCGTCGGGCGCCACGGCCCAGCTCTCGGCGAGCCCGGGCTCGATCTGGCCGCCGCCGTCGAAGCGCACCAGTCCCTGCGCGGTGGCCCCGATCAGCGTGCGCTCGGCGGCGTCGAGCGGGCCGGCGCTGGGATCGGCGGCCTTGAGGCCCTCGCCGATCACGCTGACCGCGGCCGGCGCATCCTGCGCCGGCCCGCCTCCCCAGCACCCGCCGAGCGCCAGCACCAGGCCGAACGCGAAGGGCAGGGGTCGCAGGGTCATGGGTGCTTTCGAAAGAACGGGCGGCGCCGGTCTATGGCGAAGGGGCTGCTCTGCCAATCCCCGATCGGCGTTGCGGCCGCCTGGCGGCCGGCGTGAGCGGCGTGCGGGAGCAGGGCCGCGTCGGGACCGGATGATTTTCTTCTTGGTTGTTTCCGAAAACGGCGCATCCTCCTGTTTGGGGAGACGGGTTGGGGGACCAGGCGATGTCGAACAGACCGTTCCGGGCGTTCGTCAGCTATTGCCATGCCGATCGGGCATTTGCCTCCGCGCTGCAACGGCGGCTCGAAACCTATCGCCTGCCGCGTCGGCTCGCCGATCGCGTGGCGCCGTTGCCCGGGCAGGCGCGGGGCCGCATCGGGCCGGTGTTCCGTGACCGTGCGGACCTGTCGGCGGCGGGGGACCTGCCGGCGGCGGTGCGCGAAGCCCTGGCGGCTTCCTCGGCCTTGGTCGTGGTGGCTTCGCCAGACGCAGTGGCTTCGATCTGGGTAGCGCGCGAGATCGCGCTGTTCCGTGAGCTGCATCCCCAGGCGCTGATCCTCGTTGCCCATAGGCGGGGCACGCCCGGCGAGGCGATGCCGCCGGCGCTGCTTGAGCTGGGTGCCGAGCCGCTCGCCGCCGATTTCCGTCCGGAAGGCGACGGGCGGCGGCTGGCGTTCCTCAAGATCGTCGCGGGGCTCGCGGGGCTGCCGCTCGACGCGCTCGTCCAGCGCGATGCGCAGCGCCAGATTCGCCGCGTGACGGCGGTCACGCTCGCGGCGGCGGCGCTGGCGGTAGTGATGGCAGCGCTGCTGGTGGTGGCGCTTCGGTCGCGGGCCGAGGCCGAGCACCAGCGGGCAGGAGCGGAAGGACTCGTCGAATTCATGCTGACGACATTGCGCGAGGAGCTGAAGGGAACCGGTCGGCCGCAAGTGATGGCCAAGGTCGATGCGCGCGCGATGGAATATTATGGCGAGCAGGGGGAATTGTCGGGCTTGTCGGACGAGAGCCTGGAACTGCGGGCGCAGGTGCTGCACGCAATGGGCGAGGATGACGATCGCCGGGGCGATGTCGACAGCGCGCTCGTAAAATTTGCCGATGCGCACCGGACGACGGCGGCGATCCTGGCGCGGCATCCGCGCGACGGCGACGCGATCTTCGCGCATGCGCAAAGCGAATATTGGGTTGGCTATGCCGCTTCCCGGAAGCGCGACCGCGCGACCGCTACGCGCTACTGGCAGGGCTATGTCGATCAGGCGAACGCCTTGGCCGCGGTTGAACCGGGTAACATTCGAAGCCTGATGGAGCAGGGCTACGCAGAAGGCGGGCTTTGCGATCTTGAACATCGGGAGAAGCACGACCTTGCTGCTGCCGAGCGGCATTGCCGCACGGCAATCGGCTTTGTCGCGGCGGCGCACGCCAAAGCGCCGGGAAACCGCAGGATCACACAGGACCTCGCCAATCGGCACGGCTGGCTTGGGCGCGTGCTGTTCGCGCGCAAGGATTATGCGGGAACCGCGGCGAGCCGGTACCGCGAGATCGCACTGATGGACCCATTGCTTGCGATGGATGCGGGCAACAGCGAGTATCTCATGCGCCGCGCCTGGCCCGATCTCGGTCTGGCGGTGATGTGGATCGAGACCGGCCATCCGCTTCAGGCCGCGGAACTGCTGCAGAAATGCTGGGCGAAGTTCGCGCCTAAGCTCTCACGCCAAAGCAGCGATCAATTCTGGGATACCGGTCTGCGCATGCTGCTGGTGCTTGCCCGTGCGGAACGGCTCGCAAAATTGCCTTCCTATCCCGCAAGGCAATCGGAAGCCGACGCGCTGCTCCGCAAATCCGTGGCGCTGTTCCCGGAGCGGGCCGCCCATTTCGCAGACGTACAGCGTACCATCGAGAAAGGGGAATGACGTCATGGAAGATATCGATCGTAGAAAGCTCCTGATAGCGTCGGGAGCGGTGCTCGCGCTGGCGGGCTGCCAGAAAAAACCCGAAAAACCCGAGAAACTGGAAAGCGCGGCTGGCCGCCAGAAAGGCCAGGAAGCGGCGGCACCCAACGGCGCCGTGTCCATGAAAAGGTTCGAGGACAGCTGGAATCAAGGAAGTTCACCATGGCTCCCGCATCCGACGCCCGGCGCACCCTTCGATCCCACATATATCGCGATTCTTCATCTCGAACTAAAAGCGATCAAAAATGCACTTAACGAATACGAACTAAAATTTATTGTTAATAGAGTGCTTATTCCCAGGGATCCAAAAACTAACAATGATCTCACGGGAAATATCGTAGGAATTGCTAAGGCAATAGAATACATGAACGGTCCGATTGGAACTCCTCCTTTTCCAAGTATGAAAATTTTTCCAGGTTTGGACGGCTATTCATTCAAGGGCCCCGCTCACTGTATTATATACGTGAAAAATAGGGGCGTTGAATATCATGAAACAAGGCCAGTATGGTTTGGCAAGAAGCTTCGCGATAAGGTGACTGATGCTGCGCCCAATGAAAGTTTTTTTGGAGCGAAGCGGTTCGATGCAAAGGTAGATCATAGGATCATCATTGCTAATGGCTCGCAGAAATTCATTTACATGAAAAATTATTTTCATAAATGCGCGGGAGATCCTTGCAAATATGAAACGATAACTGGCGACTTGAAGTATGATTTGAATATAAACGCCTTGATTCGTACGACGGACGGAATTGACGTTCCGCTCATCATCGATCCCGATACAGGCAATATGGGTACGGGGCCGGGCGACGCCGCACCCTTGTGACGCGATGCACGGCGGGCCCGTCCGCGGCGAGGCCTGGCACTCGACCGGGTATGTTGCGGCGATGGTCCGTAGTGGAAGCCGGCCGGTCTGGCAGACTCCCTCGCCGAGACCCTTAGCACTCGCGCGCGCCGGGGCGATCGACCCGGCGCGCGCGGGACTAAAATGCCGCCGGACTCGACCGGCGGCAGGATGACCCACCGCGCTCGCGCCAAAGGGGCCGCTTCCGCAACGGACAATGGCCTCGGCGATCACGGTTGGTGCGGGCGGGGGGACTCGAACCCCCATTACCTTACGGTCGACGGATTTTCGTACCACTTCGACTTTCGCCGCCGCCCGATCGGACGTTTGTGGTCTGGACTATCCCTTCACCGTGCCCCGATTCCGGGGGGTAGGTGCTGCCCGTCTAGTCTCTACACCTTCCCGTTTCCGGGCTTGGCTCGGGATCGCCATCTGACAGGGTTCCCCGAATTTGAGCAGTTCTACATCTCGGGTTTCCCCGCGAGCACTCAAGTCTGTTTCAAGTCCGTTGCGTCTACCAATTTCGCCACGCCCGCACAGGCACAAGCCGACATTAGCTCTTAAGTCTCCGGCGTCCATCGGTTCCGTCGGATCCGCGTCAAGCGGACTCAGACGTTGAGGCGCGCGCGCATTTCCTTGCCGGGCTTGAAATAGGGGACGCGCTTGGCGTCGACGTCGACGGTCTCGCCGGTGCGCGGGTTGCGGCCGGTGCGGGCCTCGCGCGAGCGGGTCGAGAAGGCGCCGAAGCCGCGCAGCTCGACGCGGCCTTCCTCGCCCAGCCGGCCCACGATCTCGTCGAAGAAGACCGTCACGATCTTCTCGACCTCGCGGACCGAAAGGCCGGGATTGTCCTCGACCAGCGATTGCACGAGTTCAGAACGGATCATCCGCAAACCTCCCGTTGGCGCGCGCGGGCTGCGGCGATGCCGCGCCACGCTCTGCCCCTTGTGAGCAACCGTAGCGCCATCATGCAATCTGCATCAACCCGAAGATTTGCGGTTTGGTGCAAATTTGCACGGAAAAGGGGAAGCGGCGGCTGCCGCTTCCCCCAACCGGCTTACTTCTTGTCCGACTTCTCGGTGTTGCGGGCCTTGAGGGCCTCGCCGAGGATGTCGCCGAGCGACGCGCCCGAATCGGACGAGCCATACTGCTGGACGGCCTGCTTCTCTTCGGCGATCTGCATCGCCTTGACCGAGAAGGTCGGCTTCTTCGAACGGTCGAAGCCAGTGACCATCGCATCGAACTTCTGCCCGACCTGGAAGCGCTCGGGGCGCTGCTCGTCGCGGTCGCGGCCGAGATCGGTGCGCTTGACGAAGCCGGTCGCGCCGTCGTCGCCCGCCTGGACCTCGAGGCCCGCGTCGCGGACTTCGAGAACGGTGACGGTGACGATCGCGTTCTTGTTGAGGCGATCGCCGGCAGTGGCGCTGCCCGCCGCGGGGGCCGAGGACGGCCCGCCACGCTCGAGCTGCTTCATGCCGAGCGAGATACGCTCCTTGTCGGCTTCGATCGCGAGCACGACGGCCGTGACCATCTCGCCCTTGCGGTGCAGGTTGAGCGCGTCCTCGCCCGAGATACCCCAGGCGATGTCGGACATGTGGACCATGCCGTCGACGTCGCCGTCGAGGCCGATGAACAGGCCGAACTCGGTCGCATTCTTGACTTCGCCCTCGACGGTCGAGCCCACCGGATGGGCGGCCTCGAAGGCCTCCCACGGATTGGCGACCGCCTGCTTGAGGCCGAGCGAGATGCGGCGCTTCTCTTCGTCGACCTCGAGCACGACGACTTCGACTTCCTGCGAAGTCGAGACGATCTTGCCCGGATGGACGTTCTTCTTGGTCCAGCTCATCTCGCTGACATGGACCAGGCCTTCGATGCCCGGCTCCAGCTCGACGAACGCGCCATACTCGGTGATGTTGGTCACGCGGCCGCTGAGCTTGTGGCCGAGCGGATACTTGGCGGCGGCGCCGCTCCACGGATCGCTCTCGAGCTGCTTCATGCCGAGGCTGATGCGCTGGGTATCGCGGTTGATGCGGATGATCTGCACCTTCACCGTGTCGCCGATGTTGAGCATCTCCGACGGGTGCTGGACGCGCTTGTAGCTGAGATCGGTGACATGGAGCAGGCCGTCGATGCCGCCGAGATCGACGAACGCGCCGTAATCGGTGATGTTCTTGACGACGCCGTCGATCACCTGGCCCTCGGCCAGCGACAGGATCAGGCCCGAACGCTGCTCGGCGCGGGTCTCTTCGAGCACGGCGCGGCGCGAGACGACGATGTTGCCGCGCTTGCGGTCCATCTTGAGGATCTGGAAGGGCTGCGGGATGTCCATCAGCGGCGTGACGTCGCGGACCGGGCGGATGTCGACCTGGCTGCCGGGCAGGAAGGCGACGGCGCCGTTCAAGTCGACGGTGAAGCCGCCCTTGACGCGGCCGAAGATCACGCCCTCGACGCGCGCGGTCTTGGCGAATTCGGTCTCGAGCTTGTCCCAGGCGGCTTCGCGGCGGGCGCGGTCGCGGCTGAGCATCGCTTCGCCATGGCTGTTCTCGACGCGGTCGACATAGACTTCGACTTCGTCGCCGACCTTGAGGTCCGCCTTCTGGCCGGGCATCGCGAATTCGCGAAGCGGCACGCGGCCTTCGGACTTGAGGCCGACGTCGATGACGGCGAGATCATTCTCGATGCCGGTGACGGTGCCGATGACGACGCGGCCTTCGAAACCGTCCGCGCTGCCAAGGGTCTGTTCGAGCATTGCCGCGAAATCGTCGCGGGTGGGGTTTGCCGTGGAGGCCATAGAGTAAGAATCCTACTACACGTTTTCCGGCCAGCCGGTTGAATCCGGCGGTCTTTCAGGCCGATCTGCCGCGGCGGCCGAACGCCGGTCGCGGCGCCCGTCGCGCGATAACTGGCGGAGGAAAGCTCGACGCAGGTGAATGCGAAAAGGGCGCGTGGGAGCATCACTCCCCGCGCCTTCCTCCGCGAGCACCGCTCGCCGGACGGGGCGCCTATACCCGCGAAGGGCATGCGAGGCAAGATCGCGGCGGCGCGGCGCGCGAAGGTAACGAAGGTAACGGGGCGTCTTCGCGAAACGTCGATGTACCGAGGCAAGCCGGCGCCGGGCCGCGGGCATTTCGCGCGTTGCGATGGACGAGGCTGTCGCGACACCATGCGGCGCGTTGAAGCGGACGAATTCCTACATTGCAACGCGGGATTCGCGGACCGCAGAATCCGAAACTATACTGCGAAGCCGGGCATGCGTTGACCGGCCGTTGGCAGGCGGACTTGCGCTTAACCTGTTTTTGCTGTCCCTTTCGGCCTTCATCTCGCTTGGGGGAGCGCACGGCATATGAAGATCATGTTCATCCGGCATGCCGAAAAGCCGATCCCGGGCTTCGCCGGCGTCACGCCGGCGGGGGTGCAGGACAAGGAAGACCTGATCGTCGACGGCTGGCAGCGCGCCGGCGCCCTGGCGCGCTTCTTCGCGCCGCTGGCGCCGAACGTGATCGCCGCGGGGCTGGAGACGCCGGTGACGATCCTCGCGACCAAGGCCGTCTCGGCGAAGGAGAGCATCCGCCCCTTGCATACGGTGACGCCGCTCTCGCAACTGACGGGGATCGCGATCGACAGCAGCTACAGCAAGAAGCATTGGTCCAAGGCGGCGCTGGCGGCCGCGGCCGCGGCGGCGAGCGGGCCGGTGCTGGTCGCGTGGCAGCACCAGGATATTCCGAACATGGTCGATGCCGTCGCGGGGGCCGGCACGGCGCCGTCGCCCTGGCCCGGCGACCGGTTCGACATCGTCTTCGTGCTCGATTCCTCGGACGGCGGGACGAGCTGGACCTTTTCGCAGGTCCCGCAGATGCTGCTGCAGGGGGATAGCACGACCTGGATCAGCTGAGCGCCCTTAGTGCTCGCGGTCCTTCACTTCTTCGTCATCGCGGACTTGTCGGGGGTGATACGACCAAAAATACATGCACTACTTCGAATATGTGCATATGAGGCCGCAACGGGCGCTAACCTGATCCGGCTACAGCAACCAAGCGGGTGCACGGCGAACAAGTCTCAACAAGGGGGCGGTTATGAACCGGACGAAGCGAGGCCTCGTGGCCGGCACAATATTGCTGTTGGCGGCGTGTGGGGGCAAGGAATCTGCGCCAGTCGCGGACGAAGTAGCCAACGTCGAGATTCCCGGGACTGAAGCGAGTGCGCCGGTTGTGGCCGAAAGTCCTAATGCTGCATGTTCCAAATTTAGTGATGCTAACTCTGCTGGCCCCAATGTCTTGGGAATAACGATAGGGATGACAGCATGGGAAGCGCACACCAAACTTGAGTGTTTACATCCAGAGATGAAGCCTAGTTTTCTGGATAGAAAGGACCAGAGCGCGCCAATACTATCTACCGTCCGCGTCGCCGGGGAAATACCTACAGATAAAATAGTATTGGTTTCAGTAGGAATGTCCGGAGATGAACGGGTAGTCGGAATGAAGCGCATCCTTCGTTTCACAGAGGGGAGTGAGCCAACCGTTGAGAGCACGGAGCGAGAAATTATTAATAAATACGGCCCGCTAACACGCTCGGTTAGAGAAAATATCTGGGACGCTTACGTAATTTTGTATACTCCGATTCCGGGTCAGGTGCCGCATTATTGTATTTCCTGGACAGAAGATTTCGGATGGGAAAGTAGCGGTCTTCACCCTAATGGAGACTGCGCGCTAAGCATCGTCGCTAAAATTCATCGAAAGAAATCAAATCTTGGGCTTACCGATTCCGTGGTAGTCATGATTGCCGATGGCAAGACTGCCGCTCGCCTTGGCGCTGAAAACCGAAAGAGCATCGAGGATGCTGAGGAGAGGGTACGTCAGGAGGAGCTCAAACGTGCGTCGAAAAACACGCCCAAGTTATAAGCTCACAAAAATCTTAGGGGCAGCATTCTAATTACCCTCGCTGCCTTCGGCCCACCCGGCTGGATCGGTCGACTGAGCCCGCATCGCAATAGTCAACTTCGTCTCCGGGTGACAGAGCGGGGATCAACCCGCCTCCGCGCTCGCCTTCGCCGCCGTCTTGGTCTCGACCAGCGCGATCGCGCGCTGGACGGCGGCGTCGATCGACAGGAAGCTGGTGTCGAGCATCGCCGCGTCGGGCGCGGGCACCATCGGCGAGTGCGGGCGCTTGGCGTCGCGCTCGTCGCGGGCGCGGATATCGGTCAGCACCTTGTCGATGCTGGTCATGATCCCGCGCTTGCGCAGCTCGAGATGGCGGCGCTGGGCGCGGATCATCGGAGTCGCCTTGACGAACAATTTCACGTCGGCGTCGGGAGCGATCACCGTGCCGATGTCGCGCCCGTCGAGCACCGCGCCGACGGCCTGGTGCGCGAACTTCTTCTGGCGGAGCAGCAAAGCGGCGCGGACCAGCGGGTGCGCCGAGACGATCGACGCCGCCTTGCCGACTTCCTCGCTCTTGAGCCAGGGATCGTCGAGCGTGAAATCGTCGAAGCTGCACGCCGAGACCGCATCGGCTTCGTTGCCCGGATCGAAATCCTCCTTGAGCACCGCCGCGGCGACCGCGCGGTAGAGCAGCCCGGTGTCGAGATGCGGCAGCTTGTAATGACGCGCGAGCGCTCGGGCGATGGTGCCTTTGCCTGATGCTGCGGGTCCGTCGACGGCGATGATCATGGAAAACACGGTGTGGACTGTTCGATGAGGGCGTCAAGGGTCGGAAAGAAATTCGGATAGCTCGTCGCCACCGGACTCACATCGTCGATGCTGACCGGCTCACGCGCCGTCAGTCCGGCCACCGTCATGCTCATCGCGATACGATGGTCGAGTTTCGAGGCGACCCTACCGCCACCGGCGAGCGGCTCGCCGCCCGAACCCTGAATCGCGAGGCCATCCTCAAATTCCTCCACCGTCACGCCGATCGCCGTCAACGCCTGAGCCATGACGGCGATCCGGTCCGATTCCTTGACGCGAAGCTCGTGCGCGCCGCGGGCGATGGTGCGCCCCTCGGCGAGCGCGGCGGCGACGAACAGGATCGGATATTCGTCGATCATGCTCGGGGCGAGATCGGCGGGGACGGTGATCGCCTTGAGCGGCGCGTGGCGGACGATCAGGTCGGCGACCGGCTCGCCGCCGACGATGCGCGGCTGGGCTTCGGCGATGTCGGCGCCCATCAGGCGCAGCGCGGCGATCAGCCCGGTGCGCGTGGGGTTCATGCAGACATTGGCGATGACGATCTCGGAGCCCGGGACGATCGACGCCGCGACCATCCAGAAACCCGCCGAGGAGGGATCGCCGGGGACGATGATGTGCTGGGGCTCGAGCTCGGCCTCGCCGCGGATCGAGATGACTCGGCCCTGCGGAGTCTCCTCGACGGTCAGCTCGGCGCCGAACCCGCGCAGCATCCGCTCGCTATGGTCGCGGGTCGGGACGGGCTCGATCACGCGGGTGATGCCGGGAGTGTTGAGCCCGGCGAGCAGCACCGCCGACTTGACCTGCGCCGAGGCGACGGGGAGACTGTATTCGATCGGCACCGCGGGGCACAGGCCGCGGACCATCAGCGGGAGGCGGCCGCCGGGGCTGGCGGTGATGTCGGCGCCCATCCGGCCGAGCGGCTCGATCACGCGGCCCATCGGCCGCCCCGACAGCGAGGCGTCGCCGGTGAAGGTCGCCGTGATCGCATGGCTCGCCACCAAGCCCATCAGGAGGCGCGTCGAGGTGCCCGAATTGCCCATGTCGAGCGCCTGCTTCGGCTGGAGCAGCCCGCCGACGCCGACGCCGTGGACGCGCCAGACGCCGTCGCTGCCGCGCTCGATGTCGGCGCCCATGGCGCGCATCGCCGCGGCGGTGGCGAGCACATCCTCGCCCTCGAGCAGCCCCTCGATCCGGCTCTCGCCCACCGCAAGCCCTGCGAACATCAGCGATCGGTGGCTGATCGACTTGTCGCCGGGCACCGTCACGGTGCCGCGCAAGGGGCCGCGCGCGCAAATGCTGTAGGGGAGGGGGGCCGATCCGGACATGCGCGGCGGCTTTGACAGCCGCCTTGCGCTATGGCAAGGCGCCCCCCACTTTGCGGGTCACCACCCGAAAATCCACATGATACTGAAAGGCAAGAGGCATCACATGGTGAAGGCCGAATGGGGTACGAAACGAGCGTGCCCGAAGTGCGGAACGCGTTTCTACGATCTCGCCAAGGATGAGCCGGTCACGTGCATCAGCTGCTCCTATGCGTGGGAGCCCGAGCCGATTCTCAAGTCCAAGCAGCCGCTGCCCTTCGAGGCGGCCAAGGCCGCGGTGCCCGTCGCCGAGACCGCCGACAGCGACCTGGGGGACGACGAGGATCTGGACATCGGCGCCGATGACGAGGAGCCCTCGCCCGACGACGATGTCGATCTGGGCGGCGACGACGATCTGGGCGTGGAAGCGCCGGGTTCGGACGACGAATAAGATGCAGCTTCCGCGCGAGTCTGTTTAGTCGCGGTTGCCGGCCCGCTCCCCCACCCGGCCACCCATAAGATACGATGCCGTGGGTGGCCGGGTGGGGGAGCGGGCCGGCACCGAAGCTCAGCGAAGCTGAAAACAAACAGCGCGCGGAGTTGCTTGCCAAAACCGGGGCAGCCTCCTAAAGGGCTCGCCTTCCCCGGGGAAATGGGGCCTTAGCTCAGCTGGGAGAGCGCCTGCATGGCATGCAGGAGGTCAGCGGTTCGATCCCGCTAGGCTCCACCATTCCCCTGCTATCCGATTGATTTTCCGGATTGATTTGAAGGCGGGACTTCGTGCCGCCGGACGATTCGGCGCTTATCTCGCTTGAGCAACGGTCGCTGTCCTCTTCCTCTGTTCTCCTGCGAAAAGCAGGAGCCCAGGGTTACAAGGGACGGACCTGTCTGGCCATGGGCCCTGCTTTCGCAGGGGAACAAGGGGATTACCTGGTGCGGCGGGGATAAGCACCGAACGATTCGGCCGCCGGCTGGCTGCGGGCGCGCGAGTCAGCGCAATTGGACGGTCCGCGACGACACCGCCTGCAGCGGGTGGCCGCGAAGGTGCGACCGCCGCCAGAAAATCTGCTCGCGGCGATGCACCATGTGCCCGCGCACGAGGTGGAGCCGCGACGCCCTGGCCGCGCCGCCCGGCGCGGCGGACTGCGCGGCCCAGCCGTCCATGTCGAGCGCCACTTCGATATGATCGAGCAGCGGCGCCTTGCGGCGGGCCAGGCGATGCCGGTTGAGCCGTTCGAGGCTGCGCGGGATCAGCGCGATCTCCTGGCGGTGGAGCAGCAGCGGCGCAAACGCGAACAGCATTTCGGCGTCGCGCAGCACCGAGGCGCAGATCGTCGCGACCGCCTCGCGCCCGGCCGCCGCGCCGTCCGCGAACAGGTGCCGCATCCAGGCCGGGGCGACGTGGAAGCGCAGGTGCTCGGCGAGCGGATGCTCGTCGGCGATCCGGAAAGTGGCGGAGCCGGCGCGCGGGGCCGGTAGAGTCCGGTCGAGGTCGAACGTCAGCATCGCCTGCGCCAGCGCCGGGTCGCCGTCCTGCTGCTCCCAGAACAGCTCGATGCTGCCGCGGCGGCCGGTCTCGTCGGCCTCGACGAGCAGCCCGATCTTCACTTCCTCCTCCCATTCGAGCCACAGCCGCGGCGCGGGCGCGCGCAGCAGCATGTTGTCGGTCGCCAGCATGCCGCGATCGGTGGTGAGCAGCGCGCGGCACCGCGTCGCGATCGACGGCTGGAGGATGTAGCGGAGCGGCACGCCGCCGACATCGGCGCGCCGTTCGGCGGCGCCGGGGACGGGGAGAACGCCCTGCGCCTCGACGACCTCGTACGACGTGCGCGCCTGCGCCAGCTGGTCGAGCAGCCTCATCGCCGGGGGCGCGCTTGTGGGTTCGGAGGGGTCCGTCGCATGGGTCGGGGAGTGCCCGCCGGGCCGCGGCGACTTCAGCCCGCATTCTGCGAACGACCGCCGGCGTCTGCGAACGACCGCCCGCAAGCGGCGGCGAACGTTCCAATGCAGCAGCATCTCCGCTAGGCGGAGCGGATGCTCGAACCCGACGATCCCCCTGCGCGATCGCTGGCCGGCTGGAAGCTGGCGACCGCGGTCATTATCGGCTTCTGGTGCCTGCATCTCGCCTACCGCACGACCATCGCGCTGGTCGAAGGCGACAGCACCCAGCTCTTCGATCCCGCCCTCGACTTGTCGCTGGCGCTTGGCTTCGTGATGAGCTTCGGCTTTTGCGGGCTGCTGGCGGTCTCGTCGCGGCGGGGGCTGGCGTTCGGGCTCGGGCTCGCCGCGCTGTTGAGCCTGCCGGCCAGCGCGCTCCATGCCTCGACCGAGCTCCTGCTCTTCTACCATCTGTCTCCGCAAGTGAACGGCAAGCCGATGCAGCGCACGCTGCCCGACGGCACGGTCATGACGGTGAGCGCATCGGGAGACGTGACCTACGCGAAGCCGGGCGGCGGCGAGCCGACCCGGGTCAAGCTGCCGCCGCTCAAGCAAGTGGTGCGCGACCAGGCCGTGGAGACGGTGACGAAGAACACCTCGGGCTGGTATTTCTTCTTCTTCGGGCTGGGCTCCTTCTATGTCGGGATGGTCCATGCCGCGCGGCTGCGGAGCATGGAGCAGCGCACCGCGACCTACCGGCGGCTGGCGCAGCACGCCCAGCTCGAAACGCTGCGCTACCAGATCAACCCGCACTTGCTGTTCAACACGCTCAATTCGCTGTCGGCGCTGATGATGGCGGGGCGGACCGACGCGGCCGAGGAGATGATCCTCAACCTGTCGCGCTTCTACCGATCGACGCTGGCGATCGACCCGACGGGCGACATCTCATTGCGCGAGGAGCTCGAGCTGCAGCGCCTGTATCTCGACATCGAGGCGGTCCGCTATCCCGACCGGCTGCGCGTCGCCATCGATGCCGCGGAGGAACTCCTCGACGCGCAGGTGCCGGCGCTGCTGCTTCAGCCCTTGGTCGAGAACGCGATCAAGCATGGCGTCGCCCGGCGCACCGCGCGCGTGACCATCTCGATCGTGGCGCGGCGCGAGCCCCGGGGCCTGGCGATCGAAGTCGAGAATGAAGCGGGGGAGGCAGGCGCGAACGGCGACGTCTCCGGCACGGGCACCGGCCTGCGCAATGTCGAGCAGCGGCTCCAGACGCGGTTCGGACCCGAGGCGAGCTGCACCGCCGGGCCGGTGGACGCCGGCCGGTTCCGCGCCACCGTGACGCTGCCGCTGGTGCGCGCTTGAGCCCGAAGCTCCGAATCCTCATCGTCGACGACGAGCCGCTGGCGATCGAGCGGCTGCAGATCCTGCTCGGCCGGATGGAGGATGTCGTGGTGGTCGGCAGCGCCTTGTCCGGCGCCGAGGCGCTGGCGCTTGTCGAGCAGCACCGGCCGGACCTCTGCCTGCTCGATATCGCGATCCCCGACATGAGCGGCATCGACATCGCCCGCGCGCTGGCGCGCCAGGGCGCGGCGCCGAAGCTGGTCTTCGTCACGGCGTTCGACAGCTTCGCAGTCGCCGCGTTCGAGATCGAGGCGGTCGATTATCTGGTCAAGCCGGTCGATCCCGCCCGCCTTGCGCAGGCTATCGCGCGCGTTCGCCGGCACGTGCCCGCGGCGGCAGCGGCGGCGGACTCGCGCCTCACCGAATTCTGGGTGTCGCAGCATCACGGCCTCGTCCGGATCGCCGCGAGCGATATCGACCGGATCACCGCCGAACGCGATTATATGCGGCTCCACATCGGCGCGCGCAGCTGGCTGATCAACGACAGCCTTGCCAATCTGGAGCAGCAGCTCGAACCCGACACGTTCCTGCGGCTCCACCGCGGAGCGATCGTCAACCGCCGCTTCATCCGCGGCCTGCGCCGGGACGAGAGCGGGTGGATCGCGCTGCTCGGCGACGGCAGCGAGCAGAAGGTCGGCCGGTCCTACGCCGACACTGTCCGCCTGCTGCGCGGCCGGGCCGGCTAGCGCGCGGCGAGCTGGGACGCGGTGCGGCGCCGGGCGCTCGCGACGGCCTGGGTGAAGGCGGCCTCCGCGCTTGCGCGGGCGGTGTTGACGCAGGTCCGGCGAAGGCGCCGCGCGTGCGCGTCGACCGGGCCGCCTTCGTCGCACATCCAGCGGATCTCCGAGGCGAGCCGGGCCCGAAGCTGCTTCTGCCCGGCGTCGGTCGCCAGGTCGAGGCCGTGAAAGGACACCGTCGCACGCGGCAGATCGGAATCGGTTTGCACCGCCGCCGGCATCGACGCCGCGAACGCGAGAGCGAGGATCGTTACGCTGAAACCCATGAAAGCCTCCCAATAGGCGCGCCACCGGATTGCCGGAGGCGGCACAATTGGGGGTATCGGACGCAACGCCGCGGCGGCGTGCGGGACTTCTACCAACGGTTCGAACGCGGCTGCCAACGACCGCCGCGCCCGCGTTTATCCCGTCGCGTTACAGGACAGGGTCCCGCGCCCAGTCGCTGCTCACCAGCTGGAGGTGCTGCGCGTCGGCGGCGATCGCCGGCAGCAGCCCGGCGCCGTCGTCGATGGCCGGGAAATCCCCGTCCAGCACCATCGCATCGACAAGGGTGCCGAGATCGCCGCCGAACAGGTCGGCGATGCTCGCCACCGCGCGATGCGACGCGACTTCGTGGAGCAGGTCGGCGCGCGAGACGCTGCCGGTGAAGGTGGTCCCCGCGGCCGCGCTGCCGCCATCGTCGGCAAGGATCGCATCGCTGCCGAGGACGAACTGGACCGAGGCCATCATGTTCTGCGGGCCGAGGCCGGTCGCGACTTCGAAGTCGGCGCGGGTGAGCGCGGTTCCCGCCGTCACCTTGGCGAACTGGACCGCCGCGGCGCCGCCGACACCGTCCGCGTCGTAATAGATGTTGCCGGTGGCGGAGTCGTAGACGATGCGGTCGTCGGCGTCCTGGGCGGTGGTGCCCAGGACGAAGGCGTTGGCGCTGAGCGTGCCGTTCCCGCCGAGCGCAGTGAACACATTGTTGTCGAGATAGATCGTGTCGGCGGGCACGCTGAAATCGGTGATCGTGTCGATATTGCCGCCGCCCAGCGCGGTATCGAACCAGAAGCCGTCCGAGCCGTTGCCGCCGGTCAGCGTGTCCGCGCCGAGCCCGCCGCGCAGCGCATCGTTGCCGTCGGCGCCGCTCAGCACGTTCGCGGCGCTGTTGCCGGTGAGGATGTTGGCGAGGCTGTTGCCGGTGGCGTTGATCGCGTTGCCGCCGGTGAGCGTCAAATTCTCGATATACTGGCCCGCGAGCGAGAAGCTGACCGAGGCGGACACGCTGTCGGTGCCGCTGCCGCCGGCCTCGATCACGACGTCGCCGGCATTGTCGACGGTGTAGCGGTCGTCGCCGATGCCGCCGATCATCGTGTCCGCGCCCGCGCCGCCGTCGATCGTGTCGTTGCCGTCGCCACCGCTCAGCGTGTTGGCCGCGCTGTTGCCGGTCAGCACATTGGCGAGGCTGTTGCCGGTGCCGTTGATCGCGTTGCCGCCGGTCAGGACGAGATTCTCGATGAACTGGCCGACAAGCGAGTAGGTGACCGAGGCGTTGACGGTGTCGGTGCCCTGGCCGTTAAGCTCGACCGCCACGTCCCCGGCCTGATCGACGAAATAGACGTCGTCGCCGAGCCCGCCGTTCATCGTGTCGGCGCCCTCGCCGCCGTCGATCGTGTCATTGCCCTCGCCGCCGTTCAGCGTGTTGGCGGCGACGTTGCCGGTGAGCGTGTTGTCGAGCTTGTTGCCGGTGCCGTTGATCGCCGCGTCGCCCTTGAGCAGCAGCGCTTCGACATATTGTCCGGTGAGCGTGTAGCTGATCGTCGCGCGGATGGTGTCGTACCCGCCATTGGCGCCCTCGACGACGAGATCGCCGAGCTGGTCAACGTAGAAGGTGTCGTCGCCGAGCCCGCCGATCATCGTGTCGGCACCGCCAAACCCGTCGATGATGTCGTTGCCGTCGCCGCCGTCGAGCGTGTTCGCGGCGGCATTGCCGACCAGCACGTTGGCAAGGCTGTTGCCGGTGCCGTTGATCGCGCTGCCGCCGGTCAGGATCAGACGCTCGATATACTGGCCGGTCAGCGCGTAGGTGATCGAGGCATAGACGGTGTCGGTGCCCTGGCCGCCGCCCTCGACCGCGAGGTCGCCGACCTGGTCGACATAGAAGCTGTCGTCGCCGAAGCCGCCGATCATCGTGTCCGCGCCGTCGCCGCCGTCGATCGTGTCGCTGCCGTCGCCGCCGTTCAGCGTGTTGGCGGCGCTGTTGCCGGTCAGGACATTTGCGAGGCTGTTGCCGGTGCCGTTGATCGCGCTGCCGCCGGTGAGGACGAGATTCTCGACATAGCCGACCAGCGTGAAGCTGGCCGAGGCGCGCACGGTGTCGTTGCCCTGGCCGGACTGCTCGATCACCGAATCGGCGCTGTTGTCGACGATGTAGATGTCGTCGCCGAGGCCGCCGCTCATCGTGTCCGCGCCCGCGCCGGGATCGATATAGTCCGCCGCGGCGGTGCCGGTGATGGTGTCAGCGCCCGCGGTGCCGAGCAGATGGTCGCCCGGCGTGTCGACGCCGCTGACGCGGACCTCGACGCTCGCGCCGCCGCCGCCGGCGAGCGTGTAGGCGAAGGTCTCGATCGCGAAGCCGTTCGAGGCGCCGGTCGCGGCCGCGGTCTCGACCGAGACCAGCCAGTCATACGCGCCGTTGGGATTGTAGGTCAGCTGGCCGTCGGCGCCGAGCGTCACCGTCGCGCCCGAGGGCAGGGTGACCGGCACGCCGACGCTCGCCGCCATGCCCGCGATCGTCGCGATGGTGGCGTTGGGGTTCGCATCGTTGGCGCGCACGTCGATGACGACGGTGGCGTTCTCGACGGTGCGTGAGAGGTCGTTGGTCGCAGCCGGGCCGAACGTGAACAGCGCGACCTGCGGATCGTGATCGGTCGGCCGGCCCGCGGCGCCGAACTGCGAGTTGAGATGGACCGCGTCGTACTGCGCGACCCCGAGCAGGTTGCTCGTGACGAGGATGTTGTCGATCTGCTGGGCGTTGCCGTTGAACAGGTAGGAGTAGCGCTCCTGCTCGGGCAGCAGCGTGTTCAGGTTGGTCAGCACCCCGCCCTTGGCCGGATCGGTCAGCTGCAGCTGCGCGTCCTCGAAATAGAAGCCGTTCCAGTCGCCCAGCACCGCGATGTTGAGGTTGGGATCGGTGGCCAGATGATCGTTGATATAGGCCTTGATCGTCGCCGCCTGCGCGGTGCGCGCGGCATCGCCGGCATCGGCGGGGGGCTGGCTGTCGCCCCACAGGTCCTCGCTGCCGCCGCGCGACGTCGAATGGACGTCGATCGTGGTGATGGTCCGGCCGTTGAAGGTCCAGCTCGCGACCAGCGGATTGCGGCTGCCGTTATAGGCGCTGCCGGCGATCAGCTCGGCGCTGCCCGCGACATAGCCGACCCGGTCGAGATTGTAGAGATAGCCGTTGCGGATATTGCCGCCGGGCTCGCCGCCGGTGGTGCCTGCGGTGGTCGGCGCGACTTCGATATAGGCATAGTGCAGCCCGCTCGCCGCGAAGATCGCGTCGATCAGGCCCTGCGCGGTGACCGTGCCCGACAGGTCGGATCCGCCGCCCGCGCCGTCGGTATCCTGGATTTCCTGGAGCGCGATGATGTCGGGGGCGCGCAGGTTGTAGACGATGTTGCTCGCGAGGATGTCGAACTTGTTGTCCGACGAATCGAGATTCTCGACATTGTAGGTCGCCAGCGACAGATGCGTCGCATCGCCCTGCAGCGCGGTCTGTTCCTTGGTCAGCGTGACGTCGAGGTCCAGCGTGACTGCCTCGGTCACGATCACTTCGTAATTGGCGAAGCCGTAGTTGAGGATGCCGGTGACGCTGCTCAGATGGTCGCCGATCGAATAGTTCGGGTTGAACCCGGCGAAGATGCCGCTGTCGTCGTCGATCTGGATCTTCTCGGGGTTGAAGTCCGCGGGCTCGCCGGTGCCGTTGGGCGAGATGGTGATGCCGCCGCGGTCGTTGACGCCGGTCGCGCCGACGCCGAGCGAGGCGACCACGTCGGTCTCGCCGAAGCTGGTGGTGTTCGACACGACGAGCGGGTTCTCGATCGTGACGCGCATCCCTTCGAGCGATTCCCAGAAGTCGATGCCGTCGGTGGCCGGGTCGTAGCTGGTCAGCCCGTCGTCATCGATCCAGTTGGGCGGCGGCAGCTCGCCATGCTCGCCGATCAGGACGGCATTGGGCAGCGTGTTGCCGTGCGTGCCGATCGCGACCGAGGCGAGGTTGATCTGGGTGAGCGACAGGCTCCCCGCCGCGCCGACGAATTCGGCGACGGCGCCGGTCGCCTGGACGGCGTCGCCCACCGCGACGGTCGGGGTGGTGCTGGTGAACACGAAGATGCCGTCCGACGTGGCGCTGTTGCCGTCGCCGGTCGGGTCCTGGAGGTAGAAGCCGTTGGTGTCGACTGCGGTGACGATGCCCGAGGCGATCACCGTCTGGCCGACATAGGCCGAGCGATGGCCCTCGCCCTGGATCTCGCCGATCAGCAGCGGCAGCGGATCGTCGTTGGTGATCGTGCCGGTCGCGGTGCCGCGATCGACCACGGCGTCGCCGGTGGTGGCGCCCAGCACGACGTGGAAGGTCTCGTTATGCTCGCCGACCGTGTCGCCCTGGATCGGAATCGTGATCGTCTTGGTGAACTCGTCGATGGCGAACGACACGGTGCCGCTCATCACCGCGGCCGCGCCGAGATCGGCGGCGTTGGCGTCGCCGTCGAGGACGACCGTATAGTTGACACTTGCTGCAGCCGCCTGGCCGCCCGCGCGGTGGACGGTGAAGCTGATGTTGGTGGTGCCGCTATTGCCCTCGGCCGCCGAGGCATCCTCGACGCGGATATGGCTGGTGCCGACCGCGGGCAGGAAACTCTGGCCGGCATTGATCGTGCCGAAATTGTCGTCGGCCGGGTTCTGCCAGGTGAAGTCGTTGTAGGTCGAGCCGGTGCCGGTCAGCTGGAGCGAGAATCCGACTCCGGGCGCCGGGCTCTCGGACACGCCGATATCGGTGCTGGTCCTGCCGGCCGCGAGGCCGTCGGCGGCGGTGATCGTTCCGCCGTACGACAGGAACTGGATGACGGTGCCGTCGGGCGCGACCAGCGCGATGCCGTCGGCGGCGCCGTTCTGGAGGCCGTTTACGGCATAGGCGAAGCTGATCGCGCCATAGCCGTTGCTCTCGTCGTCGATCGTGCCGCTGAGCGTCGTCGTGCCATAGGTCGGCGCGGCGGTGGGCGTGTTGGTGCCGTTGTAGAGCACCAGCTTGTAGCCGGTCAGGTCGGTGCCCGCGACGCCCGCGATCTCGATCGCCTCGCCGACATCGGTGCTGCTGTTGTCGTAATGGATCTCGTTGATCCAGATATTGGCCGGGGGCGGCGCCGGATCATTGTTGGTGATCGTGCCGGTGCCGGTCGTCGTGCCCAGCGCGGCGCCGCCGGTCGGGGCGCTCAGCGTGACCGTGAAGGTCTCGTTGGGCTCGTAGGTCACATCGCCATGGATCGGGATGTGAACCTCGGCAGTGGTCGCGCCATCGGCGAAGCTGACCGTGCCGGTGGCGACATAGCTCGCGCCGAAATCGCCGGCATTGGCGAAGCCGGTGCCGCTGCCGAGCGTGACCGTCCAGGTCGCCGAGACCGCGCCGACGCTGCCGTCCGCGCGGCTGACGGTGAACACCATGTCGGTGTCGCCGGTGTCGCCTTCGGTCAGGCTGGCATTGCCGATGCTCAGCGTGCCGGCGGGGGCGGCGTCGTCATTGGTGATCGTGCCGGTCGCAGTCGAATGCGCGCCCAGCGTGGCGCCGCCGGTCGGGGCGCTCAGCGCGAGCGAGAAGGTTTCGTTGGCTTCGTAGCTCGTGTCGCCCTGGAGCGGCACGTGGATCTGCGCGCTGGTCTGGCCGTCGGCGAAGCTGACGGTGGCGGTCGAGACGAAGCCCGCGCCGAAATCGCTGCCATCGGTGGTGGTGTTGGTGATCGTGTAGGTGACGTCGACTGCGCCCTGGCTGCCATTGGCGCGGGTGACGGTGAACACCATGTCGGTGGTGCCGCTATTGCCCTCCGCGATCGACACGTCGGCGACGGTCAGCACGCCCGGGGTCGGTGCCGAGGCGGCGATCGGTGTGATCGAGAAGTCGTCGATGGCGAGGCCGTCGTCGGAGCCGGTGGCGTCGAGGTCGACGAAGCGGATCCAGAAGGTCGCGCCGCTGGCGATGCTGAGGCCCGAGATCGTCGCGGCGATCGCAGTGCGGTTGGCGGCGGCGTTGCCGTCCAGCGGGCCTGCCGTCCCCGTCGTGATCGGCGCACCGAAGTCGAGCGAATCGACGTCTACCCAGGTGCCCGTCGACAGGCTGGTGGCGTCGAAGCTGATCTGGAAGTTCAGCTTGTCGGCGACCGTCGCATGCGCCCCGCCGAAGCGCCACTGCTCGCCGGTGAAGGCGACCTGCAGCGAGCCGAGCGTGCTGCCGGTGCCGTTGGTGAACTGCGCGCCGAACGACGGCGCATTGGTGCCGCTCAGCACCGAGCCGAGCGCGCGGTCGCCCGCGGCGGTGCCGAAGCTGAACGTGTCGCCGGTGTTCGAGCTGCCGGTGCCCGCGGTGTAGACGCCGTTGGCCGCGGCGGCGGTGCCGGTCTCGAGGATGTACCAGCCGGTGGGCAGCGTGCTCGAGGTGCCGGTGGCGGCGAGCGAATTGAAATTTTCGGTGGCCGCGGCCCCGGCGGTGGTGAGCGAGATCGCCCCGGTGCCCGCGCCGCCGGTCTCCGCGGTCGGCGCGACCGGCGCGATGACTCGCGCCGCGCCGGCATCGCCGAGCTGCGCCGCGTCGAAGGCGAGGGCGTCCGCATAGGCCTTGTTATTGGCCAGCTGCTCCTCGTTGCCGTTGGCGAGTTGCGCGCGCGACATCATGCCCGCCAAGAACTGCTTCATCATCTGGCCGCCCCCAAAAAGACTGTCCGCAACGGATATCCCGGGCGCCGGACAAGAATCGCCGTCGCGCCGAATCTCCCGCTTTGGTTAATCACCTAGGGGTACCATCGGCGGGGGTGAGGTCAAATACTTTGTTAATAAATTAATCGACGATATTTCAGAGAGTTGGGCCAATAAGGCGGAGTCGTTACAGCCAGGTGTCGGCCCGTCACCGGCGTGTCGTGCGATTGCAGCATTGTGAACACGGCTCGGCCTTTTTCACCCGCCCCCGATCGGCCTGCGGTTCGCGTCGAGGGGGATCACCAGGTCGGCCCATGCGCCGCCGCGCCGCAGCAGGTCCACGGTCAGCCGGCGGTAATGCTCGACGAAGCCGCGCACCGCATCGTCGGACATCACGCCTTCGACCGGCTCGCCGCGTGCCAGCTTCTCGCGGCGCAGCGCGTGCTCCTGCTCGATTCGCCAGCGCCCCACCACCTCGAAGCCGGGTGCGGCGAGGAGCACGAGCAGGTCGATCCGCGCGAACAGCGCGCGATAGGGCCCGTCGAGCTGGGCGTTGACATGGCGGCGCCAGACCCCGTCCGGATCGGCCTCGCGCTCGAGCGTGTTGACCGGCTCGGCAAGGTCCGCCTCCTCCTGCGGCCGGGCGCCGACGCACCAGCCCTCGAACAATATGATGTCCGCCGGCCCGTCATGCACCTCGGGCGGGCCGGGCTCGTCGCGTGCCTTGTCGAACCGCGGGAGCGCCACCGTGCCGCCGCGCCCGAGCGCTTCGATCAGCGCCAGCCCCAGCGCGGGGTCGTGGGTCCCCGGCACC
>JAZKCD010000041.1:0-9518 GCA_040388355.1 Pseudomonadota bacterium | reverse complement strand
TGCCGTCGAGCGAAACCAGCGCGCAATTCAGCCCCTCGGCGCGGAACCGCCGGGCGAGCGTGGCGGCCAGGGTCGACTTGCCGCTGCCCTGCGCCCCGCAAATGCCGAGCACGAACGGCCTGCGCGAAGCGCCCGCGCGCCTGCGGCCAAGCGCCGCCGCGACCAGGGTCGCCGCGTCGGGGGCGGCTGGAGCATCGGGGATCGTCATGACGGTGGACATATCTCTGCTTGCGCGGGGACATCGCTGTCAAATATGCGTGGAACAAGCGCCGGACATTTTGCCGTTCGGCCGGGGGTAGCCATGTCGAGCCGTCCGACGATCAAGGAAGTGTCGAGGATCGCCGGGGTCTCGTTCAAGACCGTGTCGCGCGTCCTCAACAACGAGAAGCATGTCAGCGACGCGACCCGGCGCCGCGTCGAGGAGGCGGTGGCCCAGCTCAACTTCCGCCCGAGCCATGCCGCGCGGACGCTGGCGGGGCGCAAGTCTTTCCAGGTCGCTCTGCTCTACGACAATCCCAGCCCCTATTATGTCTATCACGTCCAGGCCGGCGCGCAGCTGGCATGCGCGCGCCACGGCTACCGCCTGCTCCACCAGCCGTGCGACCTGCAGGCGAGCGATTTCGTCGCGAGCGTGATGGCGCTGGTCGACGAGGCGCATCTCGACGGGCTGATCATCTCGCCGCCGGTGACCGACCGCATCGACCTGCTCGACGCGCTCGATGCGCGCAGCATCCCCTATGCCCGCATCGTCCCCGGCGAGCGGCGCGAGGCCGGGCTGAGCGCGTCGATGGACGATTTCGCCGCGGCGCACGAGCTGACCGACTATCTGCTCGGCGAAGGCCATGCCCGCATCGCCTTCATCCAGGGCCCGCAGAACCATGTCTCGTCGAGCGACCGCTTCGCCGGCTATCGCGCCGCGCTCGAAAAGGCGGGGGTGGCGTTCGACAAGGCGCTGGTCGTCGCGGGCACCTACACCTTCACTTCGGGGCTCGAGGCGGCGAACAAGCTGCTGGCGCTGCCCGAACGCCCGACCGCGATCTTCGCGGGCAATGACGAGATGGCGGCGGGCGCGCTCGCCGCGGCGCACGAGGCGGGGATCGACGTTCCGGGCGAGCTGTCGATCGCGGGCTTCGACGACACCGACCTCGCCCGCGCGGTCTGGCCGATGCTGACCACGGTCCACCAGCCGGTCGCCGAGCTGGCGATGGTCGCGGCCGATCTCCTCCTCGGCGGCGAGGGGCGCGAGCGGCACAAGATGCTCAAGCACGAGCTCAAGACCCGCCAGTCGACGGGGCCGGCGCCGGGGCGGTAGCGCCGAATCTTTCTTAGCCCCTCCCCTTCAGGGGAGGGGTGGGGGTGGGGCCTGTCAGTCTCACCGAGCCCAGCGCCCAGAGGATAGGCCCCACCCCAACCCCTCCCCTGAAGGGGAGGGGCTAAGAGAGAAAGCGCAACGATAATTCAGCTGCCCACCCCGTCCCGGCGTTGGACATTCCTTAACCATCACTCGTGCTGGCGCTGATCGTAAACAAGTCGTTAACTTGTGGTCATGCAACGCCAGCTCGCCTTCGCGGAAAGCCCGCGACCTCACCCGATCCGCCGCTCGATCCGGGTGGCGCGCGCGCTCGAACGCAAGCGGCGCGACGATGCCGACATCAAGCTGTTCTTCCTCAGCTTCACGGCCTTCTTCGTCTGCTTCTACACCTTCATCGCCTGACGGGCCTGAGGTCCGCGGATACCGAGATCCGCGGATCGTCGCTCCGCGACGGTACCACGTCGTGGAAGACGTGCGACGGGAACAAGGTCAGCCACCCCGCTACCGGCTTGATGTGGCGCACCCCCCAGCAGGGGCGGTAGCCGCGGGTATAGTGCTCGCACGCCCCCAGCGCCAAGGCCCCGCGGTCGTCCCCGGCACGAGTCACAGCCTCGGGCACCAGCACATGATAGACGGTCGAGACATAGCCGCGGGCATGGACATGCTCGCCATTGGCGCCGTCGCGGCGGAGGATCACGCTCGCGCTGTAGAGCGTCGCAGCCTCGGGCGGGGGCGGCAGCGACGCGAGGCCGGCGCCGTCCTCGACATAGGCGCCGATCGCGTCGCGGACCATCGCGAGCAGCGCGGACAGCGCGGGCCGCGCGTGCGTCTGGGGTGAATAGGTGATGTCGAAGCCTTCGCTCGGCGGGGCCTCGGGCGCGGGGTTGCGCGCGATCTCCTCGGCCAGCGCCCGGTTGAAACCGGCGAAGGGCGAGTCGAGCGGCACGCGCCGGACATGGCGCTCGAGGTCGACCAGCTCGCCCGCCTCGTCGGTTCGCCCGAGCCGGCTCAGCGCGAGCGCGCGATGGGCGCGGACGAGCGCGGTGTCGCGGTAGCGCGAGTCGAGCGCGTCGCAATAGGCGAGCAAAGGCCCGCCATCGGCCTTGACCGCAAGCGGATGGAGCAGGGCCTTGAGCGCGCCGAGGCTGGGATCGCCGAGCGCGTTGGCCGCCTCGAACGCGGCGCGCGCTTCGTCGAACCGCCGCAGCGCGCGCAACGCCAGGCCGCGCTGGATATGGAGCTGCGCGCCCGGCCGGCCGTGGCCGCGCTCGCATGCCGCCAGCGCCTCGGCCGGGCGGCCCGTGCGCAGGTAGCAGACCGCGAGCAGCGGCCAGCCGGCGAACCCCGCCGGGTCGCGCGCCGCCGCCGCCTCGAATGCCTCGATCGCGGGCTGGTGGCGGTGGAGCAGCAGCAGCGCCTCGCCGAGCTGCGCGTAGGCGCGCGCGTCGCCCGGTCGCGCGTCGATCGCCTTTTGCAGCAGCGCCAGCTTGGCGGCGGGCGGGATCGCCTCGGTCGCCTGGGTCTCGAGCCAGCGCATCGTCACGCCAGCCAGGTCAGGATCGAGCGCCCCTGGTACGACGCGCCCATCGTCAGCGTGTCGCCCGCGCGCACCGCTACCGGCGCGTCGAGCGGGAACAGCGTCGGGCTCGAGAAGAAGCGCGCGCCGGGCTCGGGCCGCGCTTCCAGGATCGTGTCGTCGTCGAGGACCAGCTGGATCCAGTGAGCGATCGCGTTGACTTCGCCGTCGTGCAGGATTTCGCAGGGCCGGGTCTTGTGACCGTGCAGTGTCGCCCAGCCGAAATAGAAATTGTAGGTCTGCCAGTCCTTGCTCATCAGCTTCAGGTCGGGCGATCCGATCGGCACGGTGAGGACCGTCGGAACGAAATCGGCGAAGGGCCCCAGATCGAAGCCCGCAGCTTCGGCAACCTGCCCGCTTCGCCGATAATCGCTCCAGTCCGCGAACGCGGCCCGCAGGCAGGCCGAGCGCGGGATGATCGCCGCGCCTTTCGCCAGCAGCCCGCGCCGCCGCACATCATCGATCGCCGCGATCGGGTCGAAATCGAGCAGCCGGTCGCCGAAGATGTCGCAGATCAGCAGGTCGGCGGGCCGCTCCAGCGTCACTTCGGCCGAACGCTTGGCGATCACTTCGATGCGCTCGCCCAGCCCGTTGCGCTCGGCCAGCGCCCGCGCCGCCGCCGCGACCACCGAATTCTGCTCGCAGGTGACCACGCTCGCCCCCGCGCGCGCCGCCATCAGCGCGAGCATTCCCGCCCCGGTGCCGATCTCGAGCACGGTCATTCCGGGCTTCACGGCGGCGCGGATCGCCTTGTCCCACGCCGCGTTGCGCCGCGCGTCGTTCATCATCGGCACGTGATAGCCCGGCGCCAGCGACGACAGCAGCCGCCGCCCGCGCGCGCGCACCCCCGGGCCGCCCTCCGCCAGCGCCATCGCCTCGCGCGCCAGCCGCACCGCGCGCGAGGGATGTCCGCGCTGCTGCACCGTCTCGGCGAGGCCGATCAGCTGGTCGGGATAATCGGGCCGCGAGCGGATGGCGGCCTGGATCGTCGCGATGAAGCGCGCGATGTCGTCCGCCACGTCCTGCCTCAGGGTATTTCGGAGGGCGTGCCCGAGCGCGGCACGTCGCCGGCGCGGTGCAAATGCCACGCCGCGACGGCCGAGAGCAGGCACAGGCCCAGCACCACCAGCAGCGCATCGTCCACCCCGACGCCGACCATCGTCGCGCCGAGGATGCCGACCGATCCGCCGACCATGAAGGCCGAGTTGACGATGTTGTTCGCCGCGACGGTGCGCGAGGTCTGCGACTTGTCGACCGTGGTGGTCAGGAAGGCATAGAGCGGCACCACGAACATGCCGCCGGTGATCGCGATCATCGCGAGATCGAAGAAGATCCGCCACGCGCCGGGGATCGCGATGAAGTCGAGCGTCTTGACCAGCGGATCGTCGGGCCCGCCGCCCCAGCCATGCGCCGCGAGGTAGAAATCGCCGACGAACACCGCCATCACCAGCACCGACACCGGCGAATAGCGCGCCGAGACATGCCCCTTGAGCAGCCGGTTGATGATCACCGATCCGATCGCGATCCCGACCGAGAAGATCGCGAGGAACACGCTGGCGACGTCCTTCTGGGCATGGAATATGTTCTTGACCAGCGGCGGGAACAGCACGCCCAGCACCGCGGCGATCGTCCAGAACACGCTGATCGAGATGATCGCGAGGTAGAGGCGCTTGATGTGCATCGTCGCCGCGATCAGCCGGTACGAGGAGCGGAACACGTTCCAGTCGATCTTGAGCTTGGTCACCGGCGGGGCGGGGGGGATATAGCGCGACGCGAACCAGCCGGTCGCCGCCACCAGGATCACCGCCGCGGCCGAGATGCGATAGTCGACGATCAGCCCGCCCGCGATCGTCCCGCCGAGGATCGCGATATAGGTCCCCGCCTCGACAAGGCCCGTGCCGCCGAGCACTTCGTCCTCGGCCATGTGCTGCGGGATGATCGCGTATTTGATCGGGCCGAAAAAGGTCGAATGGATGCCCATGCCCACCAGCGCGGTCAGCATCAGCGCGATGCTGCCCATCATGATGCCGGTCGCGCCGACCAGCATGATCAGGATCTCCGCCAGCTTGATGATCCGCATGATCTTCGCCTTGTCGTAGCTGTCGGCGAGCTGGCCGGCGAGCGCGGAGAAGAGGAAGAAGGGGAGGATGAACAGCCCGGTGGCGATCGCGCTGAACCGGGTCTCGTCCTCGACCGAGTTGAAGATCTGGTAGGTCGCGAAAAACACCATCGCGTTCTTGAAGAGGTTGTCGTTGAACGCGCCGAGGAACTGCGTGACGAACAGGGGCAGGAAGCGGCGTTTGCCAAGCAAGCCGATCGAACTGATCATGCGGTGTACGGGGCCCCCGGGAAACCAAAAGAGGCACGGCATAGCCGAGCGCGGCCTTCCCCGACAACGGGTTAGATTCCCACGCCGCTGGTGGAGGACTCGGGGGTACCCGGCATCTGCTTGCCATGAACCCGCCCCCTTTCCTCCGTCACCCCGGCCTTGTGGGCGCCTATACCCTTGGGGCAGGTACCTCCCTGATCCCCTGCGAAAGCAGGGGCCCAGAGCCAAGCAGTTCGACCCTTGTGGCCCTGGGCCCCTGCTTTCGCAGGGGAACAGTGAAGAAACACGCGCGCCTGCTCGACGGGGATGACCACCAAGCAAGGCCGGGATGACGGAAGGGATTTTCAAGGCTTGAATTTCCCAACCCCTCCCGCTCGATGGAGGGGAGTGCTACATGCCTGCCCATGCTGACGCTTCCCAACATCCTCACCCTGTCGCGGATCATCATGGTGCCGCTGCTCGCCGGCTTCCTGTGGTGGCCCGAATGGGAGGCGGGATACGGCATCGCCTTCGCGCTCTACTGCCTGATGGGGGTCACCGATTATTTCGACGGCTATCTCGCCCGCGCGCAGGGGACGGTGTCGAAGCTCGGGGTGTTCCTCGATCCGATCGCCGACAAGATCATGATCGCCGCGGTGATCCTGATGCTCGCGGGCAAGCAGGTGATTATCGACTGGCATCTGATCGCGGCGCTGGTGATCCTGGTCCGCGAGATCGCGGTGTCGGGGCTGCGCGAGTTTCTCGGCGGTATCCAGGTCTCGGTGCCGGTGTCGCAGCTTTCCAAGTGGAAGACGACGCTCCAGCTGCTCGCGCTGGGCGGGCTGATCCTCGCGCGCGCGCTGCCCGGCTGGGAGTGGCTGCTGACTGCGTCGCTGGTCGCTTTGTGGGGCGCGGCGGCGCTGACCGTGATCACCGGCTGGGACTATCTGCGGGTGGGCCTCAAGCACATGGATAGCTGATGGAGGTCCTGTACTTCGCCTGGGTGCGCGAAAGCGTGGGGGTGGGGCACGAGACTATCGACCCGCCCGAGGCGGTGCGCACCATCGCCGACCTGATCGGCTGGCTGTCGCAGCAAAGCCCCGGCCATGCCGAGGCGTTCCGCGAGCCCGCACGGCTGCGCGCCGCGATCGACCAGCGCTTAGTGCCGCTCGACGCGTTGCTCGGCGATGCCAGGGAAGTCGCGCTGTTCCCCCCGGTCACCGGCGGATGATCCGCGTCTCGGTCCAGCCGGCGCCGATCGATCTTGCCACCGAGCTGGCCGGAGTCGAAGTGAACGGGGCAGGCGGCATCGCCAGCTTCATCGGCTCGGTCCGCGGCGACGGGGGCGTCACCGAACTTGCCCTCGAACATTATCCCGGCATGACCGAGGCGGCGCTGATCGGCCTTGCCGAGGAGGCGTTCGTCCGCTGGGGCCTGCTCGCCGTGACGATCGTCCACCGCGTCGGGCCGATGGTCCCCGGCGACCGCATCGTCTTCATCGCCACCGCCGCGGGACATCGGGCGCCCGCGCTGGAGGCGTGCGCGTACCTGATCGACCGGCTCAAGACCGACGCGCCCTTCTGGAAGCGCGAGACGCGGGGGGACGCGGCGGCGTGGGTCGAGGCGAAGGGGAGCGACGAGGCGGCGGCGGGGCGGTGGGGTTGATTTTGCCACAATATTGCTCAACGGCCTGAGGTTGTTGGAGTACCGCGCATGGTCAGCATGACGATGAAAGTTCGTCTCGATGACTCATTGGCTGAGTTCGTGTCTTTCAATGTCGGTGAGCACGGCCTCTATCCGCACGCCAGCGAATATATTCGGGATCTCATTCGCCGCGACAAAAGACGCGCCGATCAGGAACGGCTTGATCGACTGAAAGCCGAAATCCAGCGCGGGTTTGCGCAGCCGGACCAAGATATTTCCCCGGCGAAGGCCGGGGCCCAGTTGCGAGTTGCTCTAGAAGGCGGGATGCCGCCTGGGGTTCGTCGATACTGGGCCCCGGCCTTCGCCGGGGAAAAGCAAAGACGAATTCGCTTGGAACGGGCTAGCGCGACGCCGCCAGCACCTCGGCCAGCAGCCTGAAATCGCGCTCCCGCGGGCTCGCCCGCCGCCACACCAGGGCGATCTTGCGCGAGGCATTCTCCGCTTCGAGCGGGCGCGCGGCGACCTGGGTGTGCTCGAGGATGCCCGCGTCGATCGCCATCCTGGGCAGCATCGTCACGCCGAGGCCATTGTCGACCATCTGCACCATCGTGTGGAGCGAGGTGCCCATCATCGTCGCCTCGGCGCGCAGCTCGGGGCGGTTGCACGCCGCCAGCGCGTGGTCCTTGAGGCAATGCCCGTCCTCGAGCATCAGCAGCCGGGTCGCGTCGATATCGGCGGGGCGGATCGCGGGGGAGGGCGACATCATCTCGCTCTTGGGAAAGGCGACGTAGAGCGCGTCGTCGAACAAGGGCGCGGCCTCGACGTCGCCGCACGCATAGGGCAGCGCCAGCAGAACGCAGTCGGCCCGGCCGTGGTTGAGCGCCTCGCACGCCTGGCTGCTGGTCTCCTCGCGCAGATAGAGCTTGAGCTCGGGATATTCCCTTCGCAGCCGCGGCAATATCCGCGGCAGCAGGAAGGGGGCGATCGTCGGGATCACGCTCATCCGCATCTCGCCCGACAGCGGGCGGCCCGCGGCGCGGGCGAGATCGCCCAGCTCGTCGGCCTCGCGAAGCACTCGCCGCGCCTTTTCCGCGATGCGCTCGCCCAGCGGGGTGAAGCGCACCACCCGCCGGGTGCGCTCGACCAGCACCACGCCGATCAGCGTCTCGAGCTCGCGGATTCCCGCCGAAAGCGTCGACTGGGTGACGAAACAGGCATCGGCGGCGCGCCCGAAATGCCCCGAATCGCGCAACGCGACCAGATATTGGAGCTGCTTCAGCGTGGGCAGATAGCTCGTCATTGTGCCGCGCTATTTATCGTCAAAATCGATCACTGACTAGAGAATAAGCGATTGGCACAATCAATTCGCCGCCCTATATCGCGGTGCAGCAGAGTCGTGCTGCATCGCAATATCCAAAACGAGGAGTCTCTTTCCATGCTGACCGTCGGCGACACGTTTCCGAGCATCACCGTTCCCGTCCAGCAGGGCGTCGCCGCGCTGCCCGCGGGCGAGACCCTCGACCTCACCACCGCCTATCCGGGCAAGTGGAAGATCGTCTTCTACTGGCCGAAGGACTTCACGTTCGTCTGCCCGACCGAGATCGTCGGCTATGGCGCGCTCAAGGGCGATTTCGAGGACCGCGACACGGTGCTGATCGGCGCCTCGACCGACACCAGCCATGTCCATTTCGCCTGGCGCCAGTCGGACCCCGACCTTGCCGCCGCCGATTTCCCGTGGCTCGCCGACAACGGCAAGGCGCTCGCCAATGCGCTCGGCATCGTCGATGCCGGCGCGCAGGTCGCCTATCGCGCCACCTTCACCGTCGATCCCGACAATGTGATCCAGGCAGTGCAGGTCAACGGCCTCAATGTCGGCCGCAACCCGCAGGAGACGCTCCGCGTCCTCGACGCGCTCCAGTCGGACGAGCTGTGCCCGTGCAACTGGAACAAGGGCGAAGAGGTGCTGCGTCCCGCGATCGCGGCGTAACCGACCCCCCGGCGCGCGCCCCGGCCCCCTTGGGCAGCGCGCCAACCCACGGCCCGTCACTCCCGCCCAGTGCCGGAGTGGCGGGCCGTATCTTTTCCAGGAGACCCCAAATGTCGCTCAAGAGTTTCGCCGAGGCGCTCCCCGATTTCGCCAAGGACATCCGCCTCAACCTCGGCTCGCTGCTCAACGACCAGACCCTCGGCGACCAGCGCAAATACGGCCTGCTCCTCGCCTGCGCGCACGGCACCGGGTACAAGGCCATCGTCGATGCGGCGGAGGCCGAGGCCGCGGGCAAGCTGAGCCCCGAGGCCGCCAATGCCGCGCGCTCGGCGGCGGCGGTGATGGCGATGAACAATGTCTATTACCGCTTCGTCCATCTCGCGGCGAACCCCGAATATGCGACGCTGCCGGCGCGGCTGCGGATGAACGTCATCGGCGCGCCGGGGATCGACAAAGCCGATTTCGAGCTGTTCAGCCTCGCGGTCAGCGCGATGAACGGCTGCGGCATGTGCATCGACGCGCACGAGAAGGTGCTCAAGCAGCACGCGGTCCCCGCGCAGGTGATCCAGGATTCGGTGCGCTTCGGCGCGGTGATCAAGGCGGCGGCGACGGTGCATTCTGCCGTCGCCTGAACTTTACCCCTCTCCCGCTTTCGCGGGAGAGGGAGGGGCCCGCCGCGAAGCGGTGGGAG
>JAZKCD010000040.1:0-2051 GCA_040388355.1 Pseudomonadota bacterium | reverse complement strand
TGGCGCAGCTTGGCGATGAACTCGGTGACCTTGAAGCCGGGCAGCTGGCCGCCCTCGCCGGGCTTGGCGCCCTGCGCGACCTTGATCTCGATCTCCTCGCACGCGCCCAGATATTCGGCGGTGACGCCGAACCGGCCGCTCGCGATCTGCTTGACCACCGAATTGGCGTTGTCGCCATTGGCATAGGGCTGGTAGCGCGACGGATCCTCGCCGCCTTCGCCCGACACCGCCTTGGCGCCGATCCGGTTCATCGCGATCGCCAGCGTCTCGTGCGCCTCGGGGCTGAGCGCGCCCAAGGACATGCCCGGGGTGACGAAGCGCTTGCGGATCTCGGTGATCGCCTCGACCTTGTCGACGGGCACGCCTTCGGGGGGATAGTTGAACTCGAGCAGGTCGCGCAGATAGACCGGCGGCATGTCGCGCACCCCGCGCGAGAATTGCAGATAGGTCGAATAGCTGTCGGTCGCGACCGCCGACTGCAGCAAATGCATCAGCTGCGCCGAATAGGCATGGGTCTCGCCGCCATGGCGATGGCGGTAGAAGCCGCCGATCGGCAGCGTCGCCACCGCGGCGTCGAACGCCGCCTCGTGGCGCAGCTTGGCGTTCAAGTGGAGCGAGGCATAGCCTTCGCCCGAGATCTTGGCGGGCATGCCGGGGAACAGGTCGTTGACCAGCGCGCGGCTGAGCCCGACCGCCTCGAAATTATAGCCGCCGCGGTACGACGAGATCACTGCGATCCCCATCTTCGACAGGATCTTGAGCAGCCCCTCGTCGATCGCCTTGCGGTGGCGGGCGAGGCATTCGTCGAGGCTGAGCGCGCCGAACAGCCCGCGCGCCTGGCGGTCGGCGATCGCCGCCTCGGCGAGATAGGCGTTCACCGTGGTCGCGCCGACGCCGATCAGCACGGCGTAATAGTGCGTGTCGAGGCACTCGGCCGAGCGGACATTGACGCTGGCATAGGAGCGTAAGCCCCGGCGGACGAGATGAGTGTGGACCGCAGCCGCGGCGAGGACGCCGGCGATCGCGACGCGCTCGTCGGAGATATGCTCGTCGGTGAGGAACAGCTCGGTGCAGCCGGCGCGGACCGCCTGCTCGGCCTGGCGGCGGATTTCGGCGATCGCGGCGCGCAGCGCCTCGGGGCCGCCCTCGGCGGGGAAGGTGCAGTCGATCTCGGCGGCCTGGCCGTCGAAATGCGTCTTCAATCGCGCCCAGTCGGCGCAAGTCAGCACCGGGCTTTCGAGCACCAGCACCGGGTTCGGCGTGCCCTGGACGTCGAGGATGTTGGCGAGATTGCCGAAGCGGGTGCGCAGCGTCATCACCTGGCGCTCGCGCAGGCTGTCGATCGGCGGGTTGGTGACCTGGCTGAAATTCTGGCGGAAGAACTGGCTGATCAGCCGCGGCTTGTCCGAGATCACCGCGAGCGGGGTATCGTCGCCCATCGATCCGATCGCTTCCTTGGCGGTCTCGACCATCGGCGAGAGGATCAGCTCCATGTCCTCGAGCGTCTGGCCCGCGGCGACCTGGCGGCGAGTGAGCTCGGCGCGAGTCCAGGCCGGGGTGGCGCCGCCCGCGGGCGCTGGAAGGTCGCCGATCCGGACGAACTCGCCGATCATGCTGGCATAATCGGCCTCGGCGGCGATGCGGTCCTTGATCGCGCGGTCCTCGAGGAACTCGCCCGTATCGAGGTCGACAGCGATCATCTGGCCGGGGCCCAGCCGGCCCTTGGCGAGCACGGTCGATTCGGGGACGACGACCATCCCGGCCTCCGAGCCGACGATCAGCAACCCGTCCGAGGTGAGCGTGTAGCGCAACGGGCGCAGCGCGTTGCGGTCCATCCCCGCGACCGCCCAGCGGCCATCGGTCATCGCCAGCGCGGCGGGGCCGTCCCACGGCTCCATCACGCTCGCGAGATATTTGTACATGGCGAGATGCTCGGGCGGCGTGTCCTCGTCGGACCAGGCCTCGGGCACCAGCATCAGCTTGGCGGTCGGCGCCTCGCGGCCCGAGCGGCAGATCGCCTCGAACACCGCGTCGAGCGCGGCGGTGTCCGA
>JAZKCD010000039.1:94222-105735 GCA_040388355.1 Pseudomonadota bacterium | reverse complement strand
CCCGACATCATGTTCGTGATCGACGCCAACAAGGAAGAGCTGGCGATCAAGGAAGCCAACACGCTCGGCATCCCGGTCGTCGCGATCCTCGATTCGAACGTCAGCCCCGACGGCATCGCCTTCCCGGTTCCGGCCAATGACGACGCCAGCCGCGCCATCCGCCTCTATTGCGAGGCGATCGCGATCGCCGCGACGCGTGGCGGCCAGGACGCGATGGCCCGCAGCGGCCGCGACATCGGCGCGATGGAGGCCCCGCCGGTCGAGGAGGCGCTCGCCGCCCCCGCCGACACCGGTGCGGATGAAGCGCCCGCCGCCGACGCGCCGGTCGTGACTGCCGAGGAGTTCACTGCTCCCGCCGCGGAAGCCCCGGTTGCCGAGGCGCCTGCCGCTGAGGAGGTTCCGGCCCCTGTCGACGAAGCCCCGGCTCCCGTCGAGGCGCCTGCCGCTGAAGCGCCTGTCGCCGAGGAGGCGCCTGCCGCCGAGGCGCCTGCTGCCGAGGAGGCTCCGGCCGCCGAGGATGCTCCGGCTGCCGAGCCCGAGGCGCCTGCCGCTTCGACCGAGCCCGACACCGCGGCCGAGGGCGAGCGCCAGATCGACGCCTGAGCCCGTCACGAACCTGAAACAGGGGAGGGGCAGGGCGAAAGCGCTGTCTCTCCCCGAACCATTTTAAGCTTTAAGGATACTAGCATGGCAGAGATCACTGCATCCGCGGTCAAGGAACTGCGCGAGCGCTCGGGCGCCGGCATGATGGATTGCAAGAAGGCGCTGAGCGAGAACAACGGCGACATGGAAGCCGCCAGCGACTGGCTGCGCGCCAAGGGCCTCGCCGCCGCCGCCAAGAAGTCGAGCCGCACCGCGGCCGAGGGACTGGTCGGGGTCGCCGTCGCCGGCACCAAGGGCGTGGCGGTCGAAGTCAACTCGCAGACCGACTTCGTCGCCAAGAACGAGATTTTCCAGAACTTCGTCCGCGAAGTGACGTCGATCGCGCTCGAGAAGGGCGACGATATCGACGCGCTCAAGGCCGCGCCGATGGGCGCCGGCGGCTCGGTCGAGGACGTCCTCACCGCCAATATCGCCACGATCGGCGAGAACCAGGTCCTGCGCCGCGCCAAGCGCGTCGAAGTGACCAAGGGCGCCGTGATCCCCTACATCCACAACGCCGCGGCCCCCGGCCTCGGCAAGATCGGCGTGCTGGTCGCGCTCGAGAGCGATGCCGGCGTCGACGTGCTCGAGCCGCTGGGCAAGCAGGTCGCGATGCACATCGCCGCCGCCTTCCCGCTGGCGCTCGACGAATCGGGCCTCGACCAGGCCGTGATCGAGCGCGAGCGCGCGATCGCCACCGACAAGGCCGCCGAGAGCGGCAAGCCCGCCGACATCATCGCCAAGATGGTCGAGGGTTCGGTCAAGAAGTTCGCCAAGGAGAATGCGCTGCTCAGCCAGCTCTTCGTGATGGACGGCAAGACCCCGGTCGCCGACGTGATCGCCAAGGCCGGCAAGGACGCCGGCGCGACGATCACGCTGACCGACTATGTCCGCTTCCAGCTCGGCGAAGGCATCGAGAAGGAAGAAGGCGACTTCGCCGCGGAAGTGGCGGCGGCGGCCGGCATCACGAAGTAAGCCTGCTCAAAGCGGGCAATCGAGCGGGCGCGGTCACCCAGCGGTGGCCGCGCCCGTTTGCATGTCGAGGGCGAAGGCGGTGCGTTCGCGGAGTACGGCGTTGCGATCCACCGCCAGGATCGCGGCGACCTCGTCGAAATTGGCCAGCGCGCGGTGCCGGGTGAGCAATGCGATCACTGCGAGCCTGCGAACCGCCGCGCTCCGGTCGCGCGCGGCCAGCGCCACCGCGGCCTCGATCGTCATCGCATGCTCGACCGGGCGCGAGGCATAGGCCCAGCCTTCGCGATATCTGCCCATCGACTTGTCGATCCATTGCTTCTGTCGGTAGCTGGGCCAGCGCACGCGCCGCTCGATCAGCGCCTGCAGGGCGATCCCGCGAATGTCCGGGAGCCGGGCGCTGGTGGCGAGCGGTTCGAGCGAGGAATCGAATCCGGGTCCGCGCAGCGCCGATCGCAGCAAGCGTCCGACCGGACCGCGCCCCGCCCGGCACAGGCTTTCGACCAATGCGCCGGCCACCGCGGTCCGCTGGAGCGCGCGATCCAGCGGTCCCGTCTCGGCCGGACTCCAGCGGAGCCAGCGATAGCGCTGTTCGAGCAGGAACATCGCGGCGGCGCCAACGACGGCCGGGTCGGTGGCGGGAAAGGCGCGGTCCGCGCACGCCACCGCAGCGGCGCGGACGGGGACGGCCCAGTCGTTCAGGCGTAGCGCGACCGCGGCGAAGAAGAACGGGCTGCGGATGCCGCCATCGATCCTGCGCAACGCGGCCTCGCGGACATGGCCGTCGCGGTGGAACAGGAAAAGGTGGTCGAGCCCGGGCACTCGCGCCAGTGCCGCGATGTCGTTCGCCCGCGGGCTGCCCCATGGGCGCCAGAACGCGCCCTTCGCGACCGAGCTGGTGTACAGCCCCAATATCCAGGGGAGTTCGTGATCGGCCCGGACCACCGCGCGCGGCGGCAGGGCGTCGAGGATATTGAGGACACGCGCGACCGCCGCCGTTTCAAGGGTCCGGCCCTTGATGGCGGGTTCGATCTCGCGCAACGCGCGGACCACTGCTTCCGGGAGCTTGAACGCCATGGGTTCGATCATGCGGAACAGCTTATGACGGGGATCGCGCGCGGAATATTGGAATTTTCGGTATCATCCGCACGGCTTCTCTGCTTGGCATCCCAGGCCCACGCCTCTAAGGTCCGCGCCGCTCCCGTATCCGCCTCAAATCGCCAGGAACCGATGACTTTTCCCCGCTTCAAACGCATCCTGCTCAAGTTGTCGGGCGAGGTTCTGATGGGGCAGGGCCAATTTGGCATCGATCCCGCGACCTGCGAACGCGTCGCGCTCGAGGTGAAGGCGGCTAAGGAGAGCGGGCACGAGATCTGCCTGGTGGTGGGCGGCGGCAACATCTTCCGCGGGCTCGCCGGCGCCGCGCAGGGCATCGACCGCACCACCGGCGACTATATGGGCATGCTCGCGACGGTGATGAACGCGCTGGCGATGCAGAGCACGCTCGAGCGGCTGGGAGTCGATACCCGCGTCCAGTCGGCTGTGCAGATGGACAAGATCTGCGAGCCCTTCATCCAGCGCCGCGCCGACCGGCATATCGCCAAGGGCCGCGTGGTGATCTTCGCCGCGGGCACGGGCAATCCGTTCTTCACCACCGACAGCGGCGCCGCCTTGCGCGCCGCCGAGATGAAGTGCGATGCCCTGTTCAAGGGCACTTCGGTCGACGGCGTCTATGATGCCGATCCCAAGAAGGTTGCGGGCGCCAAGCGCTACGAGAGCCTGAGCTTCGATCGCGTGCTCGCCGATAATCTGAGGGTGATGGACGCGTCCGCCGTCTCCGTCTGCCGCGACAACAATATCCCCATCGTGGTGTTCAACATCCGTGAGCCGGGCAATCTCGCCGCGGTGTTGCGCGGTGAAGGCACCGCCACGATCGTCCAGAACGAAACAGAATACGCATAGGAGAGCCGGAAATGGCCGCATACGACAAGGCCGATCTCGAACGCCGGATGCACGGCGCGGTCGAGGCGCTGAAGCACGATCTGCAGGGCCTGCGCACGGGCCGCGCGTCGATCACCCTGCTCGATCCGGTGTCGGTCGAGGTTTACGGTGCGCACATGCCGATCAACCAGGTCGCGACGGTCTCTGCCCCCGAGCCGCGGATGCTGTCGGTGCAGGTGTGGGACAAGATGAATGTCGGCCCGGTCGACAAGGCGATCCGCTCGGCCGGACTCGGGCTCAACCCGATCGTCGACGGCCAGACGCTGCGGCTGCCGATCCCCGATCTTACCGAGGAGCGCCGCAAGGAGCTCGCCAAGCTTGCCGGCAAATATGCCGAGGCGGCGCGCATCGCGGTCCGCAACGTCCGCCGCGACGGCAATGACAGCCTCAAGACCGACGAGAAGAAGGGCGTGTTCAGCGAGGACGAGCGCAAGCGCCACGAGACCGAGGTCCAGAAGCTGACCGATGCGACGATCGCCGAGCTCGACGCCGCGGCGAGCGCCAAGGAAAAGGAAATCCTGGGCAAGTGAGTCCGATGCCCGCGCCCCGTGGAAAATCCGGCGGGACGCAGGCGCCGCCGCCGCGCCATGTCGCCATCATCATGGACGGCAACGGGCGCTGGGCGAAGGCGCGCTTCCTGCCGCGGATCGCCGGGCACAAGCAGGGCGTCGAGGCGGTCCGCCGCGTCAGCCGCGCCGCGCGCAAGCTCGGGATCGAAGTGCTGACGCTCTACGCCTTCTCCTCGGAGAACTGGCGGCGGCCCGAGGAGGAAGTCCGCGACCTGATGGGGCTGCTCCGCCACTTCCTGGCGAGCGAGCTCGACGAACTCGTATCCGAAGGCGTCAGGCTGCGCGTGATCGGCGACTGGCGGCGGCTCGCCCCCGATCTGGTCGCGATGATCGAAGGCGCGGTCGCGCGCACCGCCGGCAGTCCGGGGCCGACGCTGGTGATCGCGCTGAACTATGGCGCGCAGGCCGAGATCGTCGCGGCGGCGCGCGCGCTTGCCGAGCAGGTTCGCGACGGCAATCTCGACTCCACCGATATCGACGAGGCGCGCTTCACCGAGGCGCTCGAGACTCACGACCTGCCGCCGCTCGACCTGATGATCCGCACCTCGGGCGAGCATCGCCTGTCGAACTTCCTGCTGTGGCAGGCGGCCTATGCCGAATTGCTGTTCGTCGACACGCTGTGGCCCGATTTCGACGAAGCGACGCTGGCCGCGGCGCTCGAGCAGTTCGCGCGCCGCCAGCGCCGGTTTGGCGGGCTGTGAGCAAGGGTTCGGACCTGTCGACTCGACTCGGAGTCGCTTTCGCGCTGATCGGGCTGGCCTTTGCGGCCTTGTGGTTCGGCGGGATCATATTCTGGCTGCTGCTGGTCGCGGGCGGGCTGCTGATGATGGCCGAATGGGCCGATCTCGCCGGGTCGACGCTCCAGCATCGCCGCATCGCCCAATATGCGCTGTCGGTGCCGCTCGCGATCATGGCGCCGATCGCCGCGGGACCGAGCTTCTTCGCGCTCGGGCTGCTCGCCGGCGCCGCCTTCTTCGTCGCGGCAGTGACGCGGCGCGGCCAGCTCGGCTGGGGCGTGCTCTATGTCGGGCTGCCGGTGCTGTCGCTGGTGCTGCTGCGTGCCGAGCCCGACGGGCTGCTGCTGACCTTCTGGGCGATGGCACTGGTGTGGGCCTGCGACAGCGGCGCCTTCTTCGCCGGGCGCGCGATCGGCGGGGCCAAGCTCGCGCCCGCGATCAGCCCCAACAAGACCTGGGCGGGGTTCATCGGCGGAGTCGCGGCGGCGGCGGTGTTCGCGGCGGCTTTGGTGGTGCTGTTCGGGCTGCCGGTCGCACTGGCGCTGGCGACGCCGGTGCTGGCGGTGCTCGCCCAGCTCGGCGACCTCTATGAGAGCCACCTCAAGCGCCGCGCGGGGGTCAAGGATTCGGGCAATCTCCTGCCCGGCCATGGCGGGCTGATGGACCGGCTCGACGGGCTGGTCTTCGTCGCGCCCGCCGCGGCGCTGCTGATCCTGCTGCTGCGATGAAGCGCGTCACCATCCTCGGCGCTACCGGATCGGTCGGCTGCTCGACGCTCGACCTGATCGAGCGCGAGGCCGAGCGTTTCGAAGTGCTCGCGCTGACCGCCAACAGCGATGTCGACAAGCTCGCGGCCTCGGCGATCCGCACCAATGCGAAGCTGGCCGTAGTCGCCGACGCGGCGCGCTTGCCCGCGCTGCGCGATCGCCTCGCCGGCACCGGAATCGAGGCGAGGGGCGGGGCCGACGCGGTGTGCGACGCCGCACGATCGGGCGCCGACTGGACGATGGCGGCGATCGTCGGCTCGGCGGGGCTGAGGCCCGTGATGGCCGCGCTCGAATCGGGCGGCACCGTCGCGCTCGCCAACAAGGAATCGCTGGTCTCCGCAGGGGCGGTGATGACCGCCGCGGCCCGCGCGCACGGCACCACGCTGCTCCCGGTCGATTCGGAGCACAATGCAGTGTTCCAGTGCCTCGACCGCACCGCGCCCGAGCGGGTCCGCCGCATCATCCTCACTGCCAGCGGCGGCCCGTTCCGCGAACTGCCGCTCGAAGCGATGCGCGCGATCACCCCGGCGCAGGCGGTCGCGCACCCCAATTGGTCGATGGGCGCCAAGATCTCGGTCGATTCGGCGACGATGATGAACAAGGGGCTCGAGCTGATCGAGGCCTTCCACCTCTTCCCGGTCCGCGCGGACCAGCTCGACGTGATCGTCCACCGCCAGTCGGTGATCCATTCGATGGTCGAATATGTCGACGGATCGGTGCTCGCCCAATTGGGCTCGCCCGACATGCGCACGCCGATCGGCTATGCGCTCGCCTGGCCCGACCGGATGGAAACCCCGTGCGAGCGCCTCGATTTGGCCCGGATTGCCCGGCTCGACTTCGAGGAACCCGATCATCTGCGCTTCCCCGCGCTGGCGCTTGCCCGCGAGGCGCTGGAGGCGGGCGGGGCGCGCCCGGCGATCCTCAATGCCGCCAATGAGGTAGCCGTCGCAGCCTTCCTCTCGGGTGGCCTCAACTTTCTTGAAATTGCCGCAATCGTTGCCGATACGCTGGCGCGCTACGACCCGGCCGCTCCGGACAGCCTCGACGCCGTTCTGGCGATCGATGCAGAGGCCAGGGCGTACGCAGGCGAGCGTGTAAAGGACTGCGTCGTTTGATCGAATCTCCCGGCCTCCTGCTCACCGTGCTGGCGTTCGCGCTGGTGCTGGGGCCGCTCGTGTTCCTCCACGAGCTGGGGCATTATCTCGCCGGGCGCTGGTTCGGGGTGAAGGCCGACGAATTCTCGATCGGCTTCGGCCGCGAGATCGCCGGCTTCACCGACAAGCGCGGCACCCGCTGGAAGTTCGGCTGGCTGCCGCTGGGCGGCTATGTCCGCTTTGCCGGCGACATGAACCCGGCGAGCGTGCCCGATCCCGAATGGATGGCGCTCCCCCCTGAAGAACGCGCACGAACTTTCCCGGCCAAACCCTTGTGGCAGCGCGCGATTATCGTCGCGGCCGGGCCCGTCGCCAATTTCGTCGTCGCAATCGTCATCCTCGCCGGCTTCGCGCTGATGTTCGGCGACAACCGCACGCCCTCGACCGTGGGCAGCGTCCTGCCCGGCAGCGCGGCCGCGACCGCGGGGCTCCAGCCGGGCGACCGGATCACCGCGCTCGGCGGCCGCCAGGTCGAGACCTTCGGCGACATGATCAACTTCACCGTGCTGCGCGCGGGCGAGACGATCGTCGTCGATTTCGAGCGCGCGGGGCAGGCGATGCACGCCGACGCGGTGATCGGCACGCTCGAGCAGAAGGACGGCTTCGGCAATGTCAGCCGGCGCGGCCAGCTCGGCATCGGGCCGAGTCCGCAGGTCTTCACCCCGGTCGGCATCCTCGAGGCGCCTTTGGTCGGCATCCGCAAGACCGGCGAGATCGTCGCGATGACGGTCGACGGCCTCGCCCAGATCATCGTCGGGCGGGTCTCGGTCAAGGAATTGGGCGGGCCGCTCAAGATCGCGCAGGTCTCGGGACAGAGTCTCGCGATGGGACCCGACGCCTTCGTGTTCCTGATCGCGCTCATTTCGATTAATCTGGGATTCATTAACCTCTTGCCACTTCCGATCCTGGATGGCGGACATCTGCTGTTCTACGGGATCGAGGCAATCAGGCGGCGGCCGGTCGAGCCGCAGGTAATGGAATGGGCGTTTCGCGGCGGACTGATGGCGATTCTCGCGCTGATGCTGCTGGTGACGTTCAACGATCTGGGCGCGTTCGGCGTGTGGAGAAATCTGGCCGGGTTGATCGGCTGACGCGCTTGGGGCAGGGCGTTGAGATGCGCCGTGCCGATCGGCAATATTTGATTCCGACTGGGGTGGGTTTGTGACTGCTATCAAGGCGAAACATATGGGCGTGCGCGCCACCACGACACTGCTTGCGGGTACGGTCCTTTCGGCCGGCTTCGCGCTTCCTGTTCATGCCCAGACTGCGCCTGCCGCAGCCCCTCAGACGGCGCCTGCCGCCGCGCCGACTCCGACTCCCGCCGTCGCGCCGCAGGTGGTGCGCACGATCCGCTCGCTCCGCGTCGAAGGATCGCAGCGCATCGAGCCCGAGACGGTGATGTCGTACACCAAGCTGCGCGTCGGTGCCGACTATACCAACGAGACCGTCGACCAGGCGATCAAGGACCTGCTCGCCAGCGACCTGCTCGCGGACGTCGAGATCCAGGGCGTCGAGACCGGCGACCTGATCATCCGCATCCGCGAGAATCCGGTGATCAACCGCGTGATCTTCGAGGGCAACAAGCGGCTGAAGAGCGACAAGATCCTGAAGGAGGTCAAGCTCGCCCCGCGCCAGATCTTCACGCGCACCGCGGTCCGCGCCGACGTCGCCCGCATCGTCGAGCTTTATCGCCGCCAGGGCCGCTTCGCCGCGTCGATCGAGCCCAAGATGGTCAGCCTCGACCAGAACCGCGTCGACGTGATCTTCGAGATCCGCGAGGGACCCAAGTCCAAGGTCCGCCAGATCAACATCATCGGCAACGAAGTGTTCTCCGACGGCAAGCTGCGCGGCGAGATGGCGACCAAGCAGGCGCGCATCACTTCGATCATGAGCTCGAACACGAGCTACGACCAGGATCGCCTCGCCTATGACCAGCAGAAGCTGCGCCAGTTCTACCTGACCAACGGCTATGCCGATTTCCGGGTGATCTCCGCCGTCGCCGAGCTGACTCCGGACAAGCGCGACTTCATCATCACCTATGTCGTCGAGGAAGGCCCGCGCTACAAGTTCGGCCCGATCTCGGTCGACAGCGCGATCCGCGATTTCGACGACAAGAAGCTCGCCGCCGCGCTGCCGATCAAGGAAGGCCAGTGGTACAACGCCAAGGCCGTCGAGGACTCGGTCGACGCCCTGAGCGAGACCGCGGGCCTGTTCGGCTATGCCTTTGCCGATGTCCGTCCCGAGTTCCAGCGCGACAAGGACGCGCTGACGATGACGCTCAACTTCCACATCGCCGAATCGAACCGGACGTACATCGAGCGGATCGACATCAACAACAACACCCAGACCCAGGACAAGGTCATCCGCCGCGAAATGCGCGTGGCCGAGGGCGACGCGTTCAACACCTTCCAGGTCAAGCGCTCGCAGGATCGCATCAACTCGCTCGGCTTCTTCCAGGACAAGTTCGAGATCGAGCGCAAGGACGGCTCGGCACCCGACCGCATCGTCCTCGTCGCGAATGTCGAGGAGAAGGCGACCGGCTCGCTGACGCTGTCCGCCGGCTTCTCCAGCCTCGAGCGCTTCATCCTCCAGGCCTCGATCGAGCAGCGCAATTTCCGCGGCAAGGGCCAGACGCTGCGCGCGTCGGTCGATTACTCGACCTATTCCAAGTCGGTCGAGCTCGGCTTCACCGAGCCCTATCTGTTCGACCGCAACGTTGCGCTGGGTGCGACGCTGTTCCGCCGCGACTATAACGCGTTCAACTATATCGGCTCGGACCGCAGCACGACCTATGCCCAGGTCTCGACCGGGTTCCAGCTCGTCACCGGCGTGCCGCTGACCGAATACTGGACCTTCTCGGGCCGCTACACGCTGATGCAGGACGAGGTCACGCTCGACCAATCGACCTTCTACAGCAACGGCGTCTGCGATCCGCTCAAGGCCGGGCGCTATTATTGCGATGCGGTCGGCACGCGGATCACCTCGCTGGTCGGCCTGTCGCTGATCTATGACAGCCTCAACAGCCGCCTGCGCCCGACCGCGGGCCAGCGGCTCGTCGTCGGCACCGATTTCGCCGGGCTCGGCGGCGACGTGCGCTACGTCCGCGGCCGGTTCGACGCCGATAAATACTGGAAGGTGCTCGGCGGCTTCATCTTCTCGCTCTCGGCCGAGGGCGGCTTCATCAAGTCGTTCGAGACCGCCAAGTCGGCGGGCAGCGATCCGGTGCGCATCACCGACCGCTTCTATCTCGGCGAGCCGCAGTTCCGCGGGTTCGACATCCGCGGCGTCGGTCCGCGCGTCCAGCGCATCTCGTATACCGGCGATCCCAATGCCGGAACCCAGCTGCTGGTCACCGACCGCGAGCAGATCGTCGACGACGCGCTCGGCGGCCGCGCTTACTATCTCGGCAAGGCCGAGCTCGAGATCCCGCTGGGCGCCGGCGCCGCCGAGCTGGGCCTCAGGCCCTCGATCTTCGTCCAGGCGGGCGCGCTGTGGGGCATCGTCAATCCCGGCAAGACGATCGCCTTCACCCAGCGCCTCGACACCAGCGGCAACCCGATGTTCAATTCGGACGGCTCGCCGACCTATCTGCCCAAGGACAATTTCCTGACCGACGGGCAGGGGCATCCCTATTATCAGGTGATTTCCTCGACTTCGCCCAATGTCGGCGCGATCACGCTGTGCGCGATCGGCTATTCGCCCGACACGACCACGGCGTGCTCGGGCACCAACATCAACGTGCCGTACAACCAGCCGATCCAGCCGTTCCTCGAGCGGTTCGTCGGCAATTCGGCCAGCCCGCGCCTCGCCATCGGCTTCGGCGTGAACTGGAACTCGCCGTTCGGCCCGCTTCGTATCGACGTTTCGAAAGCCCTGCTGACCCAGCCGGGCGACGACCCCAAGCTCATCACTTTCAACGTAGGGACTCAGTTCTGATGATTACCAAGAAGCGCATCATCGCTGCGATGCTCGCCGCGCCCGCGGCCCTGCTGTTCGCCGCGCCCGCCTCGGCCCAGGTCGCCGGCGGCATCGCCACCGCCAGCCCGCTGATGGCGATCGGCAATTCCAAGGCCTATGCCTCGGCCAACCAGCAGATCGACACCGCCTACAAGGCGGCGTTCGACCAGATCGACGCGCGCCGCGCGGCTGCCCAGAAGGAAGTCGAGCCGTTCCTGACGGCGATCGACACCAACAAGGACAAGCAGATCTCCGACGCCGAAGTCGCGGCCGCCCAGGCCGCCAAGAACCCGGCGCTCGACCGGATCAAGGCGGCGCAGGACAAGGCGCAGACCGACATCCAGCAGATGAGCCTGCCGGTGATCCGCGCCCAGGCCTTCGCGATCGAGAACATCCTGCGCCAGTATGGCGCGGCGCAGGGCGCCGTGGTCAACGCCAAGAAGATCACCGTGATCCTGACCCCCGAGGCGTTCGTCTATGCGCCCCCGGCGGTCGACGTCACGCCGGCGATCACCGCCGAGCTCGACAAGGCGCTGCCGACCGTGTCGATCGCGCCGCCGGCGACCTGGCAGCCCTCGCGCGAGGCGCTCGGCCTCCAGCAGCAGCTGCAGCAGCTCGACCAGCGCCGCGCCGAAGCCGCCGCGCAGCAGGCCGCCGCGCGTCCGGCCGGTGCCGCGCCTGCCGGCGCTCCGCCCGCCACGCGTCCCGCGACCA
>JAZKCD010000039.1:0-94199 GCA_040388355.1 Pseudomonadota bacterium | reverse complement strand
CGCCTTCTAATGGCGGCCCGCTCGATATCGGGCGGGTGATGGCGGCCCTGCCGCATCGCTATCCGATGCTGCTGGTCGACCGCGTCGAGGAACTGATCCCTGACAAGTCGATCGTCGCGATCAAGGCGGTGACGATCAACGAGCAGTTCTTCCAGGGGCATTTCCCCGGAAGGCCGATCATGCCGGGCGTCCTCCAGGTGGAGGCGCTCGCGCAGGCGGCGGGGGTGCTCGCGGTCGAGAGCCTCGGCCTCGCCGGATCGGGCAAGCTCGTCTATTTCATGTCGATCGACAATGTGAAGTTCCGCAAGCCGGTCGAGCCCGGCTGCCTGCTCCGCCTGGAGGTCGAGTTCGTCCAGAAGCGCAGCCGGGTCTGCAAGTTCGCGGGCAAGGCCTATCTGGGCGACGACGTGGCCACCGAATGCGAATTCACTGCGATGATCGCCGATCCGCCCAAGGCGTGACGCGTGCCGATGGACGCGCTGAGCTGTTCGGGCTGTTCGCGGCCTGCGATTGCGCCGCTGAGGTTGCACCCGGCGCCGCCCTCTGCTAGGCGCGCGCCTCCGTTGCTGGTCGGAACCAGCGGCTTTCCAAGGAATTCGACGTGAAGCAAGACACGCATCCCGATTATCACATGATCAAGGTGCAGATGACCGACGGCACCGTGTACGAGACTCGCTCCACCTGGGGCAAGGAAGGCGACACGATGCAGCTCGAGATCGATCCGCTGGCGCACCCGGCCTGGACCGGCGGCCGCGGCCAGCTTCTCGACGCGGGCGGCCAGGTCGCGCGCTTCAACAAGCGCTTCGGCGGGCTGAGCCTCGGGAAGAAGTAAGTGGGGAAACGGCGCGTCGTTAACGCGCCGTTAGCCACATGCGCCTAGCTTTCCCGGCATGGGAAAGCCCGTCGCCTTCGCAGCAGAATTCGAACCCGCCATCGGCCTCGGCCGGCGGCGCTCGATGCGTGCGCCCGTTTCGCTCGACGCCAAGGTCGGCCGGGGCGGGCTCGATCGTGCGCTGTGCAAGGTCGTCGACCTGTCGCAGCACGGCGCGCGGCTCCAGACCTATTCGGCGCTGCGCACCGGCCAGGACATCTGGCTGACGCTTCCCAAAGTGGGACATTGCGCCGCCAACATCGTCTGGGCGAGCGACTTCGAGGCGGGGCTCGAGTTCCACATTCCCCTCACCGACGAAGCGTTCGAGACCCTCGCCGGGCAATAGCGCGGTTCGCCGCGGCGCAGCTGCCTGAAACGATTCGGCAAGATTGCGTTAACCATCGTCTTCGGCCACTTTCCTCCGTCGCTGAGGGGGACAGTGAATGCCGGGGCGCACGTTCGTCTGCGCGATTGTGATGATGGGGATCGCCATGCCCGCAGCGGCGGGCGAGCGCCCCGGTTATTCGCCGGCCCCCGATGCGCTGCGGCTGCTGCTGCAGGACGACCACGCGACCGCCGGGCCGCAAGCCCGGCCGGTCATGCGCGCGCCGGGCATTGCGGCGCCGGCCGAGCCGCTGCCCGACACGCTGACGCGGTTCGAGGCGCTGATGCTTCCCATGGCGGCGCTGCCGGGCGGGCAGGGGGGCGACATCGAGTCGCCGTTCGCGCTGGAGGCGAGCGAACCGGTCGCGGCGTGGCGCCCGGCCGCGCTCGAAAGCATGACCTCCACCTTCGGCGCGCGCTACGCGATCAGCGACGCAATGCGGAACCACCAGCGCCCGCGCCGCCGCTATTCGGCGCTCGACACGATGCTGACCTTCCGCCTCGACGGCGAAGAGGAAACCCGCAGCTTCAGCGTCGGCGGCGCGGTCGCAGGCGCAGTCTGGCGGATGCTGCCGAAGCAGTGATCCTGTGCCGATGCCGGCGCCGCCGCTGCCGGTTCCCGAGATATCTCCATAAATATGCAGGTTCTATCGCGCGGAAGTCGCAGCGCGCCCGATCACTGTCCATTCCAGCAGTGTGTCTTACGAATAACTTACCTGCACTAGTCTCGATAGTATTTCGATGATTGGGAGAATGCTTCGATAACAACCATTTTGCTTTTGTGGATAACCTCGGAAAATCGAGATTTACCTTTATCGTTACCTATGCGACATTGATCGATAGCTGGAGTGCGTGAGCCTGACAGGCCTCGTCCATCGGCGAATCGGGGGGAGCGATGGGGGACTTCACGAAACCGGGCCCGAATCTCGCGCAACTGGCGGGCGAGCTTCAGCGATCGCTGAGCGGCAAGGTGCTGCTCCCCGGCGATCCGGGCTTCGCCGACCAGGCGCAGATCGACAATGGCCGCGTCCAGCTGAGCCCGGTGATGATCGTGCTGGTCGACTCGGTCGGCGACGTCTCGAAGACGCTGCGCTTCGCCCAGCGCTGCGGATTGCGGCTCACCGTCAAGGGCGGCGGCCACAGCGCCACCGGCTATTGCCTCAACAGCGGCGGCATCGTCATCGACTTCGCGCTGATGAACGCGATGCGGCTCGAGGGCGACACGCTCAAGGTCCAGGCCGGCGCGCGCTGGATCGACATCTACAATTACCTCCAGGACAAGGGGGAGGGGCTCATCCCGATCGGCGGCGGCTGCGCGCCCGTCGGCGTGTCGGGCTTCGTCCTCGGCGGCGGCTACAGCTTCGCCTCGCGCAGCTATGGCCTCAGCATCGACAATCTCATCTCGCTCACCGTGGTCGGTGCCGACGGCGAGGTGCGCACGGTCTCGGCGGAAAGCACCAGCCGCGAGGATATCGACTTGTTCTGGGCGTGCCGCGGCGGCGGCGGCGGCAATTTCGGCGTGGTCGTCGACTTGCACCTCCAGCTGCAGAAGCCGCGCACCCCGACGATGCTCATCGCCCAGATCCGCTATCCGGCCTCGCACGCGCAGGACGTGATCGGCTTCTACAATGAATGGGTCGAGACGGTGCCCGACGAGCTGGCCTGCTACGGCATCTGGGGCCCGTATCCCGATCCGACCGACGCAACCCGGCTGGTGCCCGCGATCGGCTTCACCTGCGTCTATAATGGCGACGCCGCGCACGGCGTCGACCTGCTCGCGCCCTTGCTCAGGCGCGATCCGATGCTCGCGCAGATGAACAACATGACGCTGCCCCAGTTCGAGAAGATGGTCGGGCGCAACACGCTGGTCGACGGGCGCTACGCCTATATCCGCTCGGGCGAGGTGCCGCCCTGCGGCCTGACCGAGAAGTTCATCGACACCTCCGCCGAGTTCATGTCGCAAGCGCCCAATTCGGGCACTTTCATGGTCTGGACCCATGCCGGCGGCAAGATCGACGCGGTCGCCGCCGACGCCACTGCCTTCCCGCACCGCGGCGCGCGCTTCATGCCCGAGATCAAGTCGATCTGGCCGCGCGGCGACGTCCCGCAGACCCGCGCGAATGTCGAATGGGCGTTCGATTTCTTCGAGGCGCTGCGCCCGCATTTCAGCGGCGCCTATGTCAATTACATCGATCCGCTCCAGCCCGACTGGAAGCGGATGTATTATGGCGGCAATTACGACCGCCTGCTGCAGATCAAGCAGGCCTGCGACCCCGAAAACGTCTTCGCCTTCCAGCAGGGCATCGGCTCGGCCTTCGAGCCCGATGTCAGCAAGCCGCTCGATCTCGCCCCGCTCAACCGCACATTCGTGGAGTAGGCCCATGCTGCCGATCGTCGCCCGCTGGAGCATCGCCGAAGGCAAGCGCGAGGAAGCGCTCAAGGCGCTCGACGAGCTCGCCCGCCTGGTCGAGAAGCACGAGCCGTTCGTGCCGATGTACACGATCAACACCCCGAACTTCGACGAAGGGATCACGTCGTTCCCGACCCCGGCCGCGAACGAAGTGATCTTCCTGTCGGTGTTCGACGATTATGCCGCTTTCGAGAAGCACATGAACGGGCTGTTCCACGACTGGCTCCAGCTCAACAAACAATATTTCCTGCTGAACAACGGCAATCTGTTCGTGGTGTCCGAATGGCTCACCCGGCAGGCCGGCTTCGTCCGGCAATCGATGGTGACGCCAACCCAGGAGGTCTCCCAGTGAAAAGACTCGGCTCGATCGGCGCGACGATGGGCGCGCTGCTGCTCGCGGGGTGCAACCCGAACCCGGCGCCTCTCGGAAACGGCACCGGCAACGAAACCGGCAACACCGCCGAACCGGTCAAGACCGCGGACATCAACCCGGTGGTCGACAATTGCAACACCACCTTGCCGCCGTCCCCGGCGGTGGTGACTCCCGAGATGGCGCGCAGCGGGCTGCCCTGCTCGCTGGCGTTCGACGGCACCTTCGCGATCGAGCCGGTGCAGGAGGCGTTCGACTTCAATTCATGGCTGACCTTCGCGGCGCTGAACGCGCCCGAGGCGGGCGGGACGGCCGGCGCCGACGCCCCGACCAACTGGGAAGCCTGGCAGGACCTCTACAGCCTGATGCTGCCGGGCGGCGCGACGCCGCCGCCCTTCGGCAGCTCGGTGCCCCCGCCCGCGATCTGCAAGGGCGGCACCGCGGATACCGCGGTGATGCGGATGATCAGCAAGACGCCGGTGACTCCGACGCTGCAGGTGGCGGGCCAGCCGCTCAACACCGGGCCGCTGATCGACCAGAACGGCCATTATGTCCGCTACCAGATCCTCGTGAACAAGCCGATGTACGACTATATCGTCGCCAACAATCTCTACAGCAAGGCGGGCCAGCAGGCCTTCACGGGCGACATCAGCTTTCCCGAGGGCGCGACGGTCGACAAGACCACGAAGGGCACGATCGGCGCGATCGTGGTCAAGGCCGCCTGGAAGGTTCTCGACCCCGCCGATCCCAACGACGCCGCGGCGAACTTCCACGTCACCAAGGCCTATGTCTATACCGCCGCCGCACCCGGCGTGAAGGAGTCCTGCGTCACCGAGACGCTCGGCCTGGTCGGGCTGCACATCGTCCACAAGACCACCGCCGAGCCGCAATGGATCTGGTCGACCTTCGAGCATGTCCGCAACGTGCCCAACGCCTTCGGCCCGGCGGCGTCGGGGAACTATAATTTCTACAAGGCCGGCTGCAGCACGACGGCGTGCAAGGTGAACGTCGCGCCGCCGCAGCCCTGGAACCCGAGCGTCGATCCGTTCCCCGGCGACTATCACAGCCAGATCGTCCGCAAGACCAAGTATCCGGGCCCGGCGGTGCGCAGCGCCGCGCTGTGGAACGGCCAGTTCCGGCCCGCGCTCGGCGGGGTCTGGCAGAATTACGAGCTGATCACGACGCAATGGCCGACCGACGCCAAGAACAAGGTCGATCCCGACGGCGCGCCGTTCCCGGTCTTCGCCGCGAATGCGACGATGGAAACCTATGTCCAGAACAACGTGCCGCTGGCCGGCTCGAGCTGCATGGGCTGCCACGGCAACGCGACGGGCATGACCGGCAAGCCATCCGACTTCAGCTTCGTCCTCGAAAAAGCGAACTAGGAGCACGACGATGAGCAGTGACCCCGCGGACACGCCGACGCCGATCGACAGCTTCGTCATGCTGTCCGACATCCTCACCGGTATCAACGCGGACAAGCTGAAGCCGACGCTGGATACGTTCGAGACCGCCGACGAATATTTCGCCTATGCGCTCGCGCACGACACCAACGGCAGCTTCAAGCAGCTGATGAGCATCTACGCGGCGAACAGCAGCCAGCCGCGCGATACCATCGCCTCGATCATCTTCACCCAGTCGGGCAGCGACGTCGCCTATATGGCGCGGACGGTGATGCTGATGTGGTATCTCGGCGCCTGGTACGAGCCCGGCGATCTCGAGAAATACCATGCCGACCCGAAGATGTTCCTGCCGTTCATCGTCATCTCGATGAACTCGTATACCCAGGGCTGGGTGTGGCGCGTCGGCCAGACCCACCCGATGGGCTACAGCACCTGGCGCTTCGGCTACTGGCACACGCAGCCCCCGCAGCTCAGCGATTTCATCGGAGGACACTGATCATGGCGCAATATGACGTCGTCATCGTGGGCGCGGGCATCTCCGGTGCGCTCATCGCCAAGAAGCTCGGCGAAGCGGGCAAGACCGTGCTGATCCTCGAGGCGGGCCTCGACGGGCAGGGCTCGTACGCCGAGTATCTCGAGCGCTTCTACCTCGCCCAGGCGAAGGTGCCCGAATCGCCCTATACCCCGCCGATCCAGGATGCCGATGCCGAAGGCTACCAGTCGAACAGCAACCCCACGACCCAGGCGGCGGGGCGTCCGACCACGCTGACGCTCGGCCCGAAGTCGTGGAAGGACCCCAAACAGGCCTATCTCGACCAGCGGGGCCCGCTCGCGTTCAGCAGCACCTATGAGCGGATCGGCGGCGGCACGATGCGGCACTGGCTGGGCACCAGCCTGCGCTTCGTACCCAACGACTTCCACACCAAGACCACCTACGGGGTCATGGAAGACTGGCCGATCACCTATGACGACCTCTCGCTCTGGTATGACGAGGCCGAAAAGGAGATCGGCGTCGCCGCCGACGTCGCGGACCAGGGCTATCACGACATCACCTTTTCGCCGGCCGACTATCAATATCCGATGCCGGCGATCCCGAGCTCGCTCGTCGACCAGGCGGTGACTCTGGCGGTGCCCGTGGTGACGATCGAGGACATCCAGCTCGAGGTCTCGAACACCCCCGCGGGCCGCAACTCGATCCCCTATCAGGGCCGGCGCGTGTGCGCGGGCAACACCAACTGCATCCCGATCTGCCCGATCCAGGCCAAATATGATCCCACCGTCACGCTCGCCGACGCGCTCCAGTATCCGGGCGTGACGATCATGTACCAGACCGTCGCGAGCAAGATCCTGGTCGGCGAAGACGGCGAGATCAGCGGGATCGACTATCTGCAATATACCGATCCGAACGGCCCGGTGACGGGCAAAGGCACCGTCAGCGCGACGCGCTACGTCATCGCCGGCCACGCGATCGAGACCCCGAAGCTGCTGCTGATGTCGAAGTGCGACAAGGCGCCGCACGGCGTCGCCAACAACAGCGGGCATGTCGGCCAGCATCTGATGGATCACCCGATCTATCTGTCCTGGGCGCTCGCCAAGACTCCGGTCTACGGCTATCGCGGCCCGCTCTCGACCGCGGGCATCGAAAGCATGCGCGACGGTGCGTTCCGCAGCCAGCACGCCGCGTTCCGCATCGAGATCGGCAATGAAGGCTGGAACTTCCCGATCGGCGATCCGGCGACGACGACGCTCGATTTCATCGTCGGCACCGACAACAGCCAGCTGAACGGGCCCAAGGCGGCGCTGTACGGCGATGCGCTGACCGCCAAGGTCAACGACGCGCTCACGCGCCAGTTTCGCCTGGGCTTCCTGATGGAGCAGACCCCCGACGACGATTGCAGCGTCTCGCTTTCGGACGATCCGAATTTCGTCGACAGCCTCGGCCTGCCGCGGCCGCGGATCACCTACAATTTCTCGCACTATACCAAGATGGGCTTCGTCGTCGCCAAGCAGACCGCGACCGAGATCTACGGGGCGATGGACGCCCATGAATATACCGTGTTGCCCAAGCCCGAGGAGGTCGGAGTCGATCCGACGGTGTTCGACGTCACCTATGACGCGAACGGCAATGCCGTCCCCAAGGGAACGCCGGGCTCGACCACCGATGTCTTCAAATTCTTCGGCGCGGGCCACACTGTCGGCACCTATCGCATGGGGTTCGACAAGGACCATTCGGTGGTGAATTCCGAGCAGCGCTCGTGGGACCACTCGAACCTGTTCCTGGTGGGCAGCGGCGTGTTCCCCACGGTCGCCACCGGCAACCCGACCCTCACGCTCGCCGCGCTCGCGCTGTGGGCGGCGGAGACGGTGCTGACCGACCTGGGCTGACGTACGGGGCGATGGCGGAGAGGGTGGGAGATTCTTCGAACCCGACAGGGTTCGCAAGGCCGAACGGCCGCCCGAGCTTATGCGAGGCCTTAAACCAGGAATTGGCGGAGAGGGTGGAATTCGAACCCCCTGTTTTAAGGCGTCTCACCAATCTCCAGGCTATCTCATATTTCTGGCGTTTCCCCAGTGAGATGCCAGTATATCCGTCCGACGCGGTCCCTCGACATTTCTTTCAATCCGACGTACAAAGTGGGACCGAAAGTGGGACCCGGAGTGGGACCCAAAAGGTTCGGCGGAGACCTCGAGATGGCAGCTCGGACACTCAACAAGCTCACGGCACTCCAGGCGGCCAAGCTTACTGCTCCAGGCCGGCACTCGGATGGCGGCGGCCTCTATCTCTTCATCGACAATACGAAGCGGCGGCGCTGGATCTTCATGTACACCCGGCACGGTAAGCGTTCGGAGCTAGGATTGGGTGGCGGACGCGATATGTCGCTCGCCGTGGCGAGGACCGAGGCTTCCGCGTTGCGGGCCATCCTTGCCGCTGGTGGCGACCCGAAGGCCGAGCGCGAAAAGCTCAAGGGCGTACCCAGCTTTGGAGACTTTGCCGACGCCTATGTCGAGGCAATGGCGCCCTCTTGGCGCAATCCCAAGCACGTCGCGCAGTGGACGATGACTCTCACCAAATATGCCGAGCCGCTTCGCCACCGGCCGGTCGATGAGATCACCACCCATGAGATACTTAAGGTGCTCGAGCCCTTGTGGAAGCGCACTCCGGAAACCGCCGAGCGGCTGCGCGGTCGTATCGAGAATGTTTTGAGCGCGGCCAAGGCCAAGGGCTATCGGTCGGGTGAGAACCCGGCGCTCTGGCGCGGCCATCTCGATCAGCTCCTCCCCAAACGCCAGCGGCTGTCACGTGGGCATCATGCCGCACTGCCCTACGGAGGTGTCCCCGCCTTCATGGAGGACCTGCAAGGACGGAGCGCCACAGCGGCCCGCGCGCTGGAGTTTGCCATCCTGACAGTAGCGAGAACAGGGGAAGTACTGGGCGCCGACTGGAGCGAAATCGACTTGGCGAAGAAGGTTTGGACTGTCCCGGCGGTCCGCATGAAGGCTGGCCGCGAACATCGCGTGCCGCTTTCTCAACGCGCGGTCGAGATCATCAAGGAGATGGCCGAGCCTGGTGCCGAGGGATTTGTCTTCCTAGGCCCGAAAGCGAAGACGCCCCTTTCGTCCATGGCAATGTCGATGCTGCTGCGCCGGATGAAGGCTGAGGTCACCGTTCATGGGTTCCGTTCGACCTTTCGTGATTGGGCGTCCGAAGTGACCAGCTTTCCGCACGAGGTCTGCGAGATCGCGCTGGCCCACACCATCGCCAACAAGGCGGAGGCCGCCTATCGTCGCGGAGACCTGTTCGAGAAGCGGCGCAAGCTCATGAATGCCTGGGCCGGCTTTTGCGGCACCGGCAAGGCAGCCAAGGTCGTGCCGATCCGACAGTCTGCTTAGAAAGTGCAGGCTCATCTACGGTTTCACGCGATGGCAATTGTTGGGCCGTTTGCCGACCGACGGCTTTGCACACGAGTGATGCCAAGCAGCCAGTCATGCCGAACGTCTGGGTAGTTCGCCGCATGCTCGGTCGGCACAGGCATAGCAGCGTCAAGCGACCACGTTTTGCCAGTTGAAATCAACGCAGCGTCATCTCCCGCGCAGAGCCTGAAGCGCTATCGCGGCAGCAACCGAACCTAGTACGACCAGCAAGGGCGGACATCTCAGCCACACGAGCAGACCAAGTCCACCAGCGGCGATGACGGCGTCAGCGCGAGACGCGATTCCCGCAGTCCAGAGCGGGTCGTACAGCGCTGCTGCGAGGATGCCGACAACGGTTGCATTCACCCCTGCTATTGCCGCGCGCGCGCGTCCATTGCGGCTGATCGCGAAGCGGAACGGTAAGGCACCCGCGATGAGCAGCAGCCCAGGCAGAAAAATCATTACCAGCGCAAGGGCCGCGCCCGCCAAGGGTGCACCCGGGGTGGTGCATGCGCCTAGATAGGCAGCCAATGTGAACAGCGGTCCCGGCACTGCTTGTGCAGCCCCATAACCGGCGAGAAACTGTGCGTCGTTCATCCATTCAGGGACAAGCCCTGCGCGCAGCAGCGGCAGCACGACGTGGCCGCCTCCGAACACCAGCGCGCCGGCACGGTAGAAGATGTCGGCCAGAGCGAACGGCACCAGCAAGGCCGCCACCAGCGGCAGCAGGAGCAGGAACGCCGCGAAAAAGCCAAGACAGACAAGGCCTGCACGCCGGCACGGCGCCCAACCGAACGCTTTTTGCGGTCTTGTCTCACGGACCGGGCAGAAGATCAGACCGAAGAGCGCGCCCAACGTGATGAGCGCGATCTGTGCAGCGGGCACCGCGATCACCAGCGTCGCCGTCGTCGCGACCGCAGCCATCGCCATCCGTTGCACGTCGGGCGTGAGCGCCCGCGCCATCCCGAATAGCGCCTGCGCGACGACCGCTACCGCCGCTATCTTGAGTCCGTGAATTGCGGAGTCGGCGACCGGACCGGACAGGTCGGCTGCGACCAGCGCGAAGCCGAACATCAGGAGCGCCGACGGCATGGTGAACCCCGTCCAGGCCGCCAAACCTCCGAGCGGTCCCGCACGCATCAGCCCAATCGCGAACCCGACCTGGCTCGAGGCAGGCCCCGGCAAGAACTGGCAGAGCCCCACAAGCTCGCCATACGTTCGATCGTCGAGCCAGCGCCGTCGTTCGACCAATTCGTCGCGGAAATAGCCGAGATGGGCGATCGGCCCGCCGAACGACGTGCAGCCCAGTTTCAGGAACGCGCCGAACACCTCGCCCGGTGTTCCGACCAGCTTGGCTGGCGCACATGTGCTCATATTGGGCTCAGCCGCATCCGGTTCGCCTCTAAGCCTCACCGAATAGGCGCTCCATTACCAACCTCTGCCAGTCTATATCGGAATCCGATATCGATTACCGATGCTAGTCTGGCGCACCGTAGGATGCAACTCGCCGATGCGCGGCGGGTGAACCAACTAAACGATTGGAGGAACCGCATGATCGGTAAGCAGACCATCGCCCGCGTCATCACCCTTAGCAGATGCAGCAGAGGTTGCAGGAAACCGTGGACCATTTGCGCCAGCACATCGACCCGGTGGACGAGCCCCAGTTCAAGGCGATGCTCGAGATTGCGGTCGAGGCCGTGACGGGGCTCAAAAAGGGCGCTCAGCGACTACGGACAGAAGAACGAAAGCACATGGACTTGAGGGTCCGGGAGGGCGCGAGTGGGGCGTCTGCGGAACCGTTCCGCTAGCTCCCGGCTCGGTCGTCCGCAGGTCTGCGCTCGCGCCCATGCCCCTCTACCAGTTCGCCAAACAATTCGCGTGCCTGCTTGTGAGCGATCGCCAGTCCTTCCCGCCCAAGTTCGGTCGCTTCATAGTAGCGCCTGGCCGTGCTGCCGTCGCGCTTCTCGTGGCTGGTCAAATAGCCCTTTTTTTCCATCGCATGAAGCATGGGATACAGCGTGCCCGCGCTCAGCTTGTATCCGTGATGCGCGAGTTCCTCGATGATCCACGCGCCATAGATCGGCTCATCCGCCGCGTGCAGCAGAATGTGAAGGCGGATGAAGCCGGAAAGCAATTCGCGATGGTCCATATTGCTCCAAATGCACAAGTGCTCTCGACCTCTATATCGAACTCCGATATCGAGAACCGATAGACAATAGCCCCTGTTCCTTTGAACGCGTGCCCACATGCCGGACGGTACGTCAACGCGGGGAAGAATGACGATGATTGACCGAAAAAGCCACCCGCAAGCAATCGCCGAAGCCTATGACCGCCGCCGTGCGCTTCTCCTGGTCGTCGGTGCCGGGGTAACGATGCCCGCGCTGATCCTGCCGGGCTGCTCGGCTGGGAGCAGCGAGAAGACAGGCGGCGGCGGTCACGAAGCCAACGAGGAAGGCGGAGATGGCGAAGTCACCGCCAACGAAGATCTGATGCGCGAGCACGGCGTCCTGCGCCGAATTCTCATTCTATATCGCGAAGTCGCGCCGAAACTGATCGCCAATCCCGCCGGTGTTGACGCGGCAGCGATTACGACTGCTGCCGCGCTCTTCCGGGATTTCGGCGAACGCTACCATGAGCAGATGCTTGAGGAGCGGCACATCTTTCCGCTGGTCCGAAAGGCCGGCGGCGATGGAGCCGCGCTGATCGACACACTGCTCATCCAGCACGAACGTGGCCGCGCAGTTACAGCCTATGTGCTCGACCGCACCAAGGCCGGCAGGATTTCGAGCGCCGATGGCGAGGCGCTGGCGAGTGCGATGACTGGCTTCGCGCGCATGTACGAAGCGCATGCTGCCCGCGAGGACACGATCGTCTTCCCAGCTTTCAAGAAGTCGATTGGCGAGGATACCTACCATGAACTGGGCGAGCAGTTCGAGGAGATCGAGCACAAACAGTTCGGCGGCGACGGCTTTGATTTCGCACTCGACAAGCTTGCCGACGCCGAGCGGATACTGGGCGTCCAGGACCTCACCAACTTCACCGCGTCGATGCCGCCTGCCGGATGAGTTCTCGCTGGCCGACGGACACCGACGACCGAATCCGGCTCGCCGATCTTGACAACGATTCATAGCCTCAAGGGAGGGCAATGCGGAATGTTTCAAAATCTGTTGGCGACGGATGACGAGCGTTGGCGGATTCTCGTTCGCCTGGTCGTCGGCCTGATCGTGTTCTTCCCGGAAGGCATCCAGAAACTGGCATTCCCCGCGATTCTGGGGGCCGGTCGGTTCGCGAAGATCGGTATCCCCTGGCCCGAAATTCTCGGTCCCTTTGTCGGCATCGTGGAGATTACCTGCGGTGCGCTGATCATTCTCGGATTGTTCACACGATTCGCGGCGATCCCGCTCATCATCACCATGATAGTGGCACTGATCTCGACCAAGCTGCCGATCCTGCTCGGCCATGACGTCAGACCATTCCAGCTTTCCGACATCAAGCGGCTGGGCTTTTGGAGCGCGCAGCACGAGGCTCGCAACGATTTGTCGATGCTGCTGGGATGCATATATCTGCTGATTGTAGGGGCTGGCGGCTGGTCGCTCGACCGGCGATGGTTCGGCGCCGCGCGATGAAGGACGATGGACGGCGATTCCTCGCCACCCATAACGCATTGCGCGGGTTCGCAGCGCTCGCGGTATTCGCATACCATCTGCAGCTCGATCCGCTCCATCGTCTTCCGCTCGGCCCCGCCGCGCCGCTGATCGAGCGGGGCTATCTCTGGGTCGACTTCTTCTTCCTGCTGAGCGGTTACGTCCTGTCGATGTCCTATCTGGACCCGTTGGGTGGAGGCGGTTTGCGCGAAGCGGGGGCGTTCCTTCGAGCACGGATCGCGCGCATCGTCCCGATGCATCTGGCGGCGCTGGGGCTGCTTGCCCTACTCGTGGTCGTGCTCGACCCCACACAGCGGGGGTTGGGCGGCGCCCACTTCTGGTCGTTCCTCGATCGTCCGAGCTACGGCTATCTCGCCCTTCAATCGGCATTGCTACAGGTTTGGAATTATCCCGCCACGGTAAGCTGGAACATTCCCTCCTGGTCGATCAGCGCGGAAATGCATGTTTACCTTCTGCTACCACTCCTCGCTTGGGCGACAGTGCGCCGACCACGGCTGGTGCCCTGGGGGATGGTCGCGGCTTCGACGCTGATTTACGCTTTCATCTTCGTAACCCGCCCAACGCTGGACATTCTCGACCCGCTCGCCATCCTGCGTTGTCTCGCGGGATTCCTGCTGGGCGTCGCGATGCAACGTTGGCGTGGGGTATGGGCTGGATCGATTGACCACTGGGCGAGTTTTTTCCAGTTCGTCGCCCTCGCCGGGCTTTTCGCCGTGCTGCTCGCTTCGCGGCATGACGTGTTCGCGATCCCCTTTTTCGCGCTACTCGTAGCGGCGACGGCCGGTGATCGCGGTGTGCTGGCGAAGGCGTTGGACTGGCGCGGATGGCAGGCGCTCGGTCGCACCTCATATTCGGTCTATCTGCTTAACTTCCCCGTTCTGCTCGCGGGGGACGCCATCTGGGCGGCGTGGGCCGGAGCGGACACTTCTGTCGTCGCTCGCGTGGCGGGAGATCTGATGTTGACGGGCACGCTGCTCGCTATGGCAGCGCTGAGCTTCCGCAGCATCGAGGATCCGGCGCGCCGCGCGCTTCGTCCCGACGACCGTTAACGGGCCGATGGATGACAGTTCCGGAACAAGCCCAGATGCTTGCGATGACTGAGGTTAGGCGCGAAGCTGCCGGGCCGACCAGTGAGTCAGTGCATCAATCTGGTTGATGAATGCTCGATTCATAGAAGATCGGATTGCGCATCCATTCGTTGACTGCTGACTCCCGCCAGCCGGTACAGCGCGTGCTGATCTGTAGGTTCTTCGGGAACGTGCCGTTCTGCATTTTCCGGTACATTGTCGAGCGGCTGAGGCCGGTACGTTCGAGGACGGATTTGAGACGGAGGATGCGGTCGGGCGTGTCAGTCATGGCGTGGTCCTGCTTGCGTGTGTCTGGCTCCCCCCGAGCAGGATTGGGATTAGAGCGAGCGATGCAAGGGGGCCGGGTCCGAGAGTCGGCGCTGGTCGCGCTCTGGCGCGGAAAGACGTATCCTGGCGTAGGTTCAATTTTCGAGAGCGGAATCCCAGGGCGTCTCACGCCTTCGGCGTGACCGCGCTCTACGCCGCCGCGCGTCGCCGAGTCGCTCTTCGGCGTCTCGGTCCGTTCGGATGACGATCGACTGACGCGGCTCGGAGCTGCGCTCCGGATTCGGACATCGCGCAAGCGCGATGGCGTTGCCTCCGGCACTCGATCTGGCGGGTGGGCGTCGCTGCCCTATGATCCCGCCGCGGCGTGCCGCAACCCGGCCTTGCCGGGTCCTCCATTTCATTTCGGCCCTTCGGGTGCGGCCCGCCTCTGTCGCCGGGATCGCCGGTTCGCTCCTGCCGCCCACCCGCCATCCCGGCACCGGTTGCGGTGGTTTTGGAGTGAGGAAGATGAAGGACAAGTCCGAGACCTCCCAGCAGAGCCTCAATGCCGATGCGACAAACCGGGGGAGTTCCACCGGAAGTGCCGTGAGCGAGGAACGCGCCCACGTCGAGACCATCGTGCGGCTGGAAATCGGCTTGCGGCGGATGCCCAGACTGCGGCGAGAGATATTCCTCGCGCTCCGGCTGGACGATATGTCCTATGTGGAGATCGCCGAGCGCACGGGGCTTAGCGTCAAGCAGGTCGAGCGGCACGTCTCCCGAAGCATGCTGACGTTGCTCAACGCAGTCGAAGGGCGCGGCCCCATTCCTTGGTGGAAGCGCCTGCTCCGGCGGCCTGCCGCGAAGCTGCGCCGATGAGGATCGCAGTCTCGCCGGCATGGCCGGCGAGACTGTCCCAACCGCAATCATGGCGTTAGGATGAACGCCCATGCAGACCAGTCTCGATCATTTGCCACCGGCCAAGCAGCGCGAGCTGGAACGCGTCGTGCGCATCCTGTTCGAGGAGTTTGGCGACGCGACTGCCATTGCGACTTCGCCCTGGAAGAAGCAGGCCCGCGTCCTCAAGGTCATCCTCTACGGCAGCTATGCGCGCGGCGGCTGGGTCGATGAGCCGCATACCGCCAAAGGCTATCAGTCGGATTTCGATTTGCTGGTGATCGTCAATCACGAGAAGCTGACCGACCGGATCGAATATTGGTCGACTGCCGAAGACCGGCTCAATCGCGAACTGGCCATCACCGAGGCGCTACGCACCCCGGTTAATTTTATCGTGCACACGCTTGCCGAGGTGAATTCCGGGCTTTCCGAAGGGCGCTATTTTTTCATCGACATCGCGCGCGACGGCATCGCCCTCTACCAGAGTGATGACACCGACCTACCCGAGCCCAAACCCAAGACGCCGGCGCAGGCATTGGCGATGGCGCGCGAGTATTTTGAGGAATGGCATGCCGGGGGCGACAGCTTTTTCAAGGGTTACCGCTTCTACGTAAGCGAGCGCGATTCAAAGAAGGCGGCGTTCCTTCTGCACCAAGCCACGGAGAGCTATTTCCACTGCGTGCTTCTCGTCTGCAGTTTCTATACGCCACACGTCCACAATCTCGGCTTTCTGCGCACCCAGGCCGAACGGATCGATCCGCGCCTGATCGGCGTCTGGCCGCGCGAGACCAAGGCCGACCGCGCGCGCTTCGAGAAATTGAAGGAGGCCTATGTGAAGGCCCGCTATTCGAAGCATTACCGGATCAGCGAAGAAGAGTTGGCGTGGCTCGGTGATCGCGTCGAGGCGCTCGGCCGCGTCGTGCAGGTGATTTGCGAGGAGCACATCGCTGCGCTGGACCGCAGCGCTGCCGCCTGACCGTCAGGAGCGATCCGCTTCCTTCAACGCCCCGGCTATCATCGCGCCGAGGGCTTCCTCGGCACGCGCGCGGGTTACCTTCTCCTTCGACAGCAATTCCTGCCGTATCCAGTCGGGCGCACGCCCAACGATGGCGGTGATCGTCGTCTGCAAATCGTCATTCATTGCGGCGCTATGGGGGTCCTTCGGTACCATCGGCAAGCGCGAACGCGCGTTGGCCACGTCGCCGCCATAGCATGAGCGCCTCGTCGCGGTGCTCGCTGCGCAACGTGGCGGCGGCTTCGACCATCAGACCGAAGATGGCGGCGCGGTCGTCGTCGGTGAGATCGACGAGGCCGGCCTTGGCAACGAGGCCGCCGAGCTCGATTAACTGGCGGGTTCGCTCGCGGCGCCTCACGACCCACGCCCTTTTGTCATCACGCGCGATCCCGGCTTGCAGCCGGTGGCGCGCTGCTATCGCGCGCCTGCTCGCGCTGCGCGTCGCCCCGAGCGCCGCCGCCAGAACTGCGCGTCCCTTGAAAGAACGTGACGCCGCGTTTGCGCCAGCTCTCCTTCGCGCTGGAATCCTTGTTCTCGACGCCGGCAAGCAACAGGCCGGCCAGCTGCTCGATCGGGAGCACGTCGGCGCCGGTCGCGATTACTAGTTCGCCCAGTTGGTGGACCTTCCGATCCTTGAGCTGTCTGGCCTTGTCGCCCAGCGCCTTCAGCTCGGCATCGAAATCGCGTGGTTTGCGCATCGGTCCTTCTCCAATTGCAAGGTGGGGACGGATTAATTATCGATGGCATCGATCAGCGACAACGCCCTGAAATCTCTTGGGATTACGCAGTCCCGAAAATGATGAAATCTTTTGAGGGCGCGCTTATACGTCGTGCCGACGTGCTGCTTTAGGTGTAACTGGATTGCCGTCATGGCGATCTACCATTTCTCGGCAAAGGTCATTTCTCGCGCAGCCGGTTCGAGCGCGCTGGCGTCGGCAGCGTATCGCTCGGCATCGCGACTGTATGACCAACGGCTCGACCGGCATCACGACTTCTCGAACAAGGCGGGCGTCGTTCATTCCGAGGTGATGCTGCCGGACGGCGCGCCCGAGCATCTCTCCGACCGCGAGCGGCTCTGGAATGACGTCGAGGCCGCCGAGCTGCGCAAGGACGCGCAGCTTGCCCGAGAGATCGAGTTCGCGATTCCGCGCGAGATGACGAAGGCGCAGGGCATCGAGCTGGCCCGCGACTTCGTCCGCGACGAGTTTGTCGATCGCGGCATGATCGCCGATCTCAACGTCCATTGGGATGTCGCCGCGGACGGTCAGCCAAGGCCACACGCGCATGTGATGCTGACGATGCGCGACGTTGGCGAGGATGGGTTTGGAAGCAAGAACCGAGACTGGAACCGCACCGACCTTCTGGAGAGATGGCGCGAGCGCTGGAGCGAGCACGTCAACGCCCGGCTCGCCGAGCTCGATATCGATGCGCGGGTCGATCACCGCTCGCTAGAGGCGCAGGGGATCGACCTGGAGCCGCAGCACAAGATCGGCCCGGCAGCGTCGCGCATGGCGGCGCAGGGGCTGGAGTCCGAACGGATAGGCGAGCATCTCGAAATCGCTCGCGCCAATGGCGAGAAGATCATCGCCAATCCGGGCATCGCGCTCGATGCGATCACGCACCAGCAGGCAACCTTTACGAAGCGGCATCTCGCGCGGTTTATCCACCGGCACAGCGACGGCAAGGAACAGTTCGACCGGGCGATGGGCGCGGTCCGTGCGTCACCCGATCTGGTGGCGCTGGGCAAGGACGGGCGCAGTGAGGATCGATTCACCAGCCGGGATATGATCGAAACCGAGCAGCGGCTGGAGCGCGCGGCGCTTCGTCTCGCCGACCGGTCGGATCATAGTCTCCCGGCAGCGGCGATGGACCGAGCCATCGATGCCGCCGGGAGTAACGGCCTTATTCTCGGGGGGGAGCAGAAGGCCGCTCTCGAACACATAACCGGCCCTCACGATCTGGCGATAGTCACGGGCTACGCCGGCACCGGCAAATCAGCCATGCTGAGCGTTGCGCGCGATGCGTGGAGTCGCGCCGGCTACGACGTGCACGGCCTCGCACTGTCCGGCATCGCCGCCGAGAATCTGGAAAGCGGATCGGGGATCGCATCGCGCACCATCGCATCGCTCGAACATCAATGGGGACAGGGTCGAGGCCTGCTAACCGCGAACCATGTGCTGGTAATTGACGAAGCCGGGATGATCGGTTCGCGCCAGATGGAACGCGTCCTCTCCGAAGCCGAAAAGCGCGGCACCAAGATCGTGCTGGTCGGCGATGCCGAACAGCTCCAGGCGATCGAGGCTGGCGCCGCGTTCCGCTCCATCGCCGAGCGCCATGGCAGTGTCGAAATCACCGAGGTTCGCCGCCAGCACGAGGACTGGCAGCGCGATGCGACGCGGCAACTCGCGACGGGCAGGACCGGCGAGGCAATCCAAGCCTATCATGACCACGACGCCGTCCATGCCGCCGCGACGCGGGATGAGGCTCGCGATGCGCTGGTCGATCGCTGGGACCGCGACCGCATCGCCAGTCCGGACGCTTCGCGCATCATCCTCACGCACACGCGCGACGAGGTGCAGGCGCTGAATAGCGCCGCGCGCGATCGGCTGCGTATCGCGGGTGCGCTTGGCGAGAATGTCACCGTCGCGACGGAGCGCGGCCCACGCGAGTTCGCGGCCGGTGACCGGATCATGTTGCTGAAGAACGAGCGCAGCCTCGGTGTGAAGAACGGAACGCTCGGCACCGTTGATAGCATGAGTCAGGTTCGCATGGCCGTACAGCTCGACGATGGCCGGTCGGTAGCGTTCGACATCAAGGACTATGCGCAGATCGATCATGGCTACGCCGCCACGATCCACAAGGCGCAGGGCATGACCGTCGATCGCGCGCATTTGCTGGCGACGCCGGGAATGGACAGCCATTCCGCCTATGTCGCGCTGTCTCGCCACCGCGACCGCGTCGATCTCCATTATGGCCAGGACGACTTTGCCGATCAGGGCAGGCTCGTCCGCACGCTGTCGCGCGACCGTGCCAAGGATATGGCGAGCGACTATGCCCGCGAGCCGGAACGCCAGTTTGCCGAGCGCCGCGGCATCGCGTTCCGGGAGCGCGTCGCCGAACTGGTCCGCAAGGTGCCGGAGAAAGTACGCGGCATGTTCGACGGACTGCGCCCGCCAGTCGCGCGCGCGGTCGAACCAGCGAGATCACCCGAGGACGAAGCACGCCAGGCACGCAGAAATATTGTCCAACGTCACGCCCGCGCGGTGGTCAGCATCTTCGATAGCTTTTATCAGGGGGACGCCGCCGACCCCGGCCAGGTGCAGGAAATCCGGGAGGCGCGCAAAGACCTTAACGCGCTACGCGAGCACGCCTCGCACGACCTCGAAACTGCTTACAAGAAGGATCCGTCGCTCGCTAGCGAAGCGGCCGGTGGCAACTTCACTCGCGCGATGCGGGCAATGCAGCTTGAGGCTGAAATACGAACGGATCTCGCGCGTCGCGCTGATCGGTTCGTAGAGAACTGGAAAAAACTCGGCGCTCAAGCCGACCGCGCTTACGTTATGGGCGACATGGCGGCCCGCAAATCTGCGCAGAACGAGATGGTGGGCATGGCGAAAAGCCTTGAGCGCGATCCGCAACTGGAATCCCTTCTTGCCACACGGAAAGTGGAGCTTGGCATCTCCATCGACACCGGGCGCACACTCGGGACGGAGCTTGCGTTTAACCAGGGGATCGACTTTGGGCGTGGACGCGGGCTTGGCCGCTGAGGCAGCTTAGAGCCCCACTCGCAGTCATTCCATGCTGATCGGCGTGCCCCCAAAAGCGCACGATCGGCTCGAGAGCCTGCGTGGCGCAGCTGGATGTCCGGAATTGGTTGGGAAGCGGTCCGACCGGTTTGCGTCCTCAAGATGGCTCAACCCGACGTGGGCCGGTATACCTACCCCGGAGGCTGATCGTGTACGGCGCGATGCAGCCATTCAGAACTTGTGGTTTTTGCCACCAGTCCTGCGAACCAACGGTCGATCTGCGCTTGCGAACGTTCAGACCCGGCGGTGAACGCCGCGATCAGGACGGGTCGGCCCTTGTTCGGCAGGAGAATAGCGACGTCAGCGGATGCGGCTCGTTCTGTGGGTCCGTGACCGGCGTCCACCATCCACGTGCCTGTCTTGTGACCGATACGCCAGCCAGAACGAAGGCCAGCAGGCATGCGCGATGCTCCGGGTCTTGCATTGTAAAGCCAATCCAGCATCAAAGCCTTCGATGCTTGCTTAAGTCCGCCCCCATATAAAAGGTAATGAAGATTTCCGACCGATGCTCTCGGCGTGGTCGTGTCTCTCACGTCGCCGGGGGGCACCCGGTTCAGGTCCAGCTCGTAACGGTCAAGGCGAGTCACAGGGTCGCCGATCCTACGCAGCCATGCCGTGAGCCCAGCTGGGCCGCCTACCGTCGGGAGCAGCAGATTCGCCGCGGCGCTATCACTCAATGTGACGGTCGCTTGGCAAAGATCGCGAATTGAGAGCGATGACATAGAGCCTCCGGCAGCCTTTAGCGCACCTTCAACCGTTGGCGAGTTGAACACGATGTCTTTTGGACCAAACTGGATTGTTCGTTTCAGGCTCTCAATGCCGCGGTCTACGCGTGATAGGACCATCGACGCCAGAAGCCATTTGAAGCTGGAACACATCGGCAATTGCAGATCCGGGTTCTCACCCATCGTCCGACCACTGCCGAGATCAAGCGCCCACCACGCCCAAAGCGCATTTGAGCCGAGCAGAGCCTTCGCGTCTGTATCAGTGGCGGCCGTGCAAGCGGGCATCGCGACTAACGCGGCCGTTCCAACGATAACTAGTCTTCGTGAAAGCCTCACCGTCAACACCCCGCTTTGGCGCCTACATAGCAATGCCCGATGCGGAAGCAATTCACCGGAATAGAGGGCAGCGCGCGGGAAGCCATATTGTATCACAGGCGTCGGAGTTGGGCGGGAAACGGACTGGCCACTCGCGCCGTGCTGATCACGTCAGGGGCATTCCTCCGACGGCCATCGAGGCTGCGGAGAAACACAATGGGCCGGCGGCGTGACTGAAGCGGTGGCCAGACTCGAACAGGCATTGGCGCGACGGTCACCTCGTGCGCGCATTGCTGCTGCGGTGACGCAGCGATCGGAAACCGATGACCTCGCCATCAGAGTGGTATCTTTGGCGATCGCCGCTAGAGCGCGTGCGGCGCGCCCACGGCCGGTCTCCCCCCTGATCGGCGAGAGTGGGAAGTCGGCAGCGACGCCCGCAATCTCGTCGGTCCCGTCGGCACGAAGGCGCAGGCAGTTGGGAATACGGAACCGGAGCTGCGAATGCGCGAGCACCAACGGATCGCCTTTAGCCATGAACCCGCATCCGTCGCCGCCGGTACGCGAGCCCAGCGTCTTCGCGATCCCGTTGTCCTTCATGGTTGCTGCGAACATCTCCGCGGCGGAGAAAGTACGGGCGTCGGTCAGGACGTAGACGGGGCCACTCCAGGCGCCGAAATGGGACTCGATCGAGACGGCCCAAGACAGCCTTCGGGCCACGTCCGAGTTGCCATAGGCACCCTTGGGAAGGCTGCTCTTGAAGCCACCCGCGAACCCGGCCGCCAGCAGGTTGTTGCAGGCGCTCGCCCGCCATGGCCTTTGCTCGGTCCACACCCACGAAAGGTTGCAGCGCTGGGTCCCGATCTTCGCCTTCCGTTCCTCGAAAAACCGGCGTGCCTCGCCCAGCGCCTGCGCCCCCGCGGCCTTGGGGTGGTTCGCCAAGCCCTGGTCCATCGCGCGTATCTGCTCGTCGAAATATTTGGCGGAGATGGGCGCATCGACCATCAGCATGGGCGCGGAGGAGACAGTGCGGTCGGTGAACATGCGCGGCATCCAGTCGCCGCTATCACCGCCGCCGCCGTTGCGGCCGACGTCCACCAGCACCGCCGTCGCGCCCTGCTTCCTCAGTTTGGCCAGCGTTTCGGCTAGTGCCGCGAACCAGATTTCGCTCGCGGCATCCTCTACCGCACTGGGAGTGGGCGCGGTCCTTGCAGCGCTCAGCGCGGCCCAGGCGCGCATGCACACGGCCGGGAAGCCGGTCGGCTCGAACTCCTGGATGCGGACGATACCGATTCTCCGTCCGTCGGGGCCCGGGACCAAGCCGCTGCGAAACGGCTCGGTCAGTCCATCGCCGCTCAGCACGAAGCCGGGCAGGCTTTCGAAAGGCAGCGTGAATGCAACCGGACTGGTCGCGGCATACCCAAGCGCGGCACAACCCGTCGCCGGGTCCTGGGGGTCTAACGAGGCCTCCCCGGGCTCGGGAACGGCAGAAACGGTGTTGGCGGTCAGCCGCGGAAGTGGGGACAAATGGCCGTCGTGAAAGCCAGCGACAAAGTCGAGAAGCGCATGTTCGGCTTCTGCGTCGGTGGTGGCGGCGGCGAGCGCGTCGCGGGTGCGGCGTTCGAGGCGCGGGACGTCGACCCCGCTCTGCGGTGATCCCATCCAGGCCAGATTGACGTAGGTGCGTTCCAGAGTCGCTTTAAGTTGGCCGAAATCTTCCTGCCAAGCAGCGCGATCAAAGATCGGCGTCGCCTCCTGTGAGCAAACCGGTTGCGCGAGGAGGCCTATTAGGCCGGCTGCCGTGAGCACTCTCACCCTGCGGCCTATCATGGATGTCGTCATGCCGTATCCTTTGTCTGATAGGCGGCATCTACATTGCGCGGGCCGATGCGTCTTGGACGCTGCGGACGATTGTACGCTAGGCACTCCGCCGGAAAGACGCGGGGGTACAGCCGGTCTCGGCCTTGAATATCCGCGTCAGGTGGGACTGATCGTGGAAGCCGCATGCCTGCGCGACTTCCGCAACTGGCATGCCGGTCTGGCACAGGAGTTCGCATGCTGCGGCAACGCGGAGCTTGCGCTGATGATGGCCGATGGTGTGACCGAACGCTCGTCGGAATCCGCGGGACAGGCGCACGGGGTCGCAGCCGACGGCGGCCGCAATTGCTCCCGGACTGAGCGGCCCGCCCACATGCGCTGCCATATAGTCGCAAGCGTCACGAAGCCAGCGTGCCGGAAGATCATAAGTCCGCGCCACCGATCGGCCGAAGATCGCCAGCAGCTCGTGACCAAGCCCATCCAGGGCGATCGCCGAGAATTCGTCGTCCAAGGACAGTTCGGCTATTATCCGGCGGCCGATCGCTGGAACCGCCTCGGAACGGATCGCCAGCGCGTCGTCGAGCCGCGCGTGGGCCGCCAGGAAATCGAGTCCGGTGCCCGCCGGTGTCAGGATCAGCTTGGTGGCGCCGGATCGGCCTATGCGCTGCGAATGGGGTTCATGGGGCGGGCAGAAGGTCAAGCTTCCCGGGATGTGCTCATCATGCCGCCCGCGGATGCTCTCCTCATACGCGCCCGCGATCAGGATGCAGAGGCTGGGGGCGTCGTGGTGGTGCTCGGCCATGGCCGATTGGCAAGGATGGCGGCCGATACGGATCGAGGCGAAATGCACGTTCATGCTCAGCGTTGTTGCTCCGGCAACATGGACAAGCGGCCGCAATGGGGCGCCGCTAATGAACGAATGGTGTCCACGTTAGGCGTGGCATCCCCGAACTGAATCACCTCAAGTTCAGCAAGAAGCCCTCCTTGCACTGCATGTCAGAGCTGGGAGGTTTGCGGCGGTCCGCGAAAGCATGAACGGACGCGCGCTTTCGGGCATGATCGCAACCAGAGCGAACTACAGCTACCGGCTCGAGCAACCGCTGGCATACACCCGGTGCGGGATGGCAGGGTATCGCTATCCTGCCCTCTAAAACGGATAGGCGCCTTTCGGCCCAGTTTCAGCCGACTCGGCAGGCGCCGCGAAGCTCTCGCATGTGCGCAAGAACGTCTTCAGGAAATGGGACCGGAAGTGGGACCAAAATCTTCCTTCCTGAGGTTTCCGAGCGTTTTCAACTGCCTATAGAAGGAATTGGCGGAGAGGGTGGGATTCGAACCCACGGTGAGCTTGCACCCACGGCGGTTTTCAAGACCGCTGCCTTAAACCACTCGGCCACCTCTCCGCGCTGGCACGCGCTACCGCGTCATCCTGCCCTCGCGCAAGCATGCGGCGAATAGCCCGCGCGCGGAGGCGCGCCAAATAGATGGTGAATAGTCCGCTTAGGGGCTTCATGCCGCGCGCCGGCTGTGGCACATTCCTCCGCATGCGGGGATTGGGTGTCGTGTCGCGTAGAATGAGTGCCGTCGCGCTGGCGATCGCGGCGGGCATGCTCGCGGGCGCCTCCGCCCAGGCGCAGGACGAGGGCGGGTTCGCCGATTATCTCCAGGTGCTGGCCCGCCAGGCGCAGGCGCAAGGCGTCAGCCGCAGCACCATCGACTCGGTGATCCCCTCGCTCACGCTCAACCCGCGGGTGATCGAGCTCGACCGCCAGCAGCCCGAGAGCCGCCCCAACGCGCCGATCCCCGCGTTCGAGCCCTATCGCCGGATGCATGTCGATGCCGATCGCATCGGCCGCGGCCGCACCGCCTATCAGCGCCAGCGCAGCCGGCTCGCGCGGATCGAGCGCGAGACCGGGGTGCCCGAATCGATCATGGTCGCGATCTGGGGCCACGAGACCAACTACGGCACGATCATGGGCAGCTTCGACTTGCCGCGCAGCCTCGCCACGCTCGCCTATGAAGGCCGCCGGCGCGACCTGTTCGCAGGCGAGTTCATCGCCACGCTCAAGATGATCGACCGCGGCGTGCCCCGCCAGAAGCTGGTCGGCAGCTGGGCAGGGGCGTTCGGCGGGCCGCAATTCCTGCCCAGCGTCTATCTGCGCCTCGCCCGCGACGGCGATGGCGACGGGCTCGCCGACATCTGGAACAGCGAAGCCGACACGCTGACCTCGATCGCCGCCTATTTCGTCGATGCCGGCTGGCGCCCGGGCCAGCCCTGGGGGATCCCGGTGACGGTGCCCGCGAGCCTCAACCGCGCCGCGATCGCCAGCCGCACGCGCAGTCCGCGCTGCCCACGCGTCCATGACCGCCACAGCCAGTGGAAGTCGATGGCCGAGTGGCGCGCGCTCGGGGTGACGGCCAATCGCGGCTACTGGCCCGGCGACGGCATCCAGGCGACGCTGCTCGAGCCCGACGGCCCGGGCAAGACCGCCTATCTGCTCACCGGAAATTATCGCGTGATCCTCGATTATAATTGCTCGAATTTTTACGCTTTGTCGGTAGGCCTGCTAGCCGATGAAGTGGAACGCTAGCGCCCTCGCTGCTCTTTTCCTGCTCACCGCCTGCGGCGGGGGCGGAGGTATCACCGACTATGGGCCGCCCGAAAGCGCCGGCACCCAGGGTTCGCCCGCCGCGCAGACCTGGGACGGCGGAAACGGCCGAATCGACGCCGATCTCGACTCGCAACAGGCCGCGCCTGCGCCGTCGCGCCAGCCCGGCGCTTCCTATGCCCGCCCCGACAGCAGCTATCAGCGCGCGCCCGAGCCGCAATACCGTCCGGCGGCCGATCCCGCCTATCCCGATCCCACCGCCGGCGCCTCGGGCCCGCGCGGCACCGCCGACGGCCGCCAGAAGTCCGACGAGGTCGGCTATGCCGGCACCCGCGGGGTCCAGGGCGAAGGCGCCGACGGCGCGGTCGTCGCGGTCCACCGCTCGCTTCCCGCCGGCACGATCGTCGAAGTCACCAATCTCGAGACCGGGCGCACCATCCTCGTCCTCGTCACCGGCGCGATGGGGCAGGGCGATCACCTGATCGACCTCTCGCCCGGCGCCGCGCGCCAGCTCGGCGCGATGGCCGCGACGACGCCGGTCCGCGTCCGCCGCACCAATGCCTCGCCGCAGGACCAGAACGCGCTCCAGTCGGGCCAGGCCGCCACCGACCGTCCCGATACCCCGCCGGTGCTGCTCAACGCGCTGCGCAAGGCGCTGCCCTCGGCCGCCTATGCCCCCGCGCCGCGCCCCGCCTCGGCCGGTGCACGCCCCGCCGCGCCGGTGCGCACCGCCCCCGGCCGCGCCGCACCCACGCGCGGCGGCTATTATGTCCAGGTCGCCGCGCTCTCGAACGCCGCCAACGCCCAGGGGCTGGCGCAGACGCTGCACGGCTTCGTCAAGCCCGGCGGCGGGCTCTACCGCGTCCAGATGGGTCCGTTCCGCACGTCGGCCGAAGCCCAAGCAGCGCGTGCAGATGCCGCGCGGCGCGGCTATGGAGATGCGCGAGTCTTCACTCAGAATTGATTCGCGCCCCTGTCTGGACCCAAAGACCCATGAAGAAGCTGCCATGAAGAAGCTGGTTTTCGCGTCGCTGATCGCCATTGCCGCCGCCACTGCCACGCTGGCGCAAGCCCCGACCCAGGCGCCGCCCGCCGCCGCCTCGAGCGCGCCGGTGTTCGATACCCCAGCGCCGATCGCCTATATGGAGGACCTGTCCTCGGGCGCGATTCTGTTCGCCAAGGATCCCGATCGCCGCATTCCGCCGGCTTCGATGGCGAAGATGATGACGGTCTATGTCGCGTTCGACCTGATCAAGGCGGGCAAGCTCGACCTCAACAAGCCGATCGAAGTCAGCCCCGAGACCTGGAAGAAGTGGCACTCGCAAGGCTCGACCATGTTCCTCGCGGTGGGCGAGAAGCCGACCGTGTCGGACCTGCTCAAGGGCATCGTCACGCTTTCGGGCAACGATGCCTGCGTCGTGCTGGCCGAGGGCATCTCGGGCACCGAGCAGGCCTTCACCAATCTGATGAACCAGCAGGCCGCGAAGATCGGCCTGACCAGCAGCCATTTCGGCACGTCGAACGGCTGGCCCGACGATGGCGTCACCTATGTCACTGCGCGCGACCTGGCGCACCTGGCGGCGGCGACGATCCGCGACCATCCCAAGCTCTACAAGGACTATTATTCGCTCCCCAGCTTCACCTGGGGCAAGACGCTGGGTGCGGGCGCCGCGATCAGCCAGGCCAATCGCGATCCCCTGCTCGGCAAGGTTGCGGGCGCCGACGGGCTCAAGACCGGGCATACCGACGAGGCCGGATACGGCTTCACCGGCTCGGCCGAGCAGAATGGCCGCCGCCTCGTCATGGTCGTCGCCGGGCTCGACAGCTATGGCGGCCGCGCCGAGGAATCGGTCAAGTTCATGAACTGGGGCTTCCGCGCCTGGTCCGCGCAGAAGGTCGTCGCCAACGGCCGCCACGTCGGCGAGGCCAGTGTCCAGGGTGGCGGATCGAGCAGCGTCGGCCTCGTCGCGCCGCGCGATCTCGCCGTCGCCGTCCCCGCGGGGACCACCCCGACGCTCCAGGCGCGCATCGTCTATCAGGGCCCCATCAAGGCGCCGATCAAGGCGGGTGACCATGTCGCCGACCTGATCGTCACCACCCCCGACGGCCTTGGGCCCCAGACGCTGCCGCTGGTGGCGGAGAGCGATGTCGGAGAGGCGGGCTTCTTCCGCCGCGCCTGGCTCGGCCTGTGGGGGCTGTTCGGGCTCTGACGGCGAACGCCGACCAATGCTTGCAATGTAGGATTTGCGCTGCTTGGGTCCGCCAATGTGCACCTTCCTTCCGGTCATCCGCTCCACCCTCGGCACGATGCAATTTCGGGAGGGTGCAGGAGAAGGGGGGCGTGCCGTGAACTTTGTGAACTTCCGACGTTCAGTCCCGGCGTGAAGACGTGACCGCGACTCCCCTGATCGGCAACGAAGCCGCCCAGTCCGCGCTCGCCGCGGCGATGGCGAGCGGGGCGCTCCACCATGCCTGGCTGATCGCAGGGCCCGAGGGCGTCGGCAAGGCGCGCTTCGCCCGCCAGGCCGCGCAGCGGATGCTTGCCGAGGCGGCCGAGCCCGATCGGCTCACCCCGGGCTGGGACGTTCCCGACGACACCCGCACCGCGCATTATTTCGCCGCGGGCTCGCACCCCGATTATCGCGAGCTGATGCGCCTGCCCAGGGACGCCGACAAGCCCGAGGCGGGGCTGGCGCGCAGCATCCCGATCGCGCAGGTCCGCAGCCTGATCGGCAGCTTCTCGACCAAGGCCTCGCTGTCCGAGCGCCGCATCGTCGTGATCGACTCGATCGACGAGGTCGAGCGCCCCGGCGCCGCCAATGCGCTGCTCAAGGTGCTCGAGGAGCCGCCGCAGGGGACGATCTTCCTGCTCGTCAGCCACGCGCCCGGCCGGCTGCTCCCGACGATCCGCTCGCGCTGCCGGCTGCTGCGCTTCGAGGCGCTGGCGGCCACCGACGTCGCGACGGTGCTCCGCGCCCAGCTTCCCGAGGCGACCGCGAGCGAAGTCGAGGCGCTGGTGCGGGCAGGGGAGGGGAGTCCCGGGCGCGCGCTCGGCTTTGCCGGGCTCGATCTCGCTGCGCTCGAAGCCGATATGAACAGCATCGCCCGGACCGGAGACCCCACCAACACGATCCGCTCGCGGCTGGCCAAGCTGCTCGGCGCCAAGGCTGCGCAGCCGCGTTACGAGGCCTTCCTCGATCGCGCGCCGAGCTTCATTGCCGACCGCGCACGGCCGTTGCAGGGGGAGGGGCTCCGCACCGCGCTCGACGCCTATCAGTCCGCCCGCGAGCTCGCCGCCGCCGCGCTCGGCCTGTCGCTCGATGCCGGCGCCACGGTGTTCGAGATGAGCGGGCTGATCGCGCGGCTGGCGCCACGGCCCGCCCGCTAGCTGCGTTTCCAGCCGGGCCGCGTCATGCCGACGAAGCGGCCGTTCAGGCCCGGCGCGTTGCGCTCGAGCAAGTCGAGCAGGGTCGAGGTCCTGTCGATCTCGCGGCGCCCCCAATCGGTGAAGGCGCGGGGCCGATTGTCCTTGTCGCCCCAGACATGTTCGCTCAGCAGCGGATTGGGCAGCGCCTGCGAAAACGCGTCCATCGCCACCATCGCCAGCAGCAGATCGGGCAGCGGCCCGTTCGCCTGGCACGGCTCCGCGAACAGCCCGGTATAGAATTCGACATTGTCGACCGTGCCGTAGAGCCGCTCCAGGTCCGCTGCGAGTTTGGTCCGCGCGGCCTGCTCCACCGGATCCTTCGAGGTGCCGACGATCTCGGCAAAGGTCTTTGCGCGCTTGAACCCCATCGCCTCGCGATAGGCATTATAGCCCGCAAGGTTGTTCTCGCGCGCCTGCTTGAATCCGTTCGCCTCGGCGTCCTCCAGTTCACGTGCGAAATTGCCCAGTCCCATCCGCGCAGCCGGGTTCGCCGACATCTCGACGAACGCGTTTGCGAGGCCGTCCTTGGTCAGCAGGCTGTTGTCGAGCCTCATCTCCTTCCACGGCACCGGCACGCCGCGCCAGCGGAACGTCTCGGGCACCAGTGAATGCCAGCGATAGAGCAGGGTGAACTCGATCGTCATCCAGTTCGGCCGGTTCCAGTCGGCCTTCCACGCCACTTCGGGCTTGGCCAGGAACCGGAACGACGCGGTCGAGATATGATTGATATACTCCTCGACCACGATCTTCAGGAACATCACGATCACGATGTTGCGGGCGGTCTCGAACAGCCGGTCGTCGTCCCAGCCGGAATTGGCGGTCGCAAGCGCGTCGGCCAGGCGGTTATGCTCGCGCAGAAACAGCGTGTTGATCGCGGCGATCTGGACGTTCGCATTCACTCGGTCTCCGCCGGCGGCGAACAGGGTCTTGCGGGCAGTACCGTGCCGCAGCCCCAGCGGTTCGTCGAGGTCGGCGAACTCGGGCTTGAGCTGCCCGGCATCGTCGTACAGGCGCGGCGAATATTCTTCCGCGCCCTCCATCTCCGACTTCAGCCGCCCGCCCTTCCTGGTGCGCAGCGCGTCGGTCTGCTTCTCGGTCCGGCCGTACAGCGCGCTCAGGTCGATCTCGTGGTTGGAGGTCGTCCGTTTGCGCCTGGTCAGGACCGGGTTGTCCGGATCGACTTCGTTGAACAATGCCGTGCGCAGAAAGCCGTCGGTCAGATACTGCGCGAAGGCGGGAAACAGATAAGTCGATTTGGCACTCGGTATCTGCTTGCCGGTGTCGGCGAAGAACAGCTTGAGCACATCGGCGGTGGGCGGCTTGCGCGTCCCCACCGCTTCGGCGTCGGGATAGCGATCGGCCTTCAGCAGGCGCGCGAAATAGGTCTTGTCGGTCAGCCCGGCCCACGAGATGAAATCGTCGAACCGCGTGCTCCACGGATGCGGCCGGTTTCGTCCGCGGTTGACCAGCTTGTTGATGATGATCTTGTTGACGGCTTCCTTGCCGAGCAAGGCGGTTCCGGCGCCGGTCAGGATATCTTCGAGCAACGACATGGCAGTCCCCCACGCCACGTCGCCTGTGCCGGCGATCGGCACGCACGAGGACGTTTTCGAGGGCAGGGTAGCTGTCCGGCCCGAAGCGCCGCGTGACCCCCGTCACGCGCCCCGAATATCCCTGCAAAGGGCAGCGCACGGCTTCTCTCGGCCGCCCTAATCCCCTAAGGCCGCGCCATGGCCACTCCCTTCTACATCACCACCGCGATCAACTATCCCAATGGCCGCCCGCATATCGGCCATGCATACGAAGCGATCGCCGCCGATGCGATCGCGCGCTTCCAGCGCCAGCAGGGCCGCGACGTGCGCTTCCAGACCGGCACCGACGAGCACGGCCTCAAGATGATGCAGACCGCGCGCGACCGCGGCGTCGAGACGCGCGCGCTCGCCGATGAAATGTCGGGCTATTTCCAGGCGATGGTCACCGGGCTCAACATCTCGTGCGATCGCTTCATCCGCACCGTCGAGCCCGGCCATTATGCCGCGAGCCAGGCGATCTGGCAGGCGATGGCCGATGCCGGCGACCTGTACCTCGATCGCTACGAAGGCTGGTACTCGGTCCGCGACGAGGCGTTCTACGAGGAAAAGGAGCTGACCGAAGGGGAAGGGGGGCAGAAGCTCTCGCCGCAGGGCACGCCCGTCGAATGGACCGCCGAGGAGACCTGGTTCTTCCGCCTGTCCAGATACCAGCAGCCCTTGCTCGACCTCTACGCCGCGCAGCCCGATTTCATCCGCCCCGAGAGCCGCCGCAACGAGATTTTGCGCTTCGTCGAGGGCGGACTGATCGACTTGTCGGTCTCGCGCACCAGCTTCGACTGGGGGGTGCCCGTGCCGGGCAGCCCGGGGCACGTGATGTATGTCTGGGTCGATGCGCTGACCAACTACATCACCGGCGCGGGCTATCCCGACGATCCGGAGGCGTTCGCGAAGTGGTGGCCGGCGGATATCCACTTGATCGGCAAGGATATCGTCCGCTTCCACGCGGTGTATTGGCCAGCCTTCCTGATGTCGGCGAAGCTGCCGCTGCCCAAGCAGGTGTTCGGCCATGGCTTCATCCTCAACCGCGGCGAGAAGATCTCGAAGTCGGCGGGCAACGGCACCGTCGATCCGATGGAGCTGGCGCGGCTCTACGGAGTCGATGCGCTGCGCTATTTCCTGCTGCGCGACGTCAGCTTCGGCAATGACGGCAGCTTCTCGGACGAAGCGATCGTCACGCGCGCCAATGCCGATCTGTCGAACAGCTTCGGCAATCTCGCCCAGCGCACGCTCGCCTTCATCGCCAAGAATCTCGACGGCAAGATCGAGGCGGGGCGGAGCGAAGCCGCCGACGCGGCGCTGCTTGCCGAGGTTCGCAACGGCTGCGAAGCTTTCCGCGCCGCCTTCCACGATCTCGCGCTCAGCCAGGGCGTCGAGGCGTGGATGGGCGGCGTGTTCGCCTGCAACCAGTATATCGACGCCCAGGCGCCCTGGGCGCTGCGCAAGAGCGATCCCGAGCGGATGCATGCCGTGCTCGCCACGTTGCTGGGCGCGATCCGCGAGCTGGCGGTGACGATCCAGCCGGTGGTGCCGACCGCGGCGGCGGCCTTGCTCGACCAGCTCGGCCCTGAAGGCGATCCGGACTTCCGCATCGCCCCGCCGACTCCCATTTTCCCCCGTCTGGAGCTCCGGCAGAGCGAGGAAGCATGAGGCTAGCCGACAGTCATTGCCATCTGAACTACAAAGGCCTTGTCGAGGAGCAGGCGCAAGTGATTGCGCGCGCTCGCGAAACCGGAGTCGAGGCGATGCTCAACATCTCGACTCGCGAGCGCGAGTGGGACGAAGTGATCGGGCTGGCCGAGCGCGAGCCCGACATCTGGGCGAGCGTCGGCATCCACCCGCACGAAGCCGACGAGCATCCCGATGTGGGCACCGCCGCGCTGGTCGCGCGTGCCCGCCATCCGCGCGTCGTCGGCATCGGCGAGAGCGGGCTCGACTATTATTACGATCACTCGGACCGCGACCGCCAGCGCGCCAGCTTCCGCGCGCACTGCGCCGCCTCACGCGAGACCGGGCTGCCGATCATCGTCCACACCCGCGAGGCCGAGGCCGACACTGCCGAAATCCTGCGGGACGAGCTAGGGAAGGGGGCGTTCCCGGGGGTGATTCACTGCTTCACCGCGAGCGCCGGCTTCGCCGATATCGCTCTCGAACTCGGTTTCTACATTTCTATCTCGGGCATCGTGACCTTCAAGAACGCGAGGGACCTCCAGGAGACCGCCGCGCGGCTGCCGCTCGACCGGCTGCTGATCGAGACCGATTCGCCCTTCCTTGCGCCGGTCCCGCATCGCGGGCGCACCGGCGAACCCGCGTTCGTCGCGGACACCTGCCGCTTCCTCGCGACCCTGCGCGGGGAGGACCCCGACGCGCTTGCCGACGCGACCCGCGCCAACTTCCACGCGCTGTTCACGAAGACCGTCGGGTGAAGGTCCGGCTACTCGGCTCGGGCACGTCCTCGGGCGTTCCCCGGATCGGCAACGACTGGGGCGCCTGCGATCCCGCCGACCCGCGCAACCGCCGCACCCGCGCGTCGGTCCTCGTCTGGACCACGACCACCCGCATTCTCGTCGACACCAGCCCAGACATGCGCGAACAGCTGCTCGCCGCGGATGTGGCCGATATCGACGCGGTGATCTGGACCCATGATCACGCCGATCACTGCCACGGCATCGACGATCTCCGCCAGATCATGCACCTGAAGGGCGGCCCGGTGCGCGGCCTCGCGCGCGCCTTCACGCTCGAGCAGCTCGGGCTGCGCTTCGCCTATGCGTTTTACGGCCGCGCCGGCTATGATCCCACCGTCGAAGGCGAATTGCTGCCCGACAGGGTACGGATCGGGGACATCGACATCCGGGTCGCCGATCAGCCGCACGGCGGCATTACTTCCGCAGGTTTGCGCTTTGAACATAACGGAAAATCAATAGGTTATGCGACAGACTTCCATGATATGACGAGCGACATGCGCGCGCTCTATGCCGGCCTGGACCTGTGGATAGTCGATGCGCTGCGCGAGGCGCCGCATCCGACGCATCCCGATCTCGCCTCGACGCTCGGCTGGATCGGCGAATTGCGGCCGAAGCACGCGATCCTGGCGCATATGGACCAGTCGATGGACTATGCCATACTCGCGGCGCGGCTGCCGGCGGGCGTGGAGCCTGGCCATGACGGATTGGAGGTAGCGCTATGAGCCAATGGCAGATCGCCAGCCTGATCGGACTGCTCGGCTGGCTCGTGCTCGCGGTGAGCGAATTCCGCACGCATCGAGTCGACGCCAATATCCTGTTCCGATCGATCCTGGCCTGGGGCGCGATCGTCGGAGTGATCGCAGTGATCGTCATCAACCTCGAGCCGATTTCCGCATTCTTCGCGCCGATCCGCGCCTGGATACCGTGAGGGGGCTTCCGCCCGTATCGATTTAACATAATGTATATTATCGTTCCAATGGATATGCCGGAAAGGGCCCTCTCCGCATGAGTTTCGCCGACATCGCCCCTGCTTCGATCGAGCGCCTCGTCGCGATCATGGCCCAGCTGCGCGATCCGGTGACCGGCTGCGAATGGGACACCGTCCAGACCTTCGAGACGATCGCGCCCTACACGATCGAGGAAGCCTATGAAGTCGCCGACGCCTGCCAGCGCGGCGACATGGCCGATCTCAAGGACGAGCTCGGCGACCTGCTCCTCCAGGTCGTGTTCCACAGCCGCATGGCCGAGGAAGCCGGCCATTTCGCGCTGCCCGACGTCGTCGCCTCGATCAGTGACAAGATGGAGCGCCGCCACCCGCACATCTTCGGCCCAAATGCAGCTGGGGCAACCGAAGGCGGTCATTATCTGTGGGAACAAATCAAGGCCGAGGAGCGGGGGACCAAGGGGGCGCAGTCGGCGCTCGACGGAGTCGCGATCGCCCTCCCCGCCCTGCTCCGCGCCGAAAAGCTCCAGAAACGCGCGGCGCGCACCGGCTTCGACTGGCCCGATCCGAGCGGCGCGCGGGCGAAGATCGACGAGGAACTGGCCGAGGTCGAGGCGGCTGGGACGCAGGAGGAGGTCGAGGAGGAAATCGGCGACCTGCTGTTCGCGGTGGTCAACTGGGCGCGCAAGCTGGGCGTGGAGCCTGAGGCCGCGCTGCGTGGGGCAAGCGCCAAGTTCGAACGACGTTTCAAGGCGATGGAGGCCGAGGCTGGCGACGCTTTCACGGCGCTCGATCTGGACGGCAAGGAAGCGCTCTGGCTTGCAGCGAAAACCGGCGATCATGCCAAAGCCTAGTTGCCGTACCTCCGTTTGAGGTCAGCGCTCTGGCAGTAGATGTCAGCGGTCAATTTTGAATCCTGGTATTTCTTCTCGTCCTGCCTGGCCAACCAAGCATCGGCGACTTTTCGGGCTGCCTTGCAAGTCGCGTCCGCATCGTCGTCCTTCCGGACAATCTCGAACTGTTTCTCAGCATCCTCGGCCGCGTGATCGCATGCAGCCAAGAGCAATAGGGTACCGACAACCGCAATTCGCACAGACCCCTCCCCGATCGAATTTCTACCCCCGCATCCCAAACCGCTCATAATCCCGCGGCGCCATTCGCACCTCGTACACCGAACGGTCGTCCTCGACCCAATGGTCGGTGACGTCGCCATGCTGGTGCAGCCACGCCGCGCCAGCCCCGTCGGCCGGGTCGAGCGCGATGGTGTAGCGGCGATGGCCCTCGGTGAGGCGCGCGGCGACGGAGTCGAGCAGGGCTTCGACGCCCTCCCCGGTCCAGGCCGAAAGCGCGACGACGTCCTCGCGCTTGCCGGCTTCGGCCAGCACCTCCGCCCGCCGCTCGTCGTCGAGCAGGTCGAGCTTGTTCCACGCCTCGAAGCGCGGGGTCTCGAGGTCGACGCCGATCTCGCCGAGCACCTTCTCGACATCGTCGCGCTGCGCCTCGCTGTCGGGGTGGGCGATGTCGCGGACATGGATCAGCAAGTCGGCTGCCACGACTTCCTCGAGCGTCGCCTTGAACGCCGCGACCAGCTGGGTCGGCAGCTCGGAGACGAACCCCACCGTGTCGGAGACGATCGCCTTGTCGATTCCCGGCAGCTGGATCTGCCGCAAGGTCGGGTCGAGCGTCGCGAACAGCAGATTCTCCGCCATGACGTCAGCGCCGGTCAACCTATTGAAAAGCGTCGACTTTCCGGCGTTGGTGTAGCCGACCAGCGCGATCACCGGCCAAGGCGCGCGCTGGCGGCGGTCGCGGTGGAGGCTGCGGGTGCGGCTGACCTGCTCGAGCTCGCGCCGGAGTCGCGCCATGCGGTCGCGGATCAGGCGGCGGTCGGCCTCGATCTGGGTCTCGCCCGGGCCGCCGAGAAAGCCGAAGCCGCCGCGCTGGCGCTCGAGATGGGTCCAGCTGCGCACCAGCCGCCCGGCCTGGTAATCGAGATGCGCCAGCTCGACCTGGAGCCGCCCCTCGGCGGTGCGCGCGCGCTCGCCGAAGATCTCGAGGATCAGCCCGGTGCGGTCGATCACCTTGCACTTCAGCGCGGTTTCGAGGTTGCGCTGCTGGATCGCGCTCAGCGAGGCATCGAACACCGCAAGATCGAGTTCCTTGTCGCGGATCGTCTCCGCCAAAGCCTCGACCTGCCCCGACCCGATCAGCGTGCCGGGCTTGGGCTGGCGGAGGCGCAGCGCGACCTTCTCGACCACTTCGACGCCGATCGCCAGCGCGAGGCCCGCAGTCTCCTCGAGGCGCGCGTCGGCGTCCCGCGCCGCGCCGCCGGTGTCCGGCAGCACGACCACTGCCCTCGCCCCGCGCGAAAACTCGCTGGCGTCACGCTCGAAACCGGTACTCATTGGAAAGCCTTACTCAATCGTCGCCGGCTTGTTCCTCGGCGAGGTTCAGCGGATGCGCCGGCTGGATGGTCGACACGGCGTGCTTGTAGACCAGTTGCGCCATGCCCTCGCGCTGGAGCAGCATGCAGAACAGGTCGAACGCCGCGATCTGCCCCTGGAGCATGACGCCGTTCACCAGGAACATCGTCACATTCTCCTGCGCCTTGCGCACCGCGTTGAGGAAAATCTCCTGCAAAACCGGGTTCTTGGCCTGATGCTCTCCCGCCGCGTCCAAAAGCCCGGCGAGGTCGACCGGACCCGAGGGCATGATCGTCGAGATCGCATGCTTGTAGATCAGCTGGGACTGGCCGTCGCGGCGGAGCAACACCGAGAAATTGTCGAACCAGGTGACGATCCCCTGGAGCTTGACTCCCTTGACGAGGAACATCGTGACCGGGGCCTTGGATCGGCGCAGCGAGTTCAGGAACAGGTCCTGGAGCGAGGTCTGTTTGTCGGCCATGAGCGGCTCCATGTTTTTGGCGGGTTTTGCCCCGCTGGGCGCCGTTCCCCGGCGTCGGAGTTCGCGCCACGTTCGGCGCGCGAGGCTAATCTAGGTTGTCCGGGGGGCTGTGTAAATCCAACCGCCCGGGACCATTTCGTCCTGTAAGCGGATTTTCGCGAAGGTTTCGCGAAGCCCGGCGTCTATTCGTCGCGCGTCTCGGTAATCCCGAGCAGCTTGAGCTTCCGGTGCAGCGCCGAGCGCTCCATGCCGATGAAGCTCGCGGTGCGCGAGATGTTGCCCGAGAAGCGGCGGATCTGGATGCGGAGATATTCGCGCTCGAAGGTCTCGCGCGCTTCCTTGAGCGGCGCGCCCATGATCGCGTTGGTCCCGACCCCGCCGCCGAGCTCGCCGGGCTTGCCGAGCACTTCGGGGGGCAGCAGGTCGAGGTCGATCCGGCCGATCCGGTCGCCGGGGGCGAGGATCACGGTGCGCTCGACGACGTTGCGCAGCTGGCGGACATTGCCCGGCCATTCGTAGCTCTGCAGCGCGACCATCGCGTCGGCCGCCACCTCGGGTGTCGGAACCCGGCGCTCGGAGGCGTAATGCGCGACGAAATGCTCGACCAGCACCGGAATATCCTCGCGCCGCTCGGTCAGCGGCGGGATCGCCACGGGGACGACGTTGAGCCGGTAATAGAGGTCCTCGCGGAAGCGGCCCTCGGCGATCTCGGTCATCAGGTCGCGCGCAGTGGCCGAGACGACGCGGACATCGACCTTGACCACGCGCTGCCCGCCGACCCGGCTGAAGCTCTGGTCGGTCAGCACCCGCAGGATCCGCGCCTGGGTGGCGATCGGCATGTCGGCGATCTCGTCGAGGAACAGCGTGCCGCCATGCGCCTGTTCGAGCATGCCGGCGCGGACCAGGTCCCCGCCCTCCTCGACGCCGAACAATTCCTCCTCGACGCGCTCGGGAGTCATCCGCGCGGCGCTGACGATGATGAACGGCGCCGGCGCGCGCTGGCTCCAGCCATGGAGCAGCCGCGCCGCGACTTCCTTGCCGACCCCCGGCCCGCCGCTGATCAGCACGCGGCTGCCGGTCGAGGCCACCCGCTTGAGGGTCGCGCGCACCGAATTGATCGCTCCCGACGTGCCGGTGAGGTCGGTCTCGCGCCCCGCCGACAGCCGCAGCGAGGCGACTTCGCGCTTCAATCGCTCGGTCTCGGTCGCGCGCTCGACCAGCCAGAGCAGCCGCTCGGCCTCGAACGGCTTCTCGATGAAGTCGACCGCGCCGCGCCGGATCGCCGCCACCGCGGTATCGAGATTGCCGTGCCCCGAGATCACCAGCACCGGGATCGACGCGTCGCGCCGCTTGATCTCGTCGAGCAGCTCGAGCCCGTCGAGCCGCGAGCCCTGGAGCCACACGTCGAGCAGGACGAGGCTCGGCCGGCGCTCGCTGATCGCCTCCAGCGCGGCATCGCTGTCGGCGGCGCCGCGGGTCTGGTAGCCTTCGTCTTCGAGCACGCCGGCGACCAGCTCGCGGATATCGCGCTCATCGTCGACGACGAGGATGTCGAGTGTCATGACTTGGTGTTTCCAGTTCGGGTGAGCGCAGCGGGCCGGGGTTCGGCGCCGTCCGCGTCGGACTCGGTGTCGCCGCCCATGTTGGCGAGCAGCTCGGAATCGAAGGCGATCGTCACCACCGTGCCGCCGCCGGGGCGGTCGGAAAAGGCAATGGTGCCGAAATGCTCCTCGATGATCTTCTTGACGATCGCGAGGCCCAGCCCGGTGCCGCGGCTGCGCGTGGTCATATAGGGCTCGACGATGCGGTCGCGCTCGACCGGCAGGCCGATGCCGTTATCGGCGACGGTGAGCACCACCCGGCCCTCGTCGGCGCGCAGCGTCATGACGATCTCGCCCTGGGGCAGCGCTTCCCCTTCGCCGCGCGCCTCGATCGCCTCGACGGCGTTCTTGACGACGTTGGTCAGCGCCTGGCCGATCTGGCGGCGATCGGAGACGAGGACGATCGGGTCCTCGGGCGCATTCACTTCGAAGCGGATCGCGGGATGCGCGACTTCGTGGAGGAACATCGCCTGGCGGCCGATATCGAGCAGCGATTCCTCGCGGAACAGCGGCTTGGGCATCCGCGCGAACGAGGAGAATTCGTCGACGATCCGGCGCAGATCGCCGACCTGGCGGACGATCGTGTCGGTCAGCCGCGCGAAGGTGGTGTCGGCGGCGTCGATGGTCTTGCCGTAGCGGCGCTGGAGCCGCTCGGCGGCGAGCTGGATCGGAGTCAGCGGGTTCTTGATCTCATGGGCGATGCGGCGCGCGACATCGGACCAGGCGGCGCGGCGCTGGTCGAGCAATTGCTGGGTGATGTCGTCGAAGGTGAGCACCTGCCCCGCCTCGTCGCGCGTCACCTTGACCGCGAGGGTGCGCGCGTCGCTGCCGACGGTGACCTGGACGACGGCCTCGCGGGTATCGCTGTTCAGCAGCGCGTCGAGCTCGGGCGCGATCCCGCCGAGCGGCTGCCCGACCGCGGCTTCGTCCTGCGCGAGCATCGCCATCGCCGAGGCGTTGATCAGGCGGATCTTGCGCGCCGAATCGATCGAGACGACGCCCGCGGTGACGCCGGACATGACGGCTTCGATCAGGGCGCGGCGGGATTCGATCTGGGCGTTGGCGGTGACGAGGGCGGTGGTCTGCGCCTGGAGCTGCTCGGTCATGCTGTTGAAGGCGTCGCCGAGCGTCGCGACCTCGTCCTTGAGCACGGGCGTCGTCACGCGCGCGGTCAAATCGCCACCCGCAACGCGTCGCGCTGCGCCAACAAGCTCGTTGATCGGCCGAACCAATCGGTCGGCCACTGCAAGCGCCACGAAAACGACAATTCCGATCACCAGCAGCGAAATGAAAAGCAGTGCCGCGTGGAACTGGAGCTGGATCGATCGGCTGCGCGTGAGCAGCGACTGATAATCCTGCCAGACCGCCTTTGCCAGCTGGAGCCGGGTTGCCATTTCCTGGGCGCCACCCTCGCGAGTGGAATAGAGATAGAGGTTGGTCCCGAGTACGCGTGCGAGCGAATAGGTGCGCTGCGCGTTGGTGTTGGTCACGCTTTGCTTTTCGGTCTGGACCTTACGGATGTCCTCAGGAAGGATCTCGTCGACCGGGCTGTTTTCAGAGTTTTTTACGATGATCTCAGGCTGAATCTTCCCGTCACGGGTGATGGAAAACAGGACCGAGTTCGAAAGGCTGCGCCGCAGAACGTCGTTCTGAAAGGTGACGACAAACGCATTGCTTTCGATCGGCCATTTCTCACGTAGCACCATAAGCGTGACGTCATTGGCCATCGCGACATTTTCGTTTTCAACATATCGGAGCAGCTCTCCATACGATGAGTTGGCGAGACTCTGCGCGTTGTCGAGCATTCCCCGTGCCCGCCCCGAAAACCAGAATTCGGCGCCGTCCTGGAAGAGCAGCGATGCAATGACCGCAAGCAACACGGTCGGCACCATCGCCATCGCGGAGAAAATTGCCACGAGCCGCACATGGAGCTGCGCCCGGCCGCCGGCCGGAGAACGCGCGGCGCGGCGCTGCGCGATACGGCGGCCGACAAGGACGATCAGCGTACCGCAGGCAAGCAGGTTCGCGATCAGGACCAGCGCGATCACCGGCGGGGAAATCAGCCGCTGCATGGCGTTGACGCCACCGATCACGAAATAGCTGATGACGGCGACACCGATCACCACCGCAAGCACGCCGACCTCGATCGCCGGCGTGACGCTGAACCATCGCTTGCGCGGCGCTACCTTGGCAACAGGCTCGGAAACGGCATCCATCGTTGCCTTAATACAACGAGATTGTGGCCTAAAGAACACATAATCGCGATCAACCTGTCGCTATTCGGCACCAACCGACCGCGACATCGACGGATTATACGGACGCCGAACCCACCCCTTTTGCCTCAAGTAGATCACACGGCCGCTATTGGTTGGAGCTCGCTTCGCGTCGGAGCCATTCTGCAACGGCGCCCATGATTATATCCCACCCGCCACCACCCGGGATGGCGGTAAACTGAGACCCGTTGTCAAAATGGGCCGTTAGCGAGCCATCGGAATTTCGGGTGACGCTCGAAAAGTGCCCAAGGCCCGGCATCGTTCCCGATGCAGATATGGTCGAGGATTGCATGAAAAATACGGCGCCAACGGCTGGCCGTGCTTCAGTTGCGGCCACCGTGAGGAGGCACAACGGGATAGAAAAGATAAACATAAATACTCCATCGATAGCTCAATAGGTAGATATGCGGCCCATTTTATAGTTGTGAAACCTCATACGCCGCCATCTCTCGTAGTCAAGCCGAACATATCGAGCCGCTTCCGCAGCGTATTACGGTTGATCCCCATCGCCCGCGCCGCCCTTAACTGATTCCCCCCATGCCGCTCCAGCATCGCCTCGATCAGCGGCCGCTCGACCTCGCCGATGATGCGGTCGTAGAGCGTGCCGTCGTCGAGCGCACTCGGCTCCTCGATCGCGATGCGCTCGAGCCGGGCGCGGACCGCGGCCTCGATGCCGGGGTCGCGCGCCGCGGTGGGGCCCGCGCTCGCCTCGCCGAGCGCGCGGCGGATGGCGTGGGCGTCGATCCATTCGTCGCGGCTGAGCGCGGCGATGCGGCGCATCAGGTTCTCGAGCTCGCGGACATTGCCGGGCCAGTCATAGCCTTCGAGCACCGCGACCGCGTCCTTGTCGAGCTGCTTGCGCGGCAGGCCGTCCTCGGCGGCGCGGTCGAGGAAGTGGCGCGCGAGCAAGGCGACGTCCTGGCGGCGCTCGCGCAGCGACGGCAGCGCCACGGGGACGACGTTGAGCCGGTAGAACAAGTCCTCGCGGAACTGGCCGACTCCGACCAGCGTGCTCAAATCCTTGTTGGTCGCGGCGACGATGCGGACATCGGCGCGGATCGTCCGCGCGCCGCCGACGGTGGTGAACTCGCCCGATTGCAGCACGCGCAACAGCCGGGTCTGCGCGTCCATCGGCATGTCGCCGATCTCGTCGAGGAACAGCGTGCCCCCCGCGGCCTGCTCGAACTTGCCGGCTACGCGCGCCTGCGCGCCGGTGAAGGCGCCGCGCTCGTGCCCGAACAGCTCGGCCTCGATCAGCTCGCGCGGGATCGCCGCCATGTTGAGCGCGACGAAGGGCGCGCGGCGGCGCGGGCCGAGATCGTGGATCGCCTTGGCCACCAGCTCCTTGCCGGTGCCCGATTCGCCCGAGACCAGCACGGTCAGGTCGTTCGAGACGACGCGGGCGATGACGCGATAGACTTCCTGCATCGGCGGCGAGCGGCCGATCAGCGAGGGGCCGCCCTCCTCCGCATCGGGCAGGTCGGCGGGGCGGCGGCGGCCGCGGGCGATCGCGCCGCGCACCGCTTGCGTGAGGACGTCGAGGTCGAACGGCTTGGGCAGATAGTCGAACGCGCCCACTTCGGTGGCGCGCACTGCGGTCGCCAGCGTGTTCTGCGCCGAGAAGACGATCACCGGGAGGTCGGGATGCTCGGTCATCAGCGTGGCGACGGTGTCGAGGCCGTTGCCGTCGGGCAGGACGACGTCGATCACCAGCACGTCGGGCACGGCGAGGCGCAGCTCGCGGCGCATCTCCGCCAGGCTGGCGGCGGCAGTGACGCGGTGCCCCTCGCGCTTGAGCGCGGCGGCGACCACGGTGCGGATCGCGCTGTCGTCGTCGACGACCAGGACGGTGCCGGGGGAATTCATGGACGCGCTTCCTGTGCCGCCCACTGACTTGTTCCCCTGCGAAAGCGGAGGTCCAGGGCCGCAAGCGAGGTCCTGCCTGGCTCTGGGCTCCGGCTTTCGCAGGAGAACAAGAAGAGAGGATTCACTTTGCGGCCCGGGGCAGCAGGACGCGGAACACGGTATTCTCGTTCTGGCCGGCGCGCTCGCGCTCATACTGGACGATCCCGCCCATGTCGCGGACCAGCTTCTCGACCAGCGGGAGCCCGAGCCCCTGGCCTTCGGGCTTGCCCGAGACGAAGGGCTCGAACAGATGCTCGGCAATGTCCGCGGGGGCGCCGGGGCCGTTGTCGATGACGAGGATCTCGATCGGCAGCGGCTGGCGCGGCAGGCCGGGGCCGGCGCTGATCGACATGCCGTGGCGATAGGCGGTGGCGAGCGCCATCCGCGGCTGGGCGAGGCCCTTGAGCGCCTCGGCGGCATTCTTGAGCAGGTTGAGCATCACCTGGAGGAAGGCGTCGGAATCGATCATCACCGCGGGCAGCGAGGGATCGAAGCGCTCCTCGATCACCATCCCGCGCGCGAACCCGGCGAGCGCGACGCGGCGGGCATGGTCGAGCAGCGGGTAGACGTTGGTCGGCGCGAGCTTGAGCGGGCGGGTGTCGGTGAAGTCCTGCATCCGGTCGATAAGCGCGGCGATGCGGTCGACTTCGGTGGTGATCAGCGAGGTCAGCGACTCGTCCCCGCCCCCGCTGCCGAGCAGCTGCGCGGCGCCGCGGATGCCGGCGAGCGGGTTCTTGATCTCGTGCGCGAGCATCGCCGCCGCCCCCACTGCGGCGCGGGCGCCGGCGGTGCGGTCGGCACCATGGGTGCGGCGCGACGGGGCGTGGTGGAGCGTCACGATCCGCCAGCCGGGCTGGTCGGGGACGCGGGTCTCCATGAAGTCGACGCGGATGCGCGCCCCCCGGATCGCCTCGATCTCGGTGTCGAACGCAGCGAAGCCGTGGCCGTCGCGGCGGTCGGCATAGTCCTCGGGGGGGAGCAGCACCGTGTCATAGGGCTGGCCGATCATCGAGCGCTCGCTGTGGTTGAGCAGCGATTCGCACGCGGCATTGGCATGCGCGATGCGCCCGTCGGGATCGATCACCAGCACCGCCACCGGCAAGGCGCCGAACAGCTCGACAAAGCCGGGACCGGTGACCGGAACCGGCTTCGCGCGCCTCAGGCCGCCGCGCGGGAACGCCACGGCGCGTAGAAATCGGCGAGCATCTGCAGGACGGTGTCGGGGTCGGCGACTTTGTTGACGGCGTTGCGGAACTCGGCCGAGCCGTGGAGCCCCTTGGTATACCAGCCGATATGCTTGCGCATCATGTTGACGCCGACTTCGTTGCCATAGAGGCTAAGCGAGTCTCGGTAATGGCTTGTGATAATTTGATATTGTTCGTCGAGAGACGGATCCGCGCGCTCGGGAAGGCCGGCGAGCGCGTCCATCACCTGGCGCAGGATCCACGGCCGGCCATAGGAGCCGCGGCCGATCATCACCCCGTCGGCGCCCGATTGCGCGAGCGCGGTGCGGGCGTCGTCGATGGTGAGGATGTCGCCGTTGACGATCACCGGGATCGACACTGCGTCCTTGACCGTGCGGATGAACGCCCAGTCGGCGCTGTCGCGGTACATCTGGTTGCGGGTGCGGCCATGGACGGTGACCATCTTCACCCCGATATCCTCGGCGATCCGCGCCAGCTCGGGCGCGTTGAGGCTCGAATGGCACCAGCCCATCCGCATCTTGAGCGTGACCGGCACCTTGACCGCCTTGACCACCGCCTCGATCAGCTGCGCCGCGAGCGGCAAGTCGCGCATCAGCGCCGAGCCGGCATCGCCATTGGTGACCTTGCGCACCGGGCAGCCCATGTTGATGTCGACGATCGCCGCCCCGCGATCCTCGCTGAGCCTGGCCGCCTCGCCCATCTCATAGGGGGTGCAGCCGACCAGCTGCATCGAGACGGGCTCCTCGATCGGGTCCCAGGCGAATTTCCGGAGCGACTGGCGAGTCTCGCGGATCGCGGCCTGGCTGGCGACCATCTCGGTGACGTTGAGCCCCGAGCCATAGCGCCGCACCACCCGCCGGAACGGCAGGTCGGTGACGCCCGTCATCGGGGCGAGGATCACCGGCTGGTCGATCCGCACGGGACCGATCTGGATGGGGGCGAGCGTCTGCATGATCTGCCTGAAAAATAGGCACAGGCGGGTAGCCGCGCAAGCGTGGATTGGCAAGCGGCATGCCCGGGGCTAGGCGAGCCGCAATGGAACGCACCGTCGCCCTGATCGTCGCCGCCGGACAGGGCCTTCGCGCCGGCAGCGACGTTCCCAAGCAATTCGCCATTCTGGCGGGCAAGCCGATGCTGGCGCATAGCCATGAGGCGTTTCGTGCCCATCCGCTGATCGACGAGGTCCTGGTCGTCATCGGCGAAGGCCAGGAGGCGATGCTGGCCGCTGCGCTTGGCGATGTGCCCTTCGTCATCGGGGGCGCGACACGCCGCGAGTCGGTAAGGAACGGGCTCGAGCGGATTGCGGCGACGGGCGGCGCGTCGAAGGTGCTGATCCACGACGCCGCTCGGCCATTCGTATCGGCCCACTCGGTCGATAGCGTGCTGGGCGTGCTCCAGGAGTTCATCGGCGCGATTCCGGTGCTGCCGATCGCCGACACCATCGCAGCCTATGAATTGCCCTTTGTCGGCGACACGCTCGACCGCTCGAAGATGGCGCGCGTCCAGACGCCGCAGGCCTTCCGCTTCGACGCGATCCTCGACGCGCACCGCAACTGGCCAGCGGACCGCGAAGCCACCGATGATGCGCAGATGTTGCGTGCGGCGGGGCATGACGTCATCCCGATGGAAGGCCATCCGTTGATGGACAAGGTCACCTGGCCCGAGGATTTCGAGCTGGCCGAACTGAGACTGGGAGCCAGGATGCACGTCCGCACCGCGCAGGGTTTCGACGTCCACCGCTTCGCCGCGGGCGAGGAACTGTGGCTCGGCGGCGTGCTCATCCCCCACAGCCACGGGCTGTCGGGGCATAGCGACGCCGATGTCGCGCTCCATGCGATCACCGATGCCCTGCTCGGGACGATCGCTGCGGGCGATATCGGCATGCATTTCCCGCCGAGCGACCCGCAATGGCGCGGCGCGCGTTCGGCGCAATTCCTCGAGCATGCCGCGCGCCTGCTCGCGGCCGAGGGCGGGGTAATCGACTTCATTGACCTCACCCTCATCTGCGAGGCCCCAAGGATCGGCCCGCACCGCGAGGCGATCCGCGCGAGCATCGCCGCGATCCTGCGGTTGCCCGTGGGCCGAATCAGCGTAAAGGCGACCACCACCGAGCGGCTGGGCTTCACCGGCCGCGGCGAGGGGATGGCGGCGCAGGCAATCGCCACGGTCAGACTTCAGGAGGCAAGGTCATGATTCGCAAGGGTTTCCTCGCCGGTGCTGCCGGATGGCTGGCGCTCACCGGAGTCGCGGTGCAGGCGCAGGACGTGCGTGCCAAGCAAGGCGGCGACGCGTGCATCACCGCGCCCGAGGCCGAGGCCTTCGTGCTCGTCATCGCGCCGCCGGTGCTGCGCGAAGTCGCGCGCTTCTGCGAATCCGAGCTGCCGGCGAGCGCGTATCTCCGCAACAGCGAGGCGCTGCTGGCGAAATTCGAAGCCGCGTCGCGCGCCGCGGCCCCAGGCGCACAAGCCGCGGTGGCCAAGCTGATGGGCCCCTCGGGCAGCAGCGCCCTGCTTCCCCCGCAGGATCTGATGCCGATGATGCTCCAGATGGTCGGGCCGATGCTGACCGAGGAGCTCAAGGCCGGCGACTGCCCGGCCTATGACCGGGTGCTCAAGCTGCTCGACCCGCTCCCCGCCGACAATGCCGCCGCGCTGCTGATCACCTTCGCCCAGATGGGTACCAAGAACGACAAGAAGCCCGATTTCCCGCTCTGCCCGGCTTCGAACGGGCTTTGAGCGTGGACACGCTGCTTCCTGCCGTGCTGGTCGAGGCCGCGCGCAAGGTGATCGACGCCAACCGTGCCGCGGGCCGCAGGATTGCGGTGGCGGAGAGCTGCACCGGCGGGCTGGTCTGCGCGGCGCTGACCGAGATCCCGGGCTCGTCGGACGTGCTCGAGGGCGGCTTCGTGACCTATTCGAACGACGCCAAGACCGACATGCTCAAGGTCAGCAGCGACGTGCTCGAGACCTTCGGCGCGGTCTCGATCGCGGTGGCGTGGACGATGGCGCAGAACGCCGTCGCCAAGACCCATGCCGATGTCGCGGTGGCGATCACGGGGATTGCCGGCCCGGGCGGCGGCACGCCCAAGAAGCCGGTCGGGATGGTGGTGTTCGCGCGCGCCGAACGCGGCGCCGATCCGAGCCATGTCGTCGCCGACGAGCGGATCTTCGACAATGACGGCCGCGGCGGGATCCGCCTTCAGGCGGCGCTGTGCGCGCTCGAGCTGCTGATGCCCGGTGCGCCCGAGCCTTCGGCGTAGAGCCGCGCCGCGCGCTCCTCGAACGCGTTGACCATCTTGCGCACCGCGCGATCGAACACCTGCCCCGCCAGCATCTCGAACACGCGGTTCTTGAAGGCGAAATCGACGCAGAAATGGATGCGGCAGCCGCCCTGGCCGTCGGGCTCGAACTTCCAGTCGTTGGCGAGGTGCTTGAGCGGCCCTTCGAGATAGTCGACGCGGATATGCCCCGGCCGCTGCTTCTCGACTCGCGAGCTGAAGGTCTCGCGCAGCCCCTTGAACCCGACGATGACGTCGGCGACCATCGCCTCGGCGCTGTTCGCACGGACCCTGACCGCGGTCACCCAAGGCAGGAATTCGGGATAGCGCGCAACATCGGCGACCAGATCGAACATCTGCTCGGGGGTGTAGGGCAGCTGTCGCGTTTCCTGATGGCGAGGCATCAAATCCTCCCCGTTCCGGGGAGGATTTTCATGCGTGGACCTTCCCCAGCTTCGCCTCGCGCGCGGCCCGCATCTTCTCGAAATCGTCGCCGGCATGATAGCTCGACCGGGTCAGCGGCGAGGAAGCGACCAGCAGGAAGCCCTTCGACCGCGCGACTGCGCCGTACGCGCCGAACGCTGCCGGCGTGACGAACTCCGCCACCTTCGCGTGGCGCGGGGTCGGCTGGAGATACTGGCCCATCGTCAGGAAATCGATGTCGGCCGAGCGCATGTCGTCCATCACCTGGTGAATCTCGAGCCGCTCCTCGCCGAGCCCGAGCATGACGCCCGACTTGGTGAAGATCGTCGGATCGAGCTTCTTGACCGTCTCGAGCAGCCGCAGCGAGGCATAGTAGCGCGCGCCGGGGCGGATCGTCGGGTAGAGCCGCGGGACGGTCTCGAGATTATGGTTGTAGACGTCGGGCCGCGCCGCGACGATCGCCTCGACCGCTGCCTCGTGCTTGTTGCGGAAATCGGGGGTGAGGATCTCGATCGTCGTGGTCGGGTTCGAGCGGCGGATCGCCTCGATCACCTTGACGAACTGGCTCGCGCCGCCGTCTTTCAAGTCGTCGCGGTCGACCGAGGTGATGACGATATGCGCCAGTCCCATCTGCGCCGCGGCCTCGGCGACATGCTCGGGCTCCAGCGGGTCGACCGCGCGCGGCATGCCGGTCTTGACGTTGCAGAAGGCGCAGGCGCGGGTGCAGGTGTCGCCGAGGATCATCACCGTCGCGTGCTTCTTGGTCCAGCACTCGCCGATGTTCGGGCAGGCAGCCTCCTCGCACACCGTGGTCAGATTCTTCGACCGCATCAGCGCGCGCGTCGCGGCGAAACCGGCCGAGGTCGGCGCCTTGACGCGGATCCAGTCGGGCTTGCGCTGGCGCTCGGGGCGGGGTGCGGACGAGAGATCGTTCATGGGGGTGCATCTAGCGACGGGTTGAAGGCGTTACAACACGCGCGCTAAGGGGACCCCATGACGGACTTTTCGGACCTGCTTACCGGCTACCAGCGCTTTCGCGGCACCGACTGGCGCCGCCAGCGCGAGCGCTGGGCCGAGCTCAACGAAGGCCAGAGCCCCAAGGTAATGGTGATCGCCTGCTCGGACAGCCGAGTCGACCCCGCGCAGATCTTCGATACTTCGCCCGGCGAGGTCTTCGTGGTGCGCAACATCGCCAACCTCGTTCCCCCCTTCGAGGAAGGCGGCGGGCGCCATGGCGTCTCGGCCGCGCTCGAATTCGCAGTGCGCGTGCTCGAGGTGCGCGAGATCGTGGTGATGGGGCATGGCGCGTGCGGCGGAGTGCATGCCGCGATCTCGCAGCAGTTCCGCGGCGCCGAGCCGGGCGCGGGCGGCTTCATCGCGCACTGGGTCGACATGCTCGACGAGGCGCGTGACCGGATCGTCGCCGAATATGGCGAAGGCCCCGAGGCGATCCGCGCGCTGGAGCTGGAGACGGTGCGCGTCTCGCTCCGCAACATCCGCAGCTTCCCCTGCATCCCCGAGCATGAGGCTTCGGGCCGGCTGACGCTGCACGGCGCCTATTTCGCGATCGCCGACGGGGTGCTCCATGTGATGGACGAGACCGGGGCTTTCGCGCCCGCCTGACCAAACCCCGAGAGAATGCGGAGCGCCGGATGAAGCCCAGGACGATGCAGACGATTCGTCGCTACCATCATTACCTCGGGCTGTTCTTCGCGCCCGCGATCCTGCTGTTCGCACTGAGCGGCGCGCTGCAGACCTTCCGGCTCCAGGAAGAGAAGGGCTATGGCGGCACCCCGCCGGGCTGGATCGTGTGGATGGCGAGCGTCCACAAGGATTCGCGACTGCCCCGCGCCAAGCCGCCCCGGGCCGAGGATCACAAGCCCGCCGCGCCCAAGGCTGCGCCCAGGCCTGCCGGCAAGGCGGCGTTCACGCTGCCGATGAAGGTGTTCGTCGCGCTGCTGTCGGCCGGGCTGATCTTGTCGACGCTGCTCGGCATCGTGATCGCGCTCAACAACGCCGCGATGCGCAAAGTCTCGATCCTGATGCTGGCGGCGGGGACCGTCGTGCCGCTCGCGCTGCTGATGCTTTAGGTCTGGGCTCGATCAAAGGGGAGCGGCCATTTGCTCCAAGCCGTCATCCCCGCGAAAGCGGGGACCCATCTCCCGAACCAGCAGCAGAATGCACCGGCGCGATGGTGGATGGCTCCGGAGATGGGTCCCCGCTTTCGCGGGGATGACGAAGGGGAATATGCGTCCCCACCAGGCCGCTGGCGCCGAGGGCGCGCCGCTGATACGATCCGGGCTTCGCTTTCGGGGGAAATGGCGATGACGCGTGGATTCTTTGTGCTGTTCGGGGTGGCGGCGTATCTGATCTTCTTCGCGACCTTCCTGTATCTGGTCGGGTTCGTCGGCAACCTGCCCTATCTGCCGGTGACGATCGACCGCGGCCCGGCCAGCCCCGCGGGGATGGCGATCCTCGTCGATCTCGCGCTGATCGCGCTGTTCGGCGTCCAGCACAGCGTGATGGCGCGCCAGGGCTTCAAGCGCGCCTGGACCCGCATCGTGCCCTCGGCCGTAGAGCGCAGCGTCTATGTGCTCGCCGCCAGCGCCGTGCTGATCGTGCTGTTCCTGCTGTGGCGGCCGATCGGGAAACCGGTGTGGAGCGTCGAGAACCGGCTGGCGGCGGATGTGCTGTGGGGGGTGTTCGGGCTCGGCTGGGCGATGGTGCTGCTCACCACCTTCCTGCTCAGCCATTTCGAGCTGTTCGGGCTCAAGCAGGTGTGGCTGAACCTCAAGGACCGCGAGGCGGCGGCGCCGCAGCTGCGCCGGCCGCTCTTCTACCACTGCATCCGCCACCCGCTCTACACCGGCTTCCTGCTCGCCTTCTGGGCGACGCCGGTGATGAGCGCGGGGCACCTGCTCTTCGCGCTCGGAATGACCGGCTATATCCTGATCGCGATCCGCTACGAGGAGCGCGACCTGGTCGGCATGTTCGGGCGCGATTACGAGCGGTACCGCGAGGAAGCCGGGATGCTGGCGCCCAAGCTGCGGCGGCGGCGCGGCTAGAGACCCAAAGCCTTCTTCGCCGCTTTCTCGACTTCGGGGTCGATCTCGGGCGGGTCCATCGGCACGAACTGCTCGAGCCGGTCGGCGATCGCGGTCAGCGCGGTGATGCGGGCGGCCTTCTTGTTATTCCCGTCGATCACCGTCCAGGGGGCAGCCTTGGTCGAAGTGTGCTCGAACATCTCGTGCATCGCGTCGAGATAGTCCGGCCGCTTCGCGCGGTTGCGGTAATCGTCGAGCCCGGTCTTCCAGCGCTTCCACGGATGCTCGAGCCGGGCGCGCAGGCGCTGGTCCTGCTCCTCCTGGGTCACATGCACGAAGATCTTGACCAGAGTCGCGCCGGTCGCGGCCTGCTGCGCCTCGAAGTCGTTGATCTCGGCATAGCCGCGCTTCCACTCGTCCTTGCTCGCCAGCCCCTCGACTCGCTCGACCAGGACGCGGCCGTACCAGCTGCGGTCGAACACCGCGATATTGTGCTGCGCGGGCAGGCGCCGCCAGAAACGCCAGAGGAAGTGATGCGACAGCTCCTCCGGAGTCGGCGCCGAGATCGGCCAGACCTCGAAATAGCGCGGGTCCCATTCGCCGGTGAGCCGCTTGATGATCCCGCCCTTCCCCGCCGCGTCCCAGCCCTCGAACACGATGATCGCGCGGCGCTTGTGGACGATATGCGCGAAGTGGATGTGGCTGAGGCGCTTCTGGAGCTTGGCGAGCGCATGCTTGTACTTGCCGTCGAATTCGGCGCCGGATTCATAGTCGGAAAGGTCGATCGTCACCCCGCCTTGGGCCCGTCCGACGCCAGCTTGATGTGGAGCTCCTTGAGCTGCTTCGCGCTGACCGCGGCGGGGGCCTGCATCATCAGGTCCTCGGCCTTCTGGGTCATCGGGAAGACGATCACTTCGCGGATGTTGGGCTCGTCGGCCAGCAGCATGACGATGCGGTCGACCCCCGGCGCCGACCCGCCATGCGGCGGCGCGCCGAACTTGAAGGCATTGATCATCCCCGCGAAGTTGGTGTCGACATCGGCCTGGGTGTAGCCGGCGATCTCGAACGCCTTGTACATGATCTCGGGGCGGTGGTTCCGGATCGCGCCCGAGCTGAGCTCGACGCCGTTGCAGACGATGTCGTACTGGTAGGCGAGGATATCGAGCGGGTCCTTGCCCTCCAGCGCCGCCAGCTCGCCCTGCGGCATGCTGAAGGGGTTGTGGCTGAAATCGATCTTGCCGGTGTCCTCGTCGGCCTCGAACATCGGGAAATCGACGATCCAGCAGAATTCGAAGCGCTTGAGGTCGATCAACCCGAGCTGCTCGGCTGCGCGGGTGCGCGCGAGACCGGCGAGCTTGGCGGCCTGCGCTTCCTTGCCCGCGGCGAAGAAGATGCCGTCATTGGGGCCGAGGCCCATCGCGTCCGCAATTGCCTTCATGCCGTCCTGGCCATGGTTGTTGGCGATCGGCCCGCCGAACACGCCGTCCTTCTGGGTGGCATAGCCGAGGCCGGGGAAGCCCTCGGACTGCGCCCAGCTGTTCATGTCGTCGAAGAATTTGCGGCTCTTCTCGTGAGTGTTCGGCGCGGGCAGCGCGCGGACGATATCGCCCGCCTCGACCATCGACGCGAAGCGGCCGAAGCCCGAACCCCTGAAATGCTCCGAGACGTCGGTGATCAGGATCGGATTGCGCAAATCGGGCTTGTCGTTGCCGTATTTGAGCATCGATTCCTTGTACGGGATTCGCTTGAACGGCAGCGGCGAGACCGTGCGGCCCTTGCCGTCGAAGTCCGCGAATTCCTCGAACACGCCGTGAAGCACCGGCTCGATCGCTGCAAAAACATCGTCTTGCGTAACATAGCTCATTTCGAAATCGAGCTGGTAGAACTCGCCCGGGCTACGGTCGGCGCGGGCGTCCTCGTCGCGGAAGCACGGCGCGATCTGGAAATAGCGATCGAAACCCGCGACCATCAGCAGCTGCTTGAACATCTGCGGCGCCTGCGGGAGCGCGTAGAACTTGCCCGGATGCACTCGGCTCGGCACCAGATAGTCGCGCGCGCCCTCGGGGCTGCTCGCGGTGAGGATCGGGGTCTGGAACTCGGTGAAGCCCTGCCCGATCATCCGCTGGCGCAGCGACGAGATCACGTTCGAGCGCAGGACGATGTTCTTGTGCAGCCGCTCGCGGCGCAGGTCGAGGAAGCGGTAGCGCAGGCGGATATCCTCGGGATACTCCGCATCGCCGAACACCGGCAGCGGCAGCTCCTGCGCGTGGCTCTGGACCGTCACTTGCGCGGCGCGGACTTCGATCGCGCCGGTCGGCAGATTGGGGTTCGCGGCCTCGGCGCTGCGCGCGATCACCTTGCCGGTGACGGTGATCACCGATTCGCTGCGCAGCGATTCGATGACGTCGAAGGCCGGGCCGCTGACGTCGGTGACGATCTGGGTGATCCCGTAGTGATCGCGCAGGTCGACGAAGACGAGGTCGCCATGGTCACGCTTGCGATGCACCCAGCCGGAAAGGCGGACTTCCTCGCCGACGTGATCGGCGCGAAGTTCGGCGCAGGTGTGGGTGCGATAAGCGTGCATTTCGGTTCCGGTATTCGTTGGTACAATGAAGCCGGGGGCGCATCACGAAAGCTGTGCTAATGTCAAGGCTCGCACCGCGCGAGATGGGAGGCGTTCATGGTGATCAAATTGACGGCAATCCCCGACGAGCTGGGCGTTATCCGCATCGCCTGCGGTGGCGACACGCTCGAAATCACGGTGGCCCAGCGCAGTCCGGTGGTCGGCCTGCAGGCCGGCGACTCCGGCGGCGATATCCAGACCAGCGGCTCGGGCGGCGGCATGCAGACCTATAGCAGCCTGTTCGGAAACTTGATGCCGGGCGCGGACCGCACGCCGTTCGACAATCCGGTGATCGCGGCAATGCCGGCGATGCCCGAGCATGGCGAGGGGTTTTTCGACGTGCAGGCGGTGATGCGCGAAGTCATCAGCGGGACGGCCGCGGGCGCGACCGGAGGGGTGGTGCTCAACACCCCGGGGGCCGTCAATCTGCATCAGGTCTCCGAGCTTGGCGCGCTGATGGACCAGCACGATCCGGGCGCGCGGCTGGCGCTGGATTTCGGATCGACGTCCTCGATCGATGGCTGACTCGAAAGACTCGGCCACCGCCACGCTCGCCGATGCGGCGGCGTCGCTTCGCGCCACGACCAAATGGATCGTCGGCGGCGTCGTGGCGACCGCCGCGAGCGTCCTCGCCGGCAGCTCGCTCACCAATCTGGGCACGCTCGATCCGCTGGACGATCTCGCACGCCTGCTGATGGCGGTCGGCGGCGCGGCGCTCGGGTTCTTCGGGCTGAGCTTGATATTCAGGCGCGCGATCGCGGTGCTGACGCTCGAGAGCGTGACCTTCCGGATGCTTGCCAGGGCGGAAGCCTCGGATCGCGCGGCGGATGCGTTCTGGCGCGGCGTGGCGCACGAAGTCGTCGACAAATACCGGTCCGAGCTGCCCAAGCCGATCACCAGCCTGTCGGACTATGTCCGGGCGGCCGATTCAGCCGGGAACGACGCCGCCTTGCTGGCCGCGGCGGGCCGCTTCAACGATCTGGTGATGCCCGATGCCGGTTTTCTCTCGGTGCGCGCGCGCTTCAACGGGCTGATCGCGATCATGCCGCTGGCAATCGGGCTGACCGTGGTCGGGCTGGGCACCTTCGCCTGGGCCGCAAACCCCGCTCCGAAGAAACCTGCGCCCCAAAAAGCGCCGCTCCTCGTCATCACGCCGCGCTGATGACGTCACAAATGTTTGTTCCCGCTTAAGCATCCGGCTATGGGGCCGCGATGCATATCCATGACTTGATCGACGACAGCGCCTCGCTCGCCAATCTCTGTGCCCGTCTCGCCACCAAACCCTATGTCGTCGTCGACACGGAGTTCATGCGCGAGAACAGCTATTGGCCCGAGCTGTGCCTCATCCAGATCGCCGACGACGAAGAGGCTGCGGCGATCGATCCGATGGCGTCGGGCATCGACATGAAGCCCTTGCTCGACTTGCTCACCGAGAATGAGGAGGTCCTCAAGATCTTCCACGCCGGCGGGCAGGATATCGAGATCGTCTACAATCTCACCGGCAAGACCCCGCACCCGCTGTTCGACACCCAGGTCGCGGCGATGGCGCTCGGCCAGGGCGAGCAGATCGGCTATTCGAACCTGGTCGACACCTATCTCGGCATCACCGTCGACAAGGGCGCGCGCTTTACCGACTGGGCGCGCCGGCCGCTCGACAAGCGCCAGATCGACTATGCGATCTGCGACGTCACTTATCTCTCCGAAATCTTCCCGCGGATGCTGGAGAAGCTCAAGAAGACCGGCCGCGGCGTCTGGCTCGACCAGGAGATGGAGCGGCTTGCCGACCCCAGGAATTACGAGAACGACCCCGACGAGGCGTGGCAGCGCGTCCGCGTCTCGAGCCGCAAGCCCGAGGTGCTCGGCCGCCTCAAGGCGCTGGCGCGGTGGCGCGAGCTCGAGGCGCAGGGCAAGAACCTGCCGCGCGGCCGCATCATCAAGGATGAGACCCTCGCCGATCTCGCCGCCAATCCGCCCAAGAAGCAGGCCGATCTCGGCCGCGTCCGCGGGCTCTCGGTCGCCTGGGCGCAGAACGATATCGGCGGGCGGATGATGGCGGCTTTGGCCGATGCCGCGCCGATGACCCCCGACGAGCTGCCCCCGCGCGACGACCGCAAGCCCTCGCTCGGCAAGGACGGCGCGCTGGTCGCCGACCTGCTCAAGCTGCTGCTCAAGATCCGCGCCAAGGAGATCAACGTCGCGTCGCGCCTGCTCGCGCGCTCGGAGGAGCTCGAGGCGCTCGCCGCGGGCCAGCGCGACCGGCTGCCGATGCTCGAAGGCTGGCGCTACGAGCAGTTCGGCCGCGATGCGCTCAATCTCGTCGAGGGTCAGCTCGGGTTCACCGTCAAGGGCGGAAAGCTCAAGATGACCCGGACCGAGGACCCCGAATGATTCGCATCATCCTGCCGCTGCTTGCGCTCTCGACCATCGGCTGCGCGTCGATGAACGCCCAGACCCCGCCCGCGCCGACCAGCTGCGGCGCCGAGAAGCTCGGCAGCCTGATCGGCAAGCAGCGCAACCCCGAGACCGCCGGCGAAGCGCAGCAGCTCTCGCAGGCGACTCGCATCCGCTGGATCGCGCCCGATACGATGGTGACGATGGATTACAGCGAGACGCGGCTGAATATTCATACCGACAAGGCGGGCAAGATTCTGAGCGCCAGGTGCGGGTAACCTGCTCCAATTTTTCTTGTTCCCCTGCGAAAGCAGGGGCCCAGGGTCGCAAGGGCTGAACTATTTGGCTCTGGACCCCTGCTTTCGCAGGGGAACAGGGAGCCCTCCCTACGCCCCCAGCACCGCGCTCCGCCCCAGCGCCGCCGCCAGCGACTTGTGCCGCTTCTCCACCGCTTCGCCATACAGCGCGGCGTCGCGCCGCTCGATCACCAGCCAGACCGACTCGCCGTCGACCGCCAGCCGCGTCCGCTTGAGCGGCGCCGCAACGCCGCCGCTCAGCCGCTGCCCGAGCCGGATCGCCAGCCCCCATAGCCGCGCGTGCGCCAGCGCCCCGGCATCGGCGAGCTGCCCCAGCGGCTCGGGGACCTCGGTCCCCCCGCCCAGCGCGGTGTAGAGCGCCTGCGCCAGCTGCGCGCGGCCCGCGGCGTCGATCCCCACCCAATTGCCGTGGAGCGCGATCTCGATGCCGCGCTCGGCGCGGAACTCGGGATTGGCGCGCCAGCCGACATCGGCGAGCAGGCACGCGGCATGGCGCAACCGCGCCAGCTCGGGCGGGTCGCCCTCGAACAAGGGCGCGATCCACGCGTCGAGCAAGTCGCCATGCTCGGCGAAGCGCCCGACTCTCTCGCCCTCGTCGCGCGCCGCGACGATCAGCGGGTCCTCGCGGCGCTGCGCGGGCGTCAGCCGCCCGAACAGCAGTCCTTCGCGCAGGCCATAGGCCGAGACGATCGTCTCGCTCGATCCGAGATGCTTGAGCACGCTCGCCAGCAGCGCCGTCGCGTTGCCCAGCATCGGCGTGCGCGAGCCCGACAGGCTGGGGATGCCGCGCAGCGTCGCCTTGCCGACGTGGCTGAGCGTCCGTCCGAGCCGCGTCACCCGCTCCACGGGAATCGCATATTGGTGGATCACCGGCAGCGGATAGTCCGCCAGATGCATGTCGAGCCGCGCCAGCGAGCGCCACGATCCGCCGACCAGATAGAGCGGCAGGCCCCTGCCCCGCCCCTTCCACCCGGCCTCGGCGATCAGCTTGGCCACGCGCCGGTCGAGCGCGCCCTGGCCCTTGCCCCGCAGCGCGCCGAGCCGCAGCACCCCGAGCGGGAACGAGACGCGGTCGGTCACCGTCCCCGCGACCACGCGCACCAGCTCGAGGCTGCCGCCGCCGAGATCGCCGACGATCCCGTCGGCCTCGGGGATGCCCGAGAGCACGCCGAAGCCGGAGGCGGTCGCTTCCTCCTCGCCCGACAGCAGCTCGACCTCGAGCCCGAGCTTGCGCGCCGCGGCGATCAGCTCGCCGCCGTTCGAGGCGTCGCGCACCGCGGCGGTGGCGACGGTCCGCAGGTCGGTGACCTGCATCTCGCTCGCCATCAGCGCGAACCGCGCCAGCGCCGCGCGGGCGATGGCGAGCGCGGGCGCGTCGATCGCCCCGGTCTCGCCGAGCGAGCGGCCGAGCCCCGCCATCACTTTCTCGTTGAACAATATCGCCGGCAGCCGCGCCGCGCCCTGATAGACGACGAGCCGGATCGAGTTCGAGCCGATATCGATGATCCCGACGCGCGGAATGGCCGGCGCACTATCGGCGCGGGGCTTGCGGAAGGGGATGGTGGTCATTTCTTCCGCTTCGAACGCTTCAGCGACAATTTGGGCACCGACCGGCTCTTCTCGAGCGAAGCGCCGCGGCCCGAAAGCGACGGGTTGGTCATGAAATAGCGGTGGAGGTTGAACGGGGTCTCGCCGGGCTCCACCCGGGCATAGCGGCCATCGGGCCGAAGCTCCCAGCTCTGCTCGTTGTCGATCAGATTGGCGACCATCACCTGGTCGAGCACCTGGTCGTGGACGGTCTTGTTGCGAAGCGGCAGCATGAACTCGACCCGGCGGTCGAAATTGCGCTGCATCCAGTCGGCCGAGGAGATGAAGACCTTCGCCCCGTCGTTCGGCAGCGGATGCCCGTCGCCGAATGCCCAGATGCGGCTGTGCTCGAGGAAGCGCCCGACGATCGACTTGACCCGGATATGCTCCGAAAGGCCGGGCACGCCGGGCCTGAGGCAGCAGACGCCGCGGATGACGAGGTCGATCTCAACCCCGGCGGCGCTCGCCTCGTAGAGCTTCTCGATCACCGCGGGATCGACCAGCGAGTTCATCTTCGCCCAGATCCCGCCCGGGCGGCCCTCGCCGACATGCGCGATCTCGGCGTCGATCAGCGCCATCAGCCGGTCGCGCAGGCCGTGCGGGCTGATCCCGAGCAGCTCCAGCCCGTGCGGCTCGACATAGCCGGTGACGTAGTTGAAGATCTGCGCGGCATCGCGGCCGACCCGCGGATCGGCGGTGAAGAAGCTGAGATCGGTATAGATGCGCGCCGTGATCGGGTGGTAATTGCCGGTGCCCAGGTGGCAATAGGTGCGGAACGCCCCGGCCTCGCGCCGGACCACCATCGAGATCTTGGCGTGGGTCTTCCAGTCGATGAAGCCGTAGACGACCTGGACCCCGGCGCGCTCGAGCGCGGTCGCCCAGTAGAGATTCTGCTCCTCGTCGAACCGCGCCTTGAGCTCGACCACCGCGGTGACCGACTTGCCCGCCTCGGCGGCGGCGATCAGCGCGTTGATGACCGCGGACTGCTTGCCCGCGCGGTACAGCGTCTGCTTGATCGCGACCACGTCGGGGTCCCCCGCAGCCTGGTTGAGAAAGGCGAGGACGACGTCGAAGCTCTCATAGGGGTGGTGGACGACGATGTCCTTGGCGCGGATCGCTGCGAAGCAATCGCCGCCGAACTCGCGGATCCGCTCGGGAAAGCGCGGGGTATAGGCCGTGAATTTGAGGTCGGGCCGGTCCTCCTCGACCAGCATCGCGAGGTCGCCGATGCCGAGGAAGCCGCCGGTCTCGGTCAGCAGCGCCTCGCTGCCGCCCAGCTCCTCCTTGAGCACCGATTCGAGGCCGGGATCGATCCCCTCCTCCATCTCGAGCCGGATCACCCTGCCCCGCCGCCGCCGCTTGATCGCGCTGCGGAAGGTGAGGACCAGGTCCTCGGCTTCTTCCTCGATCTCGATATCGCTGTCGCGCAGCACCCGGAAGGTCGCGAGCCCGAGCACTTCGTACCCCTGGAACAGCAGGTGCGAGAAGCGCTTGAGCATCGCCTCGACAGTGACGTAGCGCGCCGGCTCGTCGGGGAGCCGGACGAAGCGCGGCATCGTCGTCGGCAGCAGCACCAGCTCGCGGATCGGCTCGCGGTCGGACTTGCGGACGAGGTCGAAGATCACGCTCGATCCCTGGTTGGGAATGAACGGAAAGGGATGCGCCGGATCGAGCGCCTGGGGCGTCAGGATCGGGAAGATCTGCTCGCGAAAATGGCTTTCGAGCCAACCCTCGATCTCGCCCGAAATCTCATCGGCATCGAGCACTTCGATTCCGGCCTCGGCCATTTCGTGGCGGATCTCGGTCCACAGGCCCTGCTGCTGGTCGGCGAGGATCTCGGCCTCGGCGACGATCGCGGTCAGCTGCTGCCCCGGGGTCAGCCCGTCGACCGATCGCGCCTCGACCTGCTGGAGCTGCTGCCCCTTGAGCCCCGCGACGCGGACCATGAAGAATTCGTCGAAATTGCTCCCCGAGATCGACAGGAAGCGCAGCCGCTCGAGCAAGGGATGCGCGCGGTTGCACGCCTCCTCCATCACCCGCCGGTTGAACGCCAGCCAGCTCAGCTCGCGGTTGAAATAGCGCTTGCCGCCGCCCGGAACGGGCGTGCCTACACCGGGCGCGGGCAAGTCGTCATTGGCGATGGGCTTGGCCGCCTTGGTCATGCGCGCTCGCTCTCGGGTTCGGTCAGCAGGCTGGTCGACGCCAATGTGGCGCGCGCGGCGGGGATCGACAAGCGCGGGCTGCGCCGTTCGAGCGCATCGCTCTCAAGCGCGTCGGCGACGCGGATCAGCGCGAGATGGCTGCGCTCGACCCGCCGGGCCAGCCAGGCGATCAGGTCGGGCTTGGCGCTGAGCAGCCGCCGCTCGAAGAAGCGCGCGAGCAGCAGCGACACCAGGGCGTCATCGGGCGGCTCGATCGTCATCACCGGTGTCGCGCTCAGCCGCGAGCGCAGGTCGGCGAGCTTGACCCCCCAGGCGGGCGGCGCGGCGTCGGCGACGATCAGCAGCGGGCGGTGCTCGGCCTGGGCGCGGTTCCACGCGTGGAAGATCTCGGCCTCGCTCACCCGCTCGGCATCGTCGATCATCGTGCCTTCGGATTTCGACGCGAAGATCCGCGCGAGCAGGCTGCGCCCCGACTTGCGCGGCCCCACCAGCAGCCCCGCCATCACCGGCCAGGTCGCCCAGCGCTCGAGCATCTGCACCGCGCGCGCATTCGAATCGCTGACGAGGAATTCGGTCTCGCTCGTCTCGGGGATGACGAGCGGCAGGGCGAGCTGGCTCATCCGTTGGTGTTTTTGGCGCCGTTCGGGTCGCCCGCCGGCGCCGGGGTCGGCTGCGGAGCGCCGCCGCCCGCCCGGCGGATGCGCAGCACCCCGGAGCCTTCCTGCACGCTCCACCCGCGCGCCTCAAGCGCGGCGCGCAGGCTGCTGATCGTCCCGTCATAGCTGACGCGCATCACCGAGATCCCGCCCAGCGCCAGGCTGGTGGTGTTGGCCGAACGTACCCCGGGCACACCGCGCACCGAGCTTTCGGAGCTGGTGACCGAGGCCGCGCTCGGCGTCTCGACCTGGACGATGAAGCTCGCGGTGGTCTCGGTCGCGCCGGGAGTCGGAGTCGGCGTCTCGGTCGCCTCGTCGACCGGCTTCTCCTCGGTCTTGGCCGAAGGCGGACGATAGGCAAGCAGCGCGTCGGTCTTGAGCACGCCCGAGGCCAGCGCATCCTGATAGGCCTGGTCGATCCGCTCGATGCCCTGGTCGAGCAGCGCGCCGAGCCCGTCGCCGGTCTCGACCCGGAGCGCGAACTGCGTGACCTTGTGCCGGTCCGGCCCATGGCTGGCGGTGAACAGCGCCGTCACCGGCCCGCCCGGATAATCGCGCCGCAGCCGCACTTCGGCGACCAGCACGTCGCGCGCGCCGTAGCGGTCGAGCACGTTGCGCCACCAGCCGCGCCCGCGCCGCCCGATCTGCCCGGCGTCGAGCAGCAGCGCGTCGGGGCCGGTGCCCTGCGGCTTGATGTCGGCGTAGATCGGATTCTTCGGTTGGCGCCGCCGCGGAACCGCTCCCACGCCTGCTGCCACGCGGTGTCGCGCTCGAAGACATGGCCGGTGCCGCCCGACCATTCGACCGGCACCAGCAGCATCGGCGGCGATCGCATCACCTGGCTCGACACGCCGAGGATCGCCCCGGCCTTGCCGCGGTCGAACAGCACCCCGAGCCTGGCGATGTAGCGCGTCGGCCCGATCTGCTCGTTCTCGACGACGATTCCGGTGACCATCGCGTCGAGCGCGCCATCGGACATGGTCGAGCTGTGCCCGGTCAGCCGCCGCGACAGCATCTCCCAGCCCTTGCGCTGCGCCAGCCGCCACCCGCCCTGCCGCGCCGCGTCGGCGGTCTTGCCGTTGACGTCGATCGCGACTCCAGTGACTTCGAAGCTCCCCGAGGCGGGGTCGATCGAATTCTGCGGCGGCGGCTTGGCCCCGCCCTGCGCCATCACCACGCCGCCGGCACTCATCGCGAGCGCGGAGGTGATGCCAAGGGCGATGGAAAGGCGGCGAAACGACATTGCGCGCCCTTTTGGCGAAGCGGGCGTGGAAATCCAAGCTTCTAGTGATTCTACACGTTCATGTTGATTCTTTCGTTCCGTCACCCGGGCCTTGTGCCGGGCACGTGCTTCTCCTTTCTGTTCCCCTGCGAAAGCAGGGGTCCAGGGTTACAATGGCTGAACTGCTTGGCCCTGGGCCCCTGCTTTCGCAGGGGAGCAAGGAGGCACTTGGCGCGAGGGCATAAACGCCGATCAAGTCCGGGGTGACGGGAAGGTAGGAGTTTCGTCTCGGGAAACTTCGCACTAAGCGCGTCTCATGACCGATCCGGAATCCTACACCTACGCCCAGGCCGGCGTCTCGATCGCCGCGGGCAACGCGCTGGTCCGCGCCATCGGCCCGCTCGCCCGCTCGACCCGGCGGCCGGGCGCCGATGCCGATCTCGGCGGGTTCGGCGGCGTGTTCGACCTCAAGGCCACCGGCTACAACGACCCGCTGCTCGTCGCCGCGAACGACGGAGTCGGCACCAAGCTCAAGCTCGCGATCGAGAGCGGGCGTCATGACGGCGTGGGCATCGACCTCGTCGCGATGTGCGCCAACGATCTGATCGTCCAGGGCGCCGAGCCTTTGTTCTTCCTCGACTATTACGCCAGCGGAAAGCTGGTCCCCGAGGTCGCCGAATCGGTGATCGCGAGCATTGCCGAGGGCTGCCGCCAGGCCGGCTGCGCGCTGATCGGCGGCGAGACCGCCGAGATGCCGGGCATGTATGCCGAGGGCGACTACGACCTGGCCGGCTTCTGCGTCGGCGCGGTCGAGCGCGAGAACCTGCTCGACGGCAGCCGCGTCGCGCCGGGCGACGTCATCCTCGGGCTCGCCTCTACGGGGGTACACTCTAACGGCTTCTCGCTGGTCCGCCGCCTCGCCGCGGACAAGGGCTGGAAGCTCGACCGCCCCGCGCTGTTCGACCAGGAAGTGCTGCTGATCGACGCGCTGATGGCGCCGACCCGCATCTATGTGAAGAGCCTGCTCCCGCTGGTGCAGGCGGGCGCGATCCACGGCCTAGCGCACATCACCGGCGGCGGGCTGCTCGAGAACATCCCGCGCGTCCTCCCGGCGAATTGCCACGCGACGGTCGACGCCGATGCCTGGCCCCAGCCGCGGCTGATGGCGTTCCTCCAGGCACAGGGCAATATCGAGCCCGAGGAGATGGCGCGGACCTTCAATTGCGGCATCGGCATGGTCGCGATCGTGGCTGAGGAAAAAGTGACCATGGTCAGGGAAGCGCTGCAAGCTGCTGGGGAAGCAGTGTTTTTGGTTGGATCGGTGACGGAAGGTGCGCGCGGGTGCACGGTGATGGGCTCTACCGAAACCTGGGGTGGCCGCAGTGCCTGGAGTGCCACGCATGCGGGGTAGCTTTTGATGCGCAAAAAGGTCGGTATCCTCCTCTCGGGCCGCGGCTCGAACATGATGGCGCTGGTCGAGGCCTCGCGCCGCGCCGACTCCCCCTACGAAGTCGCCCTCGTCGCCAGCGACAAGCCCGAAGCCCCCGGCCTCGCCTGGGCCCGCGAGCAGGGCGTCCCGACCTTCGCCCATTCCCCAAAAGGCATCCCCAAGCCCGAATACGAAGCCGCGATCGACGCCGCGCTGCGCGCCGCCGGGGTCGAGACCATCGCCCTCGCCGGATATATGCGCCTCCTCTCCGACGCTTTCGTCGCGCGGTGGCGGGGCAGGATCCTCAACATCCACCCCTCGCTCCTCCCCAAGTACAAGGGCCTCGACACCCATGCCCGCGCCCTCGCCATGGGCGACCAGGTGGCCGGCTGCTCGGTCCATGTCGTCACCGAGGAACTCGACGGCGGCGAAGTGCTCGGCCAGGCCGAAGTCCGCATCGAGGCGCGCGACACCGCCGAGACGCTTGCCGAACGCGTTCTCGAGGCGGAACACCGTCTCTATCCGAAAGTGCTGGGAGACTATCTGTGCCGCTGAGCCCGAATCGCGAAGCGACTCTCGAAAGGGTCCGCGCCATCGCCCTTGCCCTCCCCGAGGCCGAGGAGCGCCCGAGCCACGCGCAGCCGACCTTCTTCGCCGCGGGCAAGATGTTCGCGCAGTTCCGCCACGACCATCATGGCGACGACCGCACCGTGGTGATCGTCAAGACCGGCGACCCGGAGGAAGCGGCGATGCTGATCGAGAATATGCCCGATCTCTACAGCCGCCCGGCCTATTTCCGCGCGGGCTGGGTCTCGATCAACCTCGAGCCCGCCGACACCGACTGGGACCATGTCGGCGACCGCATCGCGCGCAGCTGGGAACTGGCCGCGCCGGCGCGCCTGCTCGAGGCCGGCGGCCGCTGACGGATATTTCCCCGATTCCCTGAGTTGTGCCCCGCAAGGTCCTGAAATGCCCCGGACCGAGGAACTTGGGAAATGCCAGAGGAACCCACCCACACCGAGATCGAGGAAGACCCGGGCGTCGCCACCGCCGAGGAGGGCCAGGTCATGCTCGACGGCCCGGATGGCGTCGCCGTCTCGATGACGCCGGATGCCGCGACCGAGACCGCCAACAGCCTGATCGCCGCCGCCGAACGCGCGCGCGGCCAGCAACCCGGCGACGGCGAGACCTGACCCCCTTGCCCGCACGCCTAAAGCACCGCCATAGGAGGCGGGCATGATCAAGGTCGCCAGCTACAATATGCGCAAGTCGATCGGCACCGATCGGCGGCGGCGGCCCGAGCGCACGCTGCAGGTGCTGTGCGAGATCGGCGCCGACGTGGTCGCGCTCCAGGAAGCCGACAAGCGCTTCGGCGCGCGCGCGGCGGTGCTTGGCGGGCATCTGCTGCTCGAGCACAGCCCGTACAAGGCGATCCCCTTCGGCCTGCGCGCCGCGAGCATGGGCTGGCACGGCAACGCGCTGCTGGTGCGCCGCGAAGCCGAAGTCCTCGATTGCGAGGCGATCCACTTGCCCGCGCTCGAGCCGCGCGGCGCGGTGATGGCCGATATCCGCCTGCGCGGGCAGGTGATCCGCGTCGTCGGCATGCATCTCGATCTGTCGGGGCTGTGGCGCCGGCGCCAGGCGCACGCGATCCTGACGCATATCGCAGTCAGCACCCACCAGCGCCCCACCGTGCTGATGGGCGATCTCAACGAATGGAGCGCCAATTCGGGGTGCCTGCGCGACTTCGCCCACCATTACGACTTCGCCGATACCGGCAAGAGCTTCCACGCCCGCCGCCCGGTGGCGAAGCTCGACCGGATCATGGCGTCGCGCGACCTGCGCTTCACGGCGGCGGGGGTCCATGACAGCGCCGCCTCGCGCACCGCATCGGATCATCTGCCGATCTGGGCCGAAGTGGAACGCAGCTGATGGCGGTCCAGGAGCGCGAACTCCGCCTCGCCTTGGTCTGCTATGGCGGGATCAGCCTCGCCGTCTACATGCACGGCATCACCAAGGAGATCTGGCGCCTCGCCCGCGCCAGCCGTGCCTCCCGCGACGGGGACGAACAGGAGGGCGGCAGCCAGGGCGTCTATCACGCGCTGCTCCAGGAGATCCAGGAGGCCACCGGCGTGCGGCTGCGCGTGCTGGTCGACATCGTCTCGGGTGCCAGCGCCGGCGGGATCAACGCGGTGTTCCTCGCCCAGGCGATCGCCACCGGCCAGTCGCTCGATCCGCTGACCGAGCTGTGGATGGTCCATGCCGATGTCGAGGCGCTGCTCGCCCCCAGCCAGGCGCCTTCGCACAAGCTCCAGAAGATCTGGGCGACTCCGATCGCCTGGTTCATCGCCAATCGCAGCAAGACGATCGACGAAACCGTCGAGGCCGGCGCGCGCGAGGAAATCCGGCTCAAGCTCGAACGCTTCGTCCGCTCGCGCTGGTTCGAGCCGCCGTTCGGCGGCAAGCAGCTGCTGACGATGCTGATGGACGCGTTCGACGCGATGGAGGCGTCGCCGCCGGGCAAGCGCCTGCTTCCCGAGGGGCAGCCGCTCGACCTGTTCGTCACCGTCACCGATTTCCGCGGCCATCCCGAGCGGCTGCGGCTCAACTCGCCGCCGCAGGTGATGGAGACCGAGCACCGCCTCGTCCTGTCGTTCGGCGATCATGGCGCGAAGGAGAGCGGCGCCTTCGCGCATCGCTGCGAGCTCGCCTTCGCCGCGCGCGCCACGTCGAGCTTCCCCGGCGCCTTTCCGCCGCTGACGATCGCCGAGATGGACGAGTTCCTCGCCGAGCGCGGCGCGACCTGGCCCGGCCGCGATGCCTTCCTCGAATCCGCCCTCCCCCAGCAATGGGCCGACAACCGCGCCGAGAAGGCCGTGCTTATCGACGGCTCGGTGCTCGCCAACGCGCCGTTCCGCCCGGCGATCGAGGCGCTCCGCGAGCGCCCCGCGCGCCGCCAGGTCGACCGCCGCTTCGTGTTCATCGATCCCTTCCCCAACGCCCGCTTCGATTTCTACGGCGATGCGCCGCTGGAGAAGCCCGGCTTCTTCCAGACGATCATCGGCGCGCTGTCCGAGCTGCCGCGCGAGCAGCCGATCCGCGACAATCTCGAGGAGATCGCCCAGCGCTCGGACCGGATCGAGCGGATGCTCGGCATCCTCACCGAGATCCGCGCCGAAGTGGAAACCCAGGTCGAGGCGCTGTTCGGCTACACGCTGTTCCTCGACTATCCGACTCCCAAGCGCCTCGCGGCGTGGCGCCGCCGCGCGCAGATCGCGGCCGCGGCCAAGGCGGGATACGGCCACACCGCCTATGGCCTGCTCAAGGTCGACGGCACGATCAACCGCACCGCGCACCTGCTCTACACGATCGGCGACCGTCACGGCCCCGAATGCCTGCGTGAGATCCGCGAGGCGGTCGCGCGCGCGGTCCATGATCGCGGCGCCGACCAGTTCGGCGCGACTCAGTCCAACGGCGCCTCGCCGGCGACGCTCGACTTCCTGCGCGCGCACGATCTCGGCTTCCGCATCCGCCGCCTGCGCCTGCTCGCGCGCCGCCTGACCGATATCGACGTCGCCGGCGCGCATGCCGAGCTGCTGCCGATGCGCGAGGCGGTGTACGAATCGCTCGCCGCCTATCTCGAATGCAAAAGATCGGATCCCTATGCCGGTCTCAAGACCCAGATCCGCACGCTGGGCGAGGATGCGGGGCCGCTGCTCGACGCGCTCGCCGAGCGAATGGACCTGCGGGGCCTCGACGCCGCGACCGACGATCGCTTGTCCGAGGGCTTCAGCAAGCTGTCGAAGGAGCTGCGCCGGCCGATGCTGCTCGCGCATCTCGGCTTCCCCTTCTTCGACATCGCCACGCTGCCGATGCTCCAGGGCGAGGGAATGGACGAGTTCGACCCGATCCGCGTCGACCGCATCTCCCCCGACGACGCCTGCGCGATCCGCGAAGGCGGCGCGGAGACCAGCTTGAAGGGAATTCAGTTCAACAGCTTCGGCGCCTTCTTCAGCCGGGCGTACCGCGAAAACGACTATCTCTGGGGCCGCCTCCACGGCGCCGACCGGCTGATCGACATCGTCCTGTCGACTCTGCCGATCGAGACCTGCCTCCCCCAGACCCGCATCGCCGAGATCAAGCGCGCGGCGTTCCACGCGATCCTCGACGAGGAAGAGCCGCGGCTGACCACGGTGCCGGGGCTGTTCAAGGAGCTGCGCGCGGAGATCGGGTGAAACTCCTCTCCCCGACTCTCACCCTCACCCTCCCACCGCTTCGCGGCGGGCCCCTCCCTCTCCCCCAAGGGGAGAGGGGTTTTGCAAACCAGTTCCCACCGTCCTACACTCCCCCTCACCCACAAGCGGGAAGGGAGCGGAATGCGGTTTCTGAAGGTGCTGTTCTGGCTCTTGCTGGGTGGCGTCGTCGCGGCCTTCGTGATCTACAATGGCGACGAGCGAGTCAGCATCCATCTCTGGGCGGGGCTGATCGCCGATTTCAGCCTGCCGCTGCTGCTGATCCTCGTCTTCCTCGGCGGCATGCTGCCCTCGCTGTTCGCCTATCACGCGCTTCGCTGGCGCACCCGCCAGCGCATCGCCGGGCTCGAACGCGCGCTGGCCGATCTCCACGCGGTCAATCCCGCTCCACTCGACTCCGAACCCGAGCCGGCCCAGCCGCTGCTCGCCGAGCCGTCATGAGCTCGCGGCTCTACGTCGCGATCGACACCCCCGATCTCGAGCGGGCGAAAACGATCGCGACCCGGGTCCATGCCCATGTCGGCGGGATCAAGCTCGGCCTCGAATTCTTCATGGCGAACGGCCGCGCGGGGGTTCACGAGATGGCCGAGATCGGGCTGCCGATCTTCCTCGACCTGAAGTTCCACGACATCCCCAACACCGTCGGCAAGGCCATCCAGGCGCTGCGCCCGCTCAATCCCGCGATCCTCACCGTCCACGCCGCCGGCGGGCGCGCGATGATGGAAGACGCCAAGGCGGCGGCGCCGACCGGTACCAAGGTCGTCGCCGTGACGATGCTCACCAGCCTCGATCCCTCGGACCTCGAATCGATCGGCCTTTCGCCAGATCCACACGAGCAGGTCGTGCGTCTTGCCGAGCTCGCCCGCGCCGCCGGGCTCGACGGCATCGTCTGCTCGGGCAACGAAGTGAAGGCCGCGCACAAGGCCTGGCCGCACGGCTTCTTCGTCGTCCCCGGGGTCCGCCCCGCCAACGGCCATCACGGCGACCAGAAGCGGGTCGTCACCCCACGCCAGGCGCTCGACAATGGCGCGTCGATCCTCGTGGTCGGCCGCCCGATCACTCAGGCCGACGATCCCGACATGGCCGCGCGGGCGATCGAGGCGACGCTGTGACGTGCTTCCGCCTGCTCGCGGGCGCCGTATTGGCATCCAGCCTCTGCGCGCCCCTCGCGGCCCAGCAGCTGCCGCATCCGATCACGCCCGGAAGCTATCGGTTCGAGACCCACGACCGAACCGCCAAGGGCCCGGTCTGCACCGAGCAATGGGATTTGCGCGCCGATGGCACGATGACCTTCCACAGCGGGGAGGAAATCGTCGAGAGCCGCTATCGCCTCGCGCACGACCGCGACGGCGATTGGGTGATCACCACCGCGCTCAGCACGAACGGCAAGCCCGATTGCACCGGCAAAGTCACGCAATCGATCAGCGGCAAGGAGAGCCGCATCTATATCCTCGCGTTCAACGACGGCAGCATCTCGGTCTGCCCGGCTCCGGGCCACACCGCCGATGGCACGCCGATTACGTCGAGCTGCTACGCTTCGCTCAAGCGCGTCGAAGGCGCGCAATAGCCCGTTCATCCAGGGGGGAACGACATGACCAACTGGCTTTGCGGCGCTGCCGCGCTCGCGCTGGCCGCGACGGCTTTCGCATCCCCTGCACGGCAGGCATCCACCGGCACCGTGCGCTTCAACGGCGCCTGCGAGCCCAATCCGGGGCTCGCAGGGATGATGCGCAACCGCGATCGTGCCGAGAAGGTCACCACGGCGAAGTGCAGCCTCGCCGTCGTCGAATGGGGGAAAAGCGTCACTTTCCTCAGCGGCGGCAAGGCGGTCGTCATGTTCTCGGGGCATTCGGGCGACGAGAGCGACATCACGATGGACGCCGTCGCGGTCGGCGGCAAACCGCCTGCCGCCACCACCAACGGCCGCTGCCGTTTCTACGGCAACAAGGAGACCGCGGAGCTGCTGATCCTGTGCTTCGCGGCCTATCGCGACGGGAGCAAGCCCGCGGGCGCGATCGCCACTTTCCGCGTCACGGGCCGTGCTTCCTGATCCGGCCATGCCCGCAGCCCTCGTCATCCGCCCTGCCACGCTCGACGACCTGCCGCGCCTCCACGCCGTGGTCGAGCGCGCCTATCGCGGCGACGCCGCCAGGGCGGGCTGGACGCACGAGGCCGACCTGATCCCGGAAGGCTCGCGAACCGATCTGGAGACGCTCGCAGGAATCGTCGCCGATCCCGCCGCGCGCCTGTTGATCGCGCTGGATGGCGATACGCCGACCGGCTGCGTCACCGTCACCGACACGGGAAACGGACTGGCCTATCTCGGCCTGCTTTGCGTGGATCCCGAACTCCAGGCCGGCGGGCTCGGCAAGCGGCTGGTCGAAGCGGCTGAACAGACCGCCCGGGACGCATTCGCCGCCCGTCATATGGAAATGACCGTGATCGAGCAGCGCACCGAGCTGATCGCCTTCTACGAGCGCCGCGGCTACACCGTCTCGGGCGAGCGCCGCGATTTCCCGATCCCGATGACACCGCCCCTGTTCATGACGGTGCTGGTCAAGCCCCTCGCCTGACGCCTATGGCGGCGCGATGCCGGTTACCGCCAAGATCTGCGGCCTTTCGACGCCCAAGGCTCTCGACGCCGCCGTCGCGGGCGGGGCGAGCCATGCCGGGTTCGTCTTCTTCCCGCCCTCGCCGCGCAACGTCGGCTTCGACCAGGTCCGCGCGCTTGCGGCACGGGTGCCGGCGCATGTCGGCAAGGTCGGGGTGTTCGTCGACCCCGACGACATCCTGCTCGACGCCGCGATCGCCGCGGCCGGCCTCGACGCGATCCAGCTCCACAAGGCCACTCCCGAGCGCGCCGCCGCGATCCGCAACCGCACGCGGCTGCAGGTCTGGGCGGCGGTCGCGGTCAAGACCCGGCTCGACCTGAACGCCGCCGCGCGCTTCCACGGCGCCGCCGACCGCATCCTCTATGACGCCAAGACCCCCGACAGCGCCGCGCTGCCGGGCGGGATGGGCCTGCGCTTCGACTGGAGCCTGCTCCAGGGTTTCGCGCATCCGCTGCCCTGGGCGCTTTCGGGCGGGCTCGACGCCGCCAATGTCGCCGAAGCGATTGCCGCGACCGGCGCGCCGCTGGTCGACGTCTCCTCCGGGGTCGAATCCGCCCCCGGCGTCAAGGCGGTGGACAAGATCGCCGCGTTCCTTAAAGCCACCGCTGCATTATGACCGCCCCCAACACCTATCGCGCCCAGCCCGCCGCGAAGGCGAACAGCCTTCGCCAGCAGCCCGACTCGCGCGGCCATTTCGGCCAGTTCGGCGGCCGTTTCGTCGCCGAGACGCTGATGCCGCTCGTCCTCGACCTCGAGCGCGAATATCGCGCCGCGAAGCTGGACCCCGCCTTCAAGGCCGAATTCGACGACCTGCTCGAACATTATGTCGGCCGCCCCAGCCCGCTCTATTACGCCGAGCGCATGACCGAACATTACCGCGCGGGGGCACCCCAGGGCATGGGCGCGAAAATCTACTTCAAGCGCGAGGAGCTCAACCACACCGGCGCGCACAAGATCAACAATTGCATCGGCCAGATCCTGCTCGCGCGCCGCATGGGCAAGACCCGGATCATCGCCGAGACCGGCGCCGGCCAGCACGGCGTCGCTACCGCCACCGTCGCGGCGCGCTTCGGCCTGCCCTGCACGGTGTTCATGGGCGCGGTCGACGTCGCGCGGCAGCAGCCCAACGTCTTCCGGATGAAGCTGCTCGGCGCCGAGGTCGTGCCCGTCACGTCGGGCGCGCAGACGCTCAAGGACGCGATGAACGAAGCCCTCAGGGACTGGGTCGCGAACGTCCACGACACTTTCTACATCATCGGCACCGCGGCGGGCCCGCACCCCTATCCCGAGCTGGTCCGCGATTTCCAGTCGGTGATCGGCACCGAGGCGCGCGCCCAGATCCTCACGGCCGAGGGCCGCCTCCCGGACCTGCTGGTCGCCGCGGTCGGCGGCGGATCGAACGCGATCGGGCTGTTCCACCCCTTTCTCGACGATCCCGACGTGGCGATGCTCGGGATCGAAGCCGCGGGGCACGGCATCGAGACCGGGCAGCACGCCGCCAGCCTCAACGGCGGCGTCCCCGGCATCCTCCACGGCAACCGCACCTATCTGCTCCAGGACGAGGACGGCCAGATCACCGAGGCGCACTCGATCTCGGCGGGGCTCGACTATCCGGGGATCGGCCCCGAGCATAGCTGGCTCCACGAGAGCGGCCGCGTGGCGTACGAGCCGATCACCGACCAGCAGGCACTCGACGCGTTCCAGCTCTGCTGCAAGCTCGAAGGGATCATCCCGGCGCTTGAAAGTTCGCATGCGCTGGCAGCATTGGAGACCAACGCCCTGAAATATCGCGACGATCAGATCATCGTCGTCAATGTCTCGGGCCGCGGCGACAAGGACATCTTCACCGTCGCCGAGGCGCTGGGGGTGAAGCTGTGAAGCGCGATTGGCTGTGGGGATGGTTGGCGGTTCCCTTCGCCGCGATCGTCACCCTGCTGTCGGCGATGTTTCTGCGGGATTTCGGCTTGAGCGACACTGTGATCGCGGCGATTGCGGCGGTCATTGCGATCAGCGTTGGTCTGGGCACGATGTACCTGGGCAATCAGCTCAGCATCCGCAGGATCAGGAGGAACGGCGGCGAGGTCGAACTCGTCATCCGGCCCTGGGACGCGGTCGTCCGGGGTGTTCTCGCGTTTCCCTGGTTTGTGGGGGTTTACACGCTTGTCTTGCACGTGTTCGGAATCGAGGGCCGCTGGCCCTATGCGCTGATGTACAGCGCGAGTTTCGCGCTGCTGCACGGCCTGCAACGCACGGCGTACAGGAAGCAAGCATGACTCGCATCGCGACCGCCTTCGCAAAGGGCCATCCCGTCCTCTTCACTGTCGTCCCTCTGGGCGATGGCGACACTGGCGCGATTCTCGACGCGCTGGGGGTGAAGCTGTGAGCCGCCGTCCCAACGGCTCGGGCGACGATCCGCGCGTCATCCCGTTCCGCCCCCGGCCCAAGCCGCCAAAGCCCTCGCCGCGCTGGCTGCCCAGCCTCAAGCTGTTCCTGATCCTGCTCGCCGCCATCGCCGCGATCCGCGCCCTCACCACGGGCCTGACCTTCGACGTGTTCGACGTCCTGTTCGTGGTCCTTCTGGCCGGATCGATCGCGCTTGCCGACCTGCTCGGGAGGCGCTCGTGACCGATCACGGCGGCGCCGCCAGCGCACCTTCGCCCAAATGGGGGACATTTGCGTGGATATTCGGGTCGCCGGACCGCAACACCGTACTCCGGCGAGTCGCCGGCTTCGCCGTGGTGGTGTTGCTCGCCCAGATTGCCGGCACTGCCACCGCACGGTGGTTCAAGGGCCGTCCGGTCACGTTTGACGAGGCCGACTTCATGGTCATGGCCTTCCCCATCGTGGTCCTGATCGGGATCGGATGGTTCTTTACCCCTAAGTGGCCACGATGACGACGCGTCTCGCCGCCGCCTTCGCCAAGGGCCATTCCGCGCTCGTCACCTTCGTCACCGCGGGTGACGGCGACACCGGCGCGGTGCTTGACGCGCTGGTCGCGGGCGGAGCGGACGTGGTCGAGCTCGGCATGCCCTTCACCGATCCGATGGCCGATGGCCCGGCGATCCAGGCCGCCAACCTGCGCAGCCTCGGCAAGGGCACCACCACCGCCGATGTGTTCAACATCGCCCGCAGCTTCCGCGCGCGCCACCCCGACACCCCGCTGGTGCTGATGGGCTATGCCAACCCGATGGTCCGCCGCGGCCCCGAATGGTTCGCCGCTGCGGCGGCCGAAGCGGGGGTCGACGGCGTGATCTGCGTCGACATCCCCGCCGAGGAAGACGACAGCCTCGGCGAAGCGCTCCGCGCTGCCGGAGTCGCCAATATCCGCCTCGCCACCCCGACCACCGACACCGCGCGCCTCCCCGCCGTGCTCGAAGGCGCGAGCGGATTCCTCTATTACGTCTCGGTCGCGGGCATCACCGGTCTCCAGCAGGCCGCGCAAACCTCGATCGAGGAGGCGGTCGCCCGCCTCAAGGCCGCCACCCCCCTCCCCGTCGCGGTCGGCTTCGGCGTCCGCACCCCTGAACAGGCCGCGGCGATCGCGCGCGTCGCCGACGGGGTCGTGGTCGGCTCGGCGATCGTCGAGCTGGTCGGCCAGCACGGCGAGGATGCGCCGGAACCCGTCCGCGCCTATATCCATTCCCTATCGGCGGCGATTCGCGCCGCAAAGGAAGTCGAATGACCTGGATCAGCCGCGTCCGCAACGCGCTCGCCTATGTCACCAAGCGCGAGACCCCCGACAATCTCTGGCACAAGTGCAAGGGCTGCGGGACGATGGTGTTCCTGAAGGAGCTCGAGGAGAATATGCAGGTCTGCCCGACCTGCGACTTCCACGAGCGCATCGGCCCCGCCCAGCGCTTCGACCAGCTGTTCGACGAAGGCTATACCGTCCTCACCAGCCCCAAGGTGGTCGACGATCCGCTCAAGTTCCGCGATTCCAAGCCCTATGTCGCGCGCCTCAAGGCCGCGCGCACCGAGACCGGCGAGCCCGACGCCTTCCTCAACGCCAGCGGCACCATCCTCGGCCGCCGCGCCGTGGTCGGGGTGCAGGACTTCGCCTTCATGGGCGGGTCGATGGGCCAGGCGGTCGGCGAGGCGTTCATCGCCGGAGTCGAGGCCGCGATCGGCGCCCGCGCGCCGTATATCGTCTTCACTGCCTCGGGCGGCGCGCGGATGCAGGAGGGCATCCTCAGCCTGATGCAGATGCCGCGCACCACGGTGGCGATCGAGATGCTCCACGACGCCGGGCTGCCCTATATCGTCGTGCTGACCGATCCGACCTCGGGCGGCGTCATGGCGGCGTACGCGATGCTCGGCGATGTCCAGATCGCCGAGCCGCGCGCCACCCTCGCCTTCACCGGCCGCCGGGTGATCGAGAACACGATCCGCGAGAAGCTGCCCGACGATTTCCAGACCAGCGAATATTATTACGACCATGGCCTGGTCGACATGGTCACCCACCGCAAGGCGCTGCGCGAGACGCTGGGCCAGCTGATCGGCCTGCTCTGCGAAGGGAAGAAGGCGGCGGCGTGACTCGGACCGCCGGCAAGGCCTGACCCGCATGCATGACGGCGCAGCGTCCTCCCATCCCGCGGTCCAGGCGCAGCTCGACCGGATCGGCACCCTCCCGCAGAGCGCTGCAGAGCTGGGGCTCGGCCCGGTCATCCGGCTGCTCGACCGGCTCGGCAACCCGCAGCGCGCGCTGCCGCCGGTGCTCCATGTCGCGGGGACCAACGGCAAGGGCTCGACCTGCGCCTTCCTGCGCGCGGCGATCGAGGCTGCGGGGCACTCGGTGCATGTCTATACCAGCCCCCACCTCGTGCGCCTCAACGAGCGGACCCGGCTCGCGGGCACGCTGATCGACGACGCGGCGCTGGCGCTGCTGCTAGAGGAAGTCATCGACCGCGGCGGCGATATCGGCGCGAGCTTCTTCGAGACCACCACCGCCGCCACCCTGCTGGCCTTTTCGCGCGCGCCCGCCGACGCCTGCATCGTCGAGGTCGGGCTGGGCGGCAGGATCGATGCGACCAACGTGTTCGAAAGCCCGCTGGTCACCGGCATCGCCCAGCTGGGGGTCGACCATCCCGCGATCCTCGGCCGCACGCTGGAGGCGGTCGCCGCGCACAAGGCCGGCATCGCCCGGCGCGGGGCGCCGCTGGTGACGATGGCCTATCCGTCCGAAATCGCCCGCGTGATCGCCGATGCGGCGGCCGCGGCGGGGACTCGCGTGATCGCCGCGGGCGATGCCTGGCGCTTTGCGGTCGCGGACGGCCGCCTCCGCTACGCGGACGCCTCAGGCACGCTCGAAATCGCGACTCCGGTGATGCCGGGCGCGCACCAGGCCGAGAACCTCGCCCTCGCGATCGCGATGCTCCGCCACCAGGACCGGCTGCCGGTCGGCGAGGACGCCTTCGCCGCCGCCGCGCGGACCGCACGCTGGCCCGCGCGGATGCAGCGGCTCCGGCCCGGCCCGCTGACCGCGCTGCTGCCCGCCGGCAGCAAGGTCTGGCTCGACGGCGGCCACAATCCCTCGGCGGCCAACGTCGTCCGCTCGACGATGGCGCGCGAAGGACTGGGCATCACGCACATCGTGTTCGGGCTGCTTTCGACCAAGAACCCGGGTGACATGCTCGCGCCGTTCGCCGACAGCGGTGCCGCCTTCCGTATGGTCCCGGTGCCGCACAAGGCGCACCACGCCCCCGAGGCGCTCGCCGCCTTCGCCCGCGAGCGCGGCATCGCGGCGGAGACCGCGCCCGACGCCGGCACGGCGCTCCGCGCCATCGCCGCCGAAGCCGATCCGGCCAGCCCGCCCAGGGTGCTGATCCTCGGCTCGCTCTACCTCGCGGGCGAGATCCTCGCGCTCAACGACGAGGCGCCCGACTAGCCTCCGCCGTGACGAAGCCGCGCGGGCAGGTTATCCCGGCGGCGATTTCGACTGCGGATGGGGGCAAGGATGGCGCGAATACTGGTTCTGGCGAGCTTCGACCGGAAGGACGACCCGATCGTCCACCAATTCCAGCACCGCTGCGACCTGATGCACGAGCCCGCCACCGTCACGCTCGGCTTCCGGCAGGTCTACCGCAAATGCTTCAGCGCCGCCTATTACGACCGAATCGAGCCGCTGGCGTTCCAGTGGCTCAACCAGAGCTGCCGGCTCCACGAAATCTATTATTTCGAATCGATCGGCACCTCGCTGTCGGAAACCGAGGGCGACACCTTCCTGCTCGGCTTCACGCTGACGGTGGAGAAGGCCGACGATATCAGCTTCAACAAGATCCGGATCCTGTCCGGGCTCGACGAGCAGGGTGCGATCTTCTCGCTGATCCGGGCGCTGCCGCCGTTGATCCAGCGCGACCTCACCGACAAGCTGCATCATTCGCTGTCGCTGCCCGGGCTCGCTTCGTTCGAGCTCGACGAGAAATACCATGCCAAAGGCGCCGACGCCGCGTTGATGTTCAGCTTCTTCTATTTCGCCAAGCTGCTGCTCTGGCGGATCCGCCGCGACCAGGCCGACATCAACATCTCGCTGCTCCAGAAGAATTTCCGCGAGGCGATCTTCCTGACCGCGGTCCAGCGCTCGCGGATCATCAACATCAAGCGCTACCAGCTGACTTCCAACATCTCGAACGACCCCGACATTCGCAGCCTCGCGAACGAGCTTAAGGAGGGGCTGAACCTCCAGCGCGAATATGAGAATGACGAGGAGCTCAACACGCTGGTCGAGGAATATCTCGCGTCGCTGGAGAAGCTGTTCAACGAGGAGAGCCGGCGGCGGATCGAGCGCGGAGTGACCGTCTTCTCGTTCGTCGCGGTGCCGTTCACGGTGATGGCGACCTTGCTCGCGATGGTGGCGCTGCCCGAGCAGCTCGAGGTGCTGCAGGCGTCGCTGCATCGGTCGGTGAACCTCGGGATCTGGTTCCTGCTGTTCATCAGCGTCGCGATCCCGCTGATCATCTACCTCGCAGCATCGCTCGCCGCGCGCGGCGACACGATGGCCGCCCGCCTCGCGACGATCCGGGCGCGGACCCACACTAGTAGAAGTCCAGCGCTGAAATATCTCCCCCGGATAAGGCGGTCCGGAACTCGATCGAGCTGAAGATCCCGCCGGTCATCACTGCCGGGCGCCCGGTCGCGCGGAATTCGTCGGTCCACCAGGCAGCGGCTGCCGTAGCGCTTCCGAACAGCCGGATCCGCGCGTCCGGATTGACCGCGTGGATCGCCGCGGCGAGGCTTTCGGGCGGCTCGCCCTTGTGGCTGGCGGCGAAGATCAGGAATTCGTCGCCATAGCGGCCGAGCGCCGCCGCCATTTCGGGCCAGTGCTTGTCGATCGACATGCCGGTCAGGAACGCCGGCTTCGCCTCGCCGAACAGCCGAGTGCAGGTCGCCACGACCTGGCGGATCGCGTCGGGGGTATGCGCCATGTCGCACAGCAGCAGCGGCCGGTCCGACAGCCGCTCGAAACGCCCGACCAGCGTGAAGTCGGCGCACAGCCCGGCGAAGCTCCGCGCCAGCGCGGCGAGCGCATCGGGCCGGTCCGCCAGCAATTCCTGCGCGCCGCGATACGCCAGCAGCGTGTTGCGGACGAAATATTCCGCGGGAATGCGGTAGGCGATCCGCGTCCCGCCGCGCTCAAGCTGCACCAGCCCGGTCTCGGCATAGCCCGCATGATCGATCGCCAGCGCCTCGGTCACATCGAGGCAGCGTATCCCCGCCAGCCGCGCATAGAGCTGGCAGAAATCCGCGGTGTCCCCCAGCCAGCCGGTGACGATCGTCCCGCCCGGCGCGACCACGTCCATCTTGTCCGCGGCGATCTCCTCGAGCGTCTCGCCGAGCAGGCGGGTATGTTCGAGATCGAGCGAGGTGAGGATTCCGACCGCCCCCTGCAGCAGCCGCGTCGGATCGTAGCGCCCGCCGATCCCCGCCTCCACCACCAGCACGTCGAGATCGGCTTCGGCAAAGGCATGGCACGCCATCACGGTGATCGCCTCGAAGCTCCCGAAGTCGGCGCAATCGCCCGCACCCGCGACGAAATACCGCCAGCCCCGTTCGAGCGCCTCGGGCGAGGCCGGCACGCCGTCGAGCGCGATCCGCTCGGAAAAGTCGAAATAATGCGGCGAGACGTAGAGCCCGGTCCTCAGGCCGCTCCGCCGCAGCAGCGCATCGAGGAACAGCGCGGTGCTGCCCTTGCCGTTCGACCCGACGATATGGATCACCCGCGCCCGCCCGCCCCTGAGCTTCGCCCAGAGATCGGGAAAGCAGCGTTCGAGCCGCTCGAAGCAGAGCCCGCGGCCATGCTTGGGCAAGGCCGAAATCGCCGCCATCGCGTCGAACGGCTCAGTCACCCAGCGCCTTTCGCAGGATATCGGTCCAGATCCGCACCAGCAGGCCGGTCTCGCCAAGCTTCTCGAGCGAAGTCAGCGCGGGGTTTGCGTTGAGCTCGAGGATCACCGGGGCCGCATCCTCGCCATCGATCGTGTCGATCGCGCAGACCCGCAGCCCGGTGACTTGGTGGACAAGCCGGCAAAGCGCGACTTCGCCGTCGTCGAATGTCGTGTGGAAATCGGTCACTCCGCCGCCGCCCGAGACATTGGCGGTCTCCGAAAAGGCCAGCGCCGCGCCGTCGGGCAGCACGCTCTCCAGGTCCAGCCCGCCTGCCTCCAGCGACGCCTCCAGCACCGGATCGGCGCGATTGACTGCCGACAGGCCGGTCCGCACCTGGCTGCGGTCGAGCTCGTCGAGCAGCGCGCCGATGCTCCGCCGCCCGTCGCCGGTCAGCACCGGCCGGGTCTTGGTGTAGCCGAACTGCGGCACGCCATCGATCGCGAACAGCCGCTTCTCGACTCCGCGCAGCACCTCCTGGACCACCGCGCTGTCGTAATGCCGCTCGATCGCGGCGAAATGCGCCGCCAGCCCGGCCTCGTCGCGCACCGATTGCGCCAGATTGCCGCGCGACCCCGCATTGGGCTTGACGAACACCGGATAGCCGATCGCCTGGGCAAACGCGCGCGCGTCGGCCACTTCGCGCCCTGGCGGGCGGTAATCGGCGAACCGCTCGCTAAGGAACACCAGCTGCGAGCGCGGCACCCGCAGCCCGGCGCGGCCGAGCAGTTCGTAGCTGTGGGTCTTGTCCCCCACCAATGTCGCGCTGGTCGCGCTGTTGATCGGAAAGCCGTGCACCGTGCCTGCGCCGACGAGCACCGAGCGCCCGCCGCGCGATATCCGGACCAGGTAATGCGAGAACGGGTCGACGATCTCCGCCGTGCAGCCCAGCGCCTCGGCCGCCTTCAGCGCATAGCGGATGTTGAAGGGGTTCTCGGGCATCGCCGCGCCGGGATAGCCGCTGGCGCCGCCCCGGGGAAGCATAGGCGTCGGTCGTCGCCATGGGCGTTTATTGCGATTGACTATCAATAGCAAAGTGGGGAGACTGGCTGCCCAACCCGGGAGTCGCCTCATATGCCCCCCAGCAGCTCGCTTGCCGCCGCCCTCCCTGCCTTGCAGCCCGACGATCCCGGCGCCCGCCTGTTCCTGTTCGGGGTCCGCCAGATGGGCGCGCACGGCCTCGGCGACGCCTGCGCTGCGCACGCCTATGTCACGGCGTTCGGCAAGGGGTTCCAGCGCCCGCTGATCCTGCTCCGCACGCTGCTCGCCGAGATGTCGGCGGCGTCGGCGCGCCCAATCCAGATCGCGCCGTGGTGCTGCCCGCGCATGACCGCCGGCGAGGCGGCGCTGCTCGCCGTCCTCGGCCGTGTCCGCGACAACCCCGAGGCGGCGCGGCTGCTGCTCGGCGACCTGCTCGGCATCCGCGAGCCGGAGGGCATCCTCGCCACCGCGCACGCGCTGTCCAATGCCTTCGCCGATATGGGACTGCCGCTCTAGCTTGGGAACCGGACCGCGGTCAGCTTCCACCCGAGGCCGAAGCGCCCGAACTGCAAGGTCGGCCCGCGCCCGTCCTTCGGCACCATCCGGAATTGGTTGAGCCCGTCGCGGTGCATCGCCAGATTCTCGGCGCGGATGCCCCCGCCCTCGCCTTCGGGCAGCGCGAACATCGCGCGGATTCCCGCCGGGCTGACCGCCGCGCGCGCCACCAGCGCCGCCGCCACCCGGCTCCCGATCCCGTTCGCGCCCTTGTCGCGAACCTGCTCGACCAGGTCGGCGCGCACCGATTGGTAATCGACATAGGCCGAGAAGCTCCGGGCATCGCGCGCCACCGCCGCGTCGCGCATCCCCTTGAGCGCCAGCCAGGGCGAGGCGAACCACCAACCCGCGGCCGCGACCACCAGCAGCGCAGCGACGATGATCCCGATCCGCTTCATGCCCGTGCCCTGAGCGCGGCGAGCGCCTCGCCCGCCCAGCGGTACATGTCCGCCTCCGCCGCGCGCTGGTGGCGGTCGAGATGCTTCATCCTTTGCTCGACTTCCTCGAGCACCTTCATCGCCTTGCGGTCCCAGCCCTCGGCGATCAGCAGCGCGGCATAGCGGCAGCGCGCCTCCTCGCCCGGCAGCCGCGTCACGACATCCTCGTACAGCGCCAGCGCCTCGCTCCTGCGCCCGAGATGCTCGAGGATCTTGCCCCGCAGCAGCAATTGCCGGTCGCGCTCGCTCTGCCCCGCAGGCGGCGCGACGGCGTCGAGCAGGGCCAGCGCCTCGGCGCCCTGCCCGCTCTCGTAGAGCGAAGTCGCCAGCTTGCCCTGCGTGCGCGGATCGGCTTCGCCCGCGGTCATCCGGATCGATTCGCGGTAGAAGGTGATCGCCTCCTCATGCCGCCCCAGCGCCGCCAGCGCATCGCCGAGCCGCAGGCGGTTGGCGGCGGTATCGGCCAGGTCGAGCGCCGCGCGCGCCGCGCGCACTTCGCGCTGCGGGTCGAGCGCCTGCGCCGCCTTGGCCCGCGCCCCGCGGACGCGGCGGTCGTTGCGCAGGTCGGGCATCACTTCGACCACGAAATAGGCGATGCAGCCGATCATCGGCACGAACACGATCAGCATGATCCACACCTGGTTGCGGCCCTGCTTGATCGCATGGATCACGCAGATGATCTGGCAGGCGATGGTGGCGAGGATGATCGGCATCAGGTGCCCACCGAGCCTTTGCTCTCCGCGCCTTCGCCTTCGGTCCCCGCGGTGCCCATCGACTGGTCGATCAGCCCGGTGCGCATCATCCACCAGAACAGGAACACGCCGGGCAGCGCGATCACCGTGGTGATGGCGTAGAAGGTCACATAGCCGAACGCCTCGACCATCGCTCCGGCGGTGGTGCCGGTCAGCAGCCGCCCGACCACGCTCGCCGCCGCCGAGATCAGTGCATATTGCGCGGCGGTGTAGCGCAGGTCGGTCAGCACCGCGAAATAGGCGATCACCGTCACCCCGCCGATCCCGCTGGCGATATTCTCGAACCCGATTGCCGCGGCCATGCCCCAGTTGCTGTGCCCCGCCGCGGCCAGCGCCGCGAAGCTCGCGTTGGAGATCGCCATCAGCACGAGGCTGATCAGCACCGATCGCTTCATCCCCAGCCGGGCATAGAGCGCCCCGCCGATGAAGATGCCGACCAGATAGGCCCAGAAGCCCACCCCGACATCGTAGATCGCGATCTCGTCGTTGCTGTAGCCCATGTCGTTGAACAGCAGCCGCACCACCAGCTGGCCCAGCGTGTCACCGATCTTGTGGATCAGGATGAACACCAGCACCAGCAGCGCGCCCTTGCGCCGGAAGAATTCGAGGAACGGCCCGACGATCGACTCGCCGATCTCGTTGATTCCGCGCTTGGCGCTCGGCGCGCGGTGCCGCTCGGGCTCGCCGAGGAACAGCGCGGTCAGCATCGCCGGCAGCGCGAACAGCGCGCACAGCAGATAGGCCGCGGTCCAGCCCATCCGCGCCGCGACGATCAGCGCCAGCGCGCCCGCCGCGACCGATCCGATCCGCCAGCCATATTGAGTCATGCCGGAGCCGACGCCCATCTGGTACGGCTTGAGCGTCTCGATCCGATAGGCGTCGATGACGATGTCGAAGGTCGCGCCGGCCACGCCGACCAGGATCGCCGCGACCACCGTCGCCTGGATGCTCGCCGCCGGGTCGACGATCGCGAGGTTCGCCACCGCCGCCATCACCAGCAGCCCCGCGACGATCATCCACGAGACCCGCTGGCCCAGCCCGCCGATCACCGGCAGCCGCACCCCGTCGACGATCCACGCCCAGAACGGCTTGAGGTTGTAGACCAGGAAGGCGAGCGTGAAGGCAGTGATCGTTTTCTTGTCGATCCCGCTCTGCGCCAGCCGCGACGTCAGCGTCGCGCCGATCATCGCATAGGGAAAGCCCGAGGAGATGCCGAGCGCGAACGCCGCCAGCGGCTCCTTCTCGACATAGGGCTTGAGGCTGGCCAGCCAGCCGCCCTTTGCTGCCACTTCAGTCATTCGCGCTTGCCCCTCCGCAACTTGAGGCAGAAACTAGCGCGAAATACGGGGAAGGATAGCCTTGAACGCGCTGACGCCGACCGACGGCCAACTCGCCCTCGCCGCCGCGCTCGCGGCCGGCGGGTCGCGCAGCAATGGCGGCATCACTCATATCGACGCGTCGGCCTATACCAGCCCGGATCGCTACGCCGCCGAGCAATCGCGCATCTTCGCGCGCCGGCCGCTGGTGATCGCGCCCTCGGCGCTGCTGCCCGAAAACAACATGGCGGTGCCGCACGACGGGTTCGGCAAGCCGCTGCTCATCGCCCGCGACGGCAAGGGCTTGTGCCATGTCTTCCTCAACGTCTGCCGCCACCGCGGCACCAGGCTGGTCGAGGGCTGCGACGCGGTGAAGGGCCCGCGCCTGGTCTGCCCCTATCACGCGTGGAGCTACGCGCTCGACGGCCGCCTGACCGGCCTCCCCCGCCCCGAGACCTTCCTCGGGCTGGACAAGGCCGAGCACGGCCTCAAGCGGCTGCCCACCTGCGAGGCCGGCGGCCTGATCTGGTTCAAGTTTGACGATTCTGGCGACGAGGTTGCCGATTTCAGCGAGGCGCGCGGGCTCGCCCAGGATTTCGAGGCATTTGGCTTGGCGGGCCAGCATTGTTTCCGCCGCCGCACCCATGACGTCGCCGCCAACTGGAAGCTGATCATGGACGCCTTCCTCGAATCCTATCACGTCCAGCGGCTCCATGCCGGCACGATCGGTCCCTTCTTCAAGGACGGCGTCACCACCGGCGACAGCATCGGCCCGCACCAGCGCTCCGCAGTCGGCCGCGACTCGGCGCACGACGCGCTGTCGTCGAGCGACTGGTCGGTGCTGCGCGGCGCGATCACCTATACCTACCAGATGTTCCCCGGCACCGTGCTGATCGTCAGCCCCGATTACATCAACCTGATGGTGCTGATGCCCCAGGCGGTGGACCGCGTGCTGGTCGAGGATTTCATGCTGATCCCCGAGCCGCCCAGAACCGACAAGGCGCTCGCGCATTGGGAGCGGAGCTGGGACCTGCTCGACAATGGCGTGTTCGCCGGCGAGGATTTCCGCGCGGCGGAGCTCGGGCAGCAGGGGCTGGCGTCGGGGGCGATCGAGCAACTCACGCTGGGCACGCTGGAGCTGGGAGTGCGCCATTTCCACGACACGGTGGAGGCCGCGCTGTAACTCCTTCTCCCCCGCGGGGGAGAGGGAGCTTTACGCCGCCTTCTGGAACAGGCTGAACCCGTTCGGCAGCTTCTTCGGCTTCTGCCCCTCGATCACCGCCTCGATCGCACTGATCGCCGCCAGCAGATCCCGCTGCGGATAGGGCTTTTCGAGCACCCCCGCCGCCAGCGGCCGCGCTTCCTCGGGAAAGCTGCCGGTCACGAACAGCACCGGGACGCCGCGCGCCTGCGCCGCTTCCGCCACGCTCACGCCGCTGCCGTCGGACAGGCTGACATCGACCAGCACCAGGTCGATATCCTCCTCGGCCTCCAGCAGCTGCAGCGCGCCCGCCACCGAATCGACCGTCCCGACGATCTCGAAGCCCGAGCCGCTCAGGAAATGCTCGTTGTCGAACGCCACCAGCGGCTCGTCCTCGACCACCAGCAACCGCTCGATCCGCCGCTTCTTCTTGCCGAACAACATGTCTTTCCGTTCCACCTGGCCGCTATGATCCGGCCTGATTGCCATTCCGAAGCTGAATAACGCCCAAACCCCTTTCGGTGCCGCAATAATTGTTGGCCCGACGATAACTTTTGGATGCTGTGACATAATCGCTATATCGCGCCCGTGCCCAACGCCAACACCCCCGGTGCCCAGCGCATCGCCAAGCTGCTCGCCCGTGCCGGAATCGCGTCGCGCCGAGAGATCGAGCGGATGATCGCCGAAGGGCGCGTCGCGCTCAACGGCGCCGTGCTCGATACCCCCGCGACGATCCTGACCTCGCTGGAGGGCGTCACGGTCGACGGCAATCCGGTCGAGGCCCCCAGCGCCGCGCGGCTGTTCCGCTACCACAAGCCCGCCGGGCTGCTCACCGCCGAGCGCGACTTCACCGGCCGCCCGACCATCTACGACCGCCTGCCGCCGGGCCTGCCGCGGGTGATGCCGGTCGGTCGGCTCGATCTGAACACCGAGGGGCTGCTGCTGCTTACCACCGACGGCGAGCTCAAGCGCCAGCTCGAGCTCCCCGCTTCGGGAGTCGAGCGCAGCTACCGCGCGCGCGCCTATGGCCAGGTCAGCCAGGCCCAGCTCGAGGACCTCATGCTCGGGATCGAGATCGAAGGCGTCCGCTACGGCTCGATCAACGCCAATCTCGAGCGCCGCACCGGCGCGAACATGTGGATCGAGATGACGCTGACCGAGGGCAAGAATCGCGAGGTCCGCCGCGTCCTCGAATTCCTCGGCCTCCAGGTCAGCCGCCTGATCCGCACCCGCTACGGCCCCTTCCACCTCGCCGACCTGCCCCCCGGCGATGTCGACGAGATCCGCGCCAACGACCTCGCCACCTTCCGCACCGTCCTCGCCAAGCCCGGCGGCGGCAAGTCGGCATCGAACCTGCAATTCGCCGTCCGCCAGCGCGTCGCGCCCAATCCGCCCAAGGTGACCTCGGTCAACGAGCCCGAGCAGCGCACCCCGCGCCCCGACAACCGCCCCGGCCGCGGTCCGGCCCCCGGGCGCGCCGCTGCGCCGCGTCCCGAACGTCCGCGCGAAGCGGTTCGCCCCGAGCGGCCCGCCGGCCGCCGCGACCGCGGCCCCGTCGATCGCGAGCAGGCCAGATTCACGCCGCGCGCAACCCCCGAGCGCGCCGACCGTCCGCGCACCGAGGCGCGTCCCGAAACCCGCCGAGGCCCGGCGCGCCCCGACGAGCGCAGACCCGCCGAACGCAGCGACAAGCCCAGGTTCACGCCCCGCGCCGATCGCCCGGCCCGCGAGGACACCCGCGACGTGGCCAAGCCCGCCCGCGCCGCGCGCGCCAAGGCGCACCGCGACACCCGCGAGCCCCGCGCCGGCGACCTCGTCGACCGCCCCGACAGGACCCGCGGCCCCCGTCCGACCAAGGGCCCCTCGGGTGGCCGCGGCAAGCCGAGCAAGCCGGCGCGCCCGAAGCCGACGCGCAAATAATGCGAATCATCGCCGGAACCTGGCGCGGCCGCCCGCTGGTAGCGCCCAAGGGCGACGCCACTCGCCCCACCGCCGACCGCACCCGCGAGGCGCTGTTCTCGATGCTCGCCAGCCGCCTCGGCAGCTTCGAGGAGCTGGCGGTCGCCGACCTGTTCGCCGGCTCGGGCGCGCTCGGGCTCGAGGCGCTGTCGCGCGGCGCCGCCTCGTGCCTGTTCGTCGAGCAGGACAAGGCCGCGCTCGACGCGCTCAAGGCCAACATCGCCAGGCTGGGGGCGAAAGGCGCCGAGGTCCGCGCCACTTCGGTGCTCGTGCTCGGCGTCGCGCCCAAGCCGCTCGACCTGATCCTGATGGACCCGCCCTATGCCAGCGGCGCCGGCGCAGTCGCGCTCGACAAGCTCGCCCGCCTCGGCTGGGCCGGCCCCGCCACCTGGGTGAGCATCGAGACCGAGAAGGCCGAGGAGATCACCGTCGCCGGCTTCACCATCGACGCCAGCCGCACCCACGGCAAGGCGCGGATCACGCTGCTGCGCTCCGCTGCCTAGAGATACGGCGCGAGCGTCAGCATCACGTCGCGCCGCACGCCGCCGCGCTCGACCGTCAGCGGCACCTGCGTCCCCGGCGGACCGGTGATCTTGCCGATCAGCGCGCGGATCTCCTGCCCGATCACCTTGTCGCCGACCTTGAGCCCCGCCGCCGCCGCGGGACTCCCGGTGCCGACATCGTCGATCGTCACCTGCGTCCCCTCGCCATCCAGCCACAGCCCCGACATCGGATAGTCGCGCGGCGGCCGCGGCACGCCGCTCGGCGCCGCCCATAGCGTGCGAGTCGACACCTGCGTCGTCAGGTTGAGCAGCCGCAGCGAGCCCAGCCCGATCACCCCCTCATGCTCGCGCAGCGACGCCGTGCCGGGCTTGTCGAGCCGCACCAGCGGGTCCTCGAACACGAACGGCCCGATCTTCAGCCGGTCGAGCTTGATCAGCCGCCCCGGCACCGTGTTCTTGCCCAGCCCGCGCGCCTGCAGCGGCACATAGGGCCGCGCATCGCTCCAGAAGCCCGATTTGGCCGCCGCGCGGCTGTCGAGCATCACTTCGCCCGGCATGCCGGTATCGAGCAGGAAATCCCCCGCAAACCCGCCGACGGTCGCCTGCGCCTCGATCCGGTCGCCGACATCGGCCTCGCGGATGAAGCGCGACGGCAGATGCGAGAGCCCGGCAAAGTCGGGCCGGCCGTCGGGATAGCTGCGCCACTCGCCGCGCGCGAAATCGAGGTCGCTGTCATAGCTGGTGAACAGTCCCGATCCGAAGGTGCCGACGATGTTGGGCCCGAACCCGCCGCTGCGCGCGCCGACGAACAGCATGTGCGGCACGCGGATATCACCGCCGAAGCGGATTTCGCCGGCATCGTACCACGGGAACTCGCTGATCCCGCCGACTCCCACGATCTGCCGCCGTCCGGGCAGCTTCCTGAACTTGAGCGTCTTGGCCAGCTCGTTGTCGATCAGGCTCCACGGCGCGCCGGTATCGATCAGGAAGCGCAAGCTGCGGCCCGCGACTGCGGCCTCGAGCACCACCCGCGATCGCTCGAGCGTGATCGGGCAGCGGTACAGCCGCCCCGCCATCGCCCGCGCCCAGGGCGCCAGCGAAAGCGCCCCGATCGCCGCGGCGCCACCCAGTATTTCCCGACGGGTCAGCAGCATCCGCCTCACTCCACGCGACTCACCGCGCCGTCTTACCACCGGTAAACGCCAGGCCAACCAGGCTCAGCACCCCCGCCCCCGCCAGGCACAGCCCGACCACCCCCAGCCCGCCGCTCTTGGCCAGCGCCGCCGCCGCGAACGGCGTCAGCCCGCCGCCGATGATCCCGCCGACGTTGAACGCCACCGACACCCCGGTGTAGCGCACCCGCGCCGGGAACAGGCTCGGCAGCCACCCGCCGAGCGGCCCATAGGCGAACCCCATCGTGAACAGCGCGAAGGCCAGCCAGACGAACACGCTGCCCAGCGATCCGCTCACCAGCAACGCCGCCATCGCCAGCCCCACCGGCACCGTGACGATGAACCCCAGCGCGAGCACGCGTCCCCCGCCCCACCGGTCGGCGAGCGTGCCCGCGATCACGATCCCCGCCGCCATGAACAATATCCCGCCCAGCTCGAGCGCGAGGAAGGTCTCGCGGTCATAGCCGAGCACCGTCGTGCCGTGCCCGATCACGAACACCGTCGAGATGTAGAACAGCGCGAAGCACGCGACTGTCCCCACCGTCGCCGCGATCGTCGGCAGCCAATGGTCGCGCAGCAGCTCGCCCACCGGCACCCGCGGCGGTGGCGCCTGCTCGGCCGCTTCGACGAACGCCGGAGTCTCGGTCAGCGTCAGCCGCACCCACAGCCCGAGCCCGACCAGCACCGCGCTTGCCAGGAACGGCAGCCGCCAGCCCCAGTCGCGGAACTGGTCGTCGCTCAGCCACGTCCCCAGCAGCAGGAAGAATCCGTTGGCGAACAGGAACCCTACCGGCGCCCCCATCGGCGGGAAGCTGCCATAGCGGTACGCCCAGCCCTTGGGTGCATTCTCCACCGCGAGCAGGCTCGCCCCGCCCCATTCGCCGCCCAGCCCCAGCCCCTGGCCGAAGCGCAGCAGGCACAGCAGCACCGGCGCGACCCAGCCGACCATCGCATAGGTCGGCAGGAAGGCGATCAGCAGCGTCGACAGCCCCATCAGCATCAGCGACGCGACGAGCGTCGACTTGCGTCCCATCCGGTCGCCGAAATGCCCGAACACCAGGCCCCCCAGCGGCCGCGCGAAGAAGGCGACGCTGAAGCTGGCGTACGAGGCGAGCTGGCGCACCGCCGGGTCCTCGGCGGGGAAGAACAGCGCCGGGAACACCAAAGCCGCCGCGGTCGCATAGATGTAGAAATCGTAGAACTCGACCGCGGTGCCGACCAGGCTCGCGGTCAGGATGCGCCGGTGCGATGCAGGCTGTGCGGTCATGCCGTCCCCCGTTCGAAGCTGAAAGCGCTCATCCTGTCGAACAAGCCCTTCTGCTTCCCTGCGAGAGCAGGGGTCCAGAGCCAGGCAAGTCAGCGCTTGTGACTGTGGACCCCCGCTTTCGCAGGGGAGCATGGGGGACTTAGAGGCTTTTGTTCATCTGCGCGACAGCTTCGCGCCCCTAATCGTTGCACCTTCGGACACAGCGGCAAAGGGGCCCGGACGATGCGGCAATCCAGCGCAAGACGGCTGCTCTCCGCCACCCTGCTCGCGCTCGCCGCCGGGCTGTTCGTCTATCTCGCCAACCCCGCCGACCGCATCAAGGCCGATCTTCGCGCCGATGCGAAGGGCCTCGTCCTAAGTCTCGAATATTCCTCGAAATTACTGGGCGTCTAAGGTCAGTCGAACCCCCGCTGTCACCCCGGCCTTGTGCCGGGGTCCACGCTTGCCGCGCCGGCAATAGTGAAGGCTAGATGGCAGCCGCCAGACGCGAGATGGACCCCCGGACTTGTTCGGTGCTTATCCCCTTGGGGCAGGTACTTCCCTGATCCCCTGCTTTCGCAGGGGAACAGAAACACGCGTCCCTGCTCGATGGGGATACGCACCGAACAAGTCCGGGGTGACGGGGTGTATTGCGAGCCGGGCGACAACTGAATCTCATACCGCGGGGAAAATCACCCCGCGCCCATCGCCTTCACCACCGCCAGCAGCAGCCAGTACAACCCGCCCGAAAGCGCCATCGCCACCGGCAGCGTCAGCAGCCATGCCGCGGCGAGGTTGCCGATCGTCCGCGCCTGCAATCCGCCGCCGCTCCCCACCGATCCGCCCGCCACGCTCGACGACAGGATATGCGTGGTCGACACCGGCAGCCCGAACTGGTCCGCCGCCAGGATCGTCCCCGCGGTCACCAGCCCGGAGGCGGCGCCCTGGCCATAGGTCATCTGGTGCTTGCCGATCTTCTCGCCGACGGTGATCACGATCCGCTTCCAGCCGATCATCGTCCCCAGCCCCAGCGCGATCGCGACGACGATCTTCACCCACAAGGGAATGAACCGCGTCCCCGCCTCCAGCCGTGTCTGATAGGCCTTCACTGCGCTCACATCGGCCTTGGAGAAATCGGCGGGCGGCTTCTTGGTGATCAGCCTTGTGCTGTCGAGCACGAGGTACATGTCGTTGCGGACATTGTGCGTCGCCTCGGCGGGCACTGCCTTGAGCGAGCCATAGCCCGCGACTCGCGCGCTCAGATCGCGCGACAGCGATTCGAGCGCGGCATAGGTCTGCGGCGTGTCGATCCGGTGCTGCTGGAGCGAGACCGTCAGCAGCCCGCGCGCCTGCTCGACCGGCATGTCGACCGCGCCGCCGCGCGCATCGAACACCGACGTCGCAACATTGGCGGTCTGGACGAACGCGGGGGTCTCGCTCGCGGGCAAGGTGCGGTTGAGCGCATAGGCGGTCGGCGCGCAGCCGATCAGGATCAGCATGATCAGCCCCATGCCCTTCTGCCCGTCATTGCTGCCGTGCGTGAAGGACACCGCGGTGCAAGTGAAGATCATCAGCGCGCGGATGCCCCGCGGCGGCGGCGCATTGCCCTCGGGCGAGCGGTACAGCTCGGGCCGCCGCACCAGCAGCCGCATCACCAGCACCAGCAGCAGCGCCGCGCCGAAACCGATCAGCGGCGCCATCCACAGGCCCGTCAGCACCTTCTGCACCTGCCCCCAGTCGACTCCCGCGGTGCCGCCGCGCGACCCCTGCAGGATCAGCTGGTTGGCCAGCCCGACGCCGAGCACCGATCCGATCAGCGTATGGCTCGAGCTGTTGGGCAGCCCGACATACCAGGTCGCGAGGTTCCAGATCACTGCCGCAAACAGCAGCGCGAAGATCATCGCGAACCCCGCCGCGCTGCCGACATTGAGGATCAGGTCGACCGGCAGCAGCGTGATGATCGCATAGGCGACCGCCCCGCTCGACAGCATCACCCCGAGGAAATTGAAGAAGCCCGACCACACCACAGCGACATGCGCGGGCATCGAATTGGTGTAGATCACCGTCGCGACCGCGTTGGCGGTATCGTGGAACCCGTTCACGAACTCGAAGCCCAGCGCGATCAGCAGCGCCACGCCGAGGAACGCGAACACCCCCAGCTCGAGCGTCTCGCCCACCCCGCGGGTGTCGTCCAGCACGCTCCAGCCGGCAAAGGCGAGCGCCCCCAGCAGGATCGCGACGAACAGGAATTTTGCGAGGGGATGCGACTGATAGTCGAATCGCGTGCCTTCCGGCGCGGGTGCCGGCGGGGCTTGGTCCAGAGCGAGAGTGGCCATGTCGAACGGGCGTCTGGCGGCCGGATGTGACAGCGTAATGACATATCGATGACAGGGGCTGTGGATAACTCCATTCTCGCCTTGCCCCTTCTGATCTCCTGCGAAAGCAGGAGCCCAGTGTCACAATGGCTGAATTGCGTGACCCTGGGCTCCTGCTTTCGCAGGAGAACGGGAGAGGCACCCTTGCCCCCGCCCCTCCGCTCTGCCTAAGCCGCCTCATGCCAACGACGAAGCCGACCGCCCCCAACCCCCGCCACGCCGCGGTCAATTTCGACAATGCCGGCGACACCGCGTCGGCGGTCGCCTGCGCCTGGCAGGCGCTCGACGAAGCCCCAGGCGACTTCACCGACAAGGCCTTGCTCGTCCGCCTGCTCCACCGCGAGCCCGAGCACGCCGATCCCGCGCGCGAAGCCCAGCTTCACGCGCTGCTGATCGACCCCGAGCTCGACCCCTATCTCCTCGCCCCCGCGGGCTGGGCGGCGCTCCGCAACGGCGGCCGCCTCCCGCTCGACGCCGAGCCCGAGGCCGTCGCGGACTGGCTCGAAGCCGAGCCCTTCCCGCGCGCGCTGCTCGCCGAGAGCTTCGTCGGCAGCCTCGACGTCGAGGCGCTGTTCACTCGCCTGCGCCGCTGGCTCCTCCTCGAGGACCGCGCCGCGGATTACCCGCTGAGCCTCGCCGCCCTGCTCGCCCAGGCCAGGCTCAACGGCGGCGCCTGGCTGTTCGACGCCGAGGAACGCGCCCGTCTCGACGCCGCGCCCGGCGCCGCGATCGCCCCTGCCTATCGCCCGCCCAACCCGCGGACGGTGGCAAAGACCTACGATTCCCCCGTCACTCAGGCGGTCGCCGAGCAATATGCCAGCTGGCCCTTCCCGATCTGGCGCCGGGTGATGAGCCCGCCCGGCGAATCGCTCCGCGGCTTCTACCGCAACTTCGGCCCCGGCGCGGAGCATTGGGTGCCCGAGGACGCCGAGATCCTCGTCGCCGGCTGCGGCACCGGGCGCGAGGCGCTGCGCATGTCGCGCTGGAACCCGAAAGGCCGCGTCACTGCGATCGACATCAGCGCGACTTCGCTCGCCTATGCCGAGGAACATTGCGCCGCCAATGGCGCGACCAACATCGCCTTCGAGCAGCGCGACCTCCACACCGTCGCCCAGATGGGCCGGACCTTCGACTTCATCTCGTGCTGCGGCGTGCTCCACCACTTGCCCGATCCCGAGGCGGGCTGGGCGGCGCTGACCGAGGTGCTCCGCCCCGGCGGAGTCCAGCGCATCATGGTCTACAGCCATGTCGCCCGCCTCGCGGTGTTCGCCGCCCGCGCGCGGCTCGCCGACCTGCTCGACCGCCGCCTCGACGACGACCTGCTCCGCGAGGCCCGTGCCCGGCTGCTCGGCGACGATCCGCCCCACCGCCTCACCCGCTCGCCCGCCTTCTTCTTCCTCGGCGGCGTGCACGATCTCGTCCTCCATCGCCATGAGGACCCGTTCACCGTCGACCGCATCCGCCGCGGGATCGAGCGCCAGGGCTTGGACTTCTGCGGCTTCCGCCTCCCCGCGCGCCCCGATTACGCCCGCTACCGCCGCGAGCACCCCGAGGACCCGTGGCGCCGCGACTATGCCGCCTGGGCCGCGCTCGAGCGCAAGGATTTCCGCCTGTTCGCGCAGATGTACGACTTCGCCTGCCGCAAGCCGCTCGCCTGATCGCGCTTGCCCCCTCGGCTCGCGTTCCCTACCTGTTCGCCGATGAGTCTCCCCGCCGAAACCCAGGACCCGCCCTATCTCAAGGGCCTCAACGCCCCCCAGCGCGAAGCCGTGCTCACCACCGAGGGCCCGGTGCTCGTCCTCGCTGGCGCCGGCACCGGCAAGACCGCGGCGCTCACCGCGCGCCTCGCCCACCTGCTGTGGACCCGCAAGGCCTACCCCTCGGAGATCCTCAGCGTCACCTTCACCAACCGCGCCGCGCGCGAGATGAAGGAGCGCGTCCACCGCCTCGTCGGCGACGCAGTCGAGGGGATGCCCTGGCTCGGCACCTTCCACGCGATCGGCGCGAAGATGCTCCGCCGCCACGCCGAGCTGGTCGGGCTCCAGTCCAACTTCACCATCCTCGACACCGACGACCAGCTCCGCCTGCTCAAGCAGCTCATCACCGCCGAGGATCTCGACGAGAAACGCTGGCCCGCGCGCCAGCTGGGCGGCCTGATCGACGGCTGGAAGAACAAGGGCCTGACTCCCGAGATGCTCGACGCCGGCGAGTCCGAGCAATACGCCAATGGCCGCGGCAAGACGCTCTACGCCGCGTACCAGGCCCGGCTGAAGACCCTCAATGCCTGCGACTTCGGCGACCTGCTGCTCCACGTCCTGACCATCCTGCGCACCCACCGCGACGTGCTCGATCAATATCAGCAGCGCTTCCGCTACATCATGGTCGACGAGTATCAGGACACCAACAGCGTCCAGTATCTCTGGCTCCGCCTGCTCGCGCAGGAGCGCAAGAATCTCTGCTGCGTCGGCGACGACGACCAGTCGATCTATTCGTGGCGCGGCGCGCAGGTCGAGAATATCCTCAAGTTCGAGAAGGACTTCCCCGGCGCCAAGGTGATCCGCCTCGAGCAGAATTACCGCTCGACCCCGCACATCCTTGCCGCTGCGTCGGGCGTGATCGCCAACAATGCCGGCCGCCTCGGCAAGACCTTGTGGACCGAGCACGCCGAGGGCGAGAAGGTCCGCGTCCTCGGCATCTGGGACGGCCCCGAGGAAGCGCGCCGCGTCGGCGAGGAGATCGAGGGCCAGCAGCGCGGCGGTCTCTCGCTCGATGCCGTCGCGATCCTCGTCCGCGCCCAGCACCAGACCCGCGAGTTCGAGGACCGCTTCATCGCGATCGGCATGCCCTATCGCATCGTCGGGGGTTTCCGCTTCTACGAGCGCGCCGAGATCCGCGACGCGCTCGCCTATCTGCGCACCGTCGCCCAGCCCGCCGACGACCTCGCCTTCGAACGCATCGTCAACACCCCCAAGCGCGGCCTTGGCGACAAGGCGCTGGCCAAGGTCCACCAGCTCGCCCGCGCCGAGGGCCTCCCCCTCACTGTCGCCGCCGCCCGCATCCTCGATACCGACGAGCTCACCCCCCAGGCCCGCCGTTCGCTCGGCAACCTCGTCGGCGACATCGCCCGCTGGCGCGCGATGGGCGACACTCTCCCCCACCCCGAGCTCGCCCGCATCATCCTCGACGAGAGCGGCTACACCGCAATGTGGCAGGCCGACCGCACCGCCGACGCCGCCGGCCGCCTCGAAAACCTCAACGAGCTGGTCCGCGCGATGGAGGAATACGAGTCCCTCACCGCCTTCCTCGAGCACGTCTCCCTCGTGATGGACAACGAAGCCCAGGCCGACGAGCCCAAGGTCACGATCATGACCATCCACGCCGCCAAGGGCCTCGAGTTCGACACGGTGTTCCTCGCCGGCTGGGAGGAAGGCATCTTCCCCTCGCAGCGCGCGCTCGACGAAGGCGGCCTCGCCAGCCTCGAGGAGGA
>JAZKCD010000038.1:0-25928 GCA_040388355.1 Pseudomonadota bacterium | reverse complement strand
CGAACGCCTTGCCCATCATCTCGCCGAGATTGATCATCTGCGCGCCGCCGCCGGGGATTTCGAACGGCATCTGCTGGGCCTGCTCGACTTCGACTTCGACTTCGGTGCTGTCGAGGAGCCCCTCGTTGAAGCGCTGCTTGAAGGCTTCGCGGGTGGCGAGGCTCGAGTCCTTGCCGGTGAGCGCGTCGAGCAGGCGCGACATCGCCGCTTCCTCGGCCTTGTCCTTGACCGCGGTGCGGCGGCGCTCCTTCTCGAGCCGGATCGCTTCCTCGACCAGGTCGCGGGCGATCTGCTCGACGTCGCGGCCGACATAGCCGACCTCGGTGAACTTGGTCGCCTCGACCTTGACGAAGGGCGCGTCGGCGAGCTTCGCCAGGCGGCGGCTGATCTCGGTCTTGCCGCAGCCGGTGGGCCCGATCATCAGGATGTTCTTGGGCGTGACTTCGTCGCGCAGGTCGGCCGAGAGCTGCTGGCGGCGCCAGCGGTTGCGCATCGCGACCGCGACTGCCTTCTTGGCATCGTGCTGGCCGATGATGTGCGCGTCGAGGGCGGCGACGATCGCCTTGGGGGTGAGGGCTTCGTTCATGGGGGGATGGGGTTCCGTGCTTGGTTGCACCCTAGATGTGGGGCGCGGGCGCGCGCTTCAAGCGGTGCAGCGGAAAGCGCCGAAGAAGGCGGCGTGGCTGGCGAGGATGCGCGCGATATCGCCGGGCTGGGGCTCGGCGATTTCGACGCCGCGCTCGAAGGTGCCGCCACACAATATGCCGTCGGGGCGCGGAAACATGTACCCCATCGGGCCATTGAAGGCGTAGCGGACCTCGGGCTGGGGGAGCAGCACCGCGAGCTGGCCGCGCACGGGGATCAGGCCGGTATCGCCGAACAGGGCGCGGGCGCCGAGGCCGGTGCAGTTGAACACCAGCGCCTCGGGAAGCGCTGCGATATCGGCGGGGGTGGCGAAGTCGCGGATCGCGATGCGGCCGCCGGCGATCTGCACGTCTTTGATCAGCTGGTTCAGCAGGCGGCCGGTCTCGGCATACATCGTGTCGAAGCGGAGGATATGGCCGCTGTCGATCGGGAAGGGGTGGTGCTCGCGCGGGACGAGGTGGAGGCCGGGCATGTAGCGGGCGTGGTCGTTCGGGCGCGACGGATCGCGCCTTGTGTGGCGGTAGGTCGGGACCCAGCGGATGCCGTAATCGTCGCCGACCATGATCTGGAAGCGGCGCCAGCTGTAATCGAGCGCGCGGGCGAACTGGTCGCGCCATTCGGGGCCGACCCGGTCCTCCTCGAAATGGCCGAACGGCTCCCATTGGCCGCCGGCGATGTTCGACGTGGTGTGGGGCGGGAGCGCCTTTGCGTAGAGCGTGACGGCGAAGCCTGCCTCCTGGACCAGGCGCGCGGTGGTGAGGCCCATGATCCCCGCGCCGATCACGGCGACCGGGCCCGAATGGCCGGGCAGGCCGAGATCGGCGGCGAGACGCGAAGTGCCCCAGCTGAGCGTGATGCCCGCGCCGCCATGGCCGTAATTATGGACGAGGCGCTTGCCGGCAAGGCTCTCGGCGCGGACGACGAAGCCCGAAGCGCGATAGGGGCGCAGCCCGGCGACGGTGCGGATCACGCGGTCGGGAGAGACACGGACCGGGGGCAGGCAGCGCGGGTCGAGCGGGGCGGCGATGCCTGGGGCGGGGCGTATGGGTTTGCAGGCGGGGAGCGCCAGCGCGGCGGCGCCGAGGAGGTGGCGGCGCTGAATCTCCCCTCCCGCTTGCGGGAGGGGTCGGGGGAGGGGAGGTTTCGGTTCCACGGCCCGGAACATGCCGTCCCCTAACCCCTCCCGCAAGCGGGAGGGGGACTTAGGAAGCACCATCCCGGCTCAGCGTGCCGCCGGGAACTGGGTCAGGCTCTGCTCGACCAGCGTCGGGACCGCCGCCGAGGGATTGCCCGCGCCGTGCTTGCTCGCCCTGCCGATAAACAGGCGGACATTGTCGGCGCGCCGGACGATCCGGATTTCGACCTGTGCATTGTACGCCATGTTTCGGTGCGGGCCCGCCCAGCCGAAATCGGTCTTTTCCGCGCCGACCGGCGTAAGCGCGAAGCGCGAAGGGCCCGACGACGTAAATTCCTCCGGATTATACTTCGACCGTTTGGGATTATCGCCGATGCCGCGATAGGTTCGCCCGGTATCGAGGTGATAGCGGACCCTCACCAGCATATCCGCTTCTTCGGGCGCGCCGGCGAGGCGATAGCCCCGGGCCTGCAACCGCGCGGAGACCAGCGCGGTGAGCGCGCCGGACTCGGGCCCGCCATCGGCAATCACATAGAAATCGGCGCTGGCGGGCGGGCTGGCCGCGGTGGAGAGGCCAAGGGCGGCGATGCCGAGGATCACTGCGCGGGCGAACTGGCTCAGCTGCATGACGGCTTCTCCCAAGTTGAGCGAAGGCTAGTCCGATCACACCGGCTTGTCACGCGCAGGACGGCACTGGAAGGCGTCCGGGATCAACTTGCGCTGTCGAGGCTCTCCACGGTCAGCCGGTCGTTGGTATAGACGCAGAGTTCGCCGGCGATCTTCATCGCCTGGCGGGCGATCTTCTCGGCGTCGGATTCATAGTCGACCAGCGCGCGCGCGGCGGCGAGGGCGAAATTGCCGCCCGATCCGATCGCGGCGACGCCGGCCTCGGGCTCGAGCACGTCGCCGTTGCCGGTGATCACCAGCGTCACGTCCTTGTCGGCGACGATCAGCATCGCCTCGAGGTTGCGGAGATATTTGTCGGTGCGCCAGTCCTTGGCGAGCTCGACTGCGGCGCGCATCAGCTGGCCGTGGTGGCGCTCGAGCTTGGCCTCGAGCCGCTCGAACAAGGTGAAGGCATCGGCGGTGGCGCCGGCGAACCCGGCGATCACCGATCCGTCGCCCAGCGGCCGCACCTTGCGCGCATTGGGCTTCATCACGGTGTTGCCCGCCGAGACCTGGCCGTCGCCGGCGATGACGACCTTGCCCGATTTGCGCACGGAGAGAATGGTGGTGCCGTGCCACACGGTGGAGTTGTTTCCGCTCATGGCGGCCATATGGGGAGCGATTTCGCGGGCTGCAATCGGGACCCGATTTCGCTTCGGCTGCGTTATGACCGCCATGCCAATGAAACTGATCGGACGCGCCACGGCGCTGCTGCTGAATCCGAAGGCCGAATGGACGCGGATCGAGGCCGAGCCCACCACCGTGCGCGCGATCATGACCGGCTGGGTCGCGCCGCTGGCGGCGATCGGGCCGATCGTCAAGCTGATCGGATCGCAGGTCGCCGGGGTGACCGGGGACGGGATGCACATGCCGCCGCCTTTGATCTCGGCGGTGACCGAGGCGCTGATCGGCTATGCGCTGTCGCTGCTCGGGGTCTATGTGCTGGCGCGGATCGTCAACGGGCTTGCCGTCACCTTCAAGGGGCGCCGCGACGAGGTCCAGGCGATGAAGCTCGCCGCCTATGGCGCGACCGCGATGTACCTCGCGGGGGTCTTCGAGCTGCTGCCGATCCTCAGATGGTTCGAATTTGCCGGGCTCTACAGCATGGTCCTGATCTTCGTCGGGCTGCCGATCGTGATGCACGCGCCGAAGAAGCGCGTGCTCGCCTATACCGCGGTCACTCTGCTCGCCGGGATCGGGCTGATCATCCTGCTGACCCTGACCGTGCTGTGGACCAAGGACATGTTCGCCCCCGACGTCCCGGCAAGCGCGTGGAACTATACGCCGCCCGAGTGACGGCCACGGGGGTGGCGATGACGGGCATCCGCTGCTAGGCGGCGCGCATGCTCAACCTGACCGACATCACGGTGCGCCTCGGCGGACGCACGATCCTCGACGGCGCCACCGCCAAGCTGCCGCCGCGCGGGCGGGTGGGGCTGATCGGGCGCAACGGCGCGGGCAAGACCACGCTGGTCAAGGTGGTGGCGAGCCAGCTCGAGCCCGATACCGGATCGGTCGACATGCCGCGTGGGAGCCGGATCGGCTATATCGCGCAGGAAGCGCCCGGAGGCAGCGCGAGTCCGTTCGAGACGGTGCTGGCGGCCGATACGGAGCGTGCGGCGCTGCTGGAGGAAGCCGAGCACAGCCATGATCCCGACCGGCTGGGCGAGATCCACGAGCGGCTGAACGCGATCGACGCGCATGCCGCACCGTCGCGCGCGGCGCGGATCCTGGTCGGGCTCGGCTTCGACGAGGAGGCGCAGCACCGTGCCCTCGAGAATTTCTCGGGCGGGTGGCGGATGCGGGTGGCGCTGGCGTCGCTGCTGTTCTCGCAGCCCGATCTGCTGCTGCTCGACGAGCCTTCGAACCATCTCGATCTCGAGGCGGTGCTGTGGCTCGAGGACTTCCTGATCTCGTACCCCGCGACGATCCTGATCGTCAGCCACGAGCGCGACTTCCTCAACAATGTCGTCGACCATATCCTCCACCTCGATCGCGGCAAGCTGACGCTCTATCCGGGCGGCTATGACGCGTTCGAGCGCCAGCGCGCGGAGCGGCAGGCGCAGCTCGCCTCGGCGCGGGCCAAGCAGCAGGCCGAGCGCGACAAGCTCCAGGACTATGTCGCGCGCAATTCGGCGCGCGCGTCGACCGCCAAGCAGGCGCAGTCGCGCGCCAAGGCGCTGGCACGGATGCAGCCGATCGCCGAGCTGCTCGACGATCCGTCGCTGCATTTCGATTTCCCGAGCCCCGACGAGCTGCGGCCGCCGCTGATCACGCTCGACATGGCCTCGGTCGGCTATGGCGATGTCGAGATCTTGCGGAAGCTCAACCTCAGGCTCGATCCCGACGACCGGATCGCGCTGCTCGGGCGCAACGGCAACGGCAAGACCACGCTGGCGCGGCTGCTCGCGGCGCAGCTGGCGCCGATGCAGGGCGCGATGGCGGCCTCGGGCAAGATGCGGGTGGGCTATTTCACTCAGTACCAGGTCGAGGAGCTCGAGCCGAGCGAGACTCCGCTCCAGCACATGACGGTGCTGATGAAGGGCGCGAGCCAGGGCGCGGTCCGCGCGCAGCTCGGGCGGTTCGGCTTCGCGGGGAACAAGGCGACGACGCAGGTCGGCAAGCTGTCGGGCGGCGAGCGGGCGCGGCTGGCGCTGGCGCTGATCACGCGGGATGCGCCGCACATGCTGATCCTCGACGAGCCGACCAACCATCTCGACGTCGATGCGCGCGAGGCGCTGATCCAGGCGCTCAACGAATATTCGGGCGCGGTGGTGATCGTCAGCCATGACCGCCACATGCTCGAGATGACCGCCGACCGGCTGGTGCTGGTCGATGGCGGGACCGCGACCGAGTTCGACGGGTCGCTCGACGATTACATCTCGTTCGTGCTGACCAAGGACGCCTCGGATGCCGCGAAGAGCGGCGGCGGGGCCAAGCTCAGCAAGAAGGACGCCCGCCGCGCCGCGGCGCAGGCGCGGGAGCAGGGGACCGCGCTGCGCAAGGCGGCCAAGGATGCCGAAAGCGCGCTGGCCAGGCTCAATGCGCAGCGCGCGGCGGTCGAGCTGGCGATGTTCGATCCGCCGAGCGCCGAGGCGGGGCTGGCCAAGCTGACGATGACCGAGCTGATGAAGCAGCGCGCCGAGCTGGCGGGCCGGATCGACGCGGCCGAAGCGGCGTGGCTGGAGGCGAGCGAAAAGCTGGAGGCGATCGCGGCGTAATCCCGTTGCGCGGTTCCTGAGCAGCCGTGTTCCCCTGCGAAAGCGGCAATTACGTATATATCAAACCCTAGGGACTAGGCGGCCCTCCTAGTTAGGAGGGCGCCGCATGTAAGCTATTGAGCTTGGTTCCGTTATCGATGTGTCGAGGGCGGGAATTGAGCGGCGGCCCCGTTGAGTGGGGCCGCCCTCTTAGGCCGCGATGCGCCAACCCTCTTCGGGGTCATCGCTAAAGCAGGCGTCGGCGTACTCGACCTGATCCAACTCGGCCAAGCGATCAACGATAGCCCGCACAGAGCCATCGCCACCGACGTACTCGCAATAAAGCACGCGCAGGAGCCTATCAGCCGGGCCGGGAATGGCACGGTCGCGCGCCTTCTCCCAACGGCGCACATTCTGCTCCGTGCTGGCAAACACCCCTGCCAGATTGCGCTGGGTCATCTCCATTTCCAAGCGCAGGAAACGAAGCTCTGCCCCATTCAAGGGCTTGGGGAGCGATACGAGCCACTCTCCGATAATCTTGTGAAGACCCTCGGTATCCTGGATCGATAGACCCTTTCCGTAGGCGGTCTCATGCTCGGTGTAGCCGTTTTCCAGATACACATTATCGAGACCGCTATCCACATAGTGATATGCCATCTCTAGTCACCTAATAGGCTGTGATGACCAATAGCCGGTTCGGCCAATCTATCGCCACAACGCAAATGATTTCTTCGCCAGCGGCTTGCCTTTGAAGCGTTACCTGCCAGTTATTGTGATTATTCAAAAACGGTCCCTCGATAATAACTCCTTTCTGTACGCAAAGCTCAATCTGGCGTCGGGTGATCCCACGCGATTTCGCCCTGCCTTGTCCATGTGACAACACAACGATGCGGTCCGAATCCGCAGCAAGCTCAGAGATCATTTTCCGAGCGTGAGCGGGAGAGTTCCCGAACGGCACAACGTTGGTCATCCGCCTATCATTATGATAGGTAAGTCCAACAAGTCAACAAATGGTTGAAACCACGGTTCCCTGCACGGGATGCCCATGCCATCCGGCGCTTTGAAGAGGCAGGTGCTGGACAGCCGAAGGCGAACTTCGCAGGGTTTGTCCTGGGTCGCTCGGACCTGTGCCACTATGACGGGGATACCCCGAAGGCCGTGTCCGACCCTCGGTCCAATGCGTTTCCGTACCTGACATTGCCGCTCATCCGCTGTGGCTGATGACGGGTTTGTAAGATGCGGAATTGCCGCGAAGCAGGGATCAGGGTCACCTGCGGCGCACTGCTTGGCTCCGGGGCCCCTGCTTTCGCAGGGGAACAGGTTAGATCAGACTGGGTCGCTGCACCGCATGGCTGCGCCGCCGCAGCGCCGCCGGCGCGGGCGATTGCTCCGGCGGGCGGATGAAGAGATCGTACGGCGCGACCATGATCTCGGCGCAGCCCTCGCCATCGGGGGCGGCTTCGTCGTCGCCTTCGGCCGCGGGATCGTCGCCCCCCTCGTCGCCCTCGTCGGGCACGGCCTGCTCGTCGCTGTCGGGCGCGGCTTCCTCGTCATCGGGGAAATAGCCGTTGTCGGGGCGGAAGGCGACGGTGTCGAAGACGCCGTCGAACGGGGTATCGGCGTCGCACGGCGCGATGGCGGTGGCGTGATGGTCCCGGGTCGCGGCGAGCGCCGGCGTCGCCAGAACCAGACTGGAGAAAGCGGTCAGCATGACCGGACGCATGAACATCGTCGAAACCCCCCGGTTGCGAAGCGGCGATGGTACCCGCCCGCCAAGCCATTGCAATGGTGTGATCTACCTAGACCGGCGCTTTTGCGATGAGCCGCGCGATGGGCTGGACGTTGCGCTGGCGGTGCGGGTCGGGCATCAGACCGGCAAGGGCCGGCAGGGCCCGCGTCGACGGAGAGACCAGATGGCCATTCGACCCCTTGCGATCGTCGCGGCGGCGCTCGCGCTGACCGTGGCGGCTCCCGGCGCGCTGGCGCAGAAGCCGTCGGCGGCGGTGCTGGCCGCAGTCGCCGATCCGGCGCGCCCGGCCGAGGACGTCGCCCGCGACGCCGCGCGCAAGCCCGCGCAGATCGTCGCCTTTGCCGGGGTGAAGCCCGGCGACCGCGTTGCCGAGCTGGCACCGGGCGGCGGTTACTATACGCGGATCCTGGCGCGGACGGTGGGGCCGAAGGGCAAGGTCTATGCGGTGGTGTCGAAGGGTTTCGCCGCGCGCGAAGGCGCGCTGGACCGGCTCAGGGCGGCGCTGGCGCCCTATCCCAATGTCGAGATCGTCGTCGCCGACTATGTCGCGCTGGCGCTGCCCGAGCCGGTCGACCTGGTGTGGACATCCGAGAATTACCACGATTTCCACAACGGCCCGACCGCCAATGTCGTGGCGCTCAACCGGGCGGTGTTCGCAGTGCTCAAGAAGGGCGGGCGCTTCTATGTCGAGGACCATGCCGCGCCGGGGACGGGGGTGACCGCGACTGCGACGCTCCACCGCATCGATCCGCAGGCGGTGCGCGACGAAGTGGCGGCGGCGGGGTTCAGGCTCGACGGCGAGTCGGCGGTGCTCGCCAATACCGCCGATCCGCACACCGCCAAGGTCGACGATCCGGCGATCAAGGGGCACACCGACAAGTTCGCGATGCGCTTCCGCAAGCCGCGCTGAAGGGCGGCATGGGCGCGGGATCGCCCCAGTTCGACTATCTCGACGGCCAGCTGCGGGCGAGCCACGCGGCGCTGTTCGCGCGGTTCGCGGCGGCGAGTGTGCGGGCGGCGGCGGAATGCGCGGCGGCGCTCGACATCCGCTACGGGCCGCATCCGCGCCAGATTTATGACCTGTTCCGCGCGGCCGCCCCGGCGCGCGCGACGGTCGCCTATTTCCACGGCGGCTATTGGCAGTCGCGCGACAAGGCCGACTTCCGCTTCTTCGCGCCGCCGCTCGTGGCCGAGGGCTTCGACGTCGCGCTGGTCAATTACCCGCTGTGCCCGGACGCGAGCGTCGCGGAGATCGTCGCGGCAGCAAGGGCGGTGATGCCGCTTCTGGCGGGGCCGGTGATCCTGGTCGGGCATTCGGCGGGCGGGCAGATCGTCGCCGAGCTCGGCATCGCCGCGCGGGACGCGGGGTGGGACGTCGCGGGGGTGGTGGCGATCAGCGGGGTGTTCGACCTCGTGCCGCTGGTCGGGACCTCGCTGAATGCGAAGCTCGGGCTCGACGAAGCGGCGGCGCGGGTGGCGTCGCCGGTCTACCGCGTCGCTGCCTCAGCGCCTCCCGCGGTGTTCGCCGTCGGTGGCGACGAGACGGATGCGTTTGGCGAGCAGACGCGGCGCATGGCCGAGGCGTGGTCGGACGCGGGCAATGCGGCCGGGCGCGTCGTGATCGCCGGTTCCGATCATTTCTCGATCCTCGACGGGCTTTGCGAGCCTGACGGGCCGCTGCGCACGGCGATCCGCAGCTTCTCACCCCCCTATAGACTGACGGGCTTCCATAATCATGACGCCTAATGGGACTAACTGGGCCTTCGCCTCGTCGCGAACTTTCATCATGAAGTCACGACCTTCTAGCTCGAAGCTTGCCAACGCTTCAAAGCCCGCGCCGTTGACGGCGGCATGCTTCAAATCGGCCAACTCGCGCGGAAAACTCTCGTTGAACCGCCCGACGCGATCTATTGTCTCCTGAGCCGCAGCTATCGCCGCCGCAATCGTCATCGCAGCGTCTTCGTGATCGGCGCTGAAAAGCTTGAGCTGCAACTGCCGGGCTTGCTCTTGACGACCGATCAGTATCCGAAGTTCGATGAGCATATCACGTACGGCCTGTTCGCGGAGCGATTGAGCCGAACTCGCCGCCCGCTTCTGGGCCTTCGTCTGAGGCGGATCGAATAGACCAAATACCATGAACTTCCCCGATCTGGCGGCGTTTCTAGCGTACTATGCGCTATCGCGAGAGCGGATATGCAGCGCCCTGACTGCGGCGCCATCTTCGCGGCTAGAAATAAGATAGAAAGCGAGGCGCCCTGGCAGGGGTTCGCAAGCGACACCTAAGGTGTGGAAAGACTGGTCGGGGCGACAGGATTCGAACCTGCGACCCCCACACCCCCAGTGTGATGCGCTACCAGGCTGCGCTACGCCCCGACCGAGGTTGCGCCCTGTATGCGTGTGGCGGCGCGGATGCAAGCGGTCTACGCATCGAGCCATGGCGTTCGTCTGATCAGGTCCATCGATTCGTGGAGCACACGGCCGATGAGGACGCGATCTCCCTCCTGGCGATAGAGAATAAAATGCCTCGGGCGCCGCACATTTCCTTCCAACGCGTCAGGCGAAATCCGGCTGTGGCGAAGGTGCCAAACGCGCGCGCCGTCGCCAAGTTCGGGGCGAGAAACGCTGCCTGGGCGATGCGGATCGGCTGCCACATCTCCGACCCCGGCGAGAATTAAGGCCGCATAGCGAGTCCTAGCCGACTCTCCGAACCTCACTGCGCTCCAGTCCAGTATGTCTCGAATATCCTTCTTCGCGGCGGTGGCGAGGCGAAAGCGCGAGTTCACGCCCGTTGCGCGCTCTCATCTCGCAGGAACGCGCCGAGTTCATCGAGCGTGAAATCCTCGTAGCGCCCAGCTGCTACGTCATCCCAGCCGACTTGTGCCGCTTCCTGCAGTGCCTTGAGCCTGGCAGCATCCCGTGCATCCCGGCGCTCGATCAGCCGAAGCCCCTCGCGCAACACCTCACTGGCGTTCTGATAGCGGCCCGAGCGGACAAGCGTCTCGATGAGGCCCTGCTGGTGATCGGTAAGGACGACGTTTCGCGTTGGCATGAGGGGCCCTCTTGATTGGCGGACGACATAGCAGTTTTGGCATATCCTGCCAATGCCGGCGCTGCGCGCCGCCGAGACTAGTTGCGCAGGCGTCACCCGCGTGATAGCCGCGCCGCTTGAAATGGAGCGGGCGCTTTCGCCTGCCCTCGAAGCTATTCAGGGAACCTATGTTCGCCACTCCAGCCTATGCCCAGTCCGCGGGCGCCGCAGGCAGCTCCGCCGGCTCGATCCTGATGCTGGCGCCGTACCTGCTGCTGTTCGTCGCCTTCTACTTCCTGATGATCCGGCCGCAGCAGCAGCGCGTCAAGGCGCTCCAGGCCGCGGTCAACGCCGTCAAGAAGGGCGATTCGGTCGTCACCGGCGGCGGGCTGATGGGCAAGGTCGTCAAGGTCGACGAGAAGTTCGTCGAGGTTGAGATCGCTCCCAACGTCAAGGTCCGTGCGGTCAAGGGCACGCTTTCCGAAGTGATCCCGGCCGGCACCGGCAAGCCAGCGAACGACTGATGCTCGACTTCCCCCGCTGGAAGGTGTGGGCCACGATCGCCACGATCGTGATCTGCTGCCTGCTCGCCATCCCGAGCTTCCTGCCCGAGAAGACGCTGGCCGGCATCCCCAAATGGATTCCGCACCCGACGGTGAGCCTGGGCCTCGACCTTGCCGGCGGCTCGTACCTGCTGCTCGAGGCCGACACCAAGGACGTCGCCGCCGCGCGGCTCGACACGATGCGCGAATCGGTGCGGCTCGAGATGCGCCGCGGCACCGACAAGATCGACATCGGCGACATCTCGGTCGCCAACGGCAAGCTGAGCTTCCTCGTCCGCGACCCGAGCAAGGTCGACGCGGTGCGCGAGCGGCTGCTGCCGCTGATCGGCGGCGGCGCGGGCATGACCGGGCAGCGCATCTGGGACCTCCAGGTGATCGATACCTCGCGCTTCGTGCTGACGCCGACGCAGGAAGGGCTCGAGCAGGCGATCAACACCGCGATGGACGACGCCCGCGAAGTCGTCGACCGGCGCATCAACGAGCTCGGCACGCGCGAGCCGACGATCGTCCGCCAGGGATCGAACCGCATCGTCGTCCAGGTGCCGGGCCTGCAGAACCCGCAGCAGCTGAAGGAGCTGCTCGGCCGCACCGCCAAGCTCGAGTTCAAGCTGGTCGACACCAACGCCGACGCCACCCAGGTCCAGACCGGCGTCGCGCCTCCGGGGAGCGAAGTGCTTCCCTATCAGGAGGGCGGCAGCAAGATAGCGGTGTTCCGCAGCGCGATCATCACCGGTGACATGCTGGTCGACGCCAAGCAGGACTATGACCCGCAGGACGGCAAGCCCGGGGTGTCGCTGACGCTCGACGGCGCCGGATCGAAGCGCTTCGCCAAGGTCACCACCGAGAATCGCGACAAGCCGTTCGCGATCATCGTCGACGGCACCGTGATCTCCGCGCCCAACATCAACGAGCCGATCCTTGGCGGCGCAGCGCGCATCAGCGGCGGCTTCAGTGTCGAGAGCGCCAACCAGCTCGCGATCGCGCTGCGATCGGGCAAGCTGCCGGTGGCGCTCAAGGTGGTCGAGGAACGCACCGTCTCGGCCGAGCTCGGCAAGGATTCGATCGAGAAGGGCGTGCTCGCGGGGATCGTCGCCAGCCTGGCGGTGATCATCTTCATGCTGATCACCTATGTCCGCTTCGGCGTCTACACGACGCTGGCGCTGCTGGTGAACGCCGTGATGATCATCGGCATCATGGCGGTGTTCAACGCGACGCTGACGCTGCCGGGCATCGCCGGCTTCGTGCTGACGATCGGCGCGGCGGTCGACGCCAACGTGCTGATCAACGAACGCATCCGCGAGGAACAGCGCGTGCGAAACCGTGCGGCGATCCAGTCGGTCGAATTCGGCTACAAGGAAGCCAGCCGCGCGATCTTCGACGCCAACATCACCAACGTCATCTCGGCGGTGATCATGTTCGCCATCGGATCGGGGCCGATCCGCGGCTTCGCGGTGGTGCTCGCGATCGGCATCGTCACGTCGGTCTTCACCGGGGTCACCTTCACCCGTCTGCTCGTCGCGGACTGGCTGAAGCGCAACCGCCCCAAGTCGATCAACATTTAAGGCCGCCCCGACATGCGCCCGTTCAAGCTGATTCCCGACAACACGAACATCCCGTTCCTGAAATACCGGAACTGGGCGATCTCGCTCAGCGGGCTGCTGATCATCGCCAGCATCGTGCTGTGCGTGGTGAACGGCTTCAACCTCGGGATCGACTTCGTCGGCGGCCAGACCGTCCGCGTGCAGTTCGCCCAGCCGGTCGCGCTCGAGGATCTGCGCGCGCGGATCGCGGCGGTGGGCGTCGGCGACCCGACGATCCAGCAATATGGCGGTCCGACCGATGTCGGTATCCGCACCCCGCTGCCCGAGGGCGACAGCACCGCGGCGGAGAAGGCGGCGAGCAAGATCCGCGCGACGATCGAGCAGGCCTATCCGGGCGCGCATGTCGGCGCGGTCGAGAGCGTTTCGGGCAAGGTCTCGAACGAGCTGTTCCGAACCGGCTTCCTTGCGCTTGCGCTCGCGATGGTGGGGATCACCCTCTATATCTGGGTGCGCTTCGAGTGGCAGTTCGGCGTGGGGGCGCTGTTCGCGCTGTTCCACGACGTGATATTGACGCTCGGATTCTTCGCGCTGTTCCAGCTCGAGTTCGACTTGAACGTGGTCGCGGCGATCCTGACGATCATCGGCTATTCGCTCAACGATACGATCGTGGTCTATGACCGCATCCGCGAGGATCTGCGCAAATACCGCAAGATGGCGATCCCCGAGCTGCTCGACCTCTCGGTCAACGAGACGCTGTCGCGCACCGTGGTGACCAGCCTTTCGCTGGCGATCGCGCTGGTCGCGCTGCTGTTGCTCGGGCCCGAGGTGATCTTCGGCTTCACTGCCTCGATGCTGCTCGGCATCGTCGTCGGCACCTTCTCGTCGATCTATGTCGCGGCGCCGATCCTGTTGTGGCTGCGGCTCAAGCCCGACAGCTTCGTGCCCAAGGACACCGGGCCCGACGGCGCCGAGCGCGTGAAGGCCCGCGAGCTTCCCTGATGCGGATGGAGCGCGCGGGCGCCGAGGGGCCGGTGATTTCCGGCTTCTCGGGCCGCGGCTTCCGAGTCGATGACGGCGTCTATGACGGGCTGCTGATCACGCCGGAGCGCGCCGAGGGCTGGTCGCCGCCGGCGATTTCGGACCTGACCATTGACGATCTCGCGCCGCTGCTGGCGCTCGAGCCGCGGCCCGAATTCCTGCTGCTGGGGACGGGCTCGACACTGGTGCGGCCCTCGCCGCGACTGACCGCCGCGCTTGGCGAGAAAGGCATCGGCCTCGACGTGATGGACAGCCGCGCGGCGGCGCGCGCCTGGGGCGTGCTGCGCGCCGAGCTACGCTGGATCGCGGCGGCGCTCTATCCGCTCGGCTGACCGCCGTTTCAGACCGCTTGGCCGACGCGCCGTCAGCGCAGATGCGAACATGAACAGACCGTAACGAAACTTACCGTGCGCGCGCGGCGTTCAGTGCTGCGGAGGCCGGACGACGGCCCAGGGTACAGGAGTATATCATGCAGAAATTCATGCTCGCGCTCGGCGCGATGGCGATGGCGGTTCCGGTGGCAGCGGTGATGCCAGCCGATTCGGCGCAGGCCCAGACACACCACAAGAAGAGCAAGCGCTACGCCTATCGCGAATGGCGCGGCCGCGACGGCCGGATCCATTGCCGCCGCTCGGACGGCACCACCGGCGCGGTGATCGGCGCTGTCGGCGGCGCACTGGTCGGCCGCACGGTCGATACCCATGGCGAACGCGGGACCGGCACCATCCTCGGCGCGATCGCCGGCGGGCTTGCCGGGCGCGAGATCGACCGCAGCAATTCGCGCAAGCGCTGCCGCTAAAACCATCGGCATGGGGAGCGTGGCGTTAACCTTGGTTCGCTAAGGCGAACGCCATGCTCCGCGTGCTGACTCTGACGACGCTGTTCCCCGACGCGTCGCGGCCCAATTTCGGGATCTTCGTCGAGCGCCAGACGCTGGCGCTGGCGGCGCGCGGCGATGTTTCGGTGCGCGTGGTGGCGCCGCTCGGCATTCCGCCCTGGCCGCTGTCGCGGCTTGCGCGCTATCGGGCGCTGAGCCTGCTGCCGATGCAGGAGCGCTGGAAGGGGCTGGCGGTGCACCGGCCGCATTTCCCCAACTTGCCCGGGCTGGGCGGACGCAGCCATGCGCTGCTGCTGGCACGGGCGATGACGCCGGTGCTTGCCGCGATCCGTGGCGAGTTTCCGTTCGACTTGATCGCCGCCGAATTCTTCTATCCCGACGGGCCCGCCGCGGTGGCGCTCGGCCGGCATTTCGGCGTGCCGGTGTCGATCACCGCACGCGGATCCGACATCCATCGTTGGGGCAAGGCGCCGGGGGTATCGGGCCAGATCGTCGCCGCGGGACAGGGGGCCGCGGGGATGCTGGCGGTTTCCGAGGCGATGCGCGGCGACATGATCGCGATGGGGATGCCGGGCGAGCGGATCGAGGCGATCGCCACCGGTGTGGACCAGGTCCGCTTCGCGCCGCGCGACCGGGTGGCGGGCAAGGCCGCGCTGGGCGTGTCCGGACCGCTGGTGGTCTCGCTGGGCGCGCTGATCCCGCTCAAGGGGCACGACATAGTGATCGACGCGGTGGCGCGGTTGCCCGGGGTCAATCTGTGGATCGCCGGGCAGGGGCCTGAACAGGGCCGGCTCGAGGCGCAGGTCGCCCGGCTGGGGCTGGGCGAGCGGGTGCGCGTGCTCGGCGGCGTGCCGAACGAAGAGGTCGCGGCGCTGGTCGCCGCGGCGGACGTGATGGCGCTGGCGTCGGAGCGCGAGGGGCTGGCCAATGCCTGGCTTGAGGCGCTGGCGAGCGGGACCCCGGTGGTGATCCCCGACGTCGGCGGCGCGCGGCAGGTGCTGCGAACCTCGGCTGTGGCGGGGCGGATCGCGCCGCGGACGCCGGAGGGGTTTGCCGCGGCGATTGCCGAGGTGCTCGCCGAGTCGCCCGATCCGGAGGCGGTCCGTGCGGTCGCGGCGCCCTATACCTGGGCGGCGAACAGCGCGCAGCTCCACCGCTTTTACAGCCGGTTGGCGGCGGGCAATGGGCGGCCTGCGGAACTCGATTGACCTTGGCGCGTCCTGTCGTGACACTAACGTCACAACTCGAAGGAACGCGGCGATGGCGAAGAAAGACAAGGTAGCGAGCCTGCCCAAGCAGATCGCGGGCGTGAAGATCCCCAAGGCGCTGCGCGAGCAGCTGACCGCGCTGGCGAAGAACCCGCTGGTCGCCGACCTGCTCGCGGCCGGGCTGGTCGCGCTGGCGGCGAGCCTGCGCGACAATCCCAAGGTCAAGAAGGCCGCTGCCGACGCCAAGGGCAAGGCGGCGGGCGCTGCGAGCGGCGTGGCGAAGGCCGCGGCGAATGTCGCCGAGGCGGCGACCAAGTTCGGCGCGACGGTCACCGCGGCGGCGGCGGCGAAGCCCGCGGCCAAGGCACCGGCAGCGAAGAAGCCCGCGGCCAAGGCGCCCGCCAGGAAGGCGGCTGCGGCCAAGCCTGCTGCCCCGAAGACGGCGGCGCCCAAGCCGGCTGCGGCCAAGCCTGCGCCGAAGCGGACCACCGCGCGCTCCAGGCCCAAGACGACGTCCTGATCGCCGCCGGGCCGGGCGAGATGGACGACTCGGCCAAGGCGCTGATCGCGGCGCTGGGACTCGCGCCGCATCCCGAGGGCGGCTGGTATCGCGAGACGTGGCGGGCTGGTGCGCCCGACGGTGCGCGGGCCGGCGGGACGGCGATCCTGTTCCTGCTCGAGACCGGCCAGCGCTCGCACTGGCACCGAGTCGATGCCGACGAATTGTGGCTGTGGCACGCGGGCGCGCCGCTCGCGCTGCTGGTCGAGCAGGAAAATGGTGCGGTGCAAGAATTTGCGCTTGGCGGCGATGTGCCGGGCGGTTACCAGCCGCAATGCCTGGCGCCGGCGAATCGCTGGCAGTCTACCGAGGCGCGGACCGGCTGGGCACTGGTGAGCTGCGTGGTGGTTCCGGGCTTCGACTTTGCCGGGTTCGAGCTGGCGCCGCCGGGATGGCGCCCGGGGCCCGAATAGGCCGTCTTATCCCCGTTATCCACGTTATCAACAGGCCGGATCGGCCGTTTCGCGCTTCCCCAGACCGCCGATCGATGACAGTTTCATAACTGTAAGAAGGAAGCGGCGCCGAGGGAAACCAGAGCAAAGTGAAGCGCTTACACGGTCCGGAAGAATGCGGGAGCCCTCGGGCGAACACAGGAAACCGGGACGGGGATGCCCCGGTGCAGATCGGGATGCGGAAGGCGCCGCGCAAGCGGTGGTCGAAGCAGCCCAGCCAGAGGAAACGCGCAAGCGGGACCCGAGGCGCCTAGTGGAAGGACTGCGAAAGCGGACCCGAAGCTTCTGGCGGAAGTCGCCGCGCAAGCGGAGGCCGAAGCCACAGGTGGAAGCAACCGCGCAAGCGATTGCGGGAAGCCAGGGATCGACTGGAACCTGTATCCAGCAAGGCTTCGTTGCCGCCTTCGGGCAGTCTCGAAGCGGGCCGCCGTGGACCGGTGGCGGAAGCTCCCTCGGGAGTGGAGGCCCCGGTCCCGGTGACCGACGCAAAGCCCGCATGCCCTTGCCGGCGCGGGTGGCGCATGCCGCCGAAACCAGGCGACTCGATCCTTCGGGATCGGAACGCCGAAGTCCGGTGACACGGGGGTTGGCAGCAATGCCGGCCCCCTTTTGCTGTCCGGCGCCCTTGCGACGTGGCGGCGAGCCTCCCCACGCAGACGCGCCGCTGTTCCCTGCGAAAGCAGGGGTCCAGAGCCTCAGAGGTCATCGCTTGCGACCCTGGGCCCCTGCTTTCGCAGGGGAACGAGAAGGGCTGCGTCGCGGCCGTTCAGCGCGCGTGACGCCGCCGCGTCCCCCGGCTAAGCTCCGGAATTAACGGGGAGACGCACCGATGGGACGCTTGTTCGAACGCATGGCGCAGGGCGTCGCCGGATGGGCCGGGCGCCCGCCCGCGTTCATGCTCGCGCTGGCTGTCGTCCTTGCCTGGGTGGTGACCGGGCCGGTCTTCAAATGGTCGGACACCTGGCAGCTGGTGATCAACACCGGCACGACGATCGTCACTTTCCTGATGGTGTTCCTGATCCAGAATGCGCAGAACCGCGACGCTTCGGCGATCCAGGCCAAGCTCGACGAACTGATCCGCGCGCTCGACACCGGCCGCAACGAATTCATCGGGATCGAGCATCTGAGCGAGAAGGAACTGCTCGCGATCCGCGAAACGCTCGAGCGCGAATGCGGGCAGGAGGAGCCGGGGCGGCACGAAGGGATCGGACGGCTGATCGGGCGGCGATGAGGGGGGAGTAGACGATGAGCGCGTTCGAGTTCGTCTTCTCGCTGTTCGGGTTGCTGCTCGGGTTCAGCCTGGTCGAGGTGCTGTCGGGGCTGGTGCGCACGATGAAGCTGCACGGCACGGTGCGGATCGGGTGGCTGACGCCGTTGCTCGGGCTGTTCGTGATGGTCGACCTCACCTCGTTCTGGAGCATCGCCTGGCAATCGCGCGACTTGATTCCGGCGAGCTTTGCGATGCTGCTGTTCGGGCTGGCGGTCTGCGGCGTCTATTATTTCTCGGCGTCGATGGTGTTTCCGGAGAAGCCCGAGGAGTGGCCCGATTTCGACGAATGGGCAGCGCGGCACAAGCACCAGGTGCTGGCGGGGATTCTTGCCTGCAACCTGATCACCACGCTGCTGGTGCTGCTGCCGCGGCCCGAGATATGGACGCCGATGGTGATCGCGACCAATGGCGCGCTGCTCGGAATGATGGCGGTCGCCGCGATCGCGCGGCCGAAATGGCTGACCGGCGCGATGCTGGCGGGGATGCTTGGCTTTTACCTGTGGTACGCGGCGCGGGCATTCTAGCGCGCAGAACTATCGACTGTTCAAAGAGCGGCCGCGAAAATCCGCGGCCTGCTCAACCGACCAGACCAAATCCTACATTGCAAGTCGGGCCGCAAGTCAGGCGAGGTGGTGAGTCAGCGTCACTTCGGCGTTGAGCAGGCGCGACACCGGGCAAGTCGCCTTGGCGCCCGCGGCGAGCTCGGCGAACTGTTCGTTGGTGATGCCGGGGACCTCGGCGTTTAGCGTCAGGTCCGAACGGGTGATGACGAAGCCGACATCGTCCTTGTCGAGCGTCACCACGGCGCTGGTCTCGAGCGTGCCTTCGCTGAAGCCGGCGCGGGCGAGCGCGAAGCTCAGCGCCATGGTGAAGCAGCTGGCGTGCGCGGCGGCGATCAGTTCCTCGGGGTTGGTGCCCTTCTCATTCTCGAAGCGCGTCGCGAAGCCGTAAAACTGGTCGGTCAGCGCGCCCGACTGGGTGGTGATGCTGCCGCGGCCTTCCTTGCCTAGCCCCAGGTAGCGGGCGCTGGCGGTGCGGGTGCTGCTCATGGGGGCCTCCGGCGCGGCTGGATCAGTGGAGCGCGGGTTCGGCGAGCAGCGCCTCGACGATCGCCGGGCCCTCGCGGCTGGCGCGCAGCGTGGCGGTACGCTCGGCGCGGATCGCCATCGCCAGCCAGGCGGCCTCGGCACGCAGGCACCGGTCGCGGACATTGTCGAGCGTCGCGGCGTTCGCCTTTTCCTGCTCCTCGGCAGCGCGGGCGCGGTAGAATGCGGCGGTATCGGCCATGGATGACCCCTTTCCCAGCAATGAAAGTCGCGGCGGCCCGGGCGGGCGCCGTCGGGGGAGAAATCAGCCGTCGGCCTGGAGGTGCGGCAAGTTTGCCGTCGCGGCCCGGTTGGCGACTGGTGTGCAGCGCATATGGGCGCTCGGGGCCGGAATCGCAAGGCGGCGGCGCCCGGGCGGGGCGCCGCCGCCATCGCGCCGACTCAGCCCTTGAGCGAGGCGGGAACCGTTCCGCCGTTCTTCTCGAGCGCCTGCATCACGGCCTTGTGCAGCCAGATGTTCATCTCGGCGCTGCCGTTCTTCTCGCCGGCATAGCCGAGCTCGGTGGCGAGCGCCTGGCGGTTGGCGAGGCTCGAATCGAGATCGAGCAGCTTCATCAGGTCGACGATCGACGTGCGCCAGTTGAGCGCGGGATCGCCCTTGCCCGCCGAGATCGAGATCAGCACCTCCTCGACATCGACCGTCTGGGGCGCAGGTGCCGGCGCGGGCGTGCCCATCTGGGGCATTGCCGGCTTCTCGGCCGGCGCCGGGGCGGCAGTCTTGTGGCCGAAGATCGCGTCGCGAATGCTGCTGAAGATGCTCATGGATGCTCCTGGGTGTTCAAGGGTTTTCAATGGACGCTGTCGAGCTCGCGCCCCGAGCCGAGGGGGAGCGTCGCGGGGCGCAATGCCTCGCGCTCGCTCGCCGGGACCGCGGCGGTGGGATCGGGGCGGAAGGCCTCGGGGGCGCGGTCGTCGGGGCCGGGGCGGTCCTGGTCGAGCGCGAGATCGGGAGCGGCGTGTTCGGCATTGCCGGGCCCGCGGAAGCGGCGGAAGGCCTCGACGATCGCGGCGCCGACCGCGACTGCGGCCGCGCCGAACGAGAAGATTCCGAGCGCGCGGCTGGGAACCGAGGGAGTGGGCCTGGCCGGGGCTGCCGCCTTGGGCTTGGCGGACGCGGGCTTCGCAGCGGCTTTCGGCTTCGCGGGCGCTTTTTGCTTCGCGGCTTGGGGCGCCGCGGATTTCGCGGGCTTGCGCGGGGCGGACTTGGGCGCGGCGCGGGGGGCGGCCGGCCTGGCGGCGGTGGATTTGGCGGTGGCGGGCTTGGCGGTTGCCGGCTTCGGGGCAGCCGGCTTGTCGGCGGCGCTCTTGGGAGCGGTGGTCTTCTTCGTGGCCATGATGTTTCCCGTGGTTGAGGAGTCGGGCGTTCAACGGGCGGGGCGCGCGGGTGTTCCGGGAGGCTCGGCGGGGGAGCTGTGACCGCGGTCACGGGGGCCGGGGCCGGGCGGCGCTAGACTTTTCGCGCGCAGAACGGCATCCCGAGGAGAATCCGCCGGATGCGACAGGAGACTGACCATGCCCCTTTACGCCAATCTCAGCGAAGAAAGCTCGGCACCGACCGGAAGCACCGCGCAGGCGCAGATTCCGATCGGACCGTATAAGCACGACGCGTTTGTGCTGACCACCGCGCACGGCAGCTCGCAATATGTCGGCCCGAAGGCCAATGCCGGGATCGTCCTGACGCTCAACGCCGACGGCCATGTCGTGCAGGACGATGCGTTCGAGGGCGAATCCTCGAGCATTAGCTTCCGCTCGGCGGCGTCGCACAATTTCATCCTCGATGCCGGCAAGAAGGCAGTGATTACCGCCGACATCCGCCCGCAGGGCGCGGGGGGCGTCAAGCTCAATCGCGATACGGTGGTCCACCTGCACGTCATTGCCATCGGAGTCGTGGTGGGCTGAGCCGGGCGGCGTCAGCCGAGGACTTCGCGGACCGCGGCGCGGGCGATGTCGCCCGGGGTGCGGCCGGTCGCGAAGAGGCGGCGGTGGAGCGGGACGCTGTGCAGAAGCACGGGCTGGCGGAAGGGATGCGCGGTTCGCGCGTCGTGAGTCGTGTCGAAGTTCATTGAAGTTCCTGTGGTGGATAGTGCGCGGCCGGCGTCGTCGTGACGAAGGCGGCCGCGGCCCGTTCGGATATGCGAAATGCCGCACCGGGAAGGCGCGGCGCGTGCAGGGCGAGCGGGCTGCTTGAGGCGTCTCGTTCCGGGGAACGGCCAACTATGTGGATGACGCCTGCTGGTTAATATGGAGTGTCGGGCGCGGAACGGCAATGGGGCCGGGTAGCGGCCCGGCCGGAAAGGCCGCGGGCCCAGCGCGGGGTCAGCCACCGTTCCGCTCACCGGCGCGCGCAGCGGGCGGCGGCGGTTTCGAGGCGCCGGAGGGCGGGGCGAAGCCGAACCAGGCGTCGCGTTCGGGGGCCTCCTCGGCCCGTTGCTCCTCGACTTCGATGCGGTAGCGATCGTCGATCACGTCCTGCTCGGCGGGGGACAGCGCGCGCTCATACTCATAATCGCCATAGTCGCCTTCCTCCTCGCCCTCGAAATCCCCGGGCGGGGGAAAGCTGGTGCGCCATTCGCCGAGCGCGACGGACCACCAGACGGGGCCGCGATCGTCTTCGGCGCAGTCGGGTTGACCAAGTTGACCATTGCCATCGCGCGAGTCTTCGGGCTCGGGCTCGGGCGGCGTGGGGGGCGAGGACGACCAGCCCGGCGGCCTCGGCGCGGGCCCATTGCTCGGCGGTCCAGCCGGCGCGGGCGGCGGGATCGAGATCCGCGACGTCGGCCTCGCCGCCATGCGCGCGCAGCCATTTGTCGGCGCGGGCGAGCGCGCGGATCGGCGCGAGATCGTCGGGCGTCGCTTCCTCTGCGCGGGCGCCGAGGAAGAGTCCCGCGCGCGCCGGGCCGCCGTCGCGGCCGACCATGTCGAGGAACTGGTCGAACTCAGCGGCGACCAGCCGCGCGGCGGCATGCCCCGCCTCGCCGCGCGCGGCATCGGCGGCGCGGTCCATCCGCGTGAGCATCGCCATGGCGAGGCGGTTGTCGTGGCGGTGGCGCGTGAGCGTCTCGCCGCTCCGGTAGGTGACGGTCTCGGTCGTGCCGTGGAGGACGCGGTCCATCAGCTCGTCGGCGAGCGCGTTGCGTCCGATCATCACCGCCGCCTGCCACCCGATCGCGAACGCCCCGCCCTGCGCGCGATTGCGGAAGGCATAGGCGGACTGCTTGGTGAGGCCGACGATGCGGCAGGCATGCGCGATGCTGTGCCCCTCGGAGACGGCCTCGAGGAAGGTGCGCTGCTTGTCGGGGGTCCAGCCGTGATGGCGGTGGGGGGTGAAGGGCTGGGGGTCGGGGCCGTCGTCGGGGTGCGCGGACGGGGTGGGCGGGATGATTTCGGTGCGGGCGTTCATGGTGTAGGTCCTCCGTTTCGGGGCGCCGGGTGGGGCGCGGGATTGGGGCGGACCGGGGTTTTATGCAGGTTCGGGGGTTGTAGGACAGGGGTTTGTTTTTGGTTTGTTCTGGTGGGTGTTGGGTGGGTGGAGGCAGCGGAATTCATGGGGGATTGAGGGTTCAGTGCATTTAGTAAACTGTCGCCGAAATCCGGATTGACCAGCGCGGCGGAGTTCGGTCTCCTCGGCCCGATCGCAGGAGAATTAGCCATGCCGACCATCCTCAGCTTCGCCTTGTTCGCCGCCGCTTCCGCCGCCTCGCCCGCGGAACTGTCGCCCGCCTATCAGCGCCTCGCCGAGCTGCGCGCGATCACCGAGACGCCCGCGGTCGCGGCGGCGTTCGACGGGGTGCCGGTGGATCGGGTCGAGTATGTGAGCACCGACCTTTATCGCGTGACCGCCGGGCGATGCCGGCTCGAGGTGCGGATCGTGGGCCTGCCGGTGCCGGAGGGGGTGAACGGGGGGCGGCGATTTGAAGTGAGGGCGGGGGTCAGGGTTTGCGGGTGAGGGGATTTGGGGATCTAGTAAACTGTCACCGTAACCCTAGGGGTTGTGGAGCCATCGCGACCAGGCGCTTCGCAGTTGTTTTCGCGCGTGTTCTGGGCTTTTCTTGGCGATCGCGGCGCTGGAGCGGCGGACAGGAGATGGCCGGATGCGTTCGACCAGGGTTGCCAGACTTGCCGCCTGCACGCTCCTGTTCGCGGCGGTGTCGCCCGCCGGGGCGCAGACCGCGGCCCCGGCCGCTCCGGCCGCGCAGCAACGGCTGGGGCCGGTGGCGATGTTCCTCCAGGCGATGTGCATCCCGTGGATGGGCGGCGTGTCCGCCAAGACGCTCGCCGACGCTTCGGAGAAGCGGGGCTTCGCGCCGCAATGGGTGGGCGAGAGACTGGGCGGCATCAACGCTCCCGAACCCCTGATGCGAACCGGCTGGACCGGCGTGATCCTCGACGAGCAGCGCAAATGGTGCGACGTCTCGGGCAGCTATCGCACGGGGGCGCGGGTCGATCGCATTGCGGCGGAGATCGACGCCATGGCCGCGCGGGCGACCCCGGAGTGGCGCTTCGTCAGGATGAAGCCGGTGAAGGGCCAGGACGGCGCCCTGCCGCAATATGCGTGGGAGACGGCGACCTACACCCTGACGCTGCACGAAAGAATCGACGATTGGGCGCCGCATGCGGACGGCGTGCCCGACGCGCTGCAGGTGAATATTTTCCTGCAGAAGAAATAGGGGCGGGGCTCGCGGGGTGAGGGCGGAGCGCCCGGTGGCGGCGAGTTCGGTGCGTTTCGTGAACTGTCACCGTAATTCCAACGCAGTCGGGGACCAGGCGGCGCACATGCTGATCGCGGCGGCGGTGAGCGAATTCCTGACGTTGCGCGCGAATTCGGCCGGCGCGGGATGGCGGCTGGAAGTGTCGGGGACTTATTCGAAGCTGAACGGCGTGCCGGAGGAGCCGCTGGCGATGACGGTGCGGCTTACGCTTTGAGGTGGGGGCGGCGGCGGTGGGAGGTTGTTTAGGGGTTAAGTAAACTGTCACCGTAATCCCCGAGGGTTGGCCGGGGCGACAACGCGAGAGTATGCGGGTGACGAAGCGGACCGAGCGATCAGCTGGTTGGGTGAATTGTCACCGTGTCCGGCCATAAAGGCCAGCAATGTTGACTTATTTGTAAGGAATTAGCACATATAGATGCACGACCGCACTGCCGGGTTGGAATCGGCAATGCGGTCGCTCCGCGCCCTTGTGGAAGGGGTCTGGAAGGTCGAGCGGTCAATTAGACCGCTTCCGGAAATCTCCGGGTGACGTACCAAGTCATGCTTTCCTCCTTTCTCTTGGTCGTTCGAAGCACTTCGGCTTAAGGAAATGGCTTCGAACCGAAAACAAGGGCGGTGATGCTAATGCATCGCCGCCCTATTTCGTGTCGCGCTTAGGCAAATCATTTTCAACGCGATTGCGGCCAATGAACTTAACTGCGAAACCGGGCCCTTCGCGCACGATATACTGTTCTTGGATCATCTTTCCGAGAACGACATCTAGGGCTTTCGGCAAATCCTTGATACCGCCCAACCACATCAGTGTGTAAATCTCGTTGTAGATCAATCCGCGCTTTTTGAGCAGTTGCTCGCCCTTAACCATGGCTACCAGAACTCGATCAGATTGGTCAGGCGGTGCCTTCTCCGCCATAAATGCCATGAGCTCCATCTGCTGCTCATCAGTTAGCAGGTGAGGAATCGGTTCATAACTGCCGAGGCGCCCTGCCCTCTCTCCCGAACGAGTCGCTTTAGTCTTAGAACGAATCGGCGGAGGCGCCGGCGAAACAGTCTCAACCGTACTCATTGGCGGCGCCGTCGCCGATGCAGCCGGTTCAGGCTGGCGAGTGCCAGCGCGCCCTTGCAAATCGAGCGTTGCTGCAAGTTCTTTGGTCTTTTCAATGGCCTCATTGAAGCTCTCGGCAGGCGCGTCCAACTCAATGGTGCCTGACAGTAGGTCGATCTTTAGGCTGACCCGCTTCTCACGCTCATCCATGGCATCTCTCCAGACCAGCTGACCGGCACGGCCATCTGCACCACCTATAATGGCCTTGCCATGGCATCGCAACCATGCAGCGAAGAAAATGTTCGATGTATGTACCTCAATACCGCCGGAACTGGCCATGATCGGTAGCTAATCCGTGGGGGGAGCCGTGCCAAGCACAGCACCAAGCTGTGATGCTGCAAAAAAGCTAAATAAACACATGCAATCAATATGTTAGCAAGATGTGCCAAGAGAGCTGCGCGGCTCGTGCCCGCCATGCAGCCAGATCGGGTGTCGCGCCCGAAGTGGTCCCGAACGCGCCTCGGCTGGAGCAGGCAGCGAGCCGACGTCCACACAAATAGGATTTGAATTCAATTGGTTATGGCAATCATGCAGAACGGCTGGGTAGTAGGCCGTGTGACATTGCGGCGTCGGCCAGGTGCGCGGCTGTCTAACCGCGGACGAGATACTCGCGAGGACCGGAGCTCGCGGACAGACGAAAACCTAGGTTTCCTGCGGGTGCATGAAACGTGCGCCTCAAGTCGCCAAATGCAATGTCGCGCCCGAAGTGGTCCCGAACGCGCCGCGGCTGGAGCAGGCAGCGAGCCGACGTTACTCCGCCGCTACCTTCTCCCGCGCCGCCTTGCGCTCGAGCAACGGCGCCAGATACCGCCCGGTGAAGCTCCGCGGCTCCTTCGCGACGTCCTCGGGGGTGCCGACCGCGACGATCTCGCCGCCCTTGACGCCGCCCTCGGGGCCCAGGTCGATCACCCAATCCGCGGTCTTGATGACGTCGAGATTATGCTCGATCACCACCACGGTGTTGCCCTGGTCGACCAGCGCGTGGAGGACTTCCAATAGCTTGCGGACATCCTCGAAATGGAGGCCCGTCGTGGGCTCGTCGAGGATGTAGAGGGTGTTGCCGGTGGCGCGGCGGCTGAGCTCCTTGGAGAGCTTGACGCGCTGGGCCTCGCCGCCGC
>JAZKCD010000037.1:0-10961 GCA_040388355.1 Pseudomonadota bacterium | reverse complement strand
GAAAGCCCCAAGGGCGAGTTCGGCGTCTATCTGGTCGCCGACGGATCGAACAAGCCTTACCGCTGCAAGATCCGCCCGACCGCGTTCAGCCATCTGCAGGCGATGGACTTCATGTCGAAGGGCCACATGCTCGCCGACACCACCGCGATCCTCGGCGCGCTCGATATCGTGTTCGGGGAGTGCGACCGGTGAGCATCGCCATCGACATTTCCGAGCGCCGGCTGAAGCTTGGCATCGTCAAGCTGGCGATAATGCTCGTCGGTGTCTTCGCGCTGCTGGCTCTCGGGCTCAGCGCGCTGGCGGGCCAGGGCCAGGGCCTCGCGCTGGGCATCCTGGTCGTGACCGTTTCATTCTCCTTTCTCACCAACGGCGTGCTTGCCGTCCTGAAAATCATCGACTGGTTCGAGGCTCGGAATCGCCGACATGGCTGACGCACCCCAACTCCCCGACGAAGCCAAGACCCGCGCGCGCTGGGGCGCGTTCGCGTGGACCGAGGCCAATGCCGAGAAGGCGCGCGAGATCCTCGGGCGCTATCCGGCGGGCCGGCAGATGTCGTGCACGATCCCGTTCCTCGACCTGGCGCAGCGCCAGGTGGGGGCGGAGACCGACACCCAGGGCTGGCTGCCGGTCCCGGTGATCGAGTTCGTCGCGCGCGAGCTGGGCATGCCGTATATCCGGCTGCTCGAAGTCGCGACCTTCTACACCATGTTCAACATGGTCCCGGTCGGCAAATACCATGTCCAGGTCTGCGGAACGACGCCGTGCATGCTGCGCGGTTCGGACGATGTGCTCGCCGCGTGCAAGAACCGCGGCATCCACAAGGGCCAAACCACCGTCGACGGGCTGTTCACGCTGACCGAAGTCGAGTGCCTCGGGGTCTGCGCCAACGCGCCGATGGTCCAGATCAACGACGATAATTTCGAGGATCTCGACTACGACCGCATGTCGGCGATCCTCGATGCGCTGGCGAACGGCGAGAGCCCGAAGCCGGGCCCGCAGACCGGCCGCCAGGCGAGCTGCCCCGAAGGCGGCCCGACCACGCTCGCGCAAATGGCCACCGAGAACCACGATTACCGGGGAGAATGGGCATGAACGGCGACAACAAGAATCTGCTCTTCACGATCCTTGCCATCATCGGCGGCATCGTCGTGCTCGGCTGGGTGCTGCGGCTGACCTTCGCGCTGCTCGGGCCGATCATCGTCATCGGGCTCGCGGTGCTGGTCTATGTGATGTTCTTCAAGAACAAGGGGAGCGGGCGCTAGTGCTTGCTGGAACCATATAATGTTAGAAGATCGGGACCGCATCTTCACCAACCTCTACGGTTTTCAGCCCTGGCAGCTGAAGGCCGCGATGAAGCGTGGCGACTGGGACAAGACCAGGGATTTGATGGCGATCGGGCAGGATCCGATCATCGACAGGATCAAGGCGTCGGCGCTGCGCGGGCGCGGCGGGGCGGGGTTCCCGACCGGCATGAAGTGGAGCTTCATGCCCAAGGAGCCGCGGCCCGATCGGCCCAACTTCCTGGTGATCAACGCCGACGAGTCCGAGCCGGGCAGCTGCAAGGACCGCGAGATCATCCGCCACGATCCGCACAAGCTGATCGAGGGCGCGCTGATCGCGGGCTTCGCGATGCGCGCGCGCGCAGCGTATATCTATATCCGCGGCGAATATATCCGCGAGGCCGAGACGCTGTTCGCGGCGGTGGCTGAAGCATATGCCGCCGGACTGATCGGCAAGAACGCCTGCAAGTCGGGCTATGATTTCGACGTCTTCGTCCATCGCGGCGCTGGCGCGTATATCTGCGGCGAAGAGACCGCGATGCTCGAGAGCCTTGAGGGCAAGAAGGGCCAGCCGCGGCTCAAGCCGCCGTTCCCGGCGGGCGCGGGGCTCTATGGCTGCCCGACCACGGTCAACAATGTCGAATCGATCGCGGTCGTCCCGACGATCCTGCGGCGCGGCCCCGAATGGTTCGCGAGCTTCGGCAACGAAGGCAATAGGGGCACCAAGCTCTTCCAGATCAGCGGCCATGTCGAGCGCCCCTGCGTCGTCGAGGAGGCGATGAGCATCCCGTTCCGCGAGCTGATCGAGAAGCATTGCGGCGGCATCCGCGGCGGCTGGGACAATCTCCTCGCCGTCATCCCGGGCGGATCGTCGGTGCCTCTGGTGCCCGCCGCGCAGATTATCGACTGCCCGATGGATTTCGACGGGCTCAAGGCGCTCGGCTCCGGCCTCGGCACCGCCGCCGTCATCGTCATGGACAAGTCGACCGACATCGTCCGCGCGATCAGCCGGATCAGCTATTTCTACAAGCATGAGAGCTGCGGCCAGTGCACCCCGTGCCGCGAAGGCACTGGCTGGATGTGGCGGATGATGGAGCGGCTGCGCACCGGCGACGCCGACATCAGCGAGATCGACACGCTCCAGCAAGTGACCAAGCAGGTCGAGGGCCACACCATCTGCGCGCTCGGCGACGCCGCGGCGTGGCCGATCCAGGGGCTGATCAAGCATTTCCGCCCCGAGCTCGAGCGGCGGATCATCGAACGCAGCGGCAGCGGCGATGCGCCGATGATGGAGGCCGCCGAATGAAGCGGGCGCTGGTCCTCGCCTGCGCCATGCTCGCCGCGGTCCCGGCTTCGGCGCAGGATCTCGAGACCGGCTCGCTGGTCAATCGCCGCGCCGAGCGTCCGGCGGGCAAGCAATCGGACGCGCGCGCGGTGCAGGCGTGGCACGGCTTTGCGAGCTGCATGGTCCGCAAGCGCGGCGAATCGGTGCGGCGGCTGTTCGACGCGACCACCCAGGCCGAAGTCGACAAGCTCGATGCGGCGTTCACCCGCGAGCTCGAATGCCTGAACACCCAGACCGGTTCGCATTTCGCCGGTGGGCTCATGCTGATCGCGCCGGTCGACGTCCAGCGCGGCATGTTCGCCGAGGCGCTGCTCGACAAGATGCCGCGCCCGCTGGGTCTCGCCCCGCTGGCGCGCGTCCCGCAATATAGCAGCGTGTGGACCGCGGTTTCGGGGCGCGATCGCTCGGTCGAGGAAATGGCGGTCTGCGTCGCCGCGATCAATCCCGCAGGCATCGAGGCGCTGATCGCGACCCAGCCCGAGAGCAGGGATGAACTCGCCGCGGTGCGCGCGGTCACCCCGTCGCTCGGCACCTGCCTGGTCGCCAATGTCCGGCTTACCGCCAACCGCCAGTCGCTGCGTGCGGCGCTGGCCGAGGCGCTCTATCATCGCGCCATGGCGCCGAAAGCGCCCGCGCAGTGAAATATGGTGGAACTCGAACCCGCATGAAGGAGGCAGTCGAATGATCGCGATCTTCGCCACTCTGGCCCTGCTCGCCGCGCCGCAGCAGGCCCGGGCCGTACCCGCATCCGCTACCAGTGAATTGCTCGGGCTCCACGATTTCGGCGCGTGCGTCGCGCGCGATTACGACAAGGCCGGCGAGTTGCTCAGCGTCGTGCCGGGCACCAGCCGCGAGAACGACGTGATCCTCGACTTGGTCCGCAAGGGCTGCCCCTCGATCAACGAATTCACGCTCGAGCCCGATCTGCTGCGCGGCATCGTCGCCGAGGCTCTGTTCAAGCAGGATTTCGGGTCGCTCGGCGCCTCGGCGCGGCGGCCCGCGGCGGCGGTGTTCGTGGTACCCGAGGCCGATCGGCTGAACGGCCTGCCGCGCAATGCGCAGCACAAGGTCGGCGTGATCGCCTATGCCGCCTGCGTCGTCGAGACCGCGCCGCAGCAGACGATGGCGGTGCTCCGCTCGCAGCCCGGCTCTTCGGGCGAGGGCGCGGCGCTCGCGGCGCTCGGCCCGACGCTGGGTCCGTGCCTGCCCGACGGCATGACAGTCGAGTTCACGAGGCCGCGCCTCCGCGGCGCACTGGCCGAGGCTGCCTATCGCATGGCCGCGTCCGCCAAATGAGGAATGCCCCGATGAAGACGCAATTCGCGGTTCTGGCTGCGCTGTCGCTGGGAGCGTTCGCCCAGCCGGCCGCCGCGCAGAGCGTCTCGACCTCGACCTACAAGAAGGTGCTCGAATTCGCCGGGTGCGTGGTCGACGCCAATGGCGACGGCGCGCGCGCGGTGCTGGCGACCGTGCCCGGCAGCTTCGAGGCGGCGACGGCGATCTCGCGGCTCGTCGCGGGCTCGACCTGCGGCGACCGCAAGGACAAGCCCGAAGTGATGCGCGGCGCGATCGCCGAACGGATCTACCTGATCGTCTATCCCGACAAGCCCGCCGAGGTGACCGGCACGCCGGCGCCCTTCGTCGGCAGCGGCGATCCCAAGCTGGGCAATTACGATGTCACCCGCTGCGCCGCACAGCGCGATCCGGTGGGCGCCGACATGCTGGTCCGCTCGGAACTGCGCTCGGACGCCGAAAAGGCCGCGGTCAAGCGGATCATCCCGGTGATCGGCGCGTGCACCCCCGCGGGCGCGCAGATCGGCTTCGACCGCGAGAAGATGCGCGGACTGATCGCCGAGGGGCTGATCGCGGTGCGCGGGACCCAACCTGCGCCGGTTGGTCAATAGCGAGTGCAAGCTGCTCAATCCTATCCAGTGGCGGCACTCATTGCTGCAGCTGCCGCGTTTATCGGGGCGTGCACCTTCGTGTTCACCGTGTTCAAGAGTCGCACCGACTCGCGGCGTTCGCGTGAGATCAGCGCGCGTGCTGCCTGGGAAACCTATCTGGAGATGGCCTTCGATCATCCGACGCTGGGTCGCGCCGGGTACGACCCCAAGGATGCCGATGCGTTTGAGAAATACGAATGGTTCGTCTCGCGCATGCTGTACGCGGCAGAGGAAGTGCTGATTCTCGCCCCTGAGAACCCAAACTGGCGCGTCGTGATCAAGGATCAGATCCGGTTCCATGGCAATTATCTGAAAACGCAGGGAAGGCTCTATATTCCCGGCTACTCCCCCGCGGTACGCGAGCTGATAAAAGAGGAGCTGGGCATCGATGCCTAAGCTGAAGGTTGACGGAATCGAAGTCGAAGTGCCGCAGGGGGCGACGATCCTCCAGGCGTGCGAAGCCGCGGGGAAGGAGATTCCGCGCTTCTGCTATCATGAGCGGCTGTCGATCGCCGGCAATTGCCGGATGTGCCTGGTCGAAGTGAAGCCCGGGCCGCCCAAGCCGCAGGCGAGCTGCGCGCTCCCCGCCGGCGAGGGGCAGGAAATCCGCACCGACAGCGCGATGGTCAAGGCCGCGCGCGAGGGCGTGATGGAGTTCCTGCTGATCAACCACCCGCTCGACTGCCCGATCTGCGACCAGGGCGGCGAATGCGACTTGCAGGACCAGTCGATCGCGTACGGCCGCGGCCACAGCCGCTACACCGAGAACAAGCGCGCGGTGACCGAAAAGTACATGGGTCCGATCATCAAGACGATCATGACCCGCTGCATCCAGTGCACCCGCTGCATCCGCTTCGCCGAAGAGGTTGCCGGAGTCGAGGATATCGGCGCGCTCTATCGCGGCGAGGACATGCAGATCACGACCTATCTCGAGCACGCGTTCAAGAGCGAGCTGTCGGGCAACGTCAACGATCTCTGCCCGGTCGGCGCGCTGACTCACAAGCCGACTGCGTTCGAGGCGCGGCCCTGGGAGCTCAAGAAGACGCTGGCGATCGACGTGATGGACGCGGTCGGCACCAATATCCGGCTCGACAGCCGCGGCCGCCAGGTGCTGCGCGCGCTTCCCCGCATCAACGAGGACGTCAACGAGGAATGGGCGCACGACAAGACGCGCTACCATGTCGACGGGCTGGTGCGGCGGCGGCTCGACCGGCCCTATGTCCGCAAGGACGGCAAGCTGGCCGAAGCGAGCTGGGACGAGGCGTTCGCGGCGATCGCGGCGGTCGATGCCGGGTCGAGCGTCGCGGCGATCGCCGGCGACCTGCTCGATTGCGAGACGATGTACGCCGCCAAGGCGCTGCTCGCGCAGATGGGCTCGGCGCTGCTCGAAGGGCGGCAGACGGGCATGGCCTATGACGTCACCAGCCTCGGCGCGGTGGCGTTCAACACCACCATCGCGGGCATCGAGGATGCCGACGCCATCCTGCTGGTCGGCTCCAATTTGCGCTGGGAAGCGCCGCTGGTGAACACCCGGGTGCGCAAGGCGATCAAGCGCGGCGCGAAGGTCTTCGCGATCGGTCCCGAGACCGACCTTACCTACAAGGTCGAGTGGCTGGGCAACGATCTCGGCCTGCTCGCCAGGCTGCCGGGCCATGCGGCCGAGGCGCTCGACGACGCCAAGCGGCCGGCGATCCTGGTCGGTCCCGGCGCGCTCAAGGACGGGCACGGCCCGGCGCTGGCGATGGCCGGGTCGTTCATGCGCCCCGCAACCGAAACCGAAGCCGCGTGGAACGGCTTCAATGTCGTCCACATCGCCGCGGCGCGGATGGGCGGGCTGATGCTCGGCTATGCGCAGCAGGGCGGAATCGCCGATATCGCCGCCGCCGCGCCGAAGCTGGCCTTCTTCCTCGGCGCCGACGAAGTCGATTTCTCGAAGTTCGCGACCAGCTTCAAGGTCTATATCGGCCATCATGGCGACAATGGCGCGCACCATGCCGATGTCGTCCTGCCCGGCGCGACCTATGCCGAGAAGCCGGGGACCTACGTGAACCTCGAGGGCCGGGTCCAGCGCGGCGACCGCGCGGTGTTCCCGCCGGGCGACGCCCGCGAGGACTGGACGATTCTCCGCGCGCTCTCGGACAAGCTCGGCCGCACGCTGCCGTTCGACACGCTCGATCAGCTCCGCGCGGCGATGGCAGCCGATGCGCCCGCGCTTGCCGAGGAGGGCCTTGTCCGCTTCGACTGGAACCCGCCGAGCCTGCCCGCCAAGGCCTCGGGCCCGGTCGGCTATCCGATCGCCGACTTCTACCTGACCAACGCGATCTGCCGCGCCTCGCCGACGATGCAGCGCTGCTCGGCCGAATTGCTCCACGGCGAAGCATTCGCGGAGGCGGCGGAGTGAGGATTCATGCTGGATTTCATCTTCGACGCCCTGCTGGGCTCGCTTCCGCGGAAGGTGCAGCTGGCGCTGGCCGGGCTGCTGGTTCTGTTTGTCCTGATACTCCTGGCGTTGTTCTGGGCGGCCGGCTGATGGAAGGGGATGGCGCATGGGCCTGATCCACGCCGATATCGAACTCGCCAATGCGCGAGAGGACGCGCTGCAGCCGATGACGGTGAATGCGCTAGCCGATAGCGGTGCGCCGCATCTTTGCATTCCGCAGCATGTGGCAACCCAGCTCGGACTGACGGTGCTCGACCGTCGCGAGGTTACGATCGCCGACGGCACGGCACAGACGGTGGACTATGTCGGTCCGATCCGGGTCCGCTTCGCCAATCGCCAATGCCTGGTCGGGGCGCTCGTGCTCGGCGATCAGACCGTTCTTGGCGCAATCCCGATGGAAGATATGGACCTGGTTCTCAATCCCGCGCGGCGGACCGTTACCGTCAATCCGAACAGCCCCAACATCGCGGCTTCGCTGGCGATGGGTCTCCGGACGGAGCATCGCGCATGACCGCCTTCTTCCAGGATTTTCACCTTTTCGGCCTGTCGTTCCTCCACGTGACGATGAGCTACGAGCTGGCGTGGTTCCTCGCCACGATCATCGGCATCCTCGTCATCGCGCTGCCGCTGATGCTCGCGGTGGCGATGGTGATCTATGCGGACCGCAAGATCTGGGCGGCGATGGCGCTGCGCCGCGGCCCCAATGTCGTCGGCCCGTTCGGGCTGCTGCAGAGCTTCGCCGACGGGCTGAAGGTCTTCCTCCAGGAGACGATCATCCCGTCGAGCGCGAACAAGGGCCTGTTCCTGCTCGCGCCGATCATCACCTTCACGGTGGCGCTGATCGTCTGGGCGGTGATCCCGTTCCAGGCGGGCGTGGTGCTGTCGAACATCAATGTCGGGCTGCTCTACATCCTCGCGGCCTCGTCGCTCGGCGTCTACGGCGTGATCATCGCGGGCTGGTCGTCCAACTCGAAATATCCGTTCTACTCGGCGCTGCGTGCCGCGGCGCAGATGGTCAGCTACGAAGTCGCGATCGGCTTCGTGCTGATCTCGGTGGTGCTGTGGGCGGGGAGCTTCAACCTGTCGGTGATCGTCACCCAGCAGCAGGGCCACATGTTCGGGCTGCTCAACGGCTTCGGGTTCAACCCGCTCTTGTTTCCGATGGCGGTGGTGTTCTTCATCTCCGCGCTCGCCGAGACCGCGCGCCCGCCGTTCGACCTGACCGAGGCCGAGAGCGAGCTCGTCGCGGGCTACCAGACCGAATATTCCTCGATGAGCTTCGCTTTGTTCTGGCTCGGCGAATACGCCAACGTCATCCTGATGTGTGCGCTCAACGCGACTCTGTTCTGGGGCGGCTGGCTGCCCCCGGTCGACTGGGCGCCGCTCTACTGGGTGCCCGGCATCATCTGGCTGTTCCTCAAGATCGGCTTCTTCTTCTTCCTGTTCAGCTGGGTGAAGGCGACCGTGCCGCGCTACCGCTACGACCAGCTGATGCGGCTGGGCTGGAAGATATTCCTGCCGCTGTCGCTGATCTTCGTGTTCCTCGTCTCGGGTGCGCTGATGTGGCACCGGGTGGGGTTCGGCGCGTGATCGGCGCAGCCATTTTATCTGCCGTTTCGGTGGCGCTTGTTACCGGGAGCGTAGCGACGCCGCCTAATGTGGCACGCTATGATTGCATGCTCAGCCACTTTTCGTCCGGCGACGATCCCGCTCCGCGAGTCCTGAACGAAGGCGAGAAGGCCAAAATCGGATTGCCGTTCGAACTGGAGGCCACGTCAATGCCTGGTGGGCTCGAGATGAGGATTCATTGGAAGGGCGATCCGTTTCATCTGACTGGTGTGCATGGCGCTGCATGGTCGAACGAAGGACGAGCCTGGCTGATGAATGGCCCTTTGTGCGAAGATGGCGGAGATTTTTGCGCAGTTTTTCTAAGCTTGGGTCCGGTCGAGAACGGCGAGGCACACCTTGTGATCATGCCTGGCTGGCCAACCAAAAATCACCCGCAACCTTGGGTCCGGGATGAATTTGACGGAACGTGCAAGCCGAGTGGGAACCTGAAATGAGCATCGCCCAACTCTTTACGCTGGGGGAATTCATCAAGGCGCGCTGGCCGACCTTGCAGTATTTCTTCGAGCCCAAGGTAACGATCAACTATCAGTATAAGGAGAACCGGATTTCGCTTCGCGCTCGCAGCGAGCGGGGCTCGACCGCGCTCCGAGCGGTCCTGGCTTGAGCGCGCTGATCGCCCTGTCACTGGCCATGGCCGCCACGTCGGGACCGGCAGACGCGCGTGCGAACGACATGTTCGCCGACTGCCAAATGCGCGCACGGGGTGTGGCGGACGCGCCGGCGATCCGGTTCGCCGCGATCGTCGCCGGCCCCGATTTCGACCGCATGGTCGCCGGCGCGGCTTCCCGGGAGACCCCCGACGACGAGCCCCGCACCGACACCTATGATCCGCAGCGGCTGCTCCCGTTCAGCCATGTCATGGCGCCCCTCGTCGGCTGGGAGTGGCGCGCGGATCGGCATGTGACCGCGATAACCATCGATATCTCCGATTTCCGCGCCATGGGGCCGCACCAGGAGATCATCACCTCCGACGACTGGGGCGGGCTGTTCACGGTGACCGACATCGATCCCCGCCGCCGCCGTGCGCGCGCCACGATCGACCAATATGCCGAATCCGCCATGGCCGCCCACACGCGGGGCAGCGAGCGGCTTTACAAGGCGCATTATGACGGCAGCTGCACGCTGGTGATGGGCAGGCGGGCCGCCGCCGCATTCGAGAAGGTCGACGCATGATGCTGATCGCCATGACCCTCGCGCTCGCCGCCGCGCCGGTCTCCGAGCGCCGCTTCGTCTGCGTCGCGGTGGATGCCGGGCAGGTCGAGAAGCGTTTCTCGTTCGCCTTCACCCCCGACAAGGACAAGGCGAAGAACGTCACCGTCACCGAGACCGACCGGGTCTTCACCCCCGGCAACGCCGTCGCGACCTTCCGCACCGGTCCGCGCGGCTCGTTCATCAACGAGATCCCCAGGCAGCGCCCCGGCAAATGGACCGGGACGATCGCCGGCGGCACGCTCGACTTCGCCCTCAAGGCGCGCGACGGCGCGGCTTCGTTCAGCCTCGCCCCCGATCCGGCCAAGCCCGGTGCCTTCACGCTCAGCTGGCGCGCCACGCTCAATCCCCCGTTCGGTGGCGAAGAGACGGCCCAGGGCACCGGCAGCTGCACCGAGCAGGCGGGGGCGATCCTGTGATGCGCGCGAGCCTCATTTCCCGTGCCCGGCCCGCCGTTTCGGCGCATGGCGCCCCCGTATCCGTCGAGAGCAAAAAATGACCATCGCCCAGACCATCCGCTCCTTCACGCTGTGGGAATTCATCAAGGCGCACTGGCTGACCTTGCAGTATTTCTTCAAGCCCAAGGCGACGATCAACTATCCGTACGAGAAGAACCCGATCTCGCCGCGCTTCCGGGGCGAGCATGCGCTGCGCCGCTATCCCAATGGCGAGGAGCGCTGCATCGCGTGCAAGCTGTGCGAGGCGGTGTGCCCGGCGCTGGCGATCACGATCGAGGCCGAGCCGCGCGAGGACGGCAGCCGCCGCACCACCCGCTACGACATCGACATGACCAAGTGCATCTATTGCGGGCTGTGCCAGGAGGCGTGCCCGGTCGATGCGATCGTCGAGGGGCCGAACTTCGAATTCGCGACCGAGACCCGCGAGGAACTGATCTACGACAAGACGAAGCTGCTCGCCAACGGCGACCGCTGGGAGCGCGCGATCGCCGCGACCCTTGCCGCCGATGCACCCTATCGTTAAGCGCACGCCAACCGCCGGGGATGTCCTGATTCCGTGATCCAGATTCTCGCCTTCTACCTGTTCGCCACCGTCGTCATCGCCTCCGCGGCGATGACGATCCTGTCGCGCAATCCGGTCTATTCGGTGCTGTGGCT
>JAZKCD010000036.1:0-13978 GCA_040388355.1 Pseudomonadota bacterium | reverse complement strand
GGCAGCCCGCCATCCGAATCGGCTCGCAACTGGGCCCCGGCCTTCGCCGGGGAAAGAATGGATGCCTATCTCGACGCCACCCGGGTGACGCTCCGCGTCGCGAAGTGAATCTCAACCGCGCGCCGCACCGTCTGCGCCACGCGCTTCTGTCCGTCCTTCGAGGCGAGGAACTGCGCGTCCGAAATGTTCGAGATATAGCCGGTCTCGAACAGCACCGACGGCATGTCGGGCGCCTTGAGCACGATCAGCGACGCCATATGATGCCAGTTCGCCTTGATCGGGATCAACGGCTGCGCCTCGCGGCCGAGCACCCGGGCGAAGCTCGCCGACATGTTCATCGTCTCGCGCTGGGTGAGGTCGATCAGGATCGACGAGATGTCGGGATTCTGCCCGCCGAGATCGACGCCCGCCAGGATGTCGGCCTTATTTTCCCGCGCGGCCAGCCGCGCCGCTTCCTTGTCCGACGCGGTCTCGGACAGCGTATAGACCGTCGCCCCCGACGCGGTCGGGTTGCCCGCGCTGTCGCAATGCACCGAGATGAACAGGTCGGCACCAAGCCGCCGGGCGATGCCGTAACGCTCCTGCAGGATCAGGAACCGGTCGTCCTCGCGCGTCAGCGCCACTCGCACCCGCCCCGAGGCGAGCAAGGCGTCGCGGATCGCCAGCGCCACGTCGAGCGTCACGTCCTTCTCGCGCAGCCCGGTCGCGGGCGAGATCGCCCCCGGATCGTGCCCGCCATGCCCGGCGTCGATCACCACCAGAGGCCGCGAATCGTCGCTGCCGTAGATCCGCGGCAGCGGCGCCGGCCGGCCGCGCGGCGGCACGCTGACCCGCTCGCTATAGCTGTGGCGTGCCGAGGGCTGGAGATAAGTGAAGGGCGGCAGGAAGCGCATCTTGCCCTCGGCCGCGGCGCGCGCGAACTGGTCGTCGCCGACGGTGCGCAGCTCGAGGGTCAGCGTCCTGCCGTCGCGGCCAAAGGTTCCTTCGGTAACGATCGCCGGCCGCGAGAGATCGAAGACGATCCGCGCGCCGTCGCCGTCGCGCACGCCCTGGCGGATCGCCGCCACCGCGCCGCCGGGACGCGCCGTCGCGCCCGGGCTTGCGCCGTCGAGATCGACTGCGATCCGCTGCGGACCCGCCAGCACGAAGGCGCTCGCCTGCCGCACCGGCTCGTTGAAGCGGATCACGACGCGGTCGCCCTGGACCTTGATGTCCTGAACAGCGCCGGCCCAGCTCGGCACACCGGTCAGCCAGCCGGCGAGGAGGGCAAAAAAGAGTAGCACTCGCGCGATATGCCGCGTCGAGCTGTGGGGGGTCCAGCTCAAATGCATGTTTACGATACTCGGCTTCTTAGGCCCTGACACCTCCGGCTTAGGGTGCGCCCCTCAAGTCGCGGTGAAGTGATGCAGTTAATGCGCCGTCAGCCATGAATAGATGCTGGAGCGGACTGTCAGGTTTCCTACAGCTGGGGTTCTTCCCTAGGGGTGAGCCACACCGGTTGCCGCCCGTTACACGGGATGCTAGGCAGTCCCCGCTTCGGCTTCGCGCCGGACAGATCGCGCGGCTTTTCTGGCCGCGGAAGTTCAGGTTGACGCTGCATGAGGCAATTTCCCCACCGTTCGCATCGCCAGGCCATCGCGGCCGGCTGCGTGACGGCGGCGGAGCATCCGGACCGAGCGTCCGGACGTGCCTGCGCAGCAGAGGCATTTCTTGAAACCTGCGTGATCCGGACCGGCGATGCCGGGCGGAGCCGCTTATCATATCGCGCGCACGAGCTTGCGCCCTTTGGGGTTTTGGGCCGGCGCGCCCGGAGACTATTACATGACCATGCGTATGCTGATCGACGCACGCCACCGGGAAGAGACCCGCGTGGCTGTCGTCAAAGGGAACCGGATCGAGGAGTTTGATTTCGAGTCCGCCGAGCGCAAGCAGCTCAAGGGCAATATCTATCTAGCCAAGGTCACGCGTGTCGAACCGTCGCTCCAGGCGGCGTTCGTCGATTATGGCGGCAACCGCCACGGCTTCCTTGCCTTCTCGGAAATCCACCCCGACTATTACCAGATCCCCAAGGAGGACCGCGAGGCGCTGCTCCGCGAGGAAGCCGAGCACGCCGCCGAAGAGGCCGCGCTGCGCGCCGAGGAGGACGAGGATCACGAGGACGGCGACGTCGAAGTGCTCGAGCGTCCGCTCGACGAGGACGACCATGATCACGACGATCATGGCGACGACGAGCATGACGACGAATCCGCCGAGGAGTCCGAAGGCGGCGAGAGCGACAGCGAAGGCGGCGACGACCGCCGCCGCGGCCGCGGCCGCAAGGGCGGGCGCAAGGAAAGCCCGGCCGATGCGCTCCGCGCGCGCCGCATGAATCTGCGCCGCCGCTACAAGATCCAGGACGTGATCCGCAGGCGCCAGGTGCTGCTCGTCCAGGTCGTCAAGGAAGAGCGCGGCAACAAGGGCGCGGCGCTGACCACCTATCTGTCGCTCGCCGGCCGCTACTGCGTGCTGATGCCCAACACCGCGCATGGCGGCGGCATCTCGCGCAAGATCAGCTCGGCTGCCGACCGCAAGCGCCTCAAGTCGATCATGGCCGACCTCAAGCTGCCGCCGACGATGGGCTGCATCGTCCGCACCGCCGGGCTCCAGCGCACCAAGGTCGAGATCAAGCGCGACTTCGACTATCTCGCGCGGCTGTGGACCGAGATCCGCGCCAAGGTGCTCGAATCGCTCGCCCCCGCGCTCGTCTATGGCGACAGCGACCTGATGAAGCGGGCGATCCGCGACATCTACAACAAGGATATCGACGAGGTCATCGTCGAAGGCGAGGACGGCTATCGCCAGGCCAAGGAATTCATGAAGCTGCTGATGCCTTCGCACGCCAAGCGCGTGAAGCATTATGCCGACACCGTGCCGCTGTTCCAGCGCGCCGGCGTCGAGGAGCAGCTCTCGGCGATGTACCACCCGGTGGTGCAGCTCAAGTCGGGCGGCTATCTGGTGATCAACCCGACCGAGGCGCTGGTCTCGATCGACATCAACTCGGGGCGCTCGACGCGCGAGCATTCGATCGAGCAGACCGCGACCCAGACCAACCTCGAGGCCGCGCAGGAAATCGCCCGCCAGCTCCGCCTGCGCGACATGGCGGGCCTCGTCGTCATCGACTTCATCGACATGGACCACGGGTCCAATGTGCGGAAGGTCGAGAAGGCAATGAAGGAAGCGCTCAAGAACGATCGCGCCCGCATCCAGGTCGGCCGCATCTCGGCGTTCGGGCTGATGGAGATGAGCCGCCAGCGCCTGCGCACCGGCGTGCTCGAGGCCTCGACGCGCCAGTGCCCGCATTGCGAAGGCACCGGCCTGGTCCGCACCGCTTCGTCGGCCGGACTGTCTGCCCTTCGCATGATCGAGGACGAGGCCGCGCGCGGCCGCGGCTCGCAGCTGCTGCTCCGCGCCAGCCAGGAAGCCGCCTTCTACGTGCTCAACCGCAAGCGCGGCGAGCTGGCCGAGATCGAGGAGCGTTACGGCGTGCTCGTCGAGATCGCGTCGGACGGCGAGCTCGAGGGTGCGCGCATGTCGGTCGAGGTCGGTGGTCCGCCGCCGGTCCGCGCGCTGCGCGCTCCGGTGCAGATCGAAGAGCCCGAGGACGATTATGTCGAGGAGCTCGACGAGGAAGAGATCGAGGAAGAGGAAGCCGAGGAGGAGCGTCCCCGCCGCGCCGAGCGTGCCGAGCGCGCCCCGCGTCCCGAGGGTGACGATGGCGATGGCCGCGGCAAGCGCCGCCGCCGCCGCCGTGGCCGCCGCGGCCGCCGCGACGAGGAAGGCTCGCCGCAGGCCGAGGGCGAGGAAGGCGAGGAGTCTGACAGCGACGAGTTGCCCGAAACCGAGACCGAAGGCGGCGAAGTCCGCGCCGAGGGCGAGCCCGCCGGCGAGACCGATGCGCAGCGCAAGCGCCGCCGCCGCGGCCGCCGTGGCGGTCGCCGTGGCGGAACCCCGGCCGAGAACGCCGCTGCCGACGCCGCCGATGCGGCCGAGGACGCTGCCGAAGCCGGTGCCGCGAACGATGTCGCGGAGATGGCCGAGGCCGAGCCCGAGGCGCCCGCGCCGAAGCGCTCGCGCAGCCGCAAGAAGGCGGTAGCCGTCGAGGCCGAGACCGTCGAAGCGCCTGCCGAGGCCGAAGCCGCGCCCGAGCCCGTCGCCGAAGACGCGCCCGCGCCGAAGCGTTCGCGCAGCCGCAAGAAGGCCGAGCCCGTCGCGGTCGAAGCCGAGGCGCCTGCCCCGGTCGAGGCCGCACCCGAGCCCGAAGCCGAGGCGCCCGCGCCCAAGCGTTCGCGCAGCCGCAAGAAGGTCGAGGCCGCGCCCGAGGCCGTCGCCGAAGACGCGGCCGAGCAGGACCTCGTCCCCAGCGACGATGTCGCGCCCGCCGATGCCGACTCGGACGAAGGCGGCGAAGCCTCCGGCCCGCGCCGCGGCGGCTGGTGGCAGCGCACCTTCGGCCAATAGGCTTCAAAGGCTACGCAGGCGCAGCGCCGCTTGACGCACTCCTCTCCCGCTTTCGCGGGAGAGGGAGGGGCCCGCCGCGGAGCGGTGGGAGGGTGAGGGTCTTCTTCTTCGGGCGCTCGAAGAAGAAGCAGGAAGAAGAAGACCCTCACCCAACCCTCTCCCACGAAAGCGGGAGAGGGCTAAGAATGCAGCCCCCTCATGGGGGAGGCCTTGCCTTTTCACCTGAGGTTCATCGTTCCGGCCCGAGAAACCCGGACGTTGCGGCCGGGGGAGTTTGGAACGATGATGCCGCTGATGAAGCGCTTCGCCATAGTGATGGTCGCCCTGTGCCTGCTCGGTTTCGCCGCGCAGCCTGCCGCGGCGCAGACCTTCCTGCGCGACGCCGAGACCGAGGCGATGCTCGCCGATATCTCGCGCCCGATCATCATCGCGGCCGGGCTGTCGCCCGCGAACGTCCGCGTCGTGCTGATCCAGGACCCCTCGATCAACGCCTTCGTCGCCGGCGGCCAGATCGTCTATATCCACTCGGGGCTGATCGACGCGGCGACCAACGCCAACGAGGTCCAGGGCGTGATCGCGCACGAGATCGGCCATATCGTCGGCGGCCATGCCGTGTTCCAGAATGACGGCGGCTACGGCAACATCTCGATCCTGAGCCTCTTGCTCGGCGCGGCGGCGATCGCGGCGGGCTCGCCCGAGGCCGGCACCGCGATCCTGATGGGCGGCCAGCGCGCCGCGATCGGCAAGTATCTCGCTTTCTCGCGCAGCCAGGAGAGTTCGGCCGACGCCGCCGGGGTGCGTTTCCTCAACACTGCCGGGATCAGCGGTCATGGCATGCTCGAATTCTTCAAGAAGCTCGAGAATCTCCAGCACCGCTACGGCATCTACACCTCGGATCCCGAGGTCGATCCCTTCGCCCAGACCCATCCGATGTCGGGCGAGCGCATCGCGACGCTGACCCAGGACCTGACCGGCCAGCCGTCCTGGGACAAGCAGACCGACCCCGCGCTCGAGGTTCGCTTCAAGCGCGTCCAGGCCAAGCTGCGCGGCTATGCCAACGAGCCGAAGGACACGCTGCGCCTCTATCCGCCGGGGGACCAGTCGATCTACGCGCATTATGCCCGCGCCTATGCCTATCACAAGTCGGGCTATCCCGATCAGGCCGCAGCCGAGACCAGCGCGCTCGTCCTGTCGGCGCCGAACGATCCCTATTTCCTCGAGCTCCAGGGCCAGATCATGCTCGAATCGGGCGATCCGCAGGGCGCGCTGGTGCCGCTGCGCAAGGCGACCGAGGCGACGCAGTTCCAGCCGCTGATCGCCACCACCTTCGGCCACGCGCTGATCGCGACCGAGGATCGCGCCAACCTCGCCGAGGCCGAGCGCGTGCTCCGCCAGGCAGTCGCGCGCGACAAGGAGAACCCCTATGCCTGGTACGAGCTCGGCACGGTCTATGAGCGCAACGGCGACCAGGCCCGCACTGCGCTCGCCACGGCCGAGCGCGCCAATCTGACCGGCGATCCCGGGATCGCGCTCGCCGCGTCGCAGGCGGCGATGGCGCAGCTGCCGCAGGGCTCGTCGGACTGGGTGCGCGCGCAGGACATCATGATGGTCTCGCAGACCGCGATGGAGGAATTGCGCCGCAAGGGCGGCCGCCGCCGCCTGACGGTGGGCGCACGATGATCGACCGGCTTTCGCGCAACCCCTGGCTGCTCGGCGGCGCGTTCGTCGTCTCCGCGCTGCTCGGCGCCGGCATCTTCGCCGGGGTCCAGGCGATGACTCCCGGCGGGACCGACCGCGGCCGGATCGAGACCGTGGTGCGCGCCTATATCCTCGACCATCCCGAAATCCTGCCCGAGGCGATGGAGCGGCTCCAGGACAAGGAGAACGCCAAGATCATCGCGCCCAACCGCGCGGCCTTCGTCACGCCCTTCCCCGGCGCCGAGGGTGGCAACCCGCAAGGCGACGTCACCGTCGTCGCGTTCCTCGACTATAATTGCGGCTATTGCCGCGCGAGCTTGCCGACGCTGGCGCAGCTGGTCGCGCAGGACCCCAAGGTCCGTATCGTCTACCGCGAATTCCCCGTGCTCGGCGACGAGAGCCTCGCCGCCGCGCGCTGGGCGCTCGCCGCTGCCGAGCAGGGCAAGTTCAAGCCGTTCCACGACGCGCTCTATGCCGGCGGCCAGCTGAGCGAGGCAGGGATCGAGGCCGCCGCCGACAAGGTCGGGCTCGACAAGCCGCGCGCGCGCAAGGTCGCCTTCTCGCCCGCGGTCGAGCGCGAGCTCGCGACCAACCACCAGCTCGGCCGGCAGCTCCGCGTCGCCGGCACCCCCGCCTGGGTGATCGGCGACCGCGTCATCCCCGGCGTCACCGATCTCGCCAGCTTCCAGGAAGCCGTGAAGCGCGCGCGGAACAAGAGCTAGGTCCTCTCCCGCTTTCGCGGGAGAGGCAGCGAGACTTGGTTCGCGTACTTCACGCGGACCTAGTCGCAGCGGTGAGGGTCTTCTTCTTCTGTCGACGAAGGCAGAAGAAGACCCTCACCCCGGCCCTCTCCCGCGAAGGCGGGAGAGGGAGCGAACAGGATCTGAGGCGCCCCAGCTTTCTTTCCGCCACCCGCTTGCCCGCCTTCACCCCCAACCCTACGTAACGGCAGCGTTCCGTTCGGGGGCTTCATGCAATCCATCCTGTCACTATCCCAGGTCAGCAAGACCTATGAGTCGGGCCACCGTGCGCTCGACCATGTCGATCTCGACATCCGCAAGGGCGAGATCTTCGCGCTGCTCGGCCCCAACGGCGCGGGCAAGACCACGCTGATCAACATCGTCTGCGGCATCGTCACTCCCAGCTCGGGGACGATCCTCGTCGACGGCCATGACGCGATCCGCCAGCCCCGCGAGGCGCGCAGCCGCATCGGGCTGGTGCCGCAGGAAATCTCGGTCGACATGTTCTCCACCGTCATGGGCACGCTGCGCTTCAGCCGCGGCCTGTTCGGCAAGGCGCCCGACCCGGCGCACCTCGACCAGGTGCTCAGGGATCTGTCGCTGTGGGACAAAAGGAACAGCCAGATCCGCGAGCTTTCGGGCGGCATGAAGCGCCGCGTCCTGATCGCCAAGGCGCTGTCGCACCAGCCCGACATCCTGTTCCTCGACGAGCCCACCGCGGGCGTCGACGTGTCGCTCCGCCGCGACATGTGGAAGCTCGTCCTGGGCTTACGCGAACGCGGCACCACGATCATCCTGACGACGCACTATATCGAGGAGGCCGAGGAAATGGCCGACCGCGTCGGCGTCATCAACAAGGGGCAATTGCTCCTCGTCGAGGACAAGGCCGCGCTGATGAAGAAGCTCGGCAAGCGCGAGCTTGTCCTCACGCTCGCCGAGCCGATGACTGCGCTTCCCGAAGTCCTGAGCGACTATCACCTCGCGCTCGAGGACGAAGGCCATGCGCTTCGCTACACCTTCGACGCGCAGGCCGACCACACCGGCATCCCCTCGCTGCTGCGCAAGCTCGCCGAGCTCGGCATCGGCTTCAAGGATCTCGACACGTCCAAGTCGAGCCTCGAGGACATCTTCGTCGACCTGGTCGAGCACCGCGACGCCAAAGAAATTCAGGGGGGAGTGGCGGCATGACCGGAATCAACCTCCACGGCATCTGGGCGATCTACAAGTTCGAGATGGCGCGCACGCTGCGCACGCTGTGGCAGAGCATCGCCACCCCGGTGATTACCACCGCGCTCTATTTCGTCGTGTTCGGCAGCGCGATCGGCCACAATATCGGCGATGTCGGCGGCGTCGATTACGGCAGCTTCCTCGTCCCCGGGCTCATCATGCTGTCGCTGCTGACGCAGAGCATCTCGAACGCGTCGATCGGGATCTACTTCCCCAAATTCACCGGCACGATCTTCGAACTGCTCTCGGCGCCGATCTCGGCGGTCGAGCTGGTAGTCGGCTATGTCGGCGCGGCGGCGACCAAGTCGGTCGCGATCGGGCTGCTGATCCTCGTCACGTCGTTCCTGTTCGTCGATGTGCGGATCGATCATCCGCTCGCGATGCTCGCCTTCCTGTTGCTGACTTCGGTCACTTTCAGCATGTTCGGCTTCATCATCGGCATCTGGGCCAAGGGTTTCGAGCAGCTCAACGTCGTCCCCGCGCTGCTGATCACCCCGCTCACCTTCCTCGGCGGCGCCTTCTACTCGATCAAGGACCTGCCGCCCTTCTGGCAGACAGTGAGCCTGTTCAACCCGGTCGTGTACCTGATCAGCGGCTTCCGCTGGAGCTTCTTCGGCAAGGGCGACATCAGCGTGTTCTGGAGCCTCGGCTTCACCGCGGGGCTGCTGGCCGTCTGCCTCGGCCTGATCTGGCTGATATTTAGGACCGGCTACCGCCTGAAGAGCTAGAACAGGATCGGCTGCGGCGGACAGACCGGGGTCAGCGCGGCCGATTGCAGGCGGACGGTCTTGGTCAGCCTGATGACGCCGTCGCCGGTTGCCGAGAAGAAGCACGCCTTCGCCGCGCACGCCGCCTTGTAGTTCTTGTACGCGGTCGGGCTCAGCGAATAGACCGCGGCGTCGAGCGGGTAGCGCGCCGCCGTATCGCTGATCTTGAGCGGAACCTTCTCGACGCCCTTGGGCTCGACGATCACCACCGTGGCGACGAGCTTCGCGTCGAGCTTGGAGCCGGCGAGGCTCTGCACCGTGATCGTACCGCCGGCATCGCTCGTCCCGACGACGAGCTGGCCGCCATGATAGAGGATCGGCTCGTTCCAGGTGATGGTCGCGGTGTAGGTCGCGTTGGGCGGCTGGTACGCCGCCCGGCACACCGCCAGCGTCGGCCGCGGCGTCGTGGTCTGCGCCGAAGCCGACGTCGCCAGCGCGAGCAGCACGCCTCCGACAGAAGCCGATTTCATGCGGTCCCTCCCGATCTCGCTGGAACGCGCCGAAGGCCGTGCGGCGGGCTTATTTCTTGCAAAGCGCCACGGCGGTCGGCGACGTCAGGCGAACCACATCCGTCGCCCGCGCGACCCCCACCCCCGATGGCGGGAAGGGGAACGCCTTGGCGCCCTTTGAAAGGCTCTTATAGGCCGACGGGCTGAACGAATAGATCGCGGTATCGAGCGGATAGAGCGAACTGTCCGAGACGACGAACGTATCGGTATCGGTCCCCCGGGCGTCGATCGCCGAGCCCTTGAGCGCCTGGGTGTAGCCGGCGCCGCTCCTGTCGACCATGCCGATCGCGAGCGGACCGTTGGGATAATAGACGAGCTGCTCGGCCCAGGTCACCGTCGCCTTGTAGGTGGTGTTGCCGGCGACGGTCTGGACCTTGCAGACCGTGAAGACCGGCTTGACCACCTGCGCCGATGCCGAAGTGGCCAGCGCCACGGCTACACAGGCCAAAATTTGCAGCTTCATGATAATCTCCCCCGATCTTCTTGAGATTTAGTATGTCATCAGGAATATATCATTGCAAATGCGATGGACTGTCGCTGGCGGCAACGCTCGCTTGGCTTGGCTTGGCTTGGCAAGTACGTCAATTCGACGCGACCGGCAGCGTTACCATCGATCCCGCGCAAACGCGTTGCGTCGCCTTCACATAATCCTCGGGCTTCGCCTTGTAGATATTGGGCACGAAGCTTTGCGGATTGCGGTCGATCACCGGGAACCAGCTCGACTGGACCTGGACCATCAGCCGGTGACCGGCCTTGAAGACATGGTCATGGTCGCGCAGCGGCACGTCCCAGGCGACTATCTTGTCCGGAGTCAGCGCATGCGGCACTTCGTTGCTCTCGAGATAGCGCCCGCGGCGGATCTCCATCGCGATCGGCAGCTGATAGCCGTTCAGCGCGCGCGCATAGGCGCCGTTCATCCCCCCGGCCGCGGCCGGCCGGTAATCGTCGGGAAAGACATCGATCAGCTTGACCACGAAATCGCTGTCGGTGCCGCTGGTCGAGGCCATCAGCCGCGCGGCAATGTTGCCGGTGACGGTCAGGTCGGCGGCGAGCGGCTCGCTGACCCAGCTCAGCACGTCGGGCCGGTCGTCGACGAAGCGCTGGTCCTCGGCTTCCCACCAGCGCCAGTCGGGGGTGGCGTAGGTCGCCGACATCGGATGCGCACGGAACGGCACCGGGCGCGCCGGATCGGAGACATAGTCGCGGCACCCCTCGCCCTCGGCAGGCGCAGTGAAGGACAGGCTGCCGTCGCGGTGGAGGTAGAGGGGCTTCGCCGCCACGCCGGTCAGCGGCCACTTCGCATAGGTCTTCCACGTCCAGGAGCCGCTCTGGAAGCTCTTGAGCGCAAAATCGGGCTTGGTCCCCTTGCCGTGGAGCCAGTACGCGAAGAACGGCGCCTCGACCTGCTCCATGAACTGCGTGCCGCTCTCGACTCCGAACGGGATCCGGCCCAGCGCATCGCCCGGCGTGTGCCAGGTGCCGTGCGCCCAGGGGCCCGCGACCATCAATGCGAGCCTGTCCGGATCGTCCTGCTTCTGCTTCGCAAAGATCTGCCAGCTGCCCCAGGGATCTTCCTGGTCCCAATAACCCGCGACGTTGAGCGTCGGCACGGTGGTGCGCTTGAGGCTGTCCGACCAGCGCTGCTTCTTCCAGTGCGCGTCGTAGTCGGGATGGTCGATCATCTCCTGGTAGCGCGGCACCTTGCCCTTGAAATACTTCGCCTCGATGTCGGCGGGCGATCCGGCGTGGAGGAACCAGTCATAGGTGTCGTAGCGGTCGTACGGGAAATCCCAGTCCTCGCCGGTCATCTGCAGGCTCGACACCCAGTCGGTCGCATAGGTCAGCCGCATCGCGCCGTAGCGGTGGAGGTCGTCGTTCATCCAGTAGTCGATCCACGCCGCCTGCGGGCTCACCGCCTTGAGCGCCGGATGCGGCCGGACCAGCGCCACCGCCGCGGCGAAGCCGGGATAGGAGACGCCCAACATCCCGACCTTGCCGTTGTTTGGCTTCACGTTCTTCACCAGCCAGCCGATCGAATCATACGCATCGGTCGCCTCGTCGGTCGCGCCCTTGGCGGTGCGGATCTCGGTCGAGAGCGTGAACGGCCCGCCTTCGGACTTGTAGCGCCCGCGCATGTCCTGCTGGACGAAGATATAGCCGTCCTTCGCCAGCGCCGCCCAGCTGCGCGGCATCGCCGCCGGCGGCTGGCTGGCGGTGCCATAGGGGGTGCGCGAGAACAGGATCGGCAGCGGCCCGGCCGCGCCGCGCGGGCGCAGGATCACGGTGTGGAGCTTCACCCCGTCGCGCATCGGGATCATCACCTCCTCGAGCGTGAAGGGCGATTCGGCCTGGTGAGTCGCAGGGGTTTTCGCAACGGCGGTGAGCGGGGCAGCGAAAAGCGCCAATCCGGCCAGCAGCAACAAACGACGCATCCACACCTCCGTCATGCGCAACCCCAAGCGGCGCGGGAATGGTGATGATCGTGCATCGATCCCGGATCAAGCCGGCACGTTCCCTGTTCCCCTGCGAAAGCAGGGGTCCAGAACCAGGCAGGTCGACTCTCGTTACCCTGGGCCCCTGCTTTCGCAGGGGAACAAGATGAATTCGGGATCACGCAGGCAGCTACCCGATGCGGTGCTCGCCCTTGACCCAGCGCACCGTGCCCGAGCTGGCGCGCATCACCACGCTCTCGGTGGTCATCTTGCCCTTGAGCCGCTTGACGCCCTGGAGCAGCGAGCCGTCGGTGACCCCGGTCGCCGCGAAGATGCAGTCGCCTTTGGCGAGCTCGGTCAGGTCGTAGATCTTGTCGAGATCCTCGATCCCCCATTTGCGCGCGCGCGCCCGCTCGTCGTCGTTGCGGAAGATCAGCCGCCCCTTGAACTGCCCGCCGACGCAGCGCAGCGCCGCGCACGCCAGCACGCCCTCGGGCGCGCCGCCCGAGCCCATATACACGTCGATCGTCGTGTCGGGATCGGTCGTCGCGATCACCCCCGCGACATCGCCGTCGCCGATCAGCATCACCCCGCAGCCGATCGCGCGCAGCTCGGCGATCAGCGCCTCGTGGCGCGGCCGGTCGAGCACGCAGACGATGATCTCGTGCGGCTGGACGCCCTTGGCCGCGGCGACCGCGTTGATGTTCTCGGTCGGAGTCTTCGCCAGGTCGATGATGTCGTCGGGATAGCCCGGGCCGACCGCGATCTTGTCCATATAGACGTCGGGCGCATTGAGCAGCCCGCCCTCTTCGGAGACCGCGAGCACCGCCAGCGCGTTCGGTCCGGCCTTGGCGCAGATCGTCGTGCCCTCGAGCGGATCGAGCGCGATGTCGATCTTCGGGCCGCTGCCCTGCGCCGATCCGACCTTTTCGCCGATGAACAGCATCGGCGCCTCGTCGCGCTCGCCTTCGCCGATCACCACAGTGCCGTCGAGCGGCAGCTTGTTGAGGGCGTCGCGCATCGCCTCGACCGCGGCATGGTCGGCAGCCTTTTCGTCGCCGCGCCCGATCAGCGTCGAGGCCGCGATCGCGGCGGCTTCGGTGACGCGCACCATCTCGAGCACGAGGAGGCGGTCTAGATGCTGGCTGGCGGTCTGCATGGAACTGGGAACCCCTTGTTTGCGGCGGCGATAGGGGAGCCGCGACCCGCGGGCAACCATCGGCGTGGGCGCGCGTTGGGCGAATATTCGAAACTCCAGGTGGAGACCGCGCGATGTTCGTCCTGGCCCTCGCGCTGTTTGCAGCGCCCGTCGCCCTTCCCGCCGTCGAGCCGCAGCGCGCGCACCAGAAGCGGACCGCCCGGCGCACCGTGCGGCGGACCCGCGGCCGCACCGCCGCCTTGCGAGTGAAGCCGGTCCTGCCGGCGTGCCGCGCCGGCAGCGTGCTGTCGCGCTGCGCCCCGCGCGACCGCAACGCGCAATACCGGCTCGGCTATGTCCCCGACGAGACCGTCGACTTCAAGGCCCGCGCGCTGAACGGCCCCTTCAAGAATTGCGGCGTCACCGGCATGCCGGTCTGCCCGAGCAAGGGCCAGACGCTCGTCGAGACCAATCCCCGCTAGCTCCGCAATTTCGCCACAAGCGCGCGCCACAGTTTCGCTTCCGGGGGCGGAGGGAGCGATGCGATGCTGCTCATGTCGATGCTGGCGCTTGCGGTCGTACAGGATGCCGACCGAGTCGAGGCGACGCTCGCCAATTACCGCCAGCTGACTCGCGCCACGGTGCGTTGCCATGAGCCCAAGGGCGATGACGAGATCGTCGTCTGCTCGCGCCGCAAGGCCGACAATTACCGCGTGCCGCTGGTGCTCTCGGCGAATCCGCAGAATTCGGTACCCACGCAGACCGCGACTCTGCTCGACGAGCACCGCCCGCCGTGCGGCGAAGGCGCGTTCCTGGTGAAGTGCGGATCGGTCGGCGTCAGCGTCTGGTCAACGCCTACGGCGTCCATTACGTCCAGCGCGAGAAGGCGCCTTGAAGTGGAATCGCCTACTTCTCAAGCCCCTCCCCTTCAGGCGTGCCGGGTCGGCCATGCCCCCGGCATGGCCTGAAC
>JAZKCD010000035.1:0-109845 GCA_040388355.1 Pseudomonadota bacterium | reverse complement strand
GCGGTCGCCCATCACCGCGAGCTGGCCGGCATAGATGCGCGTCGCGCCATATTCGCCGGCCTGATCGACTCGGATCATCGAGTCTGTGGCCTCACGGGCGTCGCCGGGCTTCCAGCTCATCGGCCGGGCTTGCGGACCATCAGCACCGCCACCGCGAGCGCGCCGGCGAGCGAGAAGATCGCGTTGAACCCGGCGAGCGAGATGCCGAACAGGCTCCACTGGGCGAGGTCGCAGCGGACCAGCGGTCCCTTGCGGATCGCGTCGATCAAGTCGAGCCCGCTCAGCCCCTTGCCCACCGGCGCGGTGCACGGGGTGATGCCCGGCCACCAATGATATTCGACTCCGGCATGGAAGATGCCGATCGCGCCGCTGGCGGCGATCAGCAGCGCGGCGATGCCGAGCAGCGCCAGCGTGGCGCGGCGATCGGGGACGATGAACGCGAGCACCGCGACTCCGATCGCGGCGTAATGCGGCCAGCGCTGCCACATGCACATCTCGCACGGCGTCAGATGCCCGATGAACTGGAAGCCGAGCGCGCCGCCGATCAGCGCGAGGGGCACGAGCAGCGCGGCCCAGCGCGCGGCGGTCAGGCGATCCTGGGGCACGGCCCTAGCGGTTCTTGGCCGCCACGCCGCGCGGCACCCCGCCGGTGCGCGCGATCGTCTCCAGCGCATAATGGAGCTGGAAGTCGTCGATGCCCTTCTTCTTGAGCTCCTCCGCCGTCGCGGCGAAGCGCGGATCGGTCTTGCTGTCGTCCTCGAGCACCGAATCGTCGACATTGGCGGTGTTGATCAAGTGGCGGCGCAGGTCGGCCTCGCGCAGCACCGGGCGCGTCTTGTAGTCGGGATCGGAGATCTGCGGCACCATCAGGTCGGGCTTGATCCCGCCTTCCTGCACCGAATGGCCCGACGGCGTGTAGTAGCGCGCGGTGGTGAGCCGCAAGGCGCTGCGCGGACCCATCTGCATGATCGACTGGACCGAGCCCTTGCCGAAGCTGCGCTCGCCCATCACCACCGCGCGGTGATGGTCCTGGAGCGCGCCGGCGACGATCTCGGAGGCCGAAGCCGTGCCCGAATCGACCAGCACAATCACCGGCAGCCCGCGCGCCATGTCGCCCGGCACCATCGATTCGGCGTAATAGCGCTCGATATCGGTCTTCTCGCGGCCGCGCTGCGAGACGATCTCGCCATGGTTGAGGAAGACGTCCGACACGCCGATCGCTTCGCTGAGCAGCCCGCCGCCATTGGCGCGCAGATCGACGACATAGCCGATCGGCTTGTGGCCGAGCTGCTTGTCGATCGCCTCGATCGCCTTGCGGGTGTCGGCGGTGGTGGTCGCGGTGAAGGTGTTGATGTTGATATAGCCGACGCCGTTCTTGACTTCCCACTTCACCGGCTTCTGGATGATCGTCTCGCGCACCAGGGTGAATTCGAGCGGCTTGTCGGCGCCGGGGCGGACGACGGTGAGCTTGATCGACGTGCCGGGCTTGCCGCGCATCTGCTCGATCGCCTCGTCGAGGCTGCCGCCGACGATGAACTTGCCGTCGAGATGGGTGATATAGTCGCCCGACTTGAGCCCCGCGCGCGCCGCCGGGGTGTCCTCGGTCGGGGCGACGACCTGGACCGCGCCGTCCTTCAGCGTGACGACCAGCCCGAGCCCGCCATAATTGCCGTCGGTCTGGATCTTGAGATTGTCGAACTCGAGCCCGTCGGCGAACGAGCTGTGCGGATCGAGCGCCGACAGCATTCCCTGGATCGCGCCGTTGACCAGGGTCTTGTCGTCGACCTTGTCGACATATTCGGACTTCACGCGATTGAAGACTTCCATGAAGACTTCGAGCTCGCGGTAGCTGCTGGTGTCGACGGCCGCCATCGCGCCGGTGGCGACGGGGACGAGCGCGAGCGCGCTGACGGCGGCGGTGACCTGGAGAAGGGAGCGAAGGAGCATCTTTGGGCTTTCCGTGAAACGCTTTGAACTGTGTTAGTCGAGGATAGCGGCTTTTGCGGGGCGGAGCAAAGGCGAAGCCCGTCCCTCAATCGAGCAACTGGGTCAGGTCCATCGGCCTCCCGCGGCGGCGCAGCTCGACGGTGATCCGAGGAGAATCCGCGCCCGCACGCCCGATCATCCGGCCCTGCGCGACGACATCGCCCTTGCGGACCCCGACTCCGGCGAGGCCGGTGATCAACGAGGTCCAGCCATTGCCATGGTCGATGATGACGATCCCGCCATAATCGCGGAAGCCCGAGGCATAGAGGATCTTGCCCCCCGCGGGCGCCACCGCATCGGCATTGGGCGCGGGGACCAGCGTGATACCGCGGGCGCGGACGCCGGTGGCCGAGAGCTCGCCCAGGCCGGTGACGATCGGGCCGGCGACCGGGAGCTTGTAGGGCGCACCAGCGCGGCCCGCCGGGCGCGCCGCGGCGTCGCCGGGCTGGGGCGGGCGCGGCAGTGGGCCGGGCAGCCCCTGGAGATCGGCCTGGAGCGTGGCGGCCTGGCCCATCGTCTCCATCTGGTCGACGATGTCGCGCGCCTGCTCGCCGAGCGCGAGCGCCTTGTCCGATTCGACCAGCGCGCTCTTGTCGAGCTCGCGGGCGTTGAGGCGATGCTCGGCCTCGAGCCGGACCAGCGCGACTCGCTCGCTTTCGAGCCGCGCGCGGCCCTCGCGGAAGCTGGCGACCGCCGATTCGGCCTGGGCGCGCAGCCCGCGGATGCGGTTCAATTCGCCGCGGACATCGGCGGTGCGCGCCTCGACCACCGGCATCACCGTGCCGAGCACCGCGCGGACATGGACCATGTCCTCGGTCGATCCCGGCTGGACCAGCCCGAGCGCGGCGGGGCGGCGCGCCATCGATTGCAGCGCCGCGATCAGCCGCATGATCGGCCCCTGGCGCTCGGCGACAAGGATGCGCTGGATGCGGAGCTGGCCGTCGACGATCGCGATGCGTGCGCGCGCGGCCTGGATATCGGCTTCGGCCGCCTTGATCCGCTCGGCGGCGGCGGCTTCGCGCGCGCGCGCCTGGACCGCCTGGTCGCGCTCGCCCGCGGCGGCCTTCTCCAGCGCCTGCGAACGCGCCTGCGCGGCTTGCGACTGGGCAGTGGCGGACTGGAGGCGGCCCTGCTGCTGCTCGATGCTCGGCACCTGCGCCTGCAACAGGCTGCCGCCGGCGAGGATCGCGAGCAGCGCGGCGCTCAGGGCAAGGCTCCGGACGGGTCCCATGCCCTATCCTTCGCGATGATAGGGGTGGTTGGCAAGGATGCTGGCGGCGCGCCACAATTGCTCGGCGAGCATCGCGCGCGCCATCAGATGCGGCCAGGTCGCACGGCCGAAGGAGAGCAGCAGGTCCGCTCCCGCTCGCTCGGCATCGCCGAAGCCGTCCGCCGCGCCGATCAGGAAGCGCGCCTCGCGCACGCCGTCGTCGCGCCACGCGCCGAGCCGCTCGGCCAGCACGCGCGAGGGCAGGCTCTCGCCGGTCTCGTCGAGCATGACGAGCTTGGTCGCGCCCTCGATCGCGGGAATCTTCCCGCCGGTGTCGGGCAGCTCGGTGACTCGCGTCGGCCAGGTCACGCGCTTCAGATAGCGGTCGACCAGCTCCGCCTCGGGACCCCGCCCGATGCGCCCCCGCGCGACGATATGGAGCAGCATCGCCGCGGCTCCGCGACGAAGCTCAGGCCTGGCCGGCCGGCGCGTCGCCGAACGCCCACATGCGCTCGAGATTGTAGAAGCTGCGCACTTCGGGGCGGAACAGATGGACGATCACGTCGCCCGCATCGATCAGCACCCAGTCGGCCGTCGGCAGCCCTTCGATCCGCGCAGTGCGGCCGCACTCGGCCTTGATCTTCTCGGCGAGCTTGGTGGCCATCGACGCGACCTGGCGCGTCGAGCGGCCGCTCGCCACGACCATATAGTCGGCGATGCTGCTCTTGCCGGCGAGCGGGATCGAGACGGTTTCGACCGCCTGATCGTCGTCGAGCGAGGCGAGCACGAGCTTATGCAGCGCCTCGACGCTTTCGGCATCCGAGACACGCAGCACATGGGGTTGAGTGGCCAAAATAACTCCTAAGGGGTCGGGTCTGTGCGGTGTGATTTTGGGGCCGACGAAAACCGTCGATGCCAGGCAGGGTCGGCGGCCCGAAGGCTGGTTGCCGAGGTCGGATCGGGGCGAAAACGCAACAGCACGAGTGCCGGCAATCTCCATCGCGTCCAGTTCTTTGCCTGACCTGCGGGCCGCACAGAGCGCCGCAGCCAACTCATCGCAGGACTTGCGCGAGCGCGCCTCTCATACCCCGGACGCGCGATAACCGCAATCGGAACCTGCCTGGCGATCTTGCGCCAGTCCCGCCACCCATGGAACTGCGCGAGATTGTCGCCGCCCATCAGCCAGATGAAGCGGTGACGCGGGAAGCCGCGGGTGAGCTTCTCGAGCGTATCGACGGTGTAGCGGGTCTTGAGGCGCCGCTCGATCCCGGTAGCGCGGATCGGCGCGTGGCGCGCCATGCCGCGCGCCGAGGCGAGGCGGGCCTCGAACGGCGCCATGCCCTTCTGCGGCTTGAGCGGATTTCCCGGCGAGACCAGCCACCACACCTCGTCGAGCCCCAGCGCGCGGATCGCGTGCAGCGAGATCGCGCGGTGGCCCTTGTGCGCCGGGTTGAACGAGCCGCCGAGGAGACCGATGCGTTTCAATCGGGAACCCTGCGCCAATTCTCGCGCATATGGTGCATGCGCAGGATTTCGACACCCTTCGGGCTCGGGCGATAGACGAGAACATATTCGAACGCCGTGATCCGCCATTTGCGGACATCGCCGTCCAGCTGCGATCCGGCGCGCGGATGTTCCGCGAGGAAGCGCGCAGCCTTGAACGCCGCCGCGCCGAGACGGTCCGCGAAATCGGGGCTCAAATCCTGATAGAAATCGTCGATGCGCGCGACATCAGCCTGGGCGGGAAGCGTCCATTCCGCGCGCTTCATTCGGCGGCGGCTCGGTGCCTGCGGCTCTCAAACCACGCTTCCATTTCTTCCTGGCTGATCAATTCCCCGCGATCCGCCGCGTCGATGCCGACCTGGACGAAGGCAAGATATTCGAGTTCTTCCTCGGCATATCGGGCGATCGCGCGTTCGACGACCCACGCTCGAGACCGACCGAGCCGCGTCGCGAGCCTGTCCAGCTGCTCAGCCAATTCGGCAGTGATGCGCGTGGTGATAACAACGCTCTTGCTCATGTATCAAATGTATACAAGCAGCGCTCCCGCTTCAACCCCGCACCTGCCCCGACCCGCGCACCACCCATTTGTAGGTCGTCAGCCCCTCGAGCGCGACCGGTCCGCGGGCGTGGAGGCGGCCGGTGGAGATGCCGATTTCGGCGCCGAGGCCGAACTCACCGCCGTCGGCGAACTGAGTCGAGGCGTTCCACATGACGATCGCGCTGTCGACTTCGGCGAGGAAGCGCTCGGCGGCGGCGGCATCCTCGGTGACGATCGCGTCGGTGTGGTGCGAGCCGTGCGCGGCGATGTGCGCGAGCGCGCCGTCGAGGCCGTCGACCAGCCGGACCGAGAGGATCGCGTCGAGATATTCGGTATCCCAGTCCTCGCTGGTGGCGGGAAGCGCGCGGGGCTCGATCGCGCGGATATCGTCGCCGCCACGCAGTTCGCAGCCGGAATCGGCGAGCGCCTTCAGCACGGGGACGGGATCGGCGAAGCTGGTGTCGATCAGCAGCGTCTCCGCCGCGCCGCAAATGCCGGTGCGGCGCATCTTGGCGTTGAGCGCGACCTCGCGCGCCATGTCGGCGTCGGCCGCGGCGTGGATGAAGACGTGGTTGATGCCGTCGAGATGCGCGAGCACGGGGACCCGCGCCTCGGCGTGGACGCGCGCGACGAGGCTCTTGCCGCCGCGCGGGACGACGAGATCGATCGCGCCTTCGGCCTGGAGCATCGCGCCGACCGCGGCGCGATCGGTGACCTGCACGAGCTGGACCGCGTCCTCGGCCGCACCCCCTTCCACAAGCCCGCGCGACAAGGCGGCGTGGATCGCGCGATTGCTGCGGATCGCCTCGGAGCCGCCGCGCAGGATCGCCGCGTTGCCCGACATGAAGGCGAGCGCGCCGGCATCGGCGGTGACGTTGGGCCGGCTCTCATAGACGATGCCGATCACTCCGATCGGCACACGGACGCGCGTGAGGACAAGACCGTTGGGTCGCTCGGCGCGGTCGATCACGCGGCCGACCGGATCGTCGAGCCCGGCGACCGCCTCGACTCCGGCGGCCATCGCCTCGACGCGGGGAGCGTCGAGCAGCAGCCGGTCGAGCAGCGCGGCGGTCAGGCCGTTGGCTTTGCCCGCCGCCATGTCCTCGGCATTGGCGGCGACGATCGCCTCGCTGTCTTCGCGGATCGCCTGCGCGGCGGCGCGCAGCGCCTGCGACTTGGCGCCGCTCTCCATCTGCGCGAGGCGCAGCGACGCTGCCCGCGCGCGCGCGCTCAGCTCTGCGACCAGCGAATGGGCGTCGATTCCGGACATGGCTTCCGGCTAGCACGGGACCGTTCAAGCTGATAGCGAAAGCGCATGGGGGAACTCGATGCAACCGGCGAAATCGTCACCGGGGCGCTGCTTGGCCGGGCGGTCGAGCCCGGCGCGGGCGAGGGTGGCGGACACGCTTCGATCTGCCTCAATTGCGGCACGGCGCTGGTCGATTCGCACTGCCACCGCTGCGGCCAGTCGGGGCACATCCACCGCACGCTGAGCGGCATGGCGCATGATCTCGTCCACGGCGTCTTCCATTTCGACGGCAAATTGTGGCGCACGCTGCCGCTGCTGGCGTGGCGGCCGGGCGAGCTGACGCGGCGCTATATCGAAGGCGAGCGCGCGCGCTTCGTGTCGCCGATGGCGCTGTTCCTGTTCTCGATCTTCTTCATGTTCGCGGTCTTCTCATGGGTGGGGCTCGTGGCTCCGACCGACATCACTCAGGAGACCCAGCTCGAGCGCGGCTTCCAGAAGGCGCGCGAGGATGTCGCCGAGCGGCGCAAGGACGCGCTCGAGGATCGATCCGAGCTGAAGGCGGGCGACCCGAAGATCGCGGTGCTGAACCAGCGGATCGCCAAGGCCGATGCCGAGCTGGCCGCGATCGGCCGGAGCGAGGCCGAGTTCAGGCGCAGCGGCGTTTCGACGACCAAGCTTAGCGTGGCGCACACCGGCTGGGAGGCGCTCGATCACGGGCTGGAGAAGTGGCAGAAGAACCCGTCGCTGATGCTCTACAAGCTCCAGTCGAGCATCTACAAATTCTCGTGGCTGCTGATCCCCTTGTCGCTGCCGTTCGTGTGGCTGCTGTTCTGCTGGCGGCGCGAGTACCGGCTGTACGACCACACGGTCTTCATCACTTATTCGATCGCGTTCATGTCGCTGCTGTTCGTCGTCATCGCGGTCGCGGCGCCGGTGGGGGTGAGCGAGGGGTGGATCGTCGCGGCGTCGTTCCTGATCCCGTTCATCCATTTGTTCCGCCAGCTCAAGCAGGCCTATCGGCTGCGCTGGTTCTCCGCGCTGCTCCGGACGATGGTGCTGGCATTCCTGATCCAGATCGTCCTGATACTGTTCCTCGTCATCCTGCTCGCGCTCGGGATGTTCGGGTAGCGGCTTTTGCGTCGGCAAGCGCGGTGCCGGCCCGCTCACCCACCCGGCCACCCATAGAATACACTGAAGTTGGGCCGGCACTGTACCGACTACCGGCAGGGGTAGCGGCGCTTCATGATCGCGTAGAAGGCAGTGCGCATGCTGATGCCGCGCCGGGCGGCGGGGATGCGCTCGAGCTCGGCGATGAATTCCGAGCTGCTCATCCGCGACTGGCCCTGCGGCGGCGGGCAGCTGTGCGGCGGGCGGTGCGCCGCTGCGGCGCGGGCGAGGTCCGCGCGATAGGCGGTGCGGATCCCCTCGACTTCGTCCTGGAGCAGCTTGATGTCGGGCGAGCCGATCGCGAGCAGCCCGCGCGCCTGGAGCGCGTGTGCCTTGGCGAGGAACTCGGCCACGGTCATCGCCTGAGCCGGAACCGCGGCGCAGAGCAGCGCCGCGGCCAGCCCCAACTTGGCGATCATTGCCTATGCGCCCTGCGGCGCCGGATTGCCGAAGGGACCCTTGGGGCGGCTGATCTTGGGGATCGACGTGCCGCCGGCTGCGACCGGCGCCGAGGGAGTCCCCGGCTCGTCGCGGCCGATGCCTTCGCCGGCGATCAGCCGCTTGATCTCGTCGCCGGTCAGCGTCTCATATTCGAGCAGCGCCTGCGCCAGCGCATGGAGCTGGTCGTTGTGATCGGTAAGGACCTGCTTGGCACGGTTGAGCCCGCCTTCGACCAGCCGCTTGATCTCGGCGTCGATCAGCTGCGCGGTCTCGTTCGACATCTGCGCCGGGCGGCTCATCGAATAGCCGAGATAGCTCTCGTCCGACCCGCCATATTCGAGCGGGCCGACCGCGTCGGACATGCCCCAGCGAGTCACCATCGAGCGCGCGAGCCGCGTCGCCATCTGGATGTCCGACGAAGCGCCCGACGAGACCCGGTCATAGCCGAAGATCAGCTCTTCGGCGACGCGGCCGCCCATCGCGATCGATAGATGCGCGTACATCTGGTCGCGATGCATCGAATTCTGGTCGCGCTCGGGCAGGCGCATCACCATGCCGAGGGCACGGCCGCGCGGAATGATCGTCGCCTTGTGGATCGGATCCGACGCCGCCTCGTGCACCGCGACGATCGCATGGCCCGCCTCGTGATAGGCGGTCATGCGCTTCTCGTCCTCGGTCATCAGCATCGACTTGCGCTCGGCGCCCATCATCACCTTGTCCTTGGCGTCCTCGAACTCGCTCATCGCGACGAGGCGCTTGCCGCGGCGCGCGGCGAGCAGGGCCGCTTCGTTGACGAGATTGGCGAGATCGGCGCCCGAAAAGCCCGGCGTGCCGCGCGCGATGGTGCGCGGATCGACGTCGAGCGCCAGCGGCACCTTCTTCATATGGACCTGGAGGATCTTCACCCGGCCCTCGATATCGGGATGCGGCACCACGACCTGGCGATCGAAGCGGCCCGGGCGCAGCAAGGCGGGATCGAGCACGTCGGGCCGGTTGGTCGCGGCGATGATGATGATGCCTTCATTGGCCTCGAAGCCGTCCATCTCGACGAGCAGCTGGTTGAGCGTCTGCTCGCGCTCGTCATTCTGGTTGCCGATGCCGCCGCCGCGCGAGCGGCCGACCGCGTCGATCTCGTCGATGAACACGATGCACGGGGCCGATTTCTTGGCCTGCTCGAACATGTCGCGCACACGGCTGGCGCCGACGCCGACGAACATCTCGACGAAGTCCGAGCCCGAGATGGTGAAGAAGGGCACCCCCGCCTCGCCCGCGATCGCGCGGGCGAGCAGGGTCTTGCCGGTGCCGGGCGAGCCGACCAGCAGCGCGCCCTTGGGGATCTTGCCGCCGAGCCGGGCGAACTTGGTCGGGTCCTTGAGGAACTCGACGATCTCCTGCAGCTCCTCGCGCGCCTCGTCGATGCCGGCGACGTCGTCGAAAGTGACCTTGCCTTCCTTCTGGGTCAGCAGCCGCGCGCGCGACTTGCCGAAGCCCATGGCGCCCGAGCCCGAATTCTTCTGCATCTGGCGCAGCACGAAGAAGGCGATGCCGAGGAACAGCAGGAACGGCAGCGACTGATAGAGGAGATAGACCCAGATCGAGGGCGTCTCCTCCGCCCGCGCGGTGATCGCGACATTGCGGTCGCGCAGGCGCTGGATCAGCTGGGGATCGCCGGGATTGGTGGTGCGGAACTTGGTCTCGTTGTTGTTGAGCGTGCCGGTGACGACGCCCGGGCCGACCGACATGGTGACGTCCTTGACCTCGCCGGCCTCGACCTTGTCGAGGAAGGTCGAATAGGGGATCGATCCCGCCGCGGCCTGCCCCGAAGGGCGATCGAACAGCGTGACGAACAGCGCGAGCGCCGCAAGGATTCCCACCCAGATCAGCAGGCTCTTCATCCAGGGGCTTCCGCCGCCATTGTCCGGGCCGTTCTGCTTGTCGTTGTCGTTCATGTTCGCTCGGTACCTTTCGCGTTCCCTCAAGATAGGCGCGCATCGGTTAATGGCAATGGAACAGTGATTCCTTTGGGCCGATCAGTGTGATCGGCGCGGCGGCGCCGGGCGAAAGCGCCAGGTTGCGCCGCTGACGCTGGCCATGATCCCCGCCTGCGACCCGCCAAAGCCCGAGTCGAGCGAATCGAGAAAGGGCTCGATATTGGCGGAATCACGCCAAGCCGGCTCGGTGATCCCGGCCATGCGCCGCACTTCGCCGACCCCGCGGCGCGCGAGCCGCCGCCGAAGCTCGCGCGGGAGCCCGGCGACATCGATGGCGAAGCCGTCCGCATGCTGCGCCGCCCGCTCGGCCCACAGCATCCGAGTGAGCATGACGAGCGCCTGCTCGGCTTCGGCGACATGCGCGGCCGCATCGGCGATTCCCGCGACATCGAGCCATGGCGTCGATTCGACCAGCCGGCGAAAGCGCGTCCGGTCATGCGCGTCGTCGCGGTTGGTGGGATCGTCGGCAAAGGGAATCGCTGCCGCTTCGGCGATCGCCCGCAAGTCGGCGCGCCGCCAGCCGAGCAGCGGCCGCAACAGCACGAGACTCTCGTCGAGCCTCCGCATCGGCCGGATCGCCGCGAGGCCGGCGACCCCCGAACCGCGCGCGGCGCGCATCAGGAAGGTCTCGGCCTGATCGTCGGCATGGTGCGCGGTCGAGAGCGTGGCGGCACCCGCCCGGCGCGCCCAATCCTCGAGCAGGCGGTAACGGGCCTCGCGCGCGCGCGCCTGGATGCTGGCGCCGGCAATCGGTTCGCCGGGAAGCAGTGTCGCATGCGGCACGCCGAGCGCGGCACAGTGGCGCGCGACCATCGCGGCTTCATCCGCCGCCGCATCGCGCAGTCGGTGGTCGACGGTCGCCGCGATCACCGCGCCGGGAAAGGCGGCATGCGCGAGCGCCAGCATCGCCATGCTGTCGGCGCCGCCCGACACGGCGAGCGCGAGCAGCGTGCCCGCGCCCCCATTTCCCTCGCCTTGGCCCGCAATCGCCTCGAAATCCGCGCGGAACCGCGCAGTCAGCGCAGGATCGGGCGCCGCCGAATCGGGGGTCAGGCGCACTTGTTGCGGGTGCGGCCCTCGGCGACGCCCGCCTTCATCTCCTCGGACAGGCGCTCGCCATAGAGCTGCATCAGCTCGGTATAGACCTTGCAGATCTCGCTGGTCGGCTTCTTGAGCTGCACGAGCGCCTGGGCGAGGTAATAGAGGCTGTCGGGGGCGCGCTCGCCGGCGGGGTTCTTCTTGTAATTCTCGTAAAAGGCGACCGCGGCGAGGCTCGGCGCGCCGGCATCGAGATAGGCGCGGCCGAGCAGGTTCTGCGCAAATGACGCACGACGATGCTTGGGATATTTGGCGACGACCTCTTCGAGCGCCTTGCGCGCCTCGGGATAGAGCTTCGCCTGCCACAGCCGGTAGCCGTAGAGATAGCCGTCCTCGGCCGCCTCGCCGGTGGCGGGGCGCTCGATCGCGGCAAGCTGCGCGGCGCGGGTGCCGCCGGTGGCGGGCCTGGGCGGCGCCGTCGCAGGCGTGGTCGCCGGAGTCGTCGTCGCGGGGCGCGGATTGTTGCGCGGCGTCGTGGCGGCAGCGGGCGGATCGATCACCGCCGCGGGCGGAACGTCGATCGACGCGGCATTGTCCTCGAGCGCTTTCAGCCGCGCGTCGGTCGAGCGCTTATAGGCGTTGAACGCGTCCTCGAGCTGGCGGAGGCGGTACTGGCCCTGCTCGACCTGGCCGGTGAGCGTCTGGACCTGGCCCTCGAGCGAGGCGACGCGCTGGGTCAGGTCGGCGATCGGGCTGCTCGCGGGCATGCCGCCGGCATCGGGCTCGGCCGCGGCGGTGATCTCGGGCTCGAAGGTCGCGCCGGCCCCGCCTGGGAAGATCTTGCGCTGGACCGCGCGCATCTCGCGCTCGAGCCGGTCGACCCGCGATTCGAGCGCGGTGGCCGACTGGGCGTAGGCGGGTCCACCCAAACCGAGCACGGCCAACAGGACCGCGGCTGAAATCAGGATACGCATCGTCACACCCCCCGGTGCAATTCGGGCCCGAACCGGGCCGCGACAGGAACAAGAACCGTCATAGCTGACACGCCGCGCCTGTCGCCAGCCTTAAGGCCCAACACCCTAAGGCGCTGTGGCGTTACCGGGCGCGGCGGCGGGCGGCGTGACCACCGGCGTGACCGGCGCCCTTGTCGGGCGCGGTCGCGGCGCGGTGGTCGGGCGCGAAGCCGGGATCGTCGGCGCGGGCGAGGGCGTCGCCTCGGCGCCGGGCGTGCCGCGGGCGCGGAGCGAATCGGCGCTGACCTCGACATCGACGGTCTCGGCGCCGACGCCGAGCGGCGCGACGTTCGACCCGTTGAGCGTCACCTGTATCTTGTCGGGCCGCGCGGTGCGCGCGCGCGGATGATCGGCGTCCATCGGCACGTCGTAGCGCTCGCCGGGCTGCATTTCCTTCTCGAACAGCGCCTTGCCGGTGCCGTCAGTGACGCGCAGCCACACCGTGTCGATCGCGATCAGCGCGACCTGGCCGCCGGCGCCGGGCACGCCCGTCGCGTCGGTCGGCGCCGCGCTCGGCGTCGCTTCGGGGATGACGAGGGTCTCGGGCGGCGGCGCGCTGCCGCGGAACCAGTTGGTGCCGTACCAGATGCCTGCGCCGGCGATCACCAGCACCGCGATCAGCACCCCGACCCAGACCAGCCCGCTCGGCGCGCGGCGGCCGCCTTCCTCGAGATCGTACGACACCGGCACCTGCGCGCGCTGGTCATAGACTCCGCCCAGCTCGCCGCGCAGCTCGCGGCCGATCGCGACTTCGTCGACTCCCACGGCGCGCGCATAGGCCTTGGCGAAGCCGAGCGCGTAGGTGATCGAGGGCAGGGTGGCGTATTGCGACTTCTCGATCGCTTCGAGATGGCGCTGGGGGATGCGCGTGTTGAGTGCGATCGCCGACAGCTCGACTCCCTGCGCCTCGCGGGCGGCACGCAGCTTCTCCCCCACCGTCGCGGGGAACAGCGTTGCCTCGGGTTCGGGCTCGCCTTCCATTCAAAAATCCTCCGGCGAAAGGGATAAGGACTGGCCTCCGCCTTGGCCGGGGGTGTCTCTCACGCGGCTGCTACTGTCAACGCCGCCAAGGCGGAAATCGGCGCGTTGTTTGGTTTCAGCGATGCTGAAACGTGCGGTGCCGGCCGAAAACTACGCCAATTCGACCGAATGTTCGGCCGCCCAGGCCGTCAGCGAATCGCGCAGCGCCCGCGGCGGGCTGGCGAGCGCGGTTTGCATATGCGCGATCAGCTTGCCGCGGTCGAGCGAGCGGACCATCGCCTTGATCGGGCCGACCGCCGCGGGGGTGATCGACAGCCGCTCGATGCCGAGCCCGATCAGCGCCATGGCTTCGAGGGGGCGTCCGCCCATCTCGCCGCAGACGGTGACCGGGACGCCGGCCGCATGGCACTGGTCGACCACGCGCTTGAGGAAGCGCAGGATCGACGGGCTCAGCCAGTCGTAGCGCAGTGCCAGCTTGGGGTGCGCGCGGTCGGCGGCGAACAGGAACTGGGTCAGGTCGTTGGTGCCCACCGAGATGAAGTCGAGCCTGGGGAGCAGGATATCGAGCACTTCGGCGAGCGCGGGGACTTCGAGCATCGCGCCGTAGCGGATCTCGCTCGGCATCTTGCGCCCGCGCGCCGCCAGCCAGGCGCGCTGGGTCTCGAACAGCGCCCGCGCCTCGTCGAATTCCCAGGGCTCGGAGACCATCGGGAACATCACGTTGAGGCTGCGCCCCGCCCCGGCCTCGATCAGCGCGCGCGCCTGCGCCTTCATCAGCCCTTCGCGCTCGAGCGCGAGGCGCAGCGCGCGCCAGCCCATCGCGGGATTCTCCTCCTCGCCATGCTCGTCATGGTTGAGATAGGGCAAGGCCTTGTCGCCGCCGATATCGACGGTGCGGAAGACGACGGGGCGGTCGCCCGCGGCCTCGAGCACATCCTTGTAGAGCCGGCGCTGCGCCTCGCGCTGGGGCAGGGTCGCCGAGACGAGGAACTGGAATTCGGTGCGGAACAGCCCGATGCCGTCGGCGCCGGTCATGTCGAGCGCGGCGAGATCGTCGCGCAAGCCGGCATTGACCATCACCGTGACGCGGTGGCCGTCGGCAGTGACCGGGAGCACGCCCTTCAGGCGCGCAAAGGCGGCGCGGCGCTTCTGGCTGAGCGCGAGCTTGGCCTCGAACGCCTCCTCCATCGCCGCGGTCGGGCGGATGAACAGGCTCTCCTCGCCGACGTCGAGCATCAGCAGGTCGCCCTCGGCGATCAGCCTTTTGACGTCCTTGACCCGGCCGAGCACCGGCACTCCCATCGCGCGGGCGACGATGGTGACGTGCGCGGTGAGCGAGCCTTCCTCGAGCACCACGCCCTTGAGGCGGCGGCGGTCATATTCGAGCAGTTCGGCGGGGCCGAGATTGCGCGCGATCAGGATCGAATCGCGCCTGAGGCCCAGCTGCGCGGCGGTGCCGAGCTGGCCCGAGACGATGCGGATCAGCCGGTTCGACAGATCCTCGAGATCGTGCATCCGGTCGGCGAGCAGCGGATCGCTGATCTCGCGCATCCGCATCCGGGTGCGCTGCTGGACGCGCTCGATCGCCGCCTCGGCGGTGAGGCCGCTGTCGATCGCCTCGTTGATCCGCCGCGACCAGCCCTCGTCATAGGCGAACATCTTGTACATCGCGAGCACTTCGTCATGCTCGCCCCCCACCCCGAACTCGGCCTGGCTCGCCATCCGGTCGATCTGCTCGCGCATCTTGGCGAAAGCGGCATAGACGCGGTGGCGCTCGGCCTCGGTATCCTCGGCGACGGTATGCTCGATGGTGATGCGGGGCTGGTGGAACACCGCGAAGCCGCGCGCCATGCCCTCGACGATCTTGAACCCCGCGACGCGCGCCGCGGCGGTCGGCTGGGGGCGGATCTCGCCACCCCCCGCCGCGTCGATCAGCCCGGCATTGGCGATCAGCTCGGACAGCACCATCGCCACGGTCTGCAGCGCTTCGATCTCGACATCGTGATAGCCGCGCGGCTCGGCGTGCTGGATCGCGAGCACGCCGACCGCGCGCTCGCGACGGATGACCGGGACCCCGGCGAAGCTGTGGAAGGCCTCTTCGCCCGTCTCGGGGCGATAGGCGAAGTCGGGGTGCGAAGTCGCTTCGTCGAGATTGAGCGTCTCGACATTGGCGGCGATGGTGCCGACCAGGCCTTCGCCGAGCGCGAGCTTGGTGACATGGACCGCGTCCTGCGACAGCCCGCGGGTCGCGAACAGCTCGAGCACGCCTTCGCGCAGCAGATAGATCGAGCAGACCTCGCTATCGAGCGCCTCGCCGATGATGTTGACCACCGAATTGAGCTTGGACTGCGCAGGCAGCCGCTTCGCCATCACATCGTGGAGACGCGTGAGGATCTCGCGGGCAGAGGCAGCGGCGGTCAGGGCCATGGCCGCGGGCTAACAGAAACCGCGCAGCCACGCCATGCGCTGCTTGGCGCTCAGAGTCTGATTGGCAATGCGCCTTGCGGCGCATGCGGTGCCGGCCCGCCTGAAACGCGCACTTTCGCGCGTTTCCAAACAGACCCTCAGGGCACGATCATCCCCGAGGGCGGTGGTATCGCCGCCGCGACTTCGACCGGCGCGCCCGATCCCTGCCGCCGCCACGCCGCGTCGGCGGCCTGCCACGCCTCGAAGGCGCGGTAGAAATCGGTGAACGGCGCATCGAGCCGCGGCAGCGCCCAGGCGGCGAAGTCCGGGAACTCGATCGGCGACAGCCCCTCGCCCTGCGCGAGGATGTCGCGCGCGGCGGCGCAGAAGGCGGTGTGCGCGGGCGGCTGCGCGAAATAATTGTAGAGCCGAGTCATCGCGCGGTCGTGCGCCGCCTCCCAGCCGCCGCCATGGCGCGCGCGGTACTGCGCCTTGACTCCGGCATCGGCGGCGGCGAGCGGGCGCGCCTCCGCGGTCAGCATCCGGTTGTACGCGTCGGCCATCCCGGCATCGGCGAAGTCGCGGCAGCCGAGCGCGGCGACGTTGAGCGCGGCACGGAAATGCCATGTCACTTCGTGCGGACTGAGTCCCTGGTTGGGCGTGGCGTAACGGCCGAGCCCGTCCTGCGGCGGGATGACCTGGGTGCGCGCCGCACCCGCAGGCGGCGCCGGCGGGCCGCTCCAATCCTGTGCACAGGCCGGCGCCGCGCACAGCAATGCGGCCACCGGCAGAGCCGATTCGATGAGTCGCTTCATGATGTTCCCCCTTCCCCGAGAGGAGGTCAGGATCACGCCGATTGCCTCACTCGCGTCCTAACAAGCGTGCTGAATCAGCCGGTTACTTCGAAAGCGCGCCCCGGCTTCTCAGGCGCTTGCATCGCACTTCACTGTATGTCATACAGTGTGTATCATACACGATGTGAGGCATAGGACAGTGCCAATCGAGGAAGATCTTTTCGAGAAACTGCGCATCGAATTGCGGAGGGGGTCGCTGGTCCTCGCCGTGCTCGGGGCGCTGCGCGAGGAACGCTACGGCTACACGCTGCGGCAGAGCCTCGAGGATGCCGGCCTGCCGATCGACGAAGGCGCGCTCTACCCGCTGCTGCGCCGGCTCGAAACGCAGGGGCTGCTCACCAGCGAATGGCGCGAGGAAGCGAAGCGCAACAAGCGCTTCTACCGGCTCAGCCGCGAGGGCGTGGACGTGCTCGCACAACTTCTCGGCGAATGGAACGCGATCTCCGAATCGATCCTCCGCCTGAACCAAGGGGACAAGTGATGGACCTGATCGAACGCTATCTGCACGCCGTCCGGCGCAACCTTCCCGCCGCCAAGGCGGACGACATCGTCGCCGAGCTGCGCGACGACTTGTTCTCCCGCAAGGAGGATCGCGAGGAGGGCCTCGGCCGTACCCTTACCAGGGACGAGACCAGCGCGCTGCTCAAGGAGTTCGGCCACCCGCTAGTGGTCGCGTCGCGCTTCCGCACGCATCAGTATCTGATCGGGCCGGCGGTCTTTCCCTTCTATTTGTCGGTGATGCGAATCGTGCTGATGATCGTCGTCGCGATCGTCATCGCGGTCAGCATCGGCAAGGCGGCGTTCGGCGGGGGCGACCTGATCACGGCCTGGGCCGACTCGATGTCGGGGATCTTCGGCGCGGTGCTGATCAACGCGGCGATCGTCACTTTGGTCTTCGCGGTGCTCGAACGCACCGGCTTCCCGGCCGAGCACCTCGTCAACTGGGTGCCCGACCAGCTGCCCGACGTGCTCGACAAGCAGAAGGGCCAATGGGAATCGGCGATGGAAGTCGCGCTGGGGATCGCCTTCCTGCTGTGGTGGACGGGCATGATCCATGTCCCCTGGCACACCGGCGGCGCCGACTTCCGGCTCGAGCCGAGCCCGATCTTCACTCAGCTCTACACGCCGATCCTGGTGCTGGTGTCGGTGCGGCTGGTGCACAATCTGATCCAGTGGCTGCGGCCGCGCTGGAAGACGCTGCGCGGATTGCTCAGCGCGGCGACGGCGCTCGGCGGACTGGCGGTCCTCGCCTTGATCTACCAGGCCGGGCATTGGGCGACGGTGATCTCGACCGGCATGGCGGCCGAGCAGGCGGCCAAGCTCCAGGAGAGCCTCGACCTGAGCCTGCGGATCGCGATCATCGTCGTGGGCGTGGTGTGGACGCTGCAATGCCTGGGCGAGCTGTGGCGGCTGTTCCGCGGACGCATGCAGGCTGCTTGATCGTGCGGCACCAGCCCGCTCCCCCACCCGGCCTCCCATAAGTTACTAAAGTTGGGAGGCCGGGTGGGGAGCGGGCTGGTGCGGCCTCTGCCGGCGCAAAAACGCTACCGATGGTTGTTGAAGCTGATCGGAATGCCGACCCACGCCGCTTCGTCGACTCGGCCGTCGCGCATCGGCGGATTGATCCGGAACGAGCGCGCGGCGGCGATCCCGGCCTTGCCGAAGCCGTATCCCCTCGGCGCCTCCTGGACGACCCGGCAACCGGTCAGGCGCCGCGTCGCGGTGCCGTGGCAGGCGAGCAGGACGCTGCCGTTTACTCGCTCGTTGCGCGCCATCGCCGGGTTGTGCGGGGCAAGCTCGCGATAGCCGGGGACGGTCACCCAGCTCGGCGGGAGCAGCGCCCCGCCGCCGGTTCCGGTGCCGCCGTCGCCGTTGCCGCCGGTCCCCGACCCGCCGGTGCCGTTCCCAGCCCCGGCGCCTGCGCTCGTTCCCGATCCCGAAGCGGGTGCGGGGGGCGGGGCGGGCGGGGCGACCGGGTTGGGAGTCGAATCGACCGGGGTCGCCGGCGGCGGTGCGGCGAGCGGGGCGGGTGCCGCCGCAGCGGCAGCAGGGTGCGGGCGGACCCTGGGCGCCGAGGTTTGCGGTGGGGGCGGGGGCGGCTCGGGCACCGGGGTCGGCAGCGGGATCAGCTCGACCAGCACCGGCGCGCTGCGGATCGCCTCGATCGTCCGAATCGACAGCCCGAGCAGCAGCATCAGCAACGGGATGCCGCTCGCCAGTGCGGCGAGCACCAGCGCGGCGAGGCGGATCGACGGCGAGGGCACGCCGGATCGACGGGCGGCAACCGCATTCATTCCGGCAGGATAACGCTTGCGGGCTCGCCCGCCAAGCAGGAGTCCTTGAGCCGCTCACGCGGCCTTCCGGTGCCGGCCCGCTCCCCCACCCGGCCACCCTTAATTTAGTAGCCTATGGGTGGCCGGGTGGGGGAGCGGGCCGGCACCGCCTTCCAAGCAAAGACTCTTACGCGGCGCGCTTCTCCAGTGCGTGCGCGGCCTCGGCCATCAGCGTGGCGATGATCTCGGCGACGGGCTCTTCCTTGGTCACCATCCCCACCGACTGGCCCGCCATCAGCGAGCCATTCTCGATATCGCCGTCGATCACCCCGCGGCGCAGCGCCCCGGCCCAATAATGCTCGATCTGGAGCTGGGCCTCCATCATCTCGACCTTGCCTTCGTCGAGCAGCGCCGCGACTTCGCGCTGCTTGGCGGTGAACAGCTCCGACGAGGCGTTCTTGAGCGCGCGCACCGGGATCACCGGCAGCCGCGGATCGATCTGGACGCTGGCGACCGCATCGCGCGCCGAGGCACGGATGAAGGCGCGCTTGAAATTGGCGTGCGCGATGCTCTCGGTCGCGCAGACGAAGCGCGTGCCGAGCTGGACCCCGGCGGCGCCCATGTCGAGATAGCCGGCGATCGCCTCGCCGCGCCCGATCCCGCCCGCGACGAACACCGGCACCTGTTCGGCGACCTCGGGGAGGATCTCCTGCGCGAGCACCGAGGTCGAGACCGGGCCGATATGGCCGCCGGCCTCCATCCCCTCGACCACCAGCGCGTCGACGCCTGAGCGAATCAGCTTCTTCGCCAGGCTTAGCGCGGGGGCGAAGCAGATCAGCTTGGCGCCATTGGCCTTGATCGCATCGAGGCTGCCGGTCGGCGGCAGCCCGCCCGCGAGGACGACATGGGTGACGCCATGCTTGCTGCAGACCTCGATCAGGTCGAACAGCATCGGGTGCATCGTGATCAGGTTCACGCCGAACGGCTTGCCGGTGAGCGTCTTGGTCGCGGCGATCTCGGCGTCGAGCAGCTCGGGCGTCATCGCGCCGCACGCGATCAGCCCGAAGCCGCCCGCATTGGACATCGCCGAGACGAGGTTGCGCTCGCTCACCCACGACATCGCGCCGCACATGATCGCGACCTCGGACCCGAGGAAGTCGCAGCCGCGCGCCATCCGGCGGGCCAGGCGCTCGGCGCCGATGGGGGTGGTCTGGTTCATGGGGTGGGGCCTAGCCCCGCGGGCGGTGCCGGGGCAAGCCCCGGCGCCCGGCGGCTATCGACCGCGCAGGGGGCCGGGGCTAGGGTCGTGCGGGTTTGGACGACAGGGCGAGGCCGGGACGATGCTGAAGAAACTCGCGGTCCTGCTCGCCTTTCTGCTCCTGCCCCTCGCCGCCGCCGCGCAGGCGCCGCACCGCTACGCCGTGGTCCATGGCTGGCCGGTGCTCCCCGAGGGCCGGGTGCTCGGGCCCGCATCGGGCGTCGCGGTCAATTCGAAGGGCGAGGTCTTCGTCTTCCACCGCGCCACGCGCGGCCGCCGTCCGGGCGCGCCGGCCGAAATCATCGCCGAGCCGACCATCGCGGTGTTCGAGGCGGCAAGCGGCCGGCTGCTGCGCGAATGGGGGGCGGGGCTGTTCGCGACGCCGCATGGCCTGACGATCGACGCGCAGGACCATGTCTGGCTGACCGATGTCGCGCTCAACCAGGTGTTCGAGTTCGATGCGGAGGGCGCCCTGCTGCGCACGCTCGGCGAGCGCGGTGTCGCGGGCAAGGATGCCGCGCATTTCGACCGGCCGACCGATGTCGCGGTGCTTCCCGACGGCAGCTTCCTGGTCAGCGACGGCTACGGCAACACCCGCGTGATCAAGTTCGCCGCCGACGGCCGCTTCCTGATGCAATGGGGCGTGCCCGGCGACGGGCCCGGCCAGCTCAACCTGCCGCACGCGCTCGCGGTGGATGCCGCGGGCCATGTCTATGTCGCCGACCGCGGCAATGCCCGGGTGCAGGTGTTCGACGCGGCGGGCGGGTTTCTGGCGGCGTGGCAGTCCCCGGCGATCGGGCGGCCGTTCGGGCTGGCGATGCTCGGCGGCGACCGGATCGCGATCGCCGATGGCGGCGACGTGCCCGCGGAGGGCCCGGACCATAACGGCGTCGCGATCGTCGACCTGCACGGGCGGGTGGTCGAGCGGTTCGGGGGGTTCGGCAACCAGGACGGCCAGTTCTGGATCGCGCACGACGTCGCCGCGGATCGCGGGGGGAACCTCTATGTGGTCGACGTCACCGGGCAACGGGTGCAGAAGTTTTCGCGGCGTTCACAATGATGCTGAAACTGGTCGACAGTAACTTCCTGCGCAGCACCGCGATCGTCGATTACCTGTCCTCCACTAGATCGGTCCATCACGGCGAGAGTTTGAGTCCAAAGGTCGACAAGGTCGCGAATCACATGATGGATATGCACCTCGCGGCCTTGGGTACATTCTTCGGGGGCATTCTCTCCAATGACCAACCATTGATGGATGTTCATCGGGAGGCCCGCTATCTCTCCGCGCCGTTGGGCTTCGGAATAATTGTTACGTCGGTTAGCCCCGCCTTCGATGCGCTAGCAATGTAGGACTTCCCCTGCTCCAAGCTGGCGGATGACTCGCCACCCGCATCCCCGCGCAATCGCCACCCCTCCAGCCTCGCGCGCGTGCGCGCGCGGGGGAACAGTCAACTTGGTCAACCGGCAACGGTCAACTTCAGCGGAAATCCGCCGTTTTCGGCGCAACCGGCCGGTTGACTATCCCCGCGCGGTACCCGTCAACCTGGCGCTACGCCGAGCCCCCGATCTCGCCGACGTAACACGGATACCCGCGCTGCGCCGCCGCGGCCTCGGCGGGATCCAGGTCGAAGCTGACCAGCGAATGCCCCGCCCCGGTCTCCCCAATCAGCCGCCCGCCCGGCGCACAGGCGAAGCCGCCGCCGCCGAAGCGGGTGCCGCCGCCGGACAGGCCCACTCGGTTCGAACTCGCGACATAGGCGCCCGAGACGAGCGCGGCCATCGCGCCGGCGGTCCGCCACGGCGCGCGGTCCACGCCCGAGGCGCGGGGGATGACGATCAGCGATGCGCCCTGCCGGCCGTAGAAGCGCGCCTGCTCGTTGAACATCGCCTCGGTGCACAGCAGCACGCCGACCCCGATCCCGAGGATGTCGGCGACCGCGAAGCCCGAGCCGTCGCCGGCATACCAGGCGCTTTCGAACCAGCCGGGCTCGCCGGGGAAGACCTGCTTGCGGTGCAGCGGCCGGACCCGCCCGCCTTCGAGCACGAATGCCTCGTTGGCGAGCCGGTCGCCGTGCCGCACCGGCCGCGACGAGAGGATCGCGGGCACCCCGAGCGCGATGAGGCTTTCGAGGCCGTCCCCATGGGCGCGGATGCTGCGCTCGGCTTCGGCCTCCGAAAAGTCCGGGCTGTCCGCCAGCCACGGACCGAAGGGCAGCTCGTTGGTGACCAGCAGGTCCGGGCGCGACGCGGCCACTGCGGCGCCGATCCCATCCCAATGCGCGCCGCCGCCCGTCAGGCCTTCGGGCCATTCGACGAATCCGACGCGCAGCCGCGCCACCTAGGCCGCTTCCTCCGCGTCGAGCCCATAGGCGGTGTGCAGCACGCGCACCGCGAGCTCGGTGTAATCCTCCTCGATCAGCACCGAGACCTTGATCTCCGAAGTCGCGATCGCCTGGATATTGATCCCGCGCTCGCCCAAAGTCTTGAACATCGTCGCGGCGACGCCGGCATGGCTGCGCATGCCCACGCCGACGATCGAGATCTTCGAGACGCGCGGATCATGGACCAAAGTCTGGTAGCCGATCTCGGCCTTGGCCCGTTCGAGCACGTCGAGCGCGCGGGTCAGCTCGGCCTGGGGGACGGTGAAGGTCACGTCGGTCGAGCCGGTATCGTGCGCGACATTCTGGACGATCATGTCGACATTGATGTTGGCGTCGGCGAGCGGCGTGAAGATCGAGGCGACCGCGCCGGGGCGGTCGGGCACCTCGGTGAGGGTGATCTTGGCTTCGTTCTTGTCGTGCGCGATGCCGGTGATGAGCTGGCGTTCCATGTCGTCGATCTCCTCTTCGCCCACGATCAAAGTCCCGGGCTCGCTGTCGCCGTCGGCATCGACGAACGAGGACAGCACCTGGACGCGAACGCCTTCCTTCATCGCAAGCCCCACCGAGCGCGTCTGGAGCACCTTGGCGCCGACGCTGGCGAGCTCGAGCATTTCCTCGTAGGTCACCCGCTTGAGCTTGCGCGCGCGCGGCACGATCCGCGGGTCGGTGGTATAGACGCCGTCGACATCGGTGTAGATGTCGCAGCGGTCGGCCTTCATCGCCGCGGCCATCGCCACCGCCGACGTGTCCGATCCGCCGCGGCCAAGCGTGGTGACGCGGTCGCTGATCGCGAGGCCCTGGAAACCGGGGATCACCGCGACTTCGCCGAGCGCGAGGCTGGCATTGAGCGCTTCGGTGTCGATGTCCTCGATCCGGGCCGAGGCATGCGCGTCCGAGGTGCGGATCGGCAGCTGCCAGCCGAGCCAGCTGCGCGCGGGGACGCCGATCGCCTGGAGCGCGATCGCCAGCAGCCCGCTGGTGATCTGCTCGCCCGCCGAGACGACGACGTCATATTCCTGGGGGTCGAAGAGCGACGAAGCCTCGCGGCAGAAGCCGACCAGCCGGTCGGTCTCGCCCGCCATCGCCGACACCACCACCGCGACCTGGTTGCCCGCCTGGTGCTCGCGCTTGACGCGCGCGGCGACGCTGCGAATCCGCTCGATCCCCGCCATCGAGGTGCCGCCGAACTTCATCACGATGCGTGCCATGGCGTGGGTGCAAGCTTTCCGGGCCTTGGGATGGGACCGCCGGGCTGATAGGAGGCGGGCATGGCGATGGCAACAATAGCAACTGTTGACCGCAAAGAAGCTGAGCATTTCGGCCGGCTCGCTGCGGACTGGTGGAACCCCAAGGGCTCGTCGGCGATGCTCCACCGGCTGAACCCGGCGCGGCTCGGCTATCTGCGCGATGCGGTCGACGCGCATTGGCGCGGCGACGCGGGCGGTTTCGAGCCGCTGGCGGGGCGGACCGCGCTCGATGTCGGGTGCGGCGCGGGGCTGCTGACCGAGCCGCTTGCCCGGCTGGGGGCGGCGGCGACCGGGCTCGATGCGGCGCCCGAGAATGTCGGCGCGGCGCGGGCGCATGCCGAAGCCGGCGGGCTGGACATCGAGTATCTCGCGGGCGGGATCGAGGCGGTGGCGGGGCGGCGCTTCGACCTGGTCGTGTCGATGGAAGTGATCGAGCATGTCGCCGACACGCAGGCTTTTGCCCAGGGGCTCGCCGATGCGCTGGCCGAGGGCGGGCTGATGGTGCTTTCGACGCCCAACCGCACCTTGCTGTCGCGGCTCGCGATGATCACGGTCGGCGAAGGCAGCGGCGCGATCCCCAAGGGCACGCACGACTGGAAGCGGTTCCTGCGGCCCGAGGAGCTGGCCGAGCTGCTGGCGGGGGTGGGGCTCAAGGTGACCGACACGCAGGGGCTGGGCTTCTCGCCGGCGCGCGGCTTCGTGCTGAGCGGCGATACCAGCCTCGATTACCTGGTCACGGTGCGGCGCGCCTGACGCGGGCGGCCGCGGCACGGGCGATGTCCAGCGTGTTGCGGGCGCTGATGCAGGCGGGGGTTTCGCCGGCCGCCGGGCCGCCGCAGCCGGCATCGGCGAGCGCTTTTTCGGCCGCCGCGACTCGGGCATCGGCGGCTTCGACGAGCGCGCGCCGGGTGTCGCGCTCGCGTGCCTTGGCGGCGGCATCCTCGACCACCGGCGCCGGCGCGCCGCTCAGATCGGCGACCTGCACCGACGCGGCGGCGATCAGAAAGGCCAGCCCGAGCCCGCCGAGCAGCGCCAGCCGCCGCACCGGCTGCAGCACCCGCGGGGCACGCCCGAGCCCCTTCAGGACGCCACCGGCCAGCGCCGCGACGAGGCAGAAGAGTCCCGCGCCTGCCAGCGCCGCTGCGATTCCACCCTGGGCCATGCGGGACTATTGCCCCTTGTCGAGCACCGCGACCAGCCCGAGCGCCATGGTGTGGCGGCCGGTGTTGACATGGAAGGCGGCGTTGAGCGTGCCCTTGGGATAATCCTTGTCGGCGACGCCGCTGACCTGGAACAGCTTCCATTCGGTGGGCACGTCGAAGGTCTGGGCGAAGAGCGAGGTATAGGGCGCAGACGAGAGCTGGATCTGACCGACGATCCTGGCGCTGGTCACCCCGGGCTCGGCCTTTTGCAGCCGGGCGAAGAACATCAGGGTGAGATGATCGCCCTTCTTGACCTCGCGGGTCAGCGGTGAGCCGACGCCGACCGCATAGGGGGTGCCGCTGCCGGTGACGGCGAGCGGCAGCGCGCGGCCGCCCTGGACGGTGGCGTCCTTGACCGATTTGGGCTTGGGATCGATGCCATAGACGTTGAAGGTCGCGGGATTGGGATCGTTGATGATCTGCTTGGCAGCCTCCTCGTCGCTCTGGGCCTGCGCCAGCGCGGGCGTGGCGGCCAGCAGCGGCGCGGCGAGCAGGCCCAGCCCCAAGGCGATGCGCAGCGACATATCTCTCTCCCCCGTTTCGTTTGTGAAAACGATTTTCTGTAAACAGGCTATGGCGGCAAGGCCCGGCGATCAATGGCTTTGTGTCAGAACAGCCGTCCGCCGTTCGGCACCGGGACGCTTGGCCGGACCAGCACGACGCGGCCCTCGGCGTCGGGGAAGCCGAGGGTGAGCACTTCGGACCTGACCGGGCCGATCTGGCGCGGCGGGAAATTGACCACCGCGGCGACCTGAGTGCCGGGCAATTCCTCGAGCGCGTAATGCTCGGTGATCTGCGCCGAGGAGCGTTTGGTGCCGATTGCCGGACCGAAATCGATGAGCAATTTATACGCCGGCTTGCGCGCCTCCGGGAAAGGCAGCGCCTCGACGATCGTGCCGACGCGGATATCGACGCTGAGGAACTGGTCGAAGCCGATCGCCTCGGCAGGCGGTGCGCCGGACTCGTGATTGACGTGCATGTTCAAGCTCCTCGGCGGGAACGCAGACGGGCGATCCCGGTTGATGCCGCACCATGCAAGCGGAAGCCCGAGCCCGTCTAGCCGCCGGCTTCCAGCGCGGCTTCTACCACCGCCGGCCGCGCCTCCTCGCCGAGCTGCTCGAACGTGCATTGGCGCGGCGCCTTGTCGGGGCGCCAGCGCAGCAACGCCGTTCCGTGGCGGAAGCGGCGGCCGGTGACGTGATCGTAGCGGACCTCGGCGACCAGTTCGGGGCGGAGCGGCTGCCAGTCGGCCGAGCGGTCGGTCGACCAGCGGCTGGGGCCGCCCGGGGCGTCGCCGGTGAAGCCGGGCGCCTCGACCAGCGCCTCGAGCTTTTCGGTCAGTGCCGGGCGGTCTGCCGCGGCGATCGCCGAGGTGAAGCCGACATGGTGGAGCAGTCCCGCTTCGTCATAAAGTCCGAGCAGCAGCGAGCCGACCTCGCGCTTCTTCGCGGCGTAGCGGAAGCCGCCGACGACGCAGTCGGCAGTGCGCAGGCGCTTGACCTTGAGCATCGCCCGCTCGCCCGGCCGATAGGATTCGTCGCGGCGCTTGGCGACGACGCCGTCGAGCGCGCCGCCGGCAGCCTCGAGCCAGCGCTGGGCGACGGCACGGTCTTCGGTCATCGGCGAAAGGCGTAGCGTCGGCGAGCGGTTCGCCGCGTGGAAACGCTCCAGCGCGGCGCGGCGATCGGCCAGCGGGCGATCGGCCAGGTCGCCATCGGACCAGAGGCAATCGAACAGCATCAGCCGCCCCGGCGTCGCGGCGGCGAGCTTGCGCACGCGGCTTTCCGCGGGGTGGAGGCGCATCTGCAGCGACTCGAACGACAGCGTCGGCCCGACCGGAATCAGCAGCTCGCCATCGAGCACGACGCGGTCTGCCCGAAGCGCGGCGATCGCGGCGACGACCTCAGGGAAATAACGGCCGAGCGGCTTGCCCGATTTGGAAATCAGCGCGACGTCGTCGCCCTGCTTGAACACCAGGCAGCGAAAGCCGTCCCATTTGGGCTCGAACTGCCAGCCCGGCCCGTCGGGCAAATGCTCGACCAGCTTCGCCTCCATCGGTTCGAGCATGGTGTCCATGCTAGCGGCTGGCGCCGTCATAGTGCTGGACTTCGAGTGCATCGAGATCGACGCCGTCCGCGCAGCGCAGGTTGATCTCGACCATCGGGCCCTTGGGCCCCTGCCCCTCGGCGAAGGGCGCGATTCCGCAGGTCGTGCAGAAGTGATGCTGGATCACGTGGTGGTTGAATTCATAGCTCGCCACGGCGTCGCGCGGGGTGTGGAGCGTGAATTTGTCGGGGGTGGTGAAGTGGTGCAGCGGCGCCTTGCGCCGGCAGATCGAGCAGTTGCACGCCATCGCCTTGGCCGGCGGATCCTCGTCGACGGTGTAGGCGATCGCGCCGCAGTGGCAGCTTCCGGTAAAGGGCATGTCTCTCTCCTCGGTTTGCCGATGAACAGTCTCGCGGCGGTTCCGATCCACTTTACTATTGTTCCCTATATGTTCTACCCTGTTTTGGTGCAGGAGCGATTCGGGTTTTGCGGGCGCGACGAGATCGGGCGGTGGCGGGAGGCGCTGGCGCCGCTGACCGACGTCGAGGCGCTGCCGCGGCGCAGGCCGATCGGGCAGTTGGTCAAGTCGATGATCAGCGGACGCACCCGCGATCCGGTGTCGCTGCTTGCCTATCGGCGGCTGGGCGCGCGCTACGGCTCGGCGGCGCGAATTGCGGCGGCGGCGGCGGGCGCAGTCGAAGCGATGATCGCCGACGTCACCTTCGCCGAAGCCAAGGCGCAGTGGCTGGTCGCAGCACTGCAGCGGATCGGACGCGAACGGCCCGACTATCGGCTCGACTTCCTCGGCGACCTGCCGCTGGAGGATGCGCTGGCCTGGCTCGAGCGCCTGCCAGGCGTGGGGCGCAAGGTCGCGGCATCGACACTCAACGCGAGCACGCTCGACCGCCCGGTGTTCATCGTCGACAGCCATGTGCTGCGGGTGCTGCGCCGGCTCGGGTTCATCGCGGCGAATGCCGAGGCGCGCGACGCGAGCGAAGCAGTGACCGCGGCGATGGGAGACTGGTCGGGCAGCGACTTCCTGCGCTTCCATATCGCGGCGAAGCGGCTTGGTCAGCGCCTCTGCCATCACGACGCGCCTGCTTGCGCCGCCTGCCCGCTGGCACGCGATTGCCCGAGCCGATTGACGGGATAGCCGCGCTTCCGGCATCCCCTGGCGCATGGCCGAGGTCAAACTCCATCCGAGCTGGCTCGAACCGCTGCGCGACGAGTTCGCGAGTCCGTACATGGCGGCGCTCAGGCAGTTCCTCGTCGCCGAGAAAGCCGCGGGCAAGCGGATATTCCCGGCCGGGAGCGAGTGGTTCCGCGCGCTCGACCTGACGCCGCTCGAGCAGGTCCGCGTCGTGATCCTCGGGCAGGACCCCTATCATGGCGAGGGCCAGGCGCACGGCCTGTGCTTCTCGGTGCGGCACGGGGTGCGCACCCCGCCGAGCCTGGTCAACATCTACAAGGAGATGGAGGCCGATCTCGGTATCCCGCCGGCGCGGCACGGCTTTCTCGAGCATTGGGCCGAGCAGGGCGTGCTGCTGCTCAACGCAGTGCTGACGGTGCAGATGAGCGCGGCGGCTTCGCACCAGGGGCGCGGCTGGGAGCGGTTCACCGACGCCGTGATCCGGCTGGTCAACGCCAGGCCCGAGCCGGTGGTGTTCCTGCTGTGGGGCAGCCATGCGCAGAAGAAGGCGGCGTTCGTCGATTCGATCGACAAGGGCGGTCGCCACCTCGTGCTCAAGTCGCCGCACCCCTCGCCGCTGTCGGCGCACGGCGGCTTTTTCGGGTCGCGGCCCTTCTCGAAGATCAACGCCTTTCTCGAGCAAAACGGGCAGAAGCCGATCGACTGGGCACTGCCCGCCGCCTGACGCTCAAGGAGCGGGTGGGGCCTTCGAGATATAGTCGCGCGCCGACGCCTTGGCCGCATCGCGCATCCGCGCCTCCTCGTCCTGATAGCCGGCGAGCCGCGCGGCGTGGCTCTGGAACGCCTCGAGGTCCTGTTGACGCACGAAGAGCACCTTGCCCCCGCGATTGGTCCAGGCGCTGGCCTTGAGCAGCCGGCACAGCGCCGCGCTCTCCTCGGCCATGCCGGCGAACAGGTCCCAGCGCCGGTCGAGCTTGCCGCGGCCGGCGCGGGCGCCTTCCTCGAAGCCGTCGAGCGCCTCGCGCGGCATTTCGCCCGCCTTGACCGCCGCCTCGCCGACGCGGTGGCCCTGGGCGAGATGGTCCTCGTAGCGCCCCTTGTACCAGGCGGCGCGCGCCGACAGCGCAGCGATCGCGTCGCAGCGGCCGAGCACCGGCGACGCCTTGCCGAGCTTCGTGGTGTCGAGCTCGCCCATCCCCGCCGCCTCGGCCTCCCGGCCATAGGCGGCGATGTCGCCGATCATCGCGTTGAGGACCACGGTGTTGACGCGGGTGAGCGGTCCGGCGCCTGGCGCCGCCTTTATCTCGCTGACATTGCCGTCGGCGTCGAGCACGCCCTGGAACTGCGTCGCGATCCCGCGCATGTCGCTCGCGAGCGCCGCGGAGGGCGCGCCCAGCCGCATGATCACGACCAGCGCATTGACCAGAACGATGACGATCAGCGAGCCGATCTTCCAGCCGGGCGACGCCTTGCGGATGGTGATCGCCCAGGCGAGGCCCCACAGGATCAGCGGCCCGAACGCGAAATAGCCGGTCAGCATGCCCGCCCGGTACGCGCCGCCGCTGCCCGGCGGCAGCGTGAGCGGGACGCCGAGCGTCAGCAGCAGAATCGCGACCGCGACCAGCGTGGCGATCAGCGGATGCCCGCCATACTCTTCTTCGTCGCGGTAGCTCATGACGTGCCCTCCGGGGATCGTGTCGGTTCGGCCGGCGCGGCGGCGAAGAACATCAGATGGACCAGCCGGCCATTCTCGGGCCGGTCGCCGAAGCCCGCGGCGCTGTTGTGGAACAGCCAGGGGCTGAACAGGATCAGCCGGTTGAAGCGCATCGGCACCGTCATCACCCGCTCCCAGCGCGCGGGCTTGAGCGTGTCGCCATTGACCACTTCCTCGATCAGCCGGTTGATGTCGGTATAGGGCGTCGCGGCGAGCGCGATATCGGTCTGCGGCACGCGTTCCAGCCCGGTCGGCTTGTGGCGGAAGAAGTCGGTGCCGCCGCGGCAATGCTCGGGCAGGCTGAGATAGAGGATCCCCGAATAGAAGCAGGGATCGATATGCACTCCGCTCTTGCCGGTGTCGCCGCGGAGGGTGAGGCGGCAAAATTGGTGAGTGGTGCCCGCCGCCGGCTGGAGCCGGACCCCGGCGCGCCGCGAGGCGGCCTCGTCGAGCCCGGCGATCGGCAGCGCACGCGTGGAGAGGATGCCGGGATAATTGCCCTTCTTGCGCGCCGGATCGTAATCGAGCGCGAGCGCCTGGGCGCGAAAGCCGTGCGGATCGCGCAGGAAATCGTCGATGATGATCAGGCTCGGCGGCATGGCGCCCGAATGCCAGCTTTGGGCCGCGTGCGAAACCGGGATTAGCCGCGGCGGCGCATCCGGGCTAGGACCATGCCAGGGCATGCCGCCCGCGAAGGAACCGGCGATGGCCAAGAGCCAGAAGAAGTCGAACAAGGAAGTCCGCAAGCCCAAGGCCGAGAAGGTCAAGACGATCGCCGCGAACAGCTCGACCAAGGACAAGCCGGTCAACATGGTGACGATCAAGCAGTGACGGGGCTCAGCGGCCGTCGGTGAACTCGACCAGGTCCCAGCGGTTGCCGTAGCAGTCGAGGAACACCGCGACCTTGCCGTACGGCTGGATCGCGGCCTCGCGGACGAAGACGATTCCCTTTGCCTGCATCGCGGCGTGATCGCGGTCGAAATCGTCGGTGCGCAGGAACAGGAAGACGCGGCCGCCCGCCTGGTCGCCGACGAACTTCTCCTGTTCGGGCGTCGAAGCGCGGGCGAGGAGGAGCGAGGCGCTGCCGGCGGGGGCGCCGGGCGGAGCGACGACGACCCAGCGCTTGTCCTGCTCGGGCTGGTAGCTGTCCTCGACCAGGGTGAAGCCGAGCAGCCCGACATAGAAGGCGATCGCCTCGTCATAGTCGCGCACGACGAGGGCGATATGGGCGAGCGATTGCGGCATCGGCCGCCTTCTACACCAGCCGGTTGAGCCTTGCGAAGCCGAGCGTGTCGAAGAATTCCATCACGCTCACTGCCTTGCCGCCGCGGAAATGCCAGACATCGGCCTTGGGCGTGTCGGCCTCGGCGCCGGTCTTGCGGTCGCGCCAGCGGCAGCTGCCGATCCACACCACCGTATCGCCCTGCGCCACCACTTCCTCGGTCGGGAAGGCGAGCATCTCGAGGTTGAGCGCGAGCGATTCGAGATAGTCGCGGGCGAACTCCTTGCCGACTCGCTCCTGTGCCAGCGGATGGAGATCGGGCGGGTTCAGCAGCGAGCGCATCACGACATCGTCGGCGAGCAGCTCGAGAAAGGCGTCGGCGTCGACGCCGCGGCTCGCCTCCCAGCGCGCATAGGCGCGGCGGACCCGGTCGGCGTTGGCTTGCGCGTCGCTCATCGGCGGTGCTCCCGGAGGGCAGGGCTCGCACGAAGGTTACGGCAAGGTAACGAACTCGGCAATGGGGCTGCGCAAGATGGACAGCGGCGGCGGCGCAGGCGCATAAGCGGGGCGCCAGGCAGGGAGAGACACGATGGCCGGGATCGTCCGCGGCGCAGTCCATCATATCGACTTGAACGTGACCGACCTCGATGCGTCGAAGGCCGTCTATGGCCCGGTGCTCGAGTTTCTCGGCTATACCCAGGTCAAGGATTCGGGCGGGTATGAGTGGGACCTCAAGGGCCAGGACGGGCGCGGCGCGTCGATCGGCCTCCGGCAATGCGAGCCCGCAGAGGCGGGGCACAAGCACCACCGCTACGCCCCGGGCCTGCACCATCTCGCCTGGCGCGCCGAGAGCCGCGACGATGTCGACCGGCTCCACGCGCTGCTGGTCGAGCGCGGGATCCCGGTGCTCGATGCCCCGGCGCATTATCCGGAGTATTCGGGGGACTATTATGCGGTGTTCTTCGAGGACCCCGACGGGATGAAGCTCGAGCTGGTCCACGCGCCGGGATGGATATGAACCCGCCCGATAATTGCCGCAATGTGCAGCTAAGCGACTGATGAAACAGGAGAAGTTCGCGTGAAAGTTCGGCGTTTCGGTGCAATGGTGTCCCTCGTCGCGATGCTCGGTGCGTGCAGCAGCGGCGGCGGCGGATCGATGAACTCGGGCGGCGGCGGGAGCGGATCGACTCCGACCCCGACTCCCACCACGGGCACCTGCTCGCTCGCCAACCGCCAGGCCTGGGCCAAGGCGCAGCTCGACGAATGGTATCTCTTCCCAGAGACGCTGCCCGCGACGCTCGACCCCGGCCCCTATGCGACGGTCGGCGCCTATATCGACGCGCTCACTGCGACCGCGCGGTCGCAGGGCCGCGACCGTTACTTCACCTACCTGATCTCGATCGCCGAGGAGAATGCTTACTATTCCTCCGGATCGAGCGCGGGCTTCGGCGTCCGGCTGTCGTACGACACCGGCGCGCGCCGGGTGTTCGTCGCCGAGGCGTTCGAGGGCGCGCCGGCGCTGACCGCCGGGATCGACCGCGGCACCGAGATCCTTGCGATCGGCACCACCACTGCGAACCTGCGCACGGTCAGCGACATCATCGCCAGCGAAGGCGTCGACGGCGTGACCAACGCGCTCGGCCCGGCGACCGCGGGCACCACTCGGCTGCTGCGGCTGGGCGGCACCGGCGGCAACCGCGACGTGACCGTGACCAAGGCCGATTATTCGCTCGACCCGGTCTCCGACCGCTACGGCGCCAAGATCATCACCGAAGGCGGGCGCCAGTACGGCTATGTCAACCTGCGGACCTTCATCAGCCCCGCCGACCCCGATTTGCGCGCCGCCTTCCTCAGCTTCCGCAACGCCGGGGTGACCGACGTCATCATCGACTTCCGCTACAATGGCGGCGGGCTGGTCTCGATCTCCGAGCTGATCGGCGACCTGCTCGGGCGCAACCGGACGACGTCGAACGTGCTCGACTACACCACTTTCCGCGCCTCCAAATCTTCGAACAACGAGACTCGCTATTTCGCGCCGCAATCGCAGTCGATCGCGCCGACCCGGATCGCCTTCATCGGCACCGGCGGCACTGCATCGGCCAGCGAGCTGACGATCAACGCCCAGATCCCCTACCTCCACGCCAATGCCGGGCTGATCGGCACCAACACCTATGGCAAGCCGGTCGGCCAGATCGCGATCGACCGCACCGCCTGCGACGACCGGCTGCGCGTCATCGCCTTCGCCACCGAGAACGCCAACCACCAGGGCGGCTATTTCAACGGGCTCAAGGGCACCGTCGAGGCGAGCTGCCAGGCGGCGGACGACCTCAGCCACCCGATGGGCGACCCGCTCGAGGCCTCGACCCGGTCGGCGATCGACTTCCTCGCCGGGCGCGCCTGCACCCCGATCGCGAGCAGCGGCCAGGGCACCCAGTCGCTCCGCGCCGGCGAGCGCCAGCTGCTGAGCCCCGAACGGCCCAACACCGCGCAGCGCGAGGTGCCGGGGCTGTTCTAACGGGCGGTCAAGGCCATCGCGGGGCGCGGAAGTTCACAAACTTCACGGTACGTCCCCCTCGATTCCGTCCTCGCCCAAGTCGTGCCCGTCTTCGACCCAGGCCACCCAGGCATCGTCTTCGGCCTGCTGCCGTCTGCGGAAGAGGCGATAGGCCGCGCCGACATGCGAGCCCTTGTAGATCATCTCGTCGAGCGTCTTCGCATAGTGGAGCGGATCGCGGTAGCGCAGCAGGAACATGGTCAGCCGCTCGTCGAAATGGCGGCGCTCGCCGATCTGCTGCCCCTGGAAGAAGACCGGCCGCGAGACGCCGTTGATCGCGCGGCTGAAGGCCGAGTCGGAGAGCCGGCTGATCGCGTGATCGAGCGCGGCCTCCCAGGCCGCCCGGAACGATATCGCATCGGGGCTGCGGCGCAGCGCATAGGCGGAGGACGGCGACATGCCGATCCGCGCGCAAGCTTCGACGACGCAGCCGCATTCGGCGAGGGCGTCGATGAAAGCGACTTGCTTTTCGGGCGTCCAGCCATCGTGGCGGCCACGGCGGCCGACGGGCTCGAAGCGGAAGGGACGTTCGGGCGCACCTGCAGCGCGCGCGAGGGCGGACGGGTCTGATTGCTTGCTCATCTGCAAGCGTGGAGCAGGCGAAATCCAATTAGGAAAGCGGTTTTCGAGGGGTGCTGGCGATGGCGGGCGCGGCGGGTTAGGCTGGCGCCGGACTCGGGGGAGGATGGGACATGCGCGCGGGATGGATCGTCGCTGCCGCCACGCTGGCCGGCGTCGCCGCGCCGGCGCAGGCGCAATATCTGAAGCCGGGCTTCGCGCTGCCCGAGGGGCGCAAGGCGCGGGTGATGCTGGTGTGCCCCGATCTCACCATCGGGTCGATGAACGCGCGGCACGAGGAGGCAGTCAACCCCGACTGGACAAGGACCGGCTACGCCAATCTGCGCGCGGCGCTGGCGCAGGGTCCGGTGGGCAAGGCCGTCGAGCTCGGCTTTGCCGACTGCGATCCGGCGGAGGCGGCGCCCGACTGGCTCGCCGAGACGCGGACCATGGTCAACCTCCAGATGAGCGACCTGATGTTCCGCGTGCCGCCGGGGACCTTTCCGCTGCCGAACAACGACTTGCGCACGCTGCGCGGCAAGAAGATCAAGACTGACCAGTTTCGCTACGGGATCGGGCCCGCGCGCGCGGCGCGGCTGCGCGCCGAGCTGGGCGCGGCGGACTATGCCTTCTTCCTGCTCAGCCATGACAGCTATTCGACTCCGGGCGAGATGACCGGGCGCATCGCCGGCCTCTTCATCGGCATCGCCAACCACCCGCCGCCGCACTACGCCAATTCGGCGCTGGTCGACCTGGCGGACGGGACGATCGTGTGGACGCACATGGACGGCGGCGTCGAAGGCGACATGCGCAAGCCCGAAGGCGCGGCGTTGCGCGCGGCGCAAGTGACCAAGCGGTTTCCGGGGGTGAGGTGAGCGAGGTTTTCGCGGCTTAACAAATGGTTAGCCTCGGCCCGATACGCCTTCTCGCGGGCGGGCGCGAGGAGGCGTGGGATGTTTCGGACCTTGGCGGTGGCGGTGCCGGTGCTGCTCGGCGGCTATTATCTGTTCGGCAGCGCCGGCAGCTATTCGCGCCTGGTCGACCGGCCGCCCGCCGAAGTGGCGGCGGCGCTCGACGATCTCGACATCGGCGAGCAGCCGGGATCGCCGGGGAGCGATCCGTCGCGCTCGGGCGGGGTCAAGGCGATCGTCTCGCACGCGCGCACTGCCGACGGCGTCACCTGGACGGTGATGAGCGGCGACAAGGTGGCGATCACCATGACCGCGACGCTGACTCCGGTCGACGGCGGCAAGCGCACCCGCGTGACCGCGCGCGTGGCGCGCGGCAATGCGCCCGACGATTTCGTGCCGCCCGCCTTCCGATCGACGGGAATCGCCAAGGGGCTGTTCGGCATGGCGCTCGAGGCCGAGCTCGACGAGCTGACCGCGCCGCCCGCAGGCGATCCCAGAGTGTGCGAGGCGCTGTTCGAGCGCTTCCAGGCGGCGAACCTCGCCTCGCCGGATTTGCAGCAGCGCGACGGGCTCAAGGACGCGATCGGCGACACCGCGGCGATCGGGGTGCGGCTGGCGGCGTTCCAGGCCGAGGCAAGGCGGCTGGGATGCGACCGCAAGCCCGCGGGCGAGGGGTTCGCGCCGGTGACCAGCGCGATGGGGCCGGCGCCGGCGGAGGGCGAGGCGGTGAGCTACAAGCCGGGCGCGCCGATGGTGCGGGCGACGCCGCGGTAGTGGGGTGCCGGAAAAGGGAGTCGAACCTTCGACCGGTCCATTCTCAATCGAATCGGTGCGAAGTTCCACCATTTTGCCGATATTCTCGAATAGACTCGCGGACCTGTTCAGTTATACTGTGCAATTCCCTGGTTTGTAGCGTGGCGTTCTCGACTTCTTATTGAAGGAGAATTTATGCCATATTTGCTCCAGCTTCATATTTTCTCGGGCAGGCCGGATCCGGTCTGGCAGATATCGGACAAGCAGGCGGGCCCGCTGTTCGAGCAGCGGCGCGTGACGGCGGGACAATTGTTCGAAGCGCAGATGGCCGCCGCGCCGCGCGCCGCGCCCGGGCTCGGCTATCGGGGCTTCAGCCTGATCGAATCCCCGCGCGAACATGCGCGCTCGGCGCTGCTCGAAGGCGCGCTGACGCCGCAGGACCGGGGCCGCGAAGCCTTCATCCAGGGCGATCGCGCCGGCGAGCTGCTGCTGCTCGAAAGCGGCCGGGGGCTGCTGAGCCCCGAGGTTTTCGACGTGGCCGCCAGGACGATCCAGGCGCCGGCCGCGACCGCAGCCGCGGCGAAGGCGGCGGCCTGCCCGCTGTGCCGCGGAGCGACCGCGCCTGCCTATAATCCGGGCATCTGGAACAAGGTACCGGTCCAGGCCAACAATAACTGCTATAATTATGCCAACAACCAGGCGACCAGCACGTTCGCCCAGCCCGGCCGCGCTACCGGCAAGATGTACAAGACCTTCCAGTGCGCCGGCACCGGCGTCCAGCCCGCCGCGGTGAGCGACGGATTGAAGGCGGTGCCGAATTTCGCAGTCACCATTCCGGGCTGGTACGTGGCGCTGGTCATCTGGCCCGGACAGGATTTCCACTGGTACCGCCAGGACAAGAACGGCTGCTGGTCGCACAAGCCCGGCTCGACTCCCGCACGCAACACCGACAATAGCGGGAACACGATCAGCGATCCCAAGACCTGCAACCGCGGGCCCTATACGACTTTCTGCAGCTATATGACGACGACGACGGGCGCGAAAATCAAGTGAGCGAGGCGTGGAAGCGACGCTGCTGATCTATTCGGGAAGAGCGAATCCGAAGTGGCCGGTCGATCCCGCGCAGGCGCGTGCGATCGGCGCGGCGATCGACGCGCTTGCCGAAGCGCCGCCCGGCGCCGTGCCGCCGCCCGGCGGGCTCGGCTATTCCGGGGTGATGCTCGACTTTGCGGACGCCGCGGGCGCGCGCCGCCGGGCCGTCTTCGCGGCGGGCCGGGCGTCGATCGACGGCAAGCTGTTCGTGGATGCGGGACGGCGCGTCGAGCGGCTCATCCTCGCCAGCGGACGCGATACCATCGGATCGGCCGCAGACCTGTTCTGACGCACGATTGCCGGAATCTCCCGTGACGCGGGGCGCCGGGCGTGACATCCTGCCGCCGCGCGAGGGGGGCGGGGATGGTCGATTACAAGGTCACGATGCGCTTCGGCCTGGCCAGCCCCGCGGCGGATGCGTCCGGGCCGGCGGCGCCCGCAGACCCCGCGCAACCCTGCATCGAGTTCCTTTGCGACCCCGAGCTCTGGGGCCGGATCCCGCCGCCCGAGCGGGCGATCCGGTTTGCGCCCGACTGGTTCAAGCGGCTGCCGCGCGACATGGACTTGCCCAACGAGAACGGGCTGCCCGGGCTGACCGCCAAGGGCTGCCTGCCGATGACCGACGCCTTCGCGCTGGGCTTCGTCATCCCGCTGCCGGTCGACGTGCTGGTGCAGGTGCCCGAGGACCGGCTGGCGATCCAGCTCGGCTGGGGGCCCGGCGTGCCGTTCCAGCCGGTCGAGCAGCACCATCCCGCGCAGATCGGCTTTCCCGCGCCGCCGTTCGAGCGGACCGTGCCGCTGAAGTTCATCAACCCGTGGCGGATCCGGGTGCCGCCGGGCTATTCGGTGCTGTTCACCCAGCCGCTGAGCCGGCCCGACCTGCCCTTCACCTGCTTTTCGGGCTTCGTCGATTGCGACCGGTTCGACACCACGGTCAACCTGCCCTTCGCCTGGACCGGCCCGACCGGCGAGCATGTGCTGCCCGCGGGGACGCCGATCGCGCAGCTGATCCCGATCCGCCGCGACGCGATGCTCAAGGCCGAGGTGTCGCGCGCCTCGAGCGCGGACGAGCTGGCCGAGCAGGCCAGGGCGCGGGACCGCAAATATGGCGAGGAATCGACCTATGCCCGCGAATGGCGCGTGAAGAAGTAGCGCGCCGCCGCTAGCTGCCGGCCGGGTCGGGGTCGGCCTTGTCGAGCTCGTCGATCATCCGGCGGCGAATCTCGGTGCGCTGGCGCTGGCCGTAATGCTGGGCGGGGATCGCGTAGAGCGCGCGCAGATAGGCGAGGTCCCACTGAGTCAACGTCGGCGATACCAGCGCGTCGGGCGCGGCGTCGATCACGGTGAGGATCGTCGGCGCGCTGGTGTGGGTCAGGCGGGCGGGATCGACGCCGGCGAAGGTGCGCATCGCGGCATAATCGGCGACCTGGGTGGTGGTGAGGCCGATCACCGCCTCGCGCTCGATCACCACGACCGAGGCGAAGAAGACCGGGCGGACGGTGGCGCTGAGCCGCGACGGCGTGATCGAAGTGGTGACGGTCCATATCCTGGTGTCGCCGTCATAGCTGGCGGGCTGGCCGGTGCGGTCGATATAGCCGCCGAGATGCCAGGCGGTGGTGGGGCCCGTCTGTTTCGGGATCACGACCATCTCGCCGGTGCCGTCCCGGAAATAGCCCGGGTGGTGGCGGCGGAGCTCGGTGATCACTTCGGCCTTGTCGGGGGCGATGATCACCAGCGCGTTGGTGCGGCAGCCGGGCTCGGCGAGCGGGATGTTCGCGGCCTCGGCGACGCGGCGCATCCGCGCGGTGATCGCCGCGCTCATCGCCGCGTTGAGCCCCGCCACGCCCGGGCACAGCACGGTTTTGTCGAAACGCGCGATCGGATCGGTGCCGTTCAGCACGACAAGATCGCGGACATAGCCGCGAGTCGCGGCGTTACGATCCTTGTCGCCGCGGACGATGATGTCCTCGTCGCCTGCAGGCGCGGCCTGGGTGGCGGGGTGCTCCTGCGCCGCGGCGGGCACGGCCAGGAGCGAAGCGGCGACCATCAGGAAAACGCGCACGGGCGGCACCCTTTTCAAATCCTTGGCTAAAAAGCCAGGCTAGCCCGACCCTGTGCGAGGCACAAGGCCGGGCTTCGCGGCGCTGCCGGCGGCAGCCCCGCGCTCAATCCTGGCAGAGGTTGAGCACGAAGCATTCGTTGCGGTTCATCGCGATCTTGACCTCGTAGCACACCCCGTAGAGCTGGATGCGGTAGCGCCCGCCCCTCGCGCCGCGCGAGCGCACGACCACCTGGCGCGTCACGCAATTCTCCGCGCCTTCGACGCACGGCGCGATGTCGCCGAAGCAGATCGGGCCCATCGGGATGATCTGCACCGAGGCAGTGCCGTCGGGCAGCACCGGCACCGGGGAGCCGTCGTCCATCGTCACGGTCAGATACGCGATATGGACATTGGTGAAGGCGATGTTCGAATAGCAGTTGCAGATCGAGATATAGACGGTCTCGGTATCGTCGGTCTCGAAACAGTCGCAGGCGCTGGCGCCCCAGCGCATCGTGATGCACGGCTTCATCTCGGGCAGCTTGACGCTGCGGCAGCCGCCGCACGCCTTGCAGATCGCGTCGCGGATCAGCTCGGTGAGGCGGCCGGGATCGACCGGCCCGTGCCAGGCGCTGCCGCCGGTCGGGTTGGTCATGGCGTCATAGGCGGCGCCGAACGGGCTCGAGCCGACCTTCTTGGGCAGAACCTCGTACGCCGAGACGACGACACCGTTGGCGACCGCCACCGCGCTCGCATTGGCGGCAGCGACGTCGGAGGCTTTGCCTTCGCCATCGAGCGGGGAGTCGCCGATATAGAAGATCGAGCGGCACGCGCCCTCGCGCCAATCGTAGAAGCGGCTGAGATCGGCGACCGCGTCGGCGCCTTCCTCGCCGGGGCGGACGGCGGCGCCGGTGGGCTGGGGCGCGTCCTGCTCGAACGGGCCCTTGACGCCGTGCGCTTCGAGATATTGCTGGTGCGACTGAGTGAACTGGGTTCCGGCGAGCGCCGGGGTGATCTCGCCGAGATAGCCGGCGGGGTCGGCGCCGCCCGGGGCCGCGCCGGGCTTGGCACCGTCGACCACGAGCCAGGAGACGCGCAGGTCCGACGGGCATTCCTTGGACGCGATCTTGATCGCAACCTCGACGGCGGCGGGCAGCAACCGCGCCGTCTCGGCCATCGACTGGCTCGAATCGATCAGGATGATCAGGTCGACCTTCTTGTGCCCCCCGGGCGACGTTCCGCACCCGCACCCGGCCTTGCCCTCGCCGCAGGGCCCGAGGATGTTGTGGGTCTTGTCGTCGAGGTGGCTCAGATAGGTGTTCACCGCCGTTTCGAAATCGGCGCACGGGATCGGCCTTCCGGCGGCGCTCATCCGGGCGAGGTCGTCCGGGCCGCGCGGAAACGGAATTTCGGATATTACCAGAGCTTCGGGTTCGGCAGGCATGATTAATCCCCCTCTCGATTTGAGTATGGACTCCTGAGCATTGGACAGAGAAACGCGCCTCGAAGTGGAGGTAATCCGCTCCATTTCGACTTTAGCCAGCGTTACTGTTGGAGGAGGTACATCAGAATTAGGGGGGAATGATTGTATGTATTCGCCACGATTCTTTACGAAATGCGGATACCGCCGCTCCTTATTATAAAGAACGACATTCATACATGTGATTTATTTGGATTTTCCGGCAATTTGCCGGGTGCGCGTCACCGGCCGGCAGGCTCGCGCCGAAATCCGCGGCGAGTCAGAAGCCGAGCTTCTTCGCCGCGAATCCCCAGAGCAGGTCGAGCGCGACCGCAGTGACGTTCTGGCGCGACAGCGAATTGCCGAGCGCGCGGCAATTGCCCGACTGGTTGTGATATTCGAGGCAGACCGGCTGGCCGCGGTGGAAGCGGATGCTCACCCAGCCGGTGCCGCCGCCGGCATAGCGGAAATAGCCGAGCGCTTCGAAATCCGAGCCCGGGCGCGACACGCTGAGCAGGCTCGAATCGTGCATGCTGCGCGGCTCGTAGCGGTTGACCAGCCAATATTCGGCATCCTGGAGCACGACCTGCTCGAGCCGCGTGTCGAGCTCCGGGCTGTCGCCGTAGAGGATCGTCGCGGTGGCGCGCTGGAGGGGCGGCAGCGCGGCGAGCGCGCGTTCGGCGCGGGCGGCGCGCAGCTCGGCCTCGCGGGTGCCGGCCTCGGCGTCGGCGGCGGCGCGGCGGGCATTGGCGATGCGGGCGAGCGCCTCGAGCCGCTCGGCATCGTCGCGGCGATCGCGCGCGGCCTGGTCGGCGATGGCGATGCGGGCGATGTCGGCGCGGACCCGCGCCTCGCGGTCCTCGCGCTCGGCGCGTTCGTCGGGATGATAGTCCTCGCGCATCCGGTGAATCCGCGCCGCGATCGAGCCGCCGGTGCACAGATAGCGGCGATAATCGAGGCTGGACGTGTCGATCAGCCGCGCGCCCGCGCGAATCTGCGGGGCGATCACCGCCTCGAGCTCGGCATCGGTGATGCAAGAGCGCTTCTGCGCGTGCGCCGCCAGCGGGCACAGCAGCAGCGCCAGCGCCGCGGCGGGCAGGAGTCGCTTGATCGCGCGTGTCATCGGTTCCCCCTCTCGATCCCGGGAGGGGATCACGGCGCGCGGGGTGGAGTCAATCCGGTTGCGCCGATGTGGAGAGGACGCGCTACCCCGCCGCTTGCCGCCGCACCATCTCGCCGATCCAGTCGGGGGCGAAGGGCGAGGTGCAGCCCGGCGAGGTCGGATAGTCGCGATAGACGCCCAGCGCCGCGCCGATCGCCAGCGCGCGGGGGCGATGCTCGGGATGGTGGATGCCGATCGCGGCGAGCGCGGCGTTCATCGTCCATTGCGGGAGCGGCGGCGCGGTGGCGAGCTCGGCTTCGATGCGGTCGAGCAGCGCGGGCAAGTCGAGGTCGCCGGGGGTCTTCGCGATGCGCTCGGCGGTGAGGCTCCAGCCGGCGCGGGCGGCCATCGGATCGCCGGCCGCCAGCCATTGGCGGCGCAGCGCCTCCTTGTCGGGGTGCGCCTTGACGACATAGGCGTTGAGCCAGTCGGAGAGCTGCGGGACGGCGTTCGAGCGGACGAGGCGGTCGAGCTCGGCGGCGGTGAGCGCCTTGGGCTTGATCAGCAGGACGGCGAGCAGGCGGGCGTCGAGATTGGCGGTTTCCCATAGCTCGAGCGCGAGGGCGTGGTTGGCGCCGAGCGATTTGGCGAGGGTGCGCAGATCGCCGAGCTTCACGCCGAACTGCGCGCCGTTTGCGCCCTTCCGGATATCGAGCGCGCGCACGCTCTCGCTGCCGAGCGATTCGAGCTTTGCCAGGATGTCGTCGAGCTGCATCGGGGGTCAGTCGCGGGGCGGCGGCAGCGCGTGCGCGCCGCGCGCGCGGACGATCGGCGCGGCGGCGATCAGGATCGCCGCGACCATCCCGCCGATCGCGAACAGCCCGAGCGGCGTGACGCGGACCTCGCTTTCGAGGATGAACTTGTCGGTGACGCGGAGCGTGTAGCGAGCGGACTGCGGTACCGAGAGGGGGTGAGGCGCGTCGTCTTCCATGGCGGCGGGGCTCCGGGGGGGCGAGTGGGGCGGCGGACAGTCTAGCAGATCGGGGCGCGCAGCGGCCATCGGCCATGTTCGACATGGGTGGTCTTGCCGACCACGCTTTCCATCAGCAGGATTTCGCGCACCGTCCAGCCGATCGGCGCGATCTTCTGGGCGCCCTGCCGGTCGCCGCGATAGTTGATCGTCACATGCGGCTCGGGCGTGGTGCCGAGCATCATCGGGGCTTTGCATTCGAGCAGGTGGCGGACCAGCGACGCCTGGAAGGCGCGCGCTTCGGCCAGCGGCGCGCGGGTTCTGAGAGTCACTGCCTTGCGGTTCTCGATCCGGTCGAAGGCGAGCGGGAAGGCCGGGCCCTCGAAGCTGTCGAGCGCGGCGATGACTTGCGCGAGCCATTGAGGCGGGGCGTGGTGGAGATCGAACAGAGTCACCAGCGTGACGTGGAGGAGGTGCGGGCCGCGGCCGGGATCGTTGCGGGCGAGCGCGGCGATCTGCGCCTGCGCTTCGGGCGGGGGCTTGGCCATGACGTAGAGCGGGTTGCGGGCGCGCATGGGGTGGGTTGTAGCAGATCGGCGCGGCCGGGGTGGAGGGGCGACGCGGCCGCGGATCGTCAAGACGCTCGAAGGAGCGCGTTGCGGTGCCGGACGACCCGCGCACGCTGGTCAGCGGATTGCGGCCGAGGCGATCGCACGACTTTCAGCCGCGCGATCGCCCGGACGATATGCGAATTTGTCCGCCGTTCACCAGTTCGCGAGATTGAGAAAGCCGGTGCCGAAATAGGGGCTGTACATCGTCGCCGGATCATTCGTGTACCGGAAGCTGTTCAGCCCGTTCGTGAGGGGCGTGCCGTCGCGCCAGATTTCCCACGGACCGCCGCTGCAGCCGCCGGTCATGTCGTTCCGCATCTGGATCGGATTGGACCCGCCGACATAGTGGCCGCTCGAACGCCACATCTCCTCGCCGTTGAACGGGGCGGCGGCAGGATAGCCGATGCCGGTGATGCATCCCTGATTGGGAGCCGCATTGGCGAGCCAGCCAAGGCTGCCCGTCGCCGGCCGGATCGGACGATCCACCCTGAAGGCGGCGAGATCATATTTGAAGCGGTCGTTCCCGCCGGCAATCCAGCCGTTCAAGGTCGCCATTTCGATTGCAGCCCAACGGCCGAGCGGCGCCGCTCCGTTATGATATTGCGGGATGAACAGGATGTTGTCGGCCCAGCCGGCGCCGCCCTGATTGTCGTACAGGCAGTGGCCGGCGGTGAACACCGTCGACTCGCCGATCGTCCAGGCGCTGCCGACATAGCGGCTGCCGTCGAACGTCATGAACAGCTTTCCGACAGCACAATAGGGAATGACGGTGCGGTTCGGGACCCGCTCCGTCGTGCAGCCGGCGGCGGGGCAGGGCGGCTGCGGATCCCGGAGCTCGGCGGCGGCGCCGCCGGGCACCACCGGGTCGCCGGTCGTCTCGGGACCGGCCGCCTGCCACTCCGCTTCGGCTTCGGCCAGCAATTGCATTGCCGCTTCGGGCGCAATCTCGAGGCCGATAGGCTCCGCTGCGGCAAGCGCGTCCTCGTTCCAGAATTCGTTCAGCAACTGCACCTGCGGTGCCAGCGCCAATGTTGCGATACCATTCGGATCACCTTGTTCAATGCCAGCCATGTCATTTCTCCGACTCGTCCTCAGGACGACTTAGGTCGATAGGAATGGGCTTGGCCTCACGCATATTTTCTTCGGTCCAGAACGCGAATATTTCCTCGGGTGTTGTCCTGATCTTGGCAGTGTCGATCTTCGGAGATTTTGGCGGCTTCTTGCCGCCATCTTTTCTTGCCATGATCTTTACTCGTAAGGATGGTCCGACGCGCCGGCTTCCGTCCAGATGCGGGAGCAGCCCAGACCTGAATAGTCGCCACGCGGCGATGCACGCGTGACGGCGGTCACGCTGAACCGCCGATGCGGGCGGCGGCAGAAACCGCCTCAGTCGTGCTCCCTACCTCCTGCGCCCATGTAGAGCTCGCTGCCGGTTTCCCTGAATACCTTGCTCATCGCCTGCATGCCGGCTTCGGCTTCCTCGGCGGCGATGAAGACGTCGGCGGACTGGTTCTGCTTGGCGGCGAACTCGCGGACTTCGGCGGTGATCTTCATCGAGCAGAATTTCGGGCCGCACATCGAGCAGAAATGGGCGGTCTTGGCGCCTTCGGCGGGGAGGGTCTGGTCGTGATATTGCTCGGCCGTGTCGGGGTCGAGCGACAGGTGGAACTGGTCGCGCCAGCGGAATTCGAACCTGGCCCGGCTCAGCGCGTCGTCGCGGAGCTTGGCGGCGGGGTGGCCCTTGGCCAGATCGGCGGCGTGGGCGGCGAGCTTGTAGGTGACGACGCCGACTTTCACATCGTCGCGGTCCGGCAGGCCGAGATGCTCCTTGGGAGTCACGTAGCAGAGCATCGCGGTGCCGAGCCAGCCGATCATCGCCGCGCCGATCGCGCTGGTGATATGATCGTAGCCGGGGGCGATGTCGGTCGTCAGGGGCCCGAGCGTGTAGAAGGGCGCCTCGCCGCACGCCTCGAGCTGCTTGTCCATATTGGCCTTGATCTTGTGCATCGGGACATGGCCCGGGCCCTCGATCATCGTCTGGATATCGTGCTTCCAGGCGATCTGGGTCAGCTCGCCCAAAGTCGCGAGCTCGGCGAACTGGGCCTCGTCGTTGGCGTCGGCGATCGAGCCGGGGCGCAGGCCGTCGCCAAGCGAGAAGGCGATGTCGTACGCCTTCATGATCTCGCAGATCTCCTCGAAGCGGGTGTAGAGGAAGCTCTCCTTGTGGTGGCTGAGGCACCATTTCGCCATGATCGAGCCGCCGCGGCTGACGATGCCGGTGACGCGCTTCGCGGTCATCGGGATATAGGGCAGGCGGACGCCGGCATGGATGGTGAAATAGTCGACGCCCTGCTCGGCCTGCTCGATCAGCGTGTCGCGGTAGATCTCCCAGGTCAGGTCCTCGGCGACGCCGCCGACCTTTTCGAGCGCCTGGTAGATCGGCACGGTGCCGATCGGGACGGGCGAATTGCGCAATATCCATTCGCGGGTGTCGTGGATGTTGCGGCCGGTCGACAGGTCCATGACGGTGTCGGCGCCCCAGCGGATCGACCAGACCATCTTGTCGACTTCGGCGGCGACGTCCGAGGCGACCGCGGAATTGCCGATATTGGCGTTGATCTTGACGAGGAAGTTGCGGCCGATCGCCATCGGCTCGGATTCGGGGTGATTGATGTTGTTCGGGATGATCGCGCGGCCGCGGGCGACTTCGGAACGGACGAATTCGGGGGTGACGAAATCGGGGATGTCGGCGCCGAAATCCTGGCCGTCACGGATATGGCCGATGATCTGTTCGCGGCCCAGATTCTCGCGGAGCGCGACATATTCCATCTCGGCGGTGATGATGCCCTTTCGCGCATAGTGCATCTGGCTGACGTTCATGCCGGCCCTGGCGCGCAAGGGCCGCTTGACGACGTTGGGGAAGGGCGCGACGCCGCCCGAGCGGTCGGGGCCGAGCTGGCCGTTATCCTCGGGGCGGACCTCGCGCGCGGGGACCTGCTCGACATCGCCGCGGGCGGTGATCCAGTCGCGGCGGATCGGCGGCAGGCCGGCGCCGATGTCGATGCGCGCGGTGGGGTCGGTATAGGGGCCCGAGCAGTCATAGACGCGCAGGGGCGGCTCGCCGCACGAAGGCTCGAGATGGATCTCGCGCATCGCCACCTTGAGCGGACCGACATGGATTTTCTTCGAGCCGCGGATGGGCCCGGTGGTGACGCCGATCTCGGTCTTCGCTGCAATATCGGCCATTCGTCTTCTCCTTGTTCGGGAGAGGACGGTCTCTGCGCGGAGGCCGCTCCCTCCCTACGCCGGTGTCAGCCGGATCAGGTTCGGCGGGTCGGAGGCTGCTGCCTCCCTCTCAACCGCAGCAGCGGTCCCCCGGGGATGGCGCCGTAGTGCGCCGCACCGGGCGCCAGGTCAACGCATCATGGTCAGCGGGCGCGCGGGCCGATCGTATAGTCACCGAGCGTGACCCGGGTGCCGTCGGGCGAGACGGTGACCCATTCGGTGAAGCGTCCCGAGGACGTCACCGTCCAGCCCGTGGCGGTGCGGTGCAGTGTCAGCGTGACGCCGTCGAGCGAGCCGGCCGAGCCGTCGCCGAGCGGCAGCGAGAAGGTCCGCACGGTGCGGAAATCCGGGAGCGCGGCGAAGGGATCGAGCGGACCGCTCTCCTCGGTGCGCTTGCCCGTCGCCATTTCGAGCGCAAGCGTCACTGAGTCGCCCGGAACCTCGACGACTCGGAACCGGCGGACCGCCAGCACCGCGCCGAACCAGGGGTGCGAGGTTCCCGGTGCGATCGAGTCGAGCTGCACCGGCGCGACGGCGATGTCGCGCGGCCCGGCGCGATCGGTGTAATAGGGATAGAGCCGCGCCGCGGCGAAGCGCCCCTGCGCGTCCGGCCCGACGAGGCACAGCGACGGATAGCCTTCGCCCTTCTCGTCCTTGGGCGGGATGAAGGTCTGATAGGGCTTGCGAGTCAGGCAAGGGCGGGCCTCGCCATTCTCGTCCAGCGAACCGGCAAAGACCGCCCCTGCGGGCACCGTGAAGGCGAAGGGCGCACCGACGGCGATCGCCGCCTTCGCCAGCCAGCGCCGTTCGTCGACGCGCACCGCTGCGCTGGCGACGACCGCGCCGGGCGCGACGGCAACGGCTTGCCGGCCAGGGCCGGGAAGCGCGAGCGGCGCTTCAAATTGGACGAATCCGTCGCTCCGGCGCGACGGGCGGTTGGCGAGCATCGTGTCCTTGCGGACGTTCATCCGCGCGAATTGCTCAGGCGTGACACCCATCGTCTCGGCGGTGGCGGGGACCGAGCCGGCATCGCTTTCGGGCGCGGGCTTGGGGCGGAACAGGCTGGCCGGATCGCCTTGGGCAGCGGCGGGCAGCGCCGTCACGATCAGCGCGGCGGCGATTGCCGCGCGCGGCGCATTTCCCCAACGCATTGGCGCTCTCCCCCGCTTCCCGGCGGAAAACCTAGCCGATGCGACGGGGGAAGTAATCAGAAAGTGTAGGCGAGCCCGAGCAGCCCGGTCCACTGGTCGCGCGAGCCCGCGATGCTGGTGACGGGCGAGTCCGCGGCGCTGCCCAGCAGGCGGCGGTAATTGACGCCGCCCATCAGCGCGAGGCCGTGAGTCAAGTCGCCGGTGAGCGAGACCGCGCCGAGCGCGGCGAGGTTCCAGTCCTTCCAGCCTTTGCTCGCATTGTACACCGGCAGGGTGCTCGCGATGCTGCCCGCGGCGTCGATGCTGTAATAGGCGTCGGCATAGCCTTCGCCCATATAGTCGCCCGAGAAGGACAGGCCGACGAACGCCTTGGTGCTGAGCGGCGTGCTGTAGTCGATCGACGGGGTGATCACATAGCTCGAGTGCGAGCCGGCGACGTCGTAGACCGTGGCGACGCTGATGTTGAGCCTGTCATAGTCGCTGGTGATCACGCCCTGCTTGCCGATGCCGGCATAGCCGCCGAGCTCGACCGCCATCTTGCGGCTCGGAAGCCGCCTGACGCGCTTGTCGACGATCGCCGCCGAGCGGTTGAAATTGACCTGGGCGATGGGACCGAGCTGGAAGTCCCAGCCGGGGCCGCCGTTGGTCGGGACGAGATCGGCCCAGGCACGGTTGCCGCGGACCGAGATGTTGATGCGCGAAACCCGGGCGCGGACCACCGGCACCGCGGCGATGACGTAATTGTCCGAACCCTCGTAGCTGGGGACGATCCCCGCGGCGACGCCGATGGTGAGCGAATCGCCGTCGAGCGCGGCGGGATCGATCGGCGGGGGCGAGTCGCTTTCCTGTGCGAACGCGGGCGTGGCGATCAGGAAGATCAGCGCGGCGGCTAAGCGATACGGCACAGGCAGGCTCCGGGATAATGTTGCACATGCGAAACGCCCGTATGCGCCGATTTCTCCCTAGAGCAGATATCTTATCCGGACCTGTTGCGTCGCCGCATCGCCGTTGACCGCGAACCCGGCCGACTTGAACCCGGGCGGGCCGAAGCCGATCGCGGGATTGCGCGAGAAGCCGAAGCCTTCGCGCGGGATGCCGGCGAAGGTATCGAGCTTCGCATTGCCGTTCTCGTCATGGATCACCGCGAGGGCGTAGGTGCCCGGCGCGAGGCCGTCGAAGCGGACATGGGGGCTGCCCGCGGGGACGGTGCGGCGGATCGCGTTCGCGCCGCTGCGGCAATCGGGGAAGTCGTTGGGATCGGTGGTGAGGCAGAGGCGGAGCACGCCCTTGCCCGAGCGGAGCTGCGTGATCTCGACGTCAAGGCTGCCCGTCGCCGGCGCCATCCCCGGCAGCAGGAGCAGCAGCGCGAGCGCCGCGAGGGAGCGCGAAGTCGCCGATCCCCTTGTCGGTGCCGCAGACGCGGTCCCAGAAGCGGAAATAGAGGCCGTAGTTGCAGGCGTAGCGCTCATGATGGCGATGATGGTGGCTTGCGGTGATCAGCCATGCGCCCAGGGGTCCTGCCCACAGAAAGCGCGGGAACAGCTCCCACCCCATGTGATTGGTGACACCCATAACGGTCATGGCGGCGAGCACCAGCCCCAGCGCCGCGGCGTGCACTGGAATGACGAACACCAGCAGCGGGATGACCAGCGCGCCGGTGACCGCCTCGAGCGGGTGGAAGCTCATCGCCGCCCAGGCGGTGGGCGGGCGGCTGGCATGGTGGACGGCATGCGCGATGCGGAACAAGGCCGGGCGGTGCATCAGCCGGTGGGTCCAGTAGAACCAGGCATCGTGCGCGACCAGATAGAGCAGCACCGAGACCGGCAGATACCAGAGCGGGAAGGCCTGGGGGTCGGCATAGATTTGCGTCCAGCCGCGGTTCTGCCACCCCCAGGCGACGATACCGGCGGGGATTCCGTAGATCGCGGCGGAGGCGAGGCTCCAGCCGATCTCGCGGCGGATCTGCGGGGTGAGACCGGTGTAGAGGCCGGGGTGGCGCAGGCGGGTGGCGAAGGCGAAGGCGCCCGAGGCGATGAAGTAGCGGACGCCGACGATCAGAGTCATCGCGAAGGCGGAGAGGAGGATGGCGAGAGTCATTCCAGCCATTTGCTTGGGTCCATCGCATGGTGCAGGATGCGGATGACGAGGATCGAGTCCTCGTCGTGCCGGTAGAAAATGCGATGCTGACGACAGGGCAGGCAGCGCGGTTTCTGGTCGAGGTCTGCCACGACCATCCCGAGTGCCGGGAATTCGCTCAGCCTGTCCAACGCGCGATCAAGGTCCCGAAGATAGAGCGCCGCGTTCACCGGTCCGAATGTGTCCACACTGTAGGTGGTGATATCGGCCAGATCGCTCTCGGCGCCATGGCTGAGTTCGATCCGCGTCAAGCTTCTCGCCGCTCTCGGGCGGATTCCACGCGTTCGTAAAGCGCTGCAAAAATCTCGTCCTTCGATCTCGGACTAACCCCGGATGCGACGCCGTGATCAATCGCCGCCTGCAGCGCGGCGAGCTTCTCCGCATATTCCTGATCGCGGCGCATCAGATCGCGGACATAGTCACTGGTGCTGCTGTATCGGCCCTCGGCGACACGCGCCTCGGCCCATGCCTTGAGCCCGTCGGGAAGGGAGACATTCATCTGCGCCATGCCGGGCTTATACAATTCCGCGCAAAGTTTGACAATGCGGGGCTAGAGGTTGCTCACTAGCCCGTTGGGATCGAATTCCATCCCGTTGCCGACCTGCTCGATCGTCGGCGGCGGCGCCGCGGGGAGGGTCGACCAGCTTATCTTTTCCTTGTCGCTGTTGGTGGTGCCGTGCGCGGTCTTCACGCGGCGCGTCAGGTAGTTGATGCTGAGCGTGTCCATCGCGCCGGTGTTGCGCTGGGCGTTGACGTAATCGAAGCCGATCAGGCGGAGCGCGCCCTGCTGCCAGCGGAACGTGAAGGTGCTGCTGCCCATGCTCCAGCCGCCGGCGCTCATGAAATGGCTGAGCCTGACCTGGAGCGCGCCGCGTTCGATCGTGATCCCGCCGCCCCCGGTGCTGTCGGCCGCGAACCAGTCGTCGGCGCAGGGGCTGTCGTAGCGGGGGACGAGGCTGTGGTTCTCCGCCGCCAGCTTGAAGCCGCCACCGGGGACGGCGAGCACGACGGCGAGGATGCGCGGATTGGTGTCGATCGTGTCGCCGCACATGCCGCCCTCGTTGGCGATGACGTTCTTCGAGTCGGCCTGGTGGAAGGCGAGCGCGAGATCGGCGCGTCCGTCGCCGTTCAAATCGCCCGATTGCTGCTGCTCGAGCGTCCAGCCGGCGGGGACGAAGCCTTGCGCGGCGTCGGCGTGCGGCGCGAGCGCCGGGTAGCGGACCGGCGGCAACTCGGCGTCCTGGGCACGGGCGGCGGTGGCGGCGAGGAAGAGCGCGGCGGCGAGGGCGGTCCTGATCATGCGCGAGCGTGTCACAACGGCGGGCGCGCGGCAAATCAGTCCGGGATCAGCGCCGCGCAATCCATTGCGATCGCCAGCATCTTTTCCTTCGATTCGCCCGCGCGCGCGCGGATGCTGAGCGAATGGAGGACGCCGGCGACGATCGCGGCATGCGCGCGCGGCGCGGGGCTGCCGCCCTGTTCGAGCAAAGCCTCGATCTCGCGGTCCTCGAGCGCGAGGATGCGCGCGAGCGCGGCGCGGATCTCGGGATCGGTGACCGCCTCGGCGGTGGCGGTGTTGAGTGCGATGCAGCCCGAGGGGCCCTGCTCGCCGCTCAGATAGGTGTCGATCGAGAAGCGCAGCATCCGTTCGACTGCCTTGCGCGCGGGCAGATTGGCCTGGCGCAACCCGGCGAAGCTCTCGGCCAGCCACGCCTCGGTGCGTTCGAGCGCGGCGAGGTAGAAGGCGCGCTTGTCGCCGAACGCGGCGTAGAGGCTGGGGCGGTTGACCCCCGTCGCGTCGGCGAGATCGTCGAGCGAGGTCGCGGCAAAGCCGTGCGTGCGGAAGCGCTGGCCCGCGGCGCGCAGCACCGTGTCGCGATCGAAGCTGCGCGGGCGGCCGCGGGGGCGGCTGATTTCTGTACCGGTTCGCATGAAACTCCTTGACCCGGTCATTTCTATGCGAAATAGTACAGAAATCAAGGGAGGTCGTGCGATGAAGCTTTATTTCCGGCCCTTCGCCTGCTCGCTGGCGGCGCGGATCGCGCTGATCGAAGGCGAGATCGACGCCGAGTTCGTCCGGGTCGAGCCCGGGCGGCCGCTGCCCGACGGGCGGCCGTTCACGGCGATCAGCCCGATGGGCTATGTGCCGGCGATCGAGACCCGCGCGGGCTTCGTGCTGACCGAGGGCACGGCGGTGCTGACCTATATCGCCGAGCTGGCGCCTCCCGGCGCGCTCGCCCCGCCCGCCTATACCGACGCGCATTACCGGATGCTCGCCTGGCTCAACTTCGTCAGCACCGAGCTGCACAAGGGCGTGTTCATGCCGCTGATGTACCCGCACGCCGGCGAGGGCGAGCGCACAGGGGCGCGGCTGCGCCTGCCCCGAGCGTTCGAGGCGCTCGCCGCGCATCTGGCGGCCCGCGACCATCTGGAGGGCGGCTTCACCGTCGCCGACGCCTATCTGCTGAGCGTGCTCAACTGGTGCGAGCATGCCGGGGTGGCGATCGGCGAATGGCCGGTGCTGAAAGCCTATCGCGCCCGGCTGCGCGCGCGGCCTTCGGTGGCGGCGGCGATGGCCGAGGAATATCCTTTGCTGGCCGCTGCCTAGTTCCTGTTCCCCTGCGAAAGCAGGGGTCCAGAGCCAAGTGGTTCAGCCTTTGTGACTCTGGGCCCCTGCTTTCGCAGGGGAACAAGAAGATTGAGAGTGGAGTCCGTCCGCATCACGACGGCTCCCACCATCCCTGCCCGCCTCCGCAATGCTGGAGGCGGGCATTTTTTCGACGGGGTTTCCCGGAACGTAAGCTTGGGCTAGTCCGCCGCGATGCCGGTGACCCACCATTGCGACATCGCCATTGTCGGCGGCGGGCTTGCGGGCGGGCTGATCGCGCTGGCGCTGGCGAAGAAGCGCCCCGGCTGCGACATCCGCGTGATCGAAGGCGGGGGGCGGCTGGGGGGCAACCATCTCTGGTCGTTCTTCGCGAGCGACGTGGCGGCGGCCGACCGCTGGCTGGTGGCGCCGCTGATCAGCTATGGCTGGACGCGCTACGACGTCGCCTTTCCCGGGCACAGCCGCACGCTCAAGGCGCATTATTACTCGATCGAGTCCGAGCGGTTCGACCGGGTGGTTCGCGACGCGCTGCCCGAGGACGCGCTGATGATGCGGCGCAAGGTGCTCGCGGCGAGCCCGCGCGCGGTGGTGCTGGCCGATGGCGACCGAGTCGAGGCCAAGGGCGTGATCGATTGCCGCGGGCCCGCCGATCTCGGGCTGCTCGAGCTCGGCTGGCAGAAATTCTACGGGCGCGAGCTGACGCTGGGCGAGCCGCACGACGTGGCGCGGCCGCTGGTGATGGACGCGACGGTCGAGCAGCTCGACGGCTATCGCTTCATCTACGCCCTGCCCTTCGCGGCGACGCGGCTGTTCGTCGAGGACACCTATTACAGCGACACGCCCGAGCCCGACATCGACGCAATGGGCGAGCGGATCGACGCCTATGTCGCGGCGCATGGCTGGCAGGTCGAGCGGGTGGCACGCGAGGAGGGCGGGTCGCTGCCGGTGGCGATGGGGGGCGATTTCGAGGCTTATTGGCAGTCCGGGGGCAACAAGGTCGCCAAGGCAGGCGCGCGCGCGGGTCTGTTCCATCCCTTGACCAGCTATTCGCTGCCCGACGCGGTGCGGACTGCGGCGATGGTGGCGCAGGCGAGCGATTTGAGCGGCGCGGCGCTGCACGACCTGCTCCACGGCCATGCCCGCCGGATGTGGAAGCGGCGCGGATTCTACCGGCTGCTCGCGGCGATGCTGTTCAAGGCGGCCGAGCCGGCCGAGCGCTACAAGGTGCTCGAGCGATTCTATCGGCTGGACCCGCGGCTGATTGCGCGCTTCTATGCGGGGCAGTCGACCCTGCTCGACCGGGCGCGGGTGCTGAGCGGCAAGCCGCCGGTGCCGGTCGGGCGCGCGATGGCGGCAATAAGGAGATCGAAGTGAGACGCGCGGCGGTGATCGGAGCGGGGTTCGGCGGGCTGGCGCTCGCGATCCGGCTGCAATCGGCGGGCGTCGACACGACGATCATCGAGGCGCGCGACAAGCCGGGGGGCCGCGCCTATTTCTGGGAGCGCCCAACCGAGGCCGGCACCTTCACTTTCGATGCCGGGCCGACGGTGATCACCGCGCCCGATGCGCTCAAGGAATTGTGGCGCTTGAGCGGGCGCGACATCGGCGAGGACGTCAGGCTCGTCCCCGTTTCGCCCTTCTACCAGCTGAGCTGGCCCGACGGGACGCGGTTCGACTATTCGAACGACGACCGGCAATTGCGCACCGAGATCGCCCGGCTCGATCCGGGCGATATCGAGGGGTATCGGCGCTTCCTCGGCTATTCGGCTGGGGTCTACCAGGACGGGTACGTCAAGCTGGGCCAGGTGGCGTTCCTCGACTTCGCGTCGATGATTCGGGCCGCGCCGAGCCTGGTCAGGCACCAGGCGTGGCGCTCGGTCTATTCGATCGTCTCGGGCTATGTGAAGAACGAGAAGCTGCGCCAGGCGCTGAGCTTTCATACGCTGCTGGTCGGCGGCAACCCGATGACCGCGAGCGCGATCTACGCGCTGATCCACAAGCTCGAGCGCGACGGCGGGGTGTGGTGGGCCGAGGGCGGGACCAACCGGCTGGTGTCGGGGATGGTCGCGCTGTTCGAGCGGCTGGGCGGGGTGCTGCGGCTCGGCGATCCGGTCGAGGCGATCGACACGCTCGGCGACCGGGTGACGGGGGTGCGGACCAGGAGCGGCTTCTCGATGAGCGTCGACGCGGTCGCGAGCAATGCGGATGTCGTGCACAGCTATCGCGACTTGCTGAAAGGCTCGCGCAGTTCGCAGCGGACCGCGGCGCGGCTGGTGCGCAAGCGCTTCTCGCCGTCGCTGTTCGTGGTGCATTTCGGCGTGCGCGGGACCTTCCCCGAGATCCCGCACCACAATATCCTGTTCGGGCCGCGCTATCAGGGGCTGCTCGCCGACCTGTTCGACACCGGGGTGCTGCCCGAGGATTTCTCGCTCTATCTCCACCATCCGAGCGCGAGCGATCCGAACATGGCGCCCGCGGGACATTCGAGCTTCTACGCGCTGGCGCCGGTGCCGCATCTCGGCAAGTTCCCGGCCGACTGGGCGGAGGCGGGGCCGGTGCTCGAGGCGCGGATCCTCGCCGAAGTGAAGAAACGGCTGATCCCCGATCTCGACGACCGGATCGTGACGAAGTTCAGCTACGCGCCGAGCGATTTCGCCGAGGATCTGAAGGCGCATCTCGGCTCGGCGTTCAGCCTCGAGCCGATCCTGACGCAAAGCGCGTGGTTCCGGACGCACAACCGCGACGATGCGATCTCGAACCTTTATTTCGTCGGCGCGGGGACGCATCCGGGCGCGGGCATCCCCGGCGTGGTCGGCAGCGCCAAGGCGACGGCGGCATTGATGCTGGGAGACAGCAAGTGAAGCGTGACACAAGCAAAGCCCCTCCCCTTCAGGGGAGGGGTTGGGGTGGGGCCTATCCGCTGGGCGCTGGTCTCGGTGAGACCTCCCCCACCCCCAGCCCCTCCCCTGAAGGGGAGGGGAGAAAGTGATGAAGCGTATCGCAGTCTATTGCGGATCGGCGAGCCCGGCGGACCCGGTCTATATCGAGGCCGCGCGGATGGTCGGGCATGGGCTGGCGAAGCGCGGGATCGGATTGGTCTATGGCGGCGGCAAATTGGGGCTGATGGGCGCGGTGGCGGATTCGGCGCTGGCGGCGGGGGGCGAAGTGATCGGAGTCATCCCGACCGCTTTGGTCAATGCCGAAGTCGCGCATCCCGGGCTGACCAGCCTCGAGGTGGTCGAGACGATGCACGAGCGCAAGGCGCGCTTCACCGACCTTGCCGATGGCTTCATCAACCTGCCCGGCGGGACCGGGACGATGGACGAATTGTGGGAGGCGCTGAGCTGGGCGCAGCTCGGCTATCACCAGGACCCGATCGGGCTGCTCAACATCGCCGGCTATTACGCCAAGCTGATCGAATTCTGGGAGCATATGGGCGCGGTCGGCTTCGTGCGGCCGCAGCACCAGGGACTGCTGCTGGTCGACGAGACGCTCGACGGGCTGCTCGCCAAGATGGACGCGCATGTGCCGAGCGTGCCGATCATCCATATGAAGCGCGGCGACCTGTGAGCGGCATGCTCCCGTCGCGCGCCGCGATCGTCGCGACCGCGGGGGAGTCGATCGCGCGCGGATCGAAGAGCTTCGCCGCGGCGAGCCGGCTGTTCGACCGGACCACGCGCGAGCGGGCGTGGCTGCTCTATGCCTGGTGCCGGCGCTGCGACGATCTCGCCGACGGGCAGGACCACGGCCATGACGCCCGCGCGGTTGCCGACCCCGAAGCACGGCTGGTGGCGATCCGGGTGCGGACCGAGGCGGCGCTGGCGGGCCAATGGATCGGCGATCCGGCGTTCGACGCGCTGCGGATCGTGGTGGCGGAGACCGGAATCCCGCACGCCCTGGTGTGGGGCGTGGTCGAGGGGTTCGCACTTGACGCCGCAGGCTGGCGCCCGGCGAGCGAGGACGACCTCTATCGCTATTGCTACCATGTTGCCGGCGCGGTCGGGTGCATGATGGCGGTGGTGATGGGGGTGGCGCCCGACCGGAGCGAGGTGCTCGACCGCGCGTGCGACCTCGGCATCGCCTTCCAGCTCGGCAACATCGCGCGCGACCTTGCCGAGGATGAGGCGGCGGGGCGCTGCTATGTGCCGCCCGAATGGCAAAGCGAGACCCGTGCGCAGATCGCGGCGCGACTGGCGGAGCGGGCCGCGGCCTATGGCGCGAGCGGACGCGCAGGGACCCCGGCGCTCGGCTTCCGCTCGGCCTGGGCAGTGCTGGCGGCGGCGGGGATCTATGGCGACATCGCTCGCAAGACCGCCGAGCAGGGCGAAGCGGCGTGGGAAGCGCGGGTGACCACCTCGCTGCCCGAGAAGCTCGGCTGGATCGTCCGCGCGTTCGGCCAGGCGTGGGACCGCAAGCGGCTTTTCCCGCCGGTTTCGCGCGACACCTTGTGGTCGCGGCCGCCGCGTTAACCGCGTTCGGCAAGACCCTGCTAAGCCCGCGGGGCGCAAGGCCGGTCCATGACCATGCTCTCGTTGCAACTCTCGCGGGCGCTCGCCAAGGGGCGGGCGACGCCGCCGCCGCCGCAATCGCGCGCCGACCTGCTCGCGACGCTGTTGCGCAAGCGCGCCGCCGCGCACAATGCCGGGGCGGGCGATCTCGAGGCGCTGCTCCGCGACCAGATCCGCTGGGCGCTGCCGATCCACGCCAACGACTAGGCGGCGCCCGACGCGCCTTTGACCACGACGCCGGCGAACAGCGGCGCCACCGCCGCGGCGATCTGCATCCATAACGGGTGCGGGATCAGCAGGACATTGGCGAGGCAGGCGGCGGTGAACAGGCCGGTGACGATCCAGATCGACGGCTGCCATTCGGAGATTCGCACCGCGGCGAGCCCGCCGATCAGGCTGCCGAGGAACCAGCCACCGACCATCAGCACCTTGGCCACCGTCGGCGCCGCCTCGATCGACGCCATGTCGTTCGAGGCGACCGCCATCGGGAACAGCCGATTGCACAGCCAGTCCATCCCCGCGACGACGCCCATAGCAATAGCGACGCCGAAAACGACGCCCACGATCTTCCTCATGTCCCGTTCGCCCCCGAACTTGTTACCGGGCCGAGACTATCGCAACTTCAGGAGACTGGGAAGCGCTCAGCCGCGCGGGCGCACCCGCGCCTCGGCATAGCGGTCACCCTGCTTCTGGCACGCGGCGGTGACCACCGGATATTCGATGTCGGTGTTGCGGCGGAGCGCGGCGGGCATCGCCGCCTGGCACTGGGCGGCGGTCTGGTAGCGCGCGGACTCGACGCGCTGCTGGCTGCACTGCGCGCCATCGTCGCCGCATCCCAGGATCGCCATCACGAAGAAGACCGGTTCCATCGCCACTTCCTTCCGAAGGGTTAAACCGATGGGCGCGCACCTCGTTCCGACGAAACGTTGCATCCGGGCGACACCCGCCCCAAATTCGACGGTGATGCCACCGTTAGAGATCGCCTCCGCGCCCGAGCGCCCGATGCTCGGCACGCTGAAGCGGTTCCTGCCCTATCTGTGGCCCGCCGACGCACCGGCGCTGAAGCTGCGGATCGTCGTCGCGCTCGGCCTCGTCGTCCTGTCCAAGATCGTCCAGGTCTACGGCGCGCCGTTCGCGCTGCAGGGCGCGATCGACCGGATGACGATTCCCGGCGGAGTGCCCAACGCGACGGTGTTCGTGACCTTGCTGGTGATCGGCTATGCTGCGGCGCGGTTCTCGACGACGTTGTTCGACAATCTGCGCAACGTCGTGTTCGAGCGAGTCGGGCAGGAAGCGACGCGGCGGCTGGCGGCGAACGTGTTCCGCCATCTCCATGCGCTGTCGCTGCGCTTCCATCTCGAGCGGCGCACCGGCGCGGTGACCAAGGTGGTCGAGCGCGGCACCAAGAGCATCGACACGATGCTCTATTTCCTGCTGTTCAACATCGCGCCGACGGTGCTCGAGCTGGGGATGGTGATCCAGATCTTCGCGTCGCGCTTCGGCTGGTGGCTGGTCGCGGGGACGCTGACCATGGTCGTGGTCTATATCCTCTTCACCCGCTGGGTGACCGACTGGCGCTCCAAGCTGCGCGCGCAGATGAACGATCTCGATACCGGCGCAGTGGCGCATGCGGTCGATTCGCTGCTCAACTTCGAGACGGTCAAATATTTCAACGCCGAGGAGCGCGAGGCGCGGCGCTACGACAATGCCGTCCATGCCTATGCCCGCGCGGCGGTGAAGAGCGAGAATTCGCTCGCCTGGCTCAATATCGGCCAGTCGCTGATCACCAATGCGATGCTCGCCGCGGGGATGGCGCTGATCGTCCATGGCTGGTCGTCGGGCAAGTTCACTGCGGGCGATGTCGTGCTCGTCTCGACCCTGCTCTCGCAGCTGTTCCGCCCGCTCGACCTGCTCGGCATGGTCTATCGCACCGTGCGCCAGGGGGTGATCGACATGGGCGCGATGTTCGACCTGATCGACACCCCCGCCGAAGTGAGCGACGCGCCCGGCGCGGCGCCGTTGGTGGTCACCGACGGCCATGTGCGGTTCGAGGGGGTGTATTTCGCCTATGATCCCGAGCGCGAGATCCTGAAAGGCATCGATCTCGACGTTGCGCCGGGGACGACGCTGGCGGTGGTGGGACCCTCGGGCGCGGGCAAGTCGACGCTGGCGCGGATCCTCTATCGTTTCTACGACCTGACCGGCGGGCGGGTGACGATCGACGGGCAGGATATCAGCCAAGTGACGCAGACGAGCCTGCGCGCCGCGATCGGGATCGTCCCGCAGGACACGGTGCTGTTCAACGACACGATCGGCTACAACATCGCCTATGGCCGCGAAGGCGCAGGGGCCGACGAGATCGCCAACGCCGCGCGCGGGGCGGCGATCGCGGGGTTCATCCAGTCGCTGCCCGAGGGTTTCGAGACGCGGGTCGGCGAGCGCGGGCTCAAGCTTTCGGGAGGCGAGAAGCAGCGCGTCGCGATCGCGCGGACCCTGGTCAAGGACCCGCCGATCCTGATCCTCGACGAAGCGACCAGCGCGCTCGACAGCCGCACCGAGGCCGATATCCAGGCGACGCTCGAGGCGATCGGCCGCGGGCGCACGACGATCGTCATCGCCCACCGCCTTTCGACCGTGGTCCATGCCGACCAGATCGTCGTGCTCGAGGCCGGGCGCGTCGCCGAGAAGGGGACGCATGCCCAGCTCTTGCGCAAGCAGGGGCTCTACGCCGAGATGTGGGCGCGCCAGGCGCAGGAACGCGAGGGCGGCGACGAGATCGCCGCCGAATAGGAGGGACGCATGACCACATTGCTGTGGATCGCCGGGGTCATCGCCGCGATCGGCGCGCTTCTGGCGTTCTGGACCTTCTACATCACCCGCAAGATCGACGCGGCACTGCCCGCGCAGGGCAAATGGGTCGATGTCGCGGGCGGGCGCATCCATTATGTCGAGCTCGGGCCTGCGGACGCCGAGGATCCCCCGATCGTGATGATCCACGGCATCCTCGCCCAGCTGCGCCACTTCTCCTATGTGCTCGCCGGGCGGATGGCGGCCGACCACCGCGTGATCCTGGTCGACCGGCCCGGCTGGGGGCATTCGACGATCACGGGCAGGCGGCCGGGGATCGGCGTGCAGGCCGACATGATCGCCGAGGCGCTGGGCAAGCTCGGGGTCGAGAAGCCGCTGCTGGTCGGCCATTCGATGGGCGGGGCGGTCAGCCTCGCGCTGGCGCTGCGGCATCCGGAGGTGCCCCGCGGGCTGGCGCTGATCGCGCCCTATACCCAGCCGGTCGAGAATGTCGTCGACACCTTCCGCAGCCTGCTCGTCCCCGCGCGGCTGGCGCCGATGATCGCCTGGACTTTGAGCATCCCCATCGGCATCCGCACCGGCGCGAAGAAGGCGGCGCAGGCCTTCTCGCCCGATCCGGTGCCCGCCGATTTCGGGCTGAAGGGCGGCGGGCTGCTCGCGCTCAAGCCGGCGAGCTTCCAGTCCGGCGTGTTCGAGATCGCGGTCGCCAATGCCGAGATGCAGGCGCAGGCGCCGCGCTATGGCGAGCTCGGCATGCCGGTGGCGATCCTCTATGGCGACGGCGACTATCTGCTCGAGCCCGACCTCCATGGCGACCGGACCGCGGCGGCGATTCCGGGGTGCAAGCTCACGCGAGTCGAAGGCGGGCACATGCTGCTGGTCTGCCACGCCGACGCGACCGAGGCGTGGCTGCGCGGGGCGATCAAAGGCAGCTGAAGGTCAGCCGCTTGCCCGGCTTGTCGAAAGTGATCGACGAGCAGCGGTCGAGATAATCGCGGCCGATCTCGATGCGCTGCTCGCGCTTCTTCGACTTCTTCTCGCCGACCACCACTATCTCGTCGGGATCGCCTTCGGGCGCGTCCGCCTCGGGGATGCGCGCGGTGCTGCCGAAATCGCTGGTGCGCACCATCAGCCCGGCGAGCGCGAACGGGCCGACCTGAAGCGGGGTGGCCAGCTTCATGTGGCGGACCGGGCGCTCGACGCCGAAGCGGATCAGCATCTTTTCGGGCTCGCCGTCGAACGCGCCGCCCTGCGCCGCGGCGGCGATCGCGCCGCCGCTGGCGGTGGCGACGCTGCGGTCGCGCTCGAGGCTGAAGCGGACCGCGACTGTCTCGCCGCCGATGACGAGAGTGGCGCCCATCCCCGAGCGGCCGAAATCGGCGAGCGGGAGGGTGACAGTGCGCTCGCCGGGCGCGGGCGCGCGCAGCTCGAAGCGGACGATGCCGGCGGGCAGGCCGCCCGGCCCGATCACCGCGTCCGCGCCCTCGGCATACGCGCCTTCGAACCACGCCGCGCGGCGCTTGAATTCGCCGCCGCCGATGTCGAGCGCGACCAGGTCGGTGCTGCCGCCGACCCGCACCGGACCGATCGCGACGCGGACCGCGATCATGCTCGGGCGGAAGCCGAGCCGCGCGGCGGCCTCGGCGTTGAAGATCGGCGCCGAGGGCGCGCCGGGATCGACTCGCAGCGTCGCGGGCTTGCCGCCAATTGTGGCGGCGAGGGTGCGATTCGGCGCGAGGGTGAGCGCGGCCCCGTCCGGGCCGGTCAGCAGCAGCGCGCCGAGCGCGAGGATCTTCCAGGGCATGGCGCCTGTGTGGCGGTCAATCTGGGCGGGATCGCGGCGGAGCTGGCGCGCGATTCGATTTGACCTTCCGGCCCGCGTCCACATTATGCCGGTTCGAACCCGAGGGGATGCGCGATGCGGACGAGGTGGATTGCCGGGCTCTGCGCGATGATTGCCCTCGCCGCCCCCGCTCAGGCGCAGGTCGCGCTCGAGCCGGGACAGGGCGTGACGGTGCATATCGGCAACGACGACGTGGCGAAGACCGGCGCGATCGGCCCCGCCGCACTGGCCGCGCACGACCAGGTCTTCCTGCGCCAGCTGCCCGGCGCCTATGCGAGCGGACAGGAACTCGTGTTCAGCTCGGTTCAGGATGCGCCGCCGATGGCGCCGGATGCGCTGACGCTGCGCTTCATCGTGATCGACGGCAAATCGACGATGCTCGCGCTCGAGAACGGCTATGACGACGCCATCCGCTATCGCGCGAGGATCACGGTCCGCGGCAAATCGCAGCCGACCGACGTCTGCCTGGTGATCCCGGGCAAGCGCGGATACGAGCATTGGCCGTACGCGATCGAGCGAATCGAACTCGGCGAATTCACCCATTTCGCATGGAAGGACGGCGACCCCCTCCCTTGCGAGTGACCTCGACTTCGGGCCCAGGCCAACGCTAAGGCCCGGGAATGGCCGATCCGCTCGACATCTTGCGCACCACTTTCGGCTTCCCGGCGTTCCGCGGGGTGCAGGAACGCGTGATCGACCGGGTGCTGGCGGGCGAGCGGACGCTGGCGGTGATGCCGACCGGCGCGGGCAAGTCGCTCTGCTACCAGCTGCCCGCAGTGGCGATGGACGGGACCTGCCTGGTGGTCTCGCCGCTGATCGCGCTGATGCACGACCAGTTGCGCGCCGCCGAGGCAGTGGGGATCCGCGCGGCGACGCTGACCAGCGCCGACGACAATCGCGAGGAGACAGTCTCGCGCTTCCGCAGCGGGCAGCTCGACCTGCTCTATGTCGCGCCCGAGCGCGCGTCGGGCGAGGGGTTCCGCAATTTGCTGCGCAGCGCCCCGCTGGCGCTGTTCGCGATCGACGAGGCGCATTGCGTTTCCGAATGGGGGCATGATTTCCGCCCCGACTACCGGCTGCTGCGGCCGATGCTCGACAGCTTCCCGCAAGTGCCGCGGCTGGCGCTGACCGCGACCGCCGACGCACACACCCGCGCCGACATCCTCGAGCAGCTTGGCATCCCCCAGGACGGGCTGATCGTCGCCGGGTTCGACCGGCCCAATATCCGCTACGACATCGCCCCGCGCGAGAATACGAGCGCGCAGGTCGCGGACTTCATCGCCGGGCAGCCGGGGCCGGGGATCGTCTATGCCCAGACCCGCAACGGCGTCGACAAGCTCGCCGAGAAACTGGGCGCGGGCGGGCGGCCGGTGCTGCCCTATCATGCCGGGCTCGACCCCGCGGTCAGGCGGCGCAACCAGGCGGCGTTCGTCTCGAGCGAGGAGATGGTGATCGTCGCGACGGTCGCGTTCGGGATGGGGATCGACAAGCCCGACGTCCGCTTCGTCGTCCATGCCGGGCTGCCCAAGTCGATCGAGGCCTATTACCAGGAGACCGGCCGCGCCGGGCGCGACGGCGATCCGGCGGTGGCGCAGCTCTTCTGGGGCGCCGAGGATTTCGCCAAGGCGCGCCAGCGGGTCGGCGAAGTCGAGCCCGCGCGCCAGCCGGGCGAGCGGGTGCGGCTGACCGCGCTGGGCGGACTGGTCGAGACCGCGGGGTGCAGGCGCGCGATCCTGCTCAGGCATTTCGGCGAGGACCCGCCCGAGCGCTGCGGGAATTGCGACAATTGCCTCAACCCGCCCGCGGCGGTGGACGCGACTTTGGTGGCGCAGAAATTCCTCTCCGGCGTGTTCCGCACCGGGCAGATGTTCGGGGTCGGCTATGTCGAGAGCATCCTGCTCGGCCAGTCGACCGAGCGGAGCCTGATGAACGGGCACGAGAAGCTCTCGGTGTTCGGGATCGTCGCGGGCGAGGAAGCCGCCCTGGTCAAGCCGGTGGCGCGCGCGCTGCTGCTGCGCGATGCGCTCCGCGCCAACCCCCATGGCGGGCTCGAGTTCGGGCCCGGCGCCAAGGCGATCCTCAAGGGCGAGGCCGAATTGTCGCTGATCCTGCCGCCGAAGCGCGAGCGGCGGCGCAAGGGCACGAAGCCGGGTGCGGTCGCCAACCCGGTCGGCGATGCGCTGTTCGACGCGCTGCGTGCCCGGCGCCGCGAGCTGGCGATGGAGGCGCAAGTGCCGCCCTATGTGATCTTCCACGATTCGGTGCTGCGCGACATGGCGTCGGGCAAGCCGCAGACGCTGGGTGACCTCGGCCGCATCTCGGGCGTTGGCGCGCGCAAGCTCGAGGCCTATGGCGATGCCTTCCTGCAAGTGATCCGGGAGGCCGCATGATCCGCACGATGCTGCTGCTGGCTTTGGCCGCGCTGGCGGCGGCGCCGGACCCTGAGCGCATCGTCCTGACCCTCAGCGTCGGCGCGCCATCGACCACGGTGACCATCGCGCCCGATGGAACCATGATCGTCGACGAGGCGGGGCAGCGCCGAACGCTCAAGGCGGGGCCGACCACCTATGAGCGCGTTGCCGCGCTGGTGAAGCCGGTGCGGCGCTGGGCAGGCGGCAAGGTGCCCTGCGAGGGCGATCCGCCGTTCGTCGAAAGCTATTGGAAGCTGGCCATCGTCCATATCCGCTGGGAACCCGAAGGCGCGGCAGTCGAGGTGCCGGTCACTTGCCGGCAAGGGCTCGCCAGGGATGAGATCGAACTCGTCCGGGCGGCGCTGGACGAGACCCGGCGCGTCGCGCACGATGCCCCCGATATCGACGGCATGACCAGCAACAACGCCGCAGAAGCCGTGACCGACGAGGACTGAGATGAACATCCGCACCATCGACGACACCATCAGCGTTGCCCCCCAGATCATGCCGGAGGACGTGGCGGATCTCGCAGCCGCGGGTTTCACTGCGATCGTCAACAACCGGCCCGACGGCGAGGATGACGGCCAGCCGGCGGGCGATTCCGTCGCCGCGGCCGCAGCGGCGGCGGGGCTCGCCTACACGGCGATCCCGGTGACGCATGCCGGCTTCTCGGGCGCGCAGGTCGAGGCGATGGCCGAGGCGATGGCGGCGGCGGGCGGGCCGGTGCTGGCTTATTGCCGATCGGGGACGCGCTCGTGCAACCTCTGGGCGCTGGCGGCGGCGAGCGAGGGGAGTGATCCCGACGCGCTCACTGCCAAGGCGGCGGGCGCGGGCTACGATATTTCGGGAATCCGGCCGCTGCTCGACGCGCTTTCGGGCAAGGCATGACCAAGGAGGTCATCCTCGGCGCGTCGCTGGTCGCGATCCTGCTGCTCGCGCTCGCGGCGAAGCTGCTGCGGCTGGGTGGCGCGAAGCTGGCGAGCAAGGAGGAGGCGCGCGAATGGGCCGAGGCGCTGCTTTCGGGGTTCGACGGCGGCGAGGTGTGGCTCGACATCGACGGCGCGAGCGCGGTGGTCGCGGGCAGGGACGGCAGCGTCGCGATGGTGCGGCGGCACGGGGCACGCTTCATCGCGCGGCGGCTGGTGCGCCCCGCGCGCGCCGATCCCGAGGGGCCGGTGGTGATCGTCGCGAGCGGCGAGCGGCTGCTGAAACCCTTCGTGATCACGCTGGCGAGCGACGACGATGCGCGCGCGCTGGCGGAAATGCTGGTGGCGCCGGCTCCCTAGGATCAGTGCCAGGCGCCGAGGATCAGCCCGATCAGCGTGAACTGGACGCTGTGATAGCCGCCGTTGATCAGGACCAGCGCGAGCGGCTTGCGCTCGAACAGCCCGTTGATCCCGAAGCTGGTCGCGACCCAGCACAGCCCCGCGGCAAGGCCCGCGCCGGCCGCGAAGCCGATTTCGGGACGGGGTCCCAGGAACATGGCGAACATCGCCGACGCGATGCCTGCGAGCACGAACGAGCCGCCGAAGATCAGCGCCGGATTGCCGGCCTTAAGCGTCTCGTCGCTCAGTCCCGCCGCCGCCTGCCATTTGCGGCCGAACAGGGCGGGCGAATACCAGGCGCCGCCGAGCACGAACGCCGCCACGGTGGCGGCAAGCACCGCCAGCCAATTGATCTCAGGCATGTCTCTTCCCCCTCTTCAGGCCGGCGTGCGTTCGGTCGCGGCACGCGCCAGCAGCATGTCGAAATGGTCGCGCAGCGCCGCGACTCCGCGATCGAAGCTGGCGACGTCGCGGTGGGTGCGCGCCTGCATCACGCCGCCTTCCATCGTCGTCAGCACGAACTCGGCGAGCGCGCGGCGGTCGAGGCTTTCGGGCAGCCGGTCGCCCGCGTCGGCGAGGCAGCGCTCGACGGCACCGACCCAGCCGGTGAAATTCTCGGCGAGCAGCCCGCGCACCACCGGATCGGCTTCGTGCAGCTCGAGCGCGAGGCTGCCGATCGGGCAGCCATAGCTGCACTCGGTCTCGACGATCATCCCGCGATAGGCGGCGAGCAATGCGAAGATGCGGTCGATCGGATCGTCGACTCCCGCCCAGGCGGGATCGATCAGCATCGGATACAGCCCCGCGCGATACGCCTCGAGTACCGCGATCAGGATGTCCTGCTTGCCGGGGAAGGCGTGGTAGAGGCTGCCCGAATTGAGCTGGGTGCGGCTGAGGATGTCGGCGATCGAGGTCGAGCCATAGCCCTTGGCCCAGAACAGATCCATCGCCGCTCCCACGATCCTGTCCTTCGCGCTGCGTCCGCTGCTCATCGATGCCTGCCCTTTCGCGATATTGATTGATCATTCAACCAAGGCGGTCAAGCGCTTTTTTGATCGATCGTTCAAGTCCGCGAGCCTGCCCTTTTGCTGCCAACTTACATTGATGTAAGAAGCCGAATGGACAAGCTTCCCAACCCGGTCGACTTCGCGATTCCCGCGTTCGTGCTGCTGGTGCTCGCCGAGATGGTGGTCGCCTGGGCGCGCGACCGCTCGCGTTATTGCCCCAAGGACACGCTGACCTCGCTCGCGCTGGGGCTGGGCAGCTCGGTGGCGGGGGCGCTGCTGGTCGGCGCGGGGCTGGCGATCGCGGTGTGGGCGCATCGTTTCGCGCTCTTCGACATCGGCTTTCAATGGTATTGGTTCGTCGCCGCCTTCGTGGTCGACGATTTGCTCTACTACGCCTTCCACCGCTCGGCGCACCGGGTGCGCTGGTTCTGGGCGAGCCATGTCATCCATCATTCGAGCCAGCATTATAACCTGTCGACCGCGCTCCGGCAGACCTGGACCGGCTTCTTCAGCCTCAATTTCCTGTTCCGGCTGCCCTTGTTCTTCATCGGCTTCCCGGTCGAGATGGTGTTCTTCGTCGGCGGCGTGAACCTGATCTACCAGTTCTGGATCCACACCGAAGTGATCGCTCGGATGCCGCGCTGGTTCGAGGCGGTGATGAACACGCCCTCGCACCACCGCGTCCACCACGCCACCAACGCGCGCTACCTTGATAAGAATTATGCAGGCGTGTTCATCGTGTGGGATAAAATGTTCGGAACCTTCACCCCCGAGCGCGACGACGACCGGCCGCGCTACGGCATCGTCAAGGATCTCGGCAGCTTCAACCTGCTCTGGGCGGCGACCCATGAATGGATCGGGATCGCCAGGGACGTGTGGCAGGCGCCGACGCTGCGCGCCAAGTGGAACTATATGGTGAAGCCGCCGGGGTGGAGCCATGACGGCAGCCGCGACACCAGCGAGACGATTCGGGCGCGCTGGGAAGCGAAGCAGGCCGCGCGCGAGGCGGGCGCTGCGCATGGCGGATAGGCAATACGGCGCCGGCGAGGATATTCCCGGCACGCCCGGTCCCTTCCCGTTCGACCTGCTCGCGGGCCTGTGCGGATTCGCGGCGCTGCTGCTCGGGCTGGTCGCGATGTTCGCCGAACCGCTCGCGACCTTCGGCTACTGGTTCACGTGCCTCGACTGGCTGGTGCTGAGCCTGTTCGCGATTCTCCGCGGGGAACGGAGCAGAGGAATTTGGCTGGGAAGCATCGGCGTACTTGCACCGCTCGCCACTTCCGTCATCCTCGGCTCGAATGTGCTGATCCAGATTCCGGGTTAGCGGGGGAGGTTCGCGTGGAAGAAGCCGATATCGTCGTCATCGGCGGAGGCTCCGGAGGGAGCGCCGCGGCAGGCCGGCTGAGCGAGGGCGGCAAATACACCGTCGCCTTGCTCGAGGCCGGCGGGCGCAACACCAGCCTCAAGACGGTCATGCCGGGCATGATGCCGTTCCAGAGCGACAAGACCAACTGGCGCTTCGAGACCGTGCCGCAGCGCGGGCTCGACGGGCGGCGCGGCTACCAGCCGCGCGGGCGCGGCCTGGGCGGATCGAGCGCGATCAACGCGATGCTCTATGTCCGCGGCCACCCGCAGGATTATGACGAGTGGCGCGACCTCGGCTGCACCGGCTGGGGCTGGGACGACGTCCTCCCGGTGTTCAAGCGCGCCGAGCATAATGTCCGCGGCGCCGACGAATTCCATGGCGGCGAAGGCCCGCTCTGGGTCAGCGACCAGGATTATGCCCATCTCGGCAGCCATGCCTTTGTCGAGGCAGGCGCGGCGCTGCAGATCCCGGTCAACGCGGATTTCAACGGCGCGCGGCAGGACGGGGTCGGCATCTACCAGGTGACCCAGCGCGGCGGCGAGCGCTGGACCGCGGCGCGCGCCTATCTCGATCCCGCCAAGGGGCGCGAGAACCTCACCGTGCTGACCGACGCGATGGTCGAGCGGGTGATGTTCGAGGACGGACGCGTGTGGGGCGTCGCCTATCAGCGCGACGGACAGGCGCGGGTGATAAGGGCGAAGCGCGCGGTGGTGATGGCGGGCGGCGCCTTCCAGACCCCGCAGCTGCTGATGCTGTCGGGGATCGGCCCGGGCGCGCACCTCAAGGAATGGGGCCTCGCGGTGCAGGTCGACCGGCCCGCGGTCGGCGCCGATCTGCAGGATCATATCGACTATGTCGCGGCGTTCGAGACCAAGGGGAGCTTCTTCCTCGGGCGGTCGCCCTGGGGGACGATCAAGTCTTTGGGGTCGATGGTCCGGTGGCTGGCGACGCGCAAGGGCGGGATGACTTCGCCCTTCGCCGAGGCGGGCGGGTTCCTCGCGACCGATCCGAATTCGAGCGTTCCCGACATCCAGCTCCATTTCCTGATCGCGATCGTCGAGGACCATGGCCGTGCCGAAGTGAAGGGGCACGGCTTCAGCTGCCACGCCTGCGTGCTCAGGCCCGAGAGCCGGGGGACGGTGCGGCTCCAGTCGCTCGACCCGGCCGCGCCGCCGCTGATCGACCCCGATTTCCTCGGCGATCCGCGCGATGTCGAGACCCTCAAGCGCGGCGTGCGCGCGATGTACCGCATCCTCGAGACGCCGCCGCTGACGGGCTATAAGGGCAAGGATCGCTATCCGATCGACCTCCAGGACGATGTCGCGCTCGAGCGGCTGATCCGCGCGCGGGCGGACACGGTCTACCACCCGGTCGGGACCGCGCGGATGGGATCGGACGCCGACGCGGTGTGCGATCCGCGGCTCCGCGTGCGCGGCGTCGAGGGGCTCTACATCGCCGACGCCTCGATCATGCCGCGGCTGGTGGGGGGCAACACCAATGCCCCGTCGATCATGATCGGCGAGCGCTGCGCGGATTTCGTGCGCGAGGATCTCGGCTAGGCGCGCGCCGCCTCGGCTTCACGCAGCAGCCAGTCGCGCAGCGCGGCGACTCGGGCGACACCGCGCCGCGCCGCGGGATAGACCAGCCAGAAGCTGCGTCCGTCGCGTGCGACGCGCGGGCGCGCGCGGACCAGCGCACCCGCCGCCAGCTCGCGCGCGAACAGGATCGGCGAGCCGATCGCGATGCCGTGCCCCGCCGCCGCGGCGGCCATGTCGAGATGCTCGTGCGCAAGATTGGTGCCGAAGGCATCGTCCGCGGGCGGCTCGAGCCCGCCGTCGCGGTACCAGATCGCCCACCAGTCGGGCCGGCCGAGCAGCGGCGGTAGCGGCCTCCCCGCCCGGTCGAGCGCCTGCGCCGCCTCGGCCAGCGCCGGCGCGCATAGCGGCACGAAGATGCTCGGAAACAGAAAATGGCTCGCCATGCCCGGCCATTCGCCATGGCCGTTGCGGATCGCGGCGTCGAACGATCCGCCCGCCAGGTCCTGCGGCCCTTCCGAGAGATCGAGTGTCACGCGGATATCCGGATAGGCCGCGCGGAAATCGCCGAGCCGCGGCGTGAGCCAGCTCGTGCCCAGCGTCGGCAGCGTGGTGATCATCAGATGGCGCGCTTCGAGGTCGGCGGCGTCGGCGAAGCTGGCGCGCAGCGCCGCAAAGGCGCGGACCGCCTCGTCGGCGACACGCCGCCCGGCATCGGTCAGCGCGACGCGATGCGGGTGGCGGACGAACAGCCGAACCCCGATCGAGCGCTCGAGCTGGCCGACATGGTAGCTGACCGCTGCCGCGCTCATCCCCAGCTCGCGCGCGGCCGCGGCGAACTTGCCGTGCCGCGCCGCGGCTTCGAAGGCGCGGATCGAGGCGAGCGGGGGAAGGCGAGCTTCGACCATCAGTCCAGCTTAGCCTCGATGGCCGAGTTTCGCCTAGCCGAAAGCGGCCGGCGCTGTCTTTTAGGCGGCTTTTCGGAGCATGGAGGAACAGCGACATGACGATAGTGGCAGCGGCGATACTGGCATTGCTGGCGCCGCCGGCGGCCGGGCCGCAGACGCAGGCCGTGGTGGCCGCCGAGCGCAACGGGGCGCATGATTTCGATTTCCTGATCGGCGACTGGAAAGCGCATGTCCGCCGGCTACCCGACCGGCTGGTTGGCTCGACCCGATGGGTCGAATATGACGGCATCTCGCGCCACCACAAGCTGCTCGACAGCAATGCGAACTTCGAGGAATTCGAGGTCGACGGCCCGGCCGGGCACATGAAGGGCCAGACGCTGCGGCTCTACAATCCCACGTCGCGGCAATGGGCGATCTATCTGGTCGATGTCGACAAGGGCACGCTCGGGCTTCCGCCGGTGGTCGGCGGCTTCACCGGCAAGCGCGGCGAATTCTTCGACCAGGAGGAATGGAAAGGCCGGATGATCCTGGTCCGCTATGTCTGGCACGACATCTCGCCGCACGCGGCGCGGATGGAACAGAGCTTCTCGGACGATGGCGGCAAGACCTGGGAAGTGAACTGGATCTGCAAGCTCAGCCGCTGACCAAAAAAGGGCCGGCGCTTACGCACCGGCCCAGTTCATTCCGCAGGAGGAACCTGGCCTGGACGCCGCACCTGTCGGAAGAGGTGCGGTGCGGCGCCCAATTTCGTCAATAGTTATAGGCCCGCTCGCCATGCGCGTTGATGTCGAGGCCTTCGGTCTCGACTTCGGCGCTGGGACGGAGCCCGACCGTGTATTTCAGCAGCAGGAACAGCACGAGCGACACGCCGCCCGAGAGCAGCAGGGTCACGCCCACCGCCTTGGTCTGCACCCAGATCTGCCCGATCATGTCGTACTTGCCGGCAACGGCGGGGATCACGGTGAAGTCCATGAAGCCCTGGCCGCCGAAGTCCGGATTGGCGACGATCGCAGTGCCGATCGCACCGATGATGCCGCCGATGCAGTGGATGCCGAACACGTCGAGCGTGTCGTCATATTTGAAGATGTTCTTCACCGTGGTGACGAAGAAGAAGCACCCGACCGAAGCGACCGCGCCGAGGACGATCGCCGTCATCGGATGGGCGAAGCCCGCGGCCGGGGTGATCGCGACGAGGCCGGCGACGACTCCCGAGGCGGCGCCCAGCAGCGACGGCTTCTTGTGCACGATCTGCTCGATGATCGCCCACGCCGCACCCGCGGCGGCGGTGGCCGTCATCGTGTTGATGAAGGCGAGCGCGGCGAACTTGTTGGCCTCCAGGTTGGAGCCGGCGTTGAAGCCGAACCAGCCCACCCACAGCAGCGCCGCGCCGATCATGGTCATGGTCAGCGAGTGCGGCGGCATCGGCTCGGTCTTGTAGCCGACGCGCTTGCCGATCACGAGGCAGCCCATCAGCCCGGCGATGCCCGCATTGATGTGGACCACGGTGCCGCCGGCGAAGTCGAGCGCGCCCCAGCCCCACAGCAGGCCATGATCGTTTGGCAGGCCGGCGGTGAAGTCCGGACCCGGCCAGTACCAGACCATGTGCGCCATCGGATAATAGACGAGGATCGACCAGAGCACGACGAAGATCATCAGCGGGGTGAACTTCACGCGCTCGGCAAAGGCGCCGACGATGAGTGCCGGGGTGATCATCGCGAAGGTCATCTGGAAGACCACGAACACGGTCTCGGGCAGATAGACGCCGTTCGAGAAGGTCGCCGCGAAGCTGTTCGCGTCGACGCCCTTGAGCAGCGCCTTCGAGAAGCCGCCGACGAACCAGTTGAACCCGAGCGCGTCGCCGTTGGAGAAGGCCATCGAATAGCCGATGGTGCACCACAGCAGGCCCGCGATGCAGACGATCGAGAGGACCTGCATCATCACCGAGAGCATGTTCTTGGTGCGGACCAGGCCGCCATAGAAGAGCGCGAGCCCCGGCACCGACATCATCAGGACGAGCGCGGCGGAGACCAGCATCCAGGCGACGTCGCCCTTGCTGACCATCGCGTCGCTCGGGGTGACCGCGGCCGCGGCGGCGGGCGCCGCGTCGACCACGGCGGCGGCCGCGTCGGTGACGTTGGCCCAGGCGGGCGAGACCGCGGCGAGGGCGCCGAGCGCCACCACGCCGGCCCCTGCCGCGACTTTCAATGCGTGCTTCATGCTAACCCCCTTGCTCACAGCGCGGTTTCGTTGGTTTCGCCGGTGCGGATGCGCACGGCCTGGCCGAGATCGAGAACGAAGATCTTGCCGTCGCCGATCGCGCCGGTGCTGGCCGCGGCCTGGATCGCCTCGACCGCGCGGTCGACCAGATCGGCCCCGCACGCGATCTCGAGCTTGATCTTCGGCACCATGTTGGTGCTGTACTCGGCGCCCCGGTAGATTTCGGTCTGGCCCTTCTGGCGGCCGAAGCCCTTGACTTCGGTCACGGTCATGCCGGTGACTCCGACCCCCGTCAGCGCTTCGCGTACATCGTCGAGCTTGAATGGCTTGATGATGGCGATGATGAGCTTCATGTCGCCCCCTCTTGGTGGTTGTCCCAAGAGGCGCTGCAGCAAAGCCCGTGCCAGCGGCAAGAATCGCGCGTTTCCGCCGATTCAGGCGCAATCAAATGTTAGCGAGAGGTAAATTTTTGTGCAGTTGCGAAAGGCTGCTTAAAAATCAGGCAGGCGCATCGCGCACCAGCGCCGCCGCCGGAAGATCCTCGTCGTCGACCATCACGCGCACCGGAATGAGGAAGCGGCTGCCCTCGGCGATGCTCGCGCCGCTGTCGAATGCGAAGGCCATGATGCCGTCGGATTCGAGCCGCGACACCAGCAGCTGCGCCTCGAAATAGTTGAAGCGGCCGAGCTCCACCAACGCCATCAGGCCGGGACCGTGGTCGGATTGCGGACGGGCAAGCCATCGATGCTGTGGGTGCGCGCTGCATATTTGGCGAAGCGGACCTCGTCGCCGTGCTTCCCATGATATTTGCTCAGTGTCTCGCGCTCGCGGACCAGTTCCATGTGCGGCACGCCCCAGCCGCACGAGGTCTGGATCGTCTCGATCGCAATCCGGAAGATCTGGCGGGTGCCCGGGAGCAGCGCGAAGTGGCGGGCATGCTCGGCCCAGCCGGCGTCCTGCGGCAGCACCGGGGTGCCGCGGCCATAGATGCGGAAGATCAGCGCGGGATTGTCGAACGCGCAGAACATGATGGTGATTCGGCCGTCGGCGAGCAGGTGGGCGTTGGTCTCGTTGCCCGAGCCCGCGACATCGAGATACGCCACGGTGCGGTCGTCGAGGACGCGGAAGCTGTCCATCCCCTTGGGGCTGAGGTTGACTCGCGCGCCCTCGGCGGCGGTGGCGACGAAGAACACCGGCTGACGCGCGATGAAGGCGCGGTGGTCGTCGGTCAGGGCATCGAAGAACTGGGCCATGCGGCGATCCTATACGCGGCGCGGCCGGCGGGGAATGCCCGGCGCGCATTCGAGCGCGGCACGGTCCCAGCCGCCGAGATCGGCGGCAGCGGCATAGGTCGAGTCGAGAAAGGCTGTAAGGGCGGCCTCGGGATCGGGCGCGGCGCGGACCGCGTCGTAATCGAGCAGGAACTCGCCGAGCGCGGAGTCGAAGCGGGCGGCTTCGGGACGGACCGCGGCGTCGGCGAACCCCCCGGGGGCCGGATAGGCGTAGGAATAGAAGGCGGCGCGCGGATACACGTCGCTGCCGGGCCAGAAGCCGGCGCTCGACACCTCATGGCTATAGGCTTCGCGCGTCACTGCGTCGGGCAGGCCGGGGACGCCGCCGGGATGGCGCGGGGCGCCGCGGCCCGAGAAGCGCGTCACTGCGAGATCGAAGCTGCCCCAGAAGAAATGCACCGGGCTCGCCTTGCCGAGAAAGCCGGTGCGGAACTGCTTGAAGACGCGGTCGACGCGGACGAGCGCGGCGTGGAAGGCCTCGACCGCGGCGCGGTCATACGGCCGCGGGGCGTGGTCGTCCGGAAAGCGGACCGGATCGGGCATCTCGTTGGGATTGGTGGCGATCTTCACGACGATGCCGAGCGCGCCGAGCGCCGCCGTCACCGCCGCATGGAAATCGGCGATCGTGCCGGCGGCGAGCGGCACGCTGCGCGCCTCGCCCGCGGCGGTGGCGATGCGCAGGGCATGGTCGCGGAAATCGAAGTCGATCTCGAACGGGCCCGCCTCCGAGGGGATCGGCGAAGTGCCGAGGCCCCGCGGAGTGACGTAGAGCGGGACGTGCCAGCCATGGTTGAGCCACGGCGTCAGCGCGAGCCGGACCTTGCCGGCGATCTGAGTCATCAGCTGGAGATGCAGCGCGGTCTCGCGCCATGCGGGCCAGTCGAGTTCGGGCCATGATCCTGCGCCGTGTGCCATGCGCCAATCTACCGCCGCGGTGCGCCCGCCGCCACCCTTGACCCGCCCGGCGCCTTGGCACAGCCTGACCGCGGGGGAGATGCAGTCATGGCCCGGAACGAGTTTGCCGACGAGAATGTGCAATGGCGGCTGTGGCGGCCGCTGCTGGGCGCGCTGGTCGGCGTGGTGGCGATCGCGGCGTGGTGCATCGCCCGTCCGCTCGACACCTTCCTGCCGTCGTCGATGTATGGCGGCCTTGTCGCGCGCGCCGGGCTGATCTTCGCCGTGCTCTTTTTCCCCGCTTACAGCCGCCGCAGCTGGCCATGGGGCCTGGGGGCCTTCGTGCTGATCCTCGCGGCGGGCACGCTCGTGAATCTTTCCGCCGGCAAGGCGGCGACGGTCACCGTCGTCGACAGCTAGGCAGCAGTCCCGCCCACGGTCAGCCCCTCGATCAGCAGCGTCGGCTGGCCGACGCCGGCGGGGACGCTCTGCCCGCCCTTGCCGCACATGCCGACGCCTTCGTCGAGCGCGAAGTCGTTGCCGATCCCGACGACCCGGGTGAGCACGGTCGGGCCGTCGCCGATCAAGGTCGCGCCCTTGATCGGGGCGCCAAGCCGGCCATTCTCGATCCGGTACGCCTCGGTGCACGAGAAGACGAACTTGCCCGAGACGATGTCGACCTGGCCGCCGCCGAACGACTTGGCGAAGACGCCCTTCTTGACGCGAGACAGCAATTCGGCCGGATCGTCCTGCCCGCCGCGCATGAAGGTGTTGGTCATCCGCGGCATCGGCGCATGCTCGAAGCTCTCGCGGCGGCCGTTGCCGGTCGGGGCGACCCCCATCAGCCGGGCGTTGAGGCGGTCCTGGATATAGCCCTTGAGGATGCCGTCCTCGATCAGGATATTCTCCTGGGTCGGGGTGCCCTCGTCGTCGATCGACAGCGAGCCGCGGCGCGAATCGATCGAACCGTCGTCGACCACCGTCACGCCGGGCGCCGCGACGCGCTCGCCGATCCGGCCCGAAAAGGCGCTGGTGCCCTTGCGGTTGAAATCGCCCTCGAGGCCGTGGCCCACCGCTTCGTGGAGCAGCACCCCCGGCCAGCCGGGGCCGCACAGCACGGTCATCTCGCCCGCCGGCGCGTCCTCGGCATCGAGATTGACCAGGGCCTGCGCCAGCGCCTGGTCGATCGCGCGGTTCCACGTCTCGGGCTCGAACAGATTGTCGTAGAGCGTGCGCCCGCCCATCCCGAAGGTCCCGGTCTCGCGCCGCCCGCCCTGCTCGACGACGAGCGAGACGTTGAGGCGGACCAGCGGCCGCACGTCGGTGGCGATGAAGCCGTCGGGGCGGACGACTTCGACCACGCTCCACGAGCCGAGCAGGCTGACCGAGCATTGGACGACGCGCGAGTCGCGGGCGCGCGCCGCGGCGTCGATCGTCTGGCAGAGATTCACCTTGTCGGCGAAGGGGACGAGGTCGAGCGGATCCTGGTCGGTGTAGAGATGGCGGTTGTTCTTGCGCGGCGGCGCGGCCCTGGGGCCGACCGCGGGATCGATCAGCGCCATCGTCTCGGCGGCGCGGCGGATCGCCTCGGGAGTCAGCTCGTTGGCATGCGCGAACGCGGTGGTCTCGCCCGACACCGCGCGCAGCCCGAAGCCCGACTGGGTGTCGTACGACGCGGTCTTGAGCCGGCCGTCGTCGAAGCCGAACGCCTCGGACTTGCGGTACTGGAGGTAGAGCTCGCCATCCTCGGCGCGGGACAATGCCTCGGCGGTCAGCCTCGTGGCAGTGTCGGGGTCAAGCGTGTCGCGGTACAGGAAGCCGCGCGGATCGGTGAACTGGCTCATGCCCACCGATATAGGAGGATCAGACGCTCGCGCCAGCCGGATGATCCGGAAGTTGGCTCTGGTCGGCGCCATCGGCCGATCCGCCGATCAGCACGAAGCGCCGGTCGCAATAGCCGCAATCGACATAGCCGTGCTCGTCGATCTGCAGGAACACCCGCGGATGCCCGAGCGCGGCGCCGCCGGGAATGTCCGACGCGCCGTCGCAGGCGACACGGGGCTGGGAGACGCGGGCGATTTCGGGCGGGGCGGTCATGAGGGTCGCGATAGCAAGCCGCGCGCCCGCCTTCAATTCCCTCCATAGGCTTGGCGAGCGGGGCGCACGCTCCTAGAGGACGGACATGACCGAAGCCGCGATCCAGATCGACCAGCTCTGCAAGACCTATCAGGGCGGCAAGCGGGCGCTCGACGGGGTGAGCTTCGAAGTGCCGCGCGGATCGGTGTTCGGGCTGCTGGGGCCGAACGGCGCGGGCAAGTCGACGCTGATCAACATCCTCGCCGGGCTGGTCAACAAGACCGGCGGGCGCGCGTCGATCTGGGGCTTCGACATCGATGCGCACCCGCGCAACGCCAAGGCGAGCATCGGCATCGTCAACCAGGAAATCCTGTTCGACCCCTTCTTCTCGCCGCTCGAGACGCTCGAGATCCAGGCGGGGCTTTACGGCGTGCCGAAGGACAAGCGCCGCTCGATGGACCTGCTGCGCGCGGTGCATCTCGAGGACAAGGCACATGCCTATGCCCGCACGCTCTCCGGCGGCATGAAGCGGCGGCTGATGGTCGCCAAGGCTTTGGTCCATTCGCCGCCGGTGCTGGTGCTCGACGAGCCGACGGCGGGGGTCGATGTCGAGCTTCGCCAGCAGCTCTGGGCCTATGTCCGCCAGCTCAACGCGCGCGGGGTGACGGTGGTGCTGACCACGCATTATCTCGAGGAAGCCGAGCAGCTGTGCGACCGGATCGCGATCATCAACCACGGCACGCTGATCGCCAACAAGCCGACGCGCGAGCTGGTCGGCATGGCGCAGGAGAAGGTGGTCGAAGTCACCGTCGACCGCGACGTCGCCGAGCGGCCGCAGAATGCCTGCTTCCAGAAGATCGACTTGAAGGGCGCCCGGACGCTGGTGATCACTTATCGCAAGGACCAGGCGAACGCCGGCGAGGTGCTCGGCGCGGTGCAGGGCGGCGGCTACGGCATCGTCGACGTCTCGACCCGGGAGGCCGATCTCGAGGACGTGTTCCTGAACCTGACGCGCGCGGCGAATGGCTGAGGCGCACACCGCCGACATTCTGATCATCGGATCGGGCGCCGCCGGGCTCACCGCGGCGCTCAATCTCGCGTCGCGGTTCAAGGTGACGGTGCTCGCCAAGGGCAAGCTCGACGAAGGCGCGACTGCCTGGGCGCAGGGCGGAGTCGCGGCGGTACTCGAGCCCGGCGACACGTTCGACAACCATGTCGAGGACACGATGATCGCCGGCGCCGGGCTCAACGACCGCGCCACGGTCGAGTTCGTCGTCGAGAGCGCGCCAGCGGCGATCGCCGCGCTCGAGAAGCTCGGGGTGCCGTTCAACCATGACGGCGGCGCGCTGCACCTGACGCGCGAAGGCGGGCACAGCCATCGCCGCATCGTCCATGTCGACGACGCCACCGGCTGGGCGGTGCAGCAGGCGCTGCTCGCCGCGGCGCGCGCCAATCCCAACATCACCCTGGTGCCCGACATGGTGGTGATCGACCTGGCCACCAGCCGCCACGAGGCGCGCTATTCGGGGGCGGGCAATGTCTGGGGCGTCTATGCCTTCAACCGCGCGACCAACGCGGTCGAATTGTTCACCGCGCGCGCGACGATCCTCGCGACCGGCGGCGCCGGGCGGACCTATCTGTTCTCGACCGCGCCCAGGGGCGCGACCGGCGACGGGATCGCGATGGCGTGGCGCGCGGGGTGCCGCATCTCGAACATGGAGTTCATGCAGTTCCACCCGACCTGCCTCTACAATCTCGAGGTCAAGAACTTCCTGATCACCGAGGCGGTGCGCGGCGAGGGCGGGCAGCTCAAGATCCCAGGGACGGGGCACCGCTTCATGCCCGAGTTCGATGCTCGCGAAGAGCTGGCGCCGCGCGACATCGTCGCCCGTGCGATCGATCATGAGATCAAGCGGCTCGGGCTCGATTATGTCCATCTCGACATCAGCCACAAGCCGCCCGAATTCGTGCGCGGGCACTTCCCCAACATCTACGAGAAGCTGCTCGGCCTCGGCATCGACATGACCCGCGAGCCGATCCCGGTGGTGCCCGCCCAGCATTATACCTGCGGCGGCATCGTCATAGACCGCGACGGACGCACCGACCTGCCCGGGCTCTACGCCGCCGGCGAATGCACTCAGTCGGGGCTCCACGGCGCCAACCGTCTCGCCAGCAACTCGCTGCTCGAATGCTTCGTGTTCGGCGAGAGCGCCGCCAACCATATCGCCGCGTCGTGGGACAGCCTGCGCCCGCCCCCGCCGATCCGCGGCTGGGACGAGAGCCGCGTGACCGATTCGGACGAAGAGGTCGTCATCAAGCAGAACTGGACCGAGATCCGCCGGTTCATGTGGAACTATGTCGGCATCGTCCGCTCGACCAAGCGGCTCGAGCGCGCGGCGCACCGGATCAAGATGCTGCAGGGCGAGGTCGGCGACTATTACGGCCATTTCCGCGTCACCCCCGACCTGATCGAGCTGCGCAACCTGCTCGACGCCGCAGACCTGATCGTCCGCTCGGCGCTCCACCGCAGGGAGAGCCGCGGGCTGCACTATACGATCGACTATCCCGAGACGCTGGCCGAGGCGGTGGATACGGTGCTGGTGCCGTGAAGTGGGTCATGATTCTCGCCGGCTTGGCGGTGCTGGGCGCAGGACTGTGGTTCGCCCGCGCGGCCCGCGCGCAATCGGCGCCTTCACGCGACGCGCAGGAGCAGGCTTTCGCGGAACGCTATCCCGGACTGCCCGCCGACTCGCTCGCGCGCCGCGCGCGATCGAACCGCGTGATGCAGGCCGAGCATGTCCAGATCAACGAATGGCTGCCGGTGATCGCCTCGGCGGCGCAGGTGTCGCCGCCTTCCACCGAGGAAGTGACGATGCGCGCGGTCGCGACCATGGCAGTGGCGATGAAGGGCGAAGGGCTCGACCAGTCGGAGGTCGACGCCGTCGTGCGCGACTATGGGTTGGCGCCCTGGCTGACTCCCGAGGAACGCGCCTTCCTTGCCGACCCCGCGACGACCGCCGAGGATCGGGGCGTCCACTCATGGCGCTATGAGGCAGCGAACATCCTGTTCTGGGCGATCGGCTTCGTCGACCGGCTGGACGGACCGCGCGTCCAGTGCGATCCGGCAATGCTCGCGGGGCTGCTGCGGTCGAACAGTCGCACGACGCTGCTGGCCAAGGCCCGGTTGCGCCCGATGGCCGAGATCCTCGACCAGGCGGATCTGATCTATCGGTATCGCTGGGCGCTGACCGAGGCGCGTGTCCGCGGCCGGCCGCCGCCCGCCGGGCTGAGCGACGACATCGCGATGGAGCGCCATCACGCGTTCAACTGGCTGGTCCGCCACGCCGACGAAGCGTGGGACGACATCACCCTCGATACCTAGCCCTTGGAAAAATACATCGCGCGGACGCCGTTCCAATCTTCCGATCCCAGGTCGAACACCCGCCAGCCGAGGCGCGTCCACACCAAAGTGAAACGAGTCTCCTGCGTATCGTCGCCGAACGCGAAGCGCACCGTCGCGGTGGCGCGATTGCCCTTGACCGTGACCGGGCCGACCACCGCCGGCGACATGCCTTCGAAGTCCTGGCAGTTGCAGAAGGGATCGGCGTCCATCTTGTTCATGTCGCCGCGGGCGTCGGCCTCGGCCTGGTCCTTGCGGATCGCGGCGGCGAGGACGGGCTCGAAATAGCGCTCGGGCCTGTCGAGCCGCGCGCCGTTGCCGCCCTTGCCGTAGAGGCGGTAGATCGACTGGAGGAAGGCGCGCGCGGCGGCGGCATTGCCCGGCGCGGGCGCTTCGATCGCCGGCATTGCGAGCAGCGCGAGAACGAAGGCGGGCATCGGCAATTATCTCCCCAGGCGTCCCGAAACGATAGCATGCCGGGTTTTGCAGTGCTTGCCATTTCCTCTGTGTTCACGCTTCATCGCTAAAGACAGGGGATTCGTCGCATTGCGGCGATTGCGGACTTTTGCGCGATCCGGGTTCGCCGCATGGTCCGAAGCGGGCAAGGGGCGGATTACGTGAAGAATTTTTCGCGACTCGCGGGTTTGAGACAGAGCATGAAGACGTGGATGGCGGGGCAGCCGCCCTTCACTGCATTCCAGCGCGCGCTGACCGTCGCCGGAGTCGCGCCGGCGCTGCTGATGGGCTGCGCGGTGCATGGCGATGCGCGCACCGCGATGGCGCTGCCCGCGCTCAACTTCCAGGCGATCTTCACCGGCGAGGCGCCGGTGATTGCGCCGGTCCAGACCGCGCCCGCCCCGCGCGCGCTGGTCGCGCAGATCGATGCGCTGCTCCGGAGCTTCGACGGCACCGCCGGCGTCGCAGTGACCAGCATCGACGAGGGGTGGACCGCCCAGACCAATGGCGACCTCAAGCTGCCGCAGCAGAGCGTGTCCAAGCTGTGGGTGACGATGACCGTGCTCGACGCGGTCGACCGCGGCCAGATCCGCCTGACCGATCCGGTGACGATCACCGAAGCCGATTTCACTTTGTTCCACCAGCCGGTGGCGTCCTTGGTCAGGAACGGCTTCGGCTATACCGCGACGGTCGGCGAGATCATGCACCGCGCGATGACGATGAGCGACAATACCTGCAACGACAAGCTGCTGAGGCTAGTCGGCGGGCCCGAGGCAGTGCGTGCGTTCATCGCCAAGAAGGGGCTCGGCGCGATCCGCTTCGGGCCCGGCGAGATCGCACTGCAGAGCGCGACCGCGGGGCTGCAATGGAAGCCCGAATATTCGCGCGGCAACGCCTTTGCGGTGGCGCGGTCGCGGCTCGACCCGACGGTGCGGCTCGCGGCGTTCCAGGCCTATGTCTCCGATCCGCCCGACGGCGCCGCGCCGCTGGCGATCGCCGGCGCGCTGGCCAAGCTTCGCCGCGGCGAGCTGCTTTCGCCCGATTCGACCAGCTGGCTGCTGGCGACGATGCAGGCATCGCATACCGGGCGGCAGCGGCTGCGCGGCGCGGTGCCCCCGGGCTGGCAGTTCGGGCACAAGACCGGCACCGGCCAGGACCTGCGCGGGCGCACCGCGGGGTATAACGATGTCGGCATCCTCACCGCGCCCGACGGCAGATCCTATGCGATGGCAGTGATGATCGGCGACACGCCGCGCCCGATCAAGGAGCGCCAGGAGCTGATGCAGGCGGTGGTCGCCGCGATCGTCGCCAATCATCGCGACGCGCCCGCGGCTCCGGCACAGGATGCAGCCGATCCCGCCTGGAAGGCCTTCACCAGCCGCTAGGGTCAGGCATCCGACAGATCGCGCCGGATCTTCGCGTAGAGATACTGCGACAGCGCGCGCAGGTGCTGGCCCCAGTGGATCTGGTAGTTGAACCTGAAATCCCAATGGGCATCGTCGGCGCCGAAATTCTCGAACCGCCAGATCGTCTCGCCGAGATCGCGCACGATGTCCGCCAGATCGTCGATCGCGTCGCCGAGCGTATTTTCCTGGTCGAGCGGGCCGAGGGGGTCCGCGGTGGGATAATAGCCATAATCCGGGAACCGCGCGCCTAGGCGTTCATAGCGCTGCACATAAGTCTCGGTCTCCGGCTGGTCGCGGCCCTCGTCCTCCGCCGGCTCGCCGTCGGGCGCGTCGTGATAGGCCAGCGCCAGCGCGTCGAGCGCGCGCGCCAGGTCCGCGTCGGCCGGTGGCGCACCTTCTGAAACCAGCCGCACGAAGCGGCGCGCTGCGGCAATCGTCGGGGTGTCTTCCATCCGGCACGCTCGCACGGCCGGAGGTTTTTCTCAACGGCCGCGGCGCCGGGTCGGGTTTCGAGCGCAAGCCGCGGGGTGCGGGATTTGCCGAGCCGGTCCAACCGCAACGCCATGAACCTTGCAGATCAGGACTGGCGCAGCGCCGCCGAAACGCTCGACGCGCGGGGCTGGGCAGTGCTGCCCGGCCTCCTCGACTCGGCAGCCTGCGCGGAGACGGTGGCGCTCTACGACCAACGCGAGCGCTTCCGCAGCGAAGTGATCATGGCGCGGCACGGCTTCGGGCGCGGCGCGTACCGCTATTTCGCCTATCCGCTGCCGGCGCTGGTGCAGGACTTGCGCACCGCGCTCTATCCGCGGCTCGTCCCCATCGCCAATCGCTGGCACGAACGGATGGGACTGGCGCGGCGCTTTCCCGACATCCATGCCGACTATGTCGCCGAATGCCACGCCGCCGGACAGGTGCGCCCGACCCCGCTGCTGCTGCGCTATGGCCCGGGCGACTATAATTGCCTCCACCAGGACCTGTATGGCGAGCATGTCTTCCCGCTCCAGGCGGCAGTGCTGCTGTCGGCGGATTTCGAAGGCGGCGAGCTCGTGCTGACCGAGCAGCGCCCGCGGATGCAGTCGCGCGCGGCGGTGGTGCCGCTCGCCCGGGGCGACGCGGTGGTGTTCGCGGTGAGCCGGCGCCCGGTGGCAGGGACGCGCGGCGACTATCGCGTGACGATGCGGCATGGGGTCAGCGAAGTCCGGTCGGGGCAACGCCACACGCTGGGGATCATCTTCCACGACGCGCGGTAGGGCTTTGTTCGTTCGCCCGGCTCGGCTATCCCCTCGCCGATGCCTCATCTCTATCTCGTCGACGGCTCCGGCTATATCTTCCGCGCCTATCACCGGCTGCCGCCGCTCACCAACAAGCATGGCGAGCCGGTCGGCGCGGTCTATGGCTATACGACGATGCTGTGGAAGCTCGCCGACGATCTCCACAAGGCCGAGGGCCCGACCCATATGGCGGTCATCCTCGACAAGTCCGAGCACACCTTCCGCAACGACCTCTACGACAAGTACAAGGCGCAGCGCCCGCCTGCGCCCGAGGACCTCGTCCCCCAGTTCCCGATGATCCGTGACGCGACGCGCGCCTTCTCGCTGCCGTGCATCGAGGAGCTCGGCTGGGAAGCCGACGACCTGATCGCGTCCTACGCCAAGGCGGCGCTCGCGCAGGGCTGGCTGGTGACGATCGTCAGCGCCGACAAGGATCTGATGCAGCTGATCGAGCCCGGGCTCGACATGCTCGACACGATGAACAACCGGCGGCTGGGTGCCGAGGCGGTGGTCGAGAAGTTCGGGGTGGAGCCCGGCAAGCTCGGCGACGTGCTCGGGCTGATGGGCGACAGCGTCGACAATGTCCCCGGCGTCCCCGGTGTCGGTCCCAAGACCGCGGCGAAGCTGATCCAGGAATATGGCGACATCGAATCGGTGCTCGCCGCCGCGCCGTCGATGAAGCCCGGCAAGCTGCGCGACAATCTGATCGAGCATGCCGACATGGCGCGGCTCAGCCGCAAGCTGGTCGAGCTCGCCTGCGACGTGCCGCTGCCCGATCCGCTCGACTCGCTCGAGCTGCAGGGCATCCCTGACGCGCCGCTGCGCGCGTTCCTCGAGCATCATGGCTTCAAGTCGCTGATCGCGCGGCTCTCGGTGGTCGCCGATGCGCCGGTCGACAGCCCCGAGCCGGTGCCGCTCGAGGAGGATCCGCCGTGCGATCACGACGGCTACGAGACCGTGGTCGACGAAGCCGCGCTCGACCGCTGGATCGCCGAGGCGAAGCACCAGGGCTGGGTGGCGATCGACACCGAGACCACCGGCGTCGACGCGACCCGCGCCGACCTGGTCGGGGTGAGCATGGCGCTCCAGCCCAACAAGGCCTGCTACATTCCGATCGCGCATGGCGGCAGCGACATGTTCGCCGAGAAGCCGCCCCAGCTCGACCGCGCGGTGGTGCTGGCCAGGCTCAAGCCGCTGTTCGAGGATCCTTCGGTGCTCAAGATCGGGCACAACCTCAAATACGACATGATCGTGCTCGGGCGGTGCGGCGTGGACGTCGCGCCCTATGACGACACGATCGTGATGAGCTTCGATCTCGACGCCGGGCTCCACGGCCACGGGATGGACGAGCTCGCCGCGACGCATCTCTCGCACAGCTGCATCGCGTTCAAGGAAGTCGTCGGCACCGGCAAGGGGCAGCTGACCTTCAACGAAGTCGATCTGAAAGCCGCGACGCGCTACGCCGCGGAGGATGCCGACGTCACGCTGCGGCTGTGGAAGCGATTCCGGCCGCGACTGCCCTATGAGGGGGCGACGCGAGTCTATGAGATGGTCGACCGGCCGCTGGTGGCGGTGATCGCGGGGATGGAGCGCGCGGGCGTCAAGGTCGATGCCGGGGCGCTGGCGCGGCTCTCGACCGAATTCTCGCACCAGATCGCGGCGCTGGAAGAAGAGATCCACGGCATCGCCGGGTTCAAGTTCACCATCGGCAGCCCCAAGCAATTGGGCGACGTGCTGTTCGAGGGGATGGGGATCAAGGGCGGGCGCAAGGGCAAGTCGGGGGTCTACTCCACCGACGTCAACGAGCTCGAGCGGATCGCGGCGGACAAGGATTCGCCCGGGCGGGTGATGGCGGCCAAGGTTCTCGACTGGCGCCAGCTGTCGAAGCTCAAATCCACCTATACCGACGCGCTGCAGGCGCAGATCAACCCCGAGACCGGGCGGGTCCACACCAGCTACAGCCTCACCGGCGCGCAGACCGGGCGGCTCTCCTCGACCGACCCCAACCTCCAGAACATCCCGATCCGCACCGAGGTCGGCCGCCAGATCCGCGACGCGTTCGTGGCCGAGCCGGGCAACGTCATCCTCGCCGCCGACTATTCGCAGATCGAGCTGCGCTTGGCGGCCCACATCGCCGACGTGCCGGCGTTGCGCGAGGCGTTCGAGAAGGGCGACGACATCCACAACATGACCGCGATGGAGCTGTTCGGCGAAGTCAACCGCGACACCCGCGGAAGGGCCAAGACGATCAACTTCGCGATCCTCTACGGCATCTCGCGCTGGGGGCTGGCAGGCCGGCTCGACGTCACCGCCGACGAGGCGCAAGCGATGATCGACCGCTATTTCGAGCGCTTCCCCGGCATCAACCGCTACATCGCCGACACGATCACCGGGGCCAAGGAGACCGGCTACACCACCACCTTGTTCGGCCGGAAGACCCATTTCGCGCGGCTGAAATCGAGCGTCCAGCACGAGCGCCAGGGCGCCGAGCGCGCCGCGATCAACGCGCCGATCCAGGGCACCAGCGCCGACATCATCAAGCGCGCAATGGCGCGGATGGGACCGGCGCTCACCGCGGCGGGATTGCCGAACGTGCGGATGCTGATGCAGGTGCATGACGAGCTGGTGTTCGAGCTGCCCGAAGGCGATGTCGACGCGGCCAAAAAGGTGATCGGGCATGTGATGGCGACCGCGGCGGAGCCCGCGGTCAAGCTCAGCGTGCCGCTGGGCGTCGAGATCGGCGTGGGGCCGAGCTGGGGCGCGGCGCATTGATCCTGTTGGCTTGCACGGATTTGCAGCCTAACGACGAAGACCGCCGGGCCCGGGCATGGCCCGAACAGGGAGAGGTTTGGCGCACGATGGCGGCACGCGCGTGAGCGATTCCGAGGATATCGCCCAGCTGGCCAAGGGCGGGCGGACCAATGTGATGGGGTTCTTCATCCGCCTTGCCGGGCGGCTGCCGTTCCTGTTCATCGCAGGGCGCGTCTATGGCGCCGAGATCACCGGCCGCTTCGCACTGGCGGTGCTGGTGATCGAGATCGCCGCGCTGATCGCGACCCTGGGGCTCAAGCGCGGGCTGGCGCAGGCGCTCGCCGATACCGACCGGCCGCACAGCCATGTCATCGCCGATGCACTGATCGTCGCCTTGTTCGCCTCGCTGTGCGGCAGCGCTTTGCTCTTCGTGTTCCCCGAGATCATGTACCCGAACAGCGCCGTGATCGGGCTCGAGCGGCTGCTGCCGGTGGTGGTGTTCGCGCTCGCCTGGTCCGACGTCGCCTTCGCCGCGCTGGCCTATCGCCACAATGTCGGCGCGCAGGTGACTGCGCGCGCGATCATCGAGCCGTGGACGATCACCATCGCCGCCTGGTTCCTCTCCTATCTCTCGACGCGCGACGGGCTGATCATCGCCTATGCCTGCTCGACCTTCGCGATGCTGATCGCGGCGATGGTGCCGCTGCTGCGCATGTACGGGCTGCCGCACGGCTGGAAACCGCACCCGGTCGAGCTGTCGACGCTGGCGCGCGCCAATGCGCCGCTGGCGGGGGCCGACGCGATCGAATGGACCTCGCGCAACGTCGACCGCTTCATCCTCGGGCTGCTGTTCGAGCCTAAGTTCGTCGGAATCTATTACATGGCGCAGCAGGTCGCGACGCTCGCGCAGAAGTTCAAGACGACCTTCGATCCGATCCTGGGCCCCGTGATCACGCGCAGCCTCGCGGCGGGCGACAGGGCCGCGGTGGCGCGGCAGGTGCGCCAGGTCGGCTTCTGGATCATCGCGGTGCAGGCGGCGGTGACGATCGCGCTCGGCGTCACGTCGGACGGGGTGATGGGGCTGGTCGGGCCGCAGTTCGTCGCGGGCGCGGGCGCGCTGTGCATCCTGCTGGTCGCCGAGGTGCTCGCCTCGCCCGGCGCGGTCGCCGAGAGCGGGCTGGTCTATGTCGCGCGGCACCGCAATCTGATGATCTCGGGCCTGCTGCTGGTGCTCCAGATGGGGCTGAGCTTCGGCTTCTGGTGGCTGCTCAAGGAACAGGGCTGGCCGCCCGCCTATCAGGCAGTAGGGCCGGCGCTGGCGCTGGCCGTATCGGTGACGATCGGTTCGGTGCTGAAGGGCAGCCTGCTTTCGCGCACGCTTGGCGCCAGCGTGTCGCCGCTGCGCTGGGGACTGATCGCGGCGATGGTGGCGTCGGCGGGGGTCGGGGTCGCAATCAGCAAGACGCCCGAATGGACCCAGCTGACCATCGGCATTCCGTTGATGCTCGCCGCCTATTTCCTCGTGCTGTTCAAGCTCGCCTTCGGCCCCGAGGACCGGGCGCTGTTCCGCAAGATGCCCCGCGAGCAGCAGGCGCTGGTGGATGACGTGCCTTAGCCTGGGTTCAGCAAGCTGAACCGGCCAGCGCAGCTGGATCAGACATCAGTGCCGGAAGTGGCGCATGCCGGTGAAGACCATCGCCAGCCCCGCTTCGTCCGCCGCGGCGATGACTTCGGCGTCGCGGATCGAGCCGCCGGGCTGGATCACCGCGGTGGCGCCCGCCTCGACCGCCGCCAATAGCCCGTCGGCGAAGGGGAAGAAGGCGTCTGATGCCACGGCGGATCCAATCGTGCGCGGCTCGGCCCAGCCGGCCTTTTCGGCGGCGTCGCGCGCTTTCCACGCAGCGATGCGCGCCGATTCGAGGCGGTTCATCTGCCCCGCACCGATGCCCGCGGTCGATCCGCCTTTCGCATAGACGATCGCGTTCGACTTGACGTGCTTGGCGACGGTCCAGGCGAACCGGCAATCGGCGAGCTCGGATGGGGTTGGCTGGCGCCTGGTGACGACCTTGAGATCGTCAGGCACCGCACCATTGTCGCGCGATTGGATCAGCCAGCCGCCGGTGATCGACTTGGCAGTGATCCCGCCGCGCTTCGGATCGGGCAGCGCGCCGGTGAGGAGCAGGCGGAGGTTCTTCTTCGCGGCGAAGATCGCCAGCGCGGCCTCGTCGGCATCGGGGGCGACGACGACTTCGGTGAAGATGCCTGCGATCGCGCGCGCAGTAGCTTCGTCGAGCGTGCGGTTGAGCGCGATGATCCCGCCGAACGCCGACACGGTGTCGCAGGCGAAGGCCGCGGCATAGGCCTCCTCCAGCGTCGCCGCAGTCGCGACGCCGCACGGATTGGCGTGCTTGACGATGACGACGCTCGGCGCGGCGTCGCGGAATTCGCTGACCAGCTCCAGCGCGGCGTCGGCATCGTTGAGATTATTGTAGCTGAGCGCCTTGCCCTGCACCTGCCGCGCCTGGCCGATCCCCTGCGCGTGCGGACCGGTGGCGGTGTAGAAGGCGGCGGACTGGTGCGGGTTCTCGCCGTAGCGCAGCGTCGACTTGTGCTTGAGCGTGATCGGCATCGTCTCGGGGAACATCTGCCCCTGGTCGGCAAAGCCGAACCAGCTGGCGATCATGCCGTCATAGGTGGCGGTGGCGGCGAAGGCGCGCGCCGCGAGGCGCTTGCGGAAGTCGAGGCTGGTCGCGCCGCCGCTCGCGTCCATCTCGGCGAGCAGCTCGGCATAGTCGGCGGGGTCGGTGACGATCGCCACGAACGCGTGGTTCTTGGCGGCCGAGCGGACCATCGACGGGCCGCCGATATCGATATTCTCGATGATCTCGGGTCGCGCGGCGCCCTTCATCACCGTCTGGAGGAAGGGATAGAGATTGACCACGACGAGGTCGATCATCCCGATCGCGTGTTCCTCCGCCGAGGCCATGTGCCCGGCATCGTCGCGCACCGCGAGCAGGCCGCCATGGACCTTGGGGTGGAGCGTCTTGACCCGGCCGTCCATCATCTCGGGAAAGCCGGTCAGGTCGGAGATATCGCGGACCGCGAGGCCCGCGTCACGCAGCACCGCGGCAGTGCCGCCGGTCGAGACCAGCTCGACGCCGTGGCGGGCCAATGCCTGGCCGAGTTCGACGATTCCGCTCTTGTCCGAGACCGAGAGCAGCGCGCGGGTAATCTTGACCTGATCCATGAGCCCGCCCCTCTACGGATGCGGGGCGCGCGCGCAACGCTTATTTCGCCCGATGGAACGCCCAGCCGACATTGGCGCCGCCGGGGAGCGATTCGCCGGTGATGACGAGCTGCTCGGTCGAGACCGGGCGGCCCTTGGCGTCGATCCAGACGCTGTCCTCGATGGCGAGCGCGCCGCCGCGCGCGCGGAACTGCCAGACCGCGCCGCCCGCGGTGCGAAGGAACGCGCCCATGCCGTCGGCGGTCGGCGCGATCTCGATCTCGGGGGCGAGGTGGAAACGGATCGCGAACGGCGTGTTGCCCTTTTTCCGGCGCTTGTCGGCGGGGAGCAGCATGTCCTCGCCGCGGACGTCGCGGCCGTCGCTGGCGAGCGCGATCTGGCGGCGATGGACGAAGCCGAAGCGGCGCGAATAGCCGTCATGGCTCGCTTCGACTCGGCTCGAATTGTCGGTTTCGTGGCGGCTCAGCTCGACTTCGCCGACCCCGCGGCCGAGCGTGCCGTCGGCATGGATCGCCGTCGAATTGCTGTCGGCGACGGTGAGGGTCGAATGCGCCGCGGTGGTGCGCAGCCCCTCGGCCAGCGCGGGCGGCACTTGGGCGCTCGCCATCCGCGCGCCGCCGCAATTGACGACGAGGCGGTGCGCGCCGTCGGACAGCTCGAACGCCAGCGTCGAGGCGCAGCCGCCCTCGACCAGCCGCGCGAGCGGCGGCGGCGCCGCGTCCATGATCAGCACGGTGCCCGCGGCGGAGAGCCGCTGATAGCCCCATTCGCGCGCCTGCTTGAGCGGGCGGGTGCGCACGCCGGTCGCCTCGACCGCCTGGGCGATGGCCGCGCCCGAGACGGGGATTCCGCCCTGCCAGCTCGAGAGCCCGCGGTCGCCATGGCACACCCCGAGCAGGGCGGTCACCATCTTCGCCAGCGCCGCCTGGACGAAGGCCGGGGGCTCGAGCCGCCGTGCGGAATAGCTTTCGCACAGGATCGTCAGCAGCATCACCGCGTCGAGCTGGCCGGCCGGCGAGCGGCCGACGGTGCCGCCGTCGCTGAACATCGAGGCGGCCAGCGCGCGCTTGAGCCCGGCCTCGCCGAATGCCCTTCGCGGGTCGCCGCCCGGGATCACCAGCCCGGCGACGAGCACCCCGCACCAGGCGGCAATCCGCGGGGTGCCGATCTGGACACGGTCGGCGGCGCGGTCGAGATGGCGCGCGCCGCGGGCGAGCGCGTGGAGCACGGTCGAGCGATAGACCAGGTCGCTGGCCGACAGGATCAGCGGCGCGTGCGCGGTCCAGAACAGGATGCGTCGCCCCCAGAGATCGGCGCGCCACGCGGGGTCGGAGACCTTCTCGGCATGCGCGTCGAGCCATTTGCGCATGATCGCCTCGGCGATCGGCGCGGCCTGGGCGCGGGTCGCGACGGTCGACAGGTCGCGCAGCCAGGCGAAGCTGTGGAGATGGTCGGCAAAGGCTTTCGAGAAATTGGCCCTGGTGAAATCGAGCGCGGCGACGGCACGCTCCTCGCCGCGGAACACGATCATGCCTTCGAGCAGGGCGTTGCCGCGCTCGGCGTCGCCGAGGAACGGATCCTCGCCGACCGCGATAAGCTTGAGGGGGTGTCGTCCGCGCAGGCGCATGGTGTGGATCGGGGTCCTCCAGGTCAGGCGCTGGAAGCGCTCGGCGATACGGTCGGCCAGCGAAAGCCCGCGGTCGCCGCCGAGGCGGATCAGCCGCTTGCCTTCCTCGACCCCGTCGGCGCCGGGGCCGGGCGGTGGGTCGCTCAACTGCCTCTCAAAGCGGCGATATTGTCGGCGTAGCAAGCGGGCCCGCCCTCGAAGCTGGCAGTGCCAGCGACCAGCGCGTCGGCACCGGCGGCGATGATCCGGGCGGCGTTGGCGCGATCGACGCCACCATCGACCTCGAGATCGATCGCGCGGCCCGACGCCGTGATCCGGCGGCGGAGCTCGGTGATCTTGGGGAGCTGCGAGTCGATGAACTTCTGGCCGCCGAAGCCGGGATTGACGCTCATCACCAGGATCAGGTCGATCAGGTCGAAGACATGGTCGACTGCCTCGACCGGAGTCGCGGGATTGAGCACCACGCCGGCGCGCTTGCCGAGCGCCTTGATGCTCTGGAGCGTGCGGTGGAGGTGGGGGCCGGATTCGGGGTGGACCGAGATGCAGTCGGCCCCCGCATCCGCAAAGGCCTGGAGAAACGGATCGACCGGCGCGATCATCAGATGGACGTCGAACGGCTTGGCGGTGTGCGGGCGCAGCGCCTTGACCACCGCGGGGCCGATGGTGAGGTTGGGGACGAAATGTCCGTCCATCACATCGACATGGATCCAGTCGGCCCCCGCCGCATCGATCGCGCGCACTTCCTCGCCCAGCCGCGCGAAATCGGCGGAGAGGATCGAAGGGGCGATGCGGACGGACATGTCGAGGGTCTCTAGCATGGCGGCGAGTGCGGGCAACTAGGGTGAATTGCGCCTTAGCCGTGCGATGAAGAAGCCGTCGAGGCCGCCCTTGTCGGCGAGCATGCCCGGGAGGGTGCGCAGCGACCCGTCGGGGCGGGGCGTAACGCCTTCGGGGAGCTCGTCGGGACGGATCGGGTCCAGCGCGAAATCCTGGGTCGCGAGGAAGCGGGTGAGGTGCGCCTCGCCTTCCTGCGGCTCGAGCGAGCAGGTCGCGAACACGAGGATGCCGCCCGGCTTCACCCAGGCGGCGGCGCGGTCGAGCAGGCGCGCCTGGAGCGCGGCCATCTCGGCGATCTGCGACGGGCGGATGCGGTGGAGGACGTCGGGGTGGCGGCGGAAGATTCCGGTGGCGCTGCACGGGGCGTCGATCAGGACGGCGTCGGCCTGGGCCTCGGGCGCCCAGTCGAGCAGGTCGGCGGCGACCAGCCGGGCCGTCAGGCCGGTGCGGGTCAGGTTCTCGCGAAGTCGCGCCAGACGACTTTCGGCGATATCCACCGCGGTCACGTCCCAGCCGGCGGCGGCGAGCTGGAGGGTCTTGCCCCCGGGCGCGGCGCAGAGATCAAGCACGGTCCCCGCGCCCTTGCCCAGCAGCCGCGCCGGGAGCGAGGCGGCGAGGTCCTGCACCCACCAGCCGCCCTCGGCATAGCCGTCGAGCCCGGTGATCGGCGCGCGCGCGTCGAGCCGGACATGGCCGGGCATCAGGCTGATCCCCGGAATATCGGGCGCGGCGGCGGGATCGCGCAGGCTGAGGTCGATCGGCGGCGGCGCGGCGATCGCACGCTCGGCATCCTCGATTCCCTGGTCGCCCCAGGCGGCGTGCCAGCGCAGCGCCACCGGATCGGGCAGCGTCGGCTGGTCGGGCAGCCCCTTGCCGGCGCGGATCAGCGTGCCGAACACCCCGTGGACCAGCTTGCGCGGGCCACCCTCGATCAAGGGCAGCACGGTCGAGATCGCGGCGTGCGGCGGGGTGCCGAGCCCGAACGCCTGGACCAGCGCGATCCGCAACACGAAGCGCGCCTTGGCGTCATCGGGCAGCGGCCGCTGGGTGGCGCTGTCGATCAGCGCGTCGAGATCGGGCAGGCGGCGCAGTGCCTCGGCCGCGATCGCGTGGGCGAGCCCGCGGTCGTTGGGCGCGAGGCCGTGGCCGGCGCTCTCCAGCGCCGATTCGAGCGCCTGGCCGCGGCGCAGCACGCCGTCGAGGATGCGCAGCGCCGCGCGGCGAGCGGGGACGCCCGGGGGATCGCCCTTCATGGGTTCGCGCACTTGACCGTGCTCCTTCGCGCGCCGATCTCAAGGCGCAGACAGTTACGAGGCAACCCCATGGGCCAGCGCCCGCCGCATTTGAAGCCCCCTGCGCACTGGAAGCCCGATCCGGCACCCGAACCCGAGGCGGTCGAGACCGGGGAAGCCGATCCGCTCGGCCTCGACCCGACCCGCTACGGCGACTGGGCGCTCAAGTGCATCGCAGTCGACTTCTGACTGTTCCCCTGCGAAAGCGGCAATTGTGTCGTTTAGTTAGCAGAAATGCTGATGAACGATCCCATCTTCCGCGACGAAGACAAGGCAAGGGCCCATATAGAGCGTTCGCGGTGGGGCGATGAGCCGAGTTGCCCGCACTGCGGCTCGCTGCGTGTCCGCAAGATGGGCGGGCGTACTCAAGCGGGAATGTTCCTCTGCAACGACTGCCGCGACAAGTTCACCTGTCGCACCGGCTCCGTCATGGAGCGCTCGCACATCCCTCTCCACAAGTGGCTTCTCGCCATCCACCTCATGTGCGCCTCCAAGAAGGGAATGAGCGCCAAGCAGATGGAGAGGATGCTGGGCGTCACCTACAAGAGCGCGTGGTTTCTCTGCCACCGCATCCGTCTCGCCATGGAGTCCGGAGACCTTTCCCGCTTTGGAGAGGGTGGCGGTATCGTAGAGGCGGATGAGACCTTCATTGGTTGGGAGCCCGGTTCCACTGGAAAGAATTGGCCCGACAAGATGAAGGTGCTTGCCTTAGTGGATCGTAGAACCGGCAAGGCCCGCACCATGGTGATGGACAAGATCACCGTCGCCAGCGTTACGCCGATCCTGTTGGAGAACATCGCAGCCGAGGCGCACCTGATGACGGACGATGCCGGGCAATATCGCCCCATGCACCGGCACTTCGCGTCGCACCGGACCACTGCCCACACCCGCAAGCAGTATGTCGATCTCGCCGACCGCAGTGTTCATTCAAACACCGTCGAGGGCTATTTCAGCATCTTCAAGCGCGGGATGAAAGGCATCTACCAACACTGCTCCAAGCGCCACCTGCACCGCTACGCAGCCGAGTTCGAGTTCCGGTACAACTACCGCATCAAGAACGGTTTCGATGACCGTGCACGGGCTGTGGAGGGGTTGAAGGGGATTGTCGGGAAGCGCCTGACTTATCGTGAGACGGTGGCCCGTGCGTCCTGATATTGTGCCTGGATGCGGCGATTCGCCTACGATGCCATTCGCAAGGCCCCAAATGCGCTCATTGGCGCTGCGGTGTTTGTCGTGAGCAGTTGGGCCGCGATAGACTCCCCCAGCCTCAAGGCGTGGCTGGTCTGGAAATGGGAGCATCTCGACGCCAGCACGACAGGCGCTCTCATCGCGATTCTAGTGATGGCCTATGTGCTGTCGCTATGGATAAGCCGCGCTTGGAATCAGACCGACCGCGATTTTTACAAGGGACAGCTCCAAATCATTTACGCTGAAATCGGACAGTACCTGTCATCGGCGCACGCTATTCCCACCGATGAGCAATGGGCCCTCCACTTTCAGGAAACTAACCAAGCGCTGACCAACCATGTTGCTTGGATACGCCATAATATGGGGGAGGCGGCTGTGACCAAGTTCCTGGAGTCGCGCCGTCCGAGGCATGGCTATGCTTGGGCAGGCGAGCATTCCCCCCAAGCGGCGCAGCAGCGCGACAACGTGATCGACACTTTGATTGAAAAACAGGAGACGCTGACAGCGCTAATGGGCAGCGACCAATGGGATCATCCCGTCCCTCTGTCCAAGCGCCGCCGAGCCATCAGATGGCGAGCCCGCAAGGATCGTATCAAAGCACTGGTCACCAGACATGCCTGACACCCCCACCCAACGAGAGAAGTTCGAGGAAGCTATGCGAGAGCATGGGTGTGATGATGATAAGCGCCCTGATCGCCGCCAGCGCGCCCGATTGGACGCTACGTCATCCTGATCCGTTGCGGGTGCGATCCTAAATTTCCCAGCAATTCCCTATGCCTGCACCTTAGTGAAGGGTGGTGGACTTGAAACCGGGATGGTTGTAATATCCTGATGCCCCGTGAGCCTCCTAAGCTCGCGAGGGTGCACATAACGTGCCGAACGTAAGGTCCGCTCTGTCGGGCGGCCCACGAAATACAATAGCCTCACGGTGAATACGTGGGGCGCGCTCGCTTACGTTCGCGCGTTAGGAACCACCCGGCTCGCGTCGGGATAACGTGGGGGCAACTATGCCGGATTGGCTTTGGTACGCACTGCTGGGAGGCGCACTGCTCGCTGGCACAGAGTTTATCTCATACCGCCTGTTCGTCCGCCGTCATGGGCCCGAAATGCTGCGAGCGGACATCGCCAACCTGCTCGCCAAGAATGAGGAGCTGGAAGGCGCTTTGAGCAGCATCCAGACCGATCTTGCCGCGATCCGCCGTGGCGAAGTCCATCCGCCCAAGAGCAGCGGCCAGTGGCTCACTGAGGCCGCTTAGGACTTCTTCGCCTGCCGTTCCTTCGGAATGCTCTTGCGCGGTGCTGGCGGGGTTGCCAGCAGCCGTCGCAGCACTTCGGATGCGCGCTGTGATGCCACCGGCTCGGGGTGGAAATCTAGGTTCGCCTCAGTTGGATTGTCAGCCATCGCCGATCTATACGGGAGCCAGCTTCAATGCGCTAGCCGGGAGAGGGCGGATGGCTGTCGAATACATCTGGGTGCTGGGGTTCTTCGGGCTATCTGTCCTTGCGTCGCTGATGGGCATCCGGACCCAGCTCCATAAATCCCATGAGGCGCTAGAGCGCATTGCCTTCGAATTGGAATATCAGAACCAGGACCGCAGGCAACGCGAGGCGGACTCGAAATGGGCGAGACGGGGCCTTGATTAACGTAAGGGGGCTCCATTGGATGAGTCGATAAGACGGGTCATGTTCTTCGTGGAAGGCGGTACAGCCATTTTATTGGGCGATATGATCACCCACGAAGGAACGCCTTGGCTTGTACCATCATGGTCCGACGCGCCGCTTGAAGGATGGACCACGCCAACCCGCATAGTCTCCATGCTGTCATTTCCAACGGTGGCGACGCCGGTGCATCCGGATTGCGACTATCAGATAACTGTACCAGTGCCACAACGTGTTCTCGATGGGGAACTAACATCAGAGGACGCACGCCACTACCGAGTGATCGAATCACCCGACATCCGCTTCTCGATACCAACGAAACATTAGCCCCGCGGCTGGCGTAGCTGTCACCCCCACTCATTGTGCTAACCCAGGTGTATAATTGCCGCGAAAGCAGGGGTCCAGGGCCGCAAGCGATGTCCTTGGTTACCCTCGGCTCCTGCTTTCGCAGGAGAGCAGCGCTTATTTCTTGAGCAGCCCCGAATCCTCGAGCCAGTCGGTCAGCCGCAGCGGCCAGACCTTGAGCCCCGGGCGCTCGGTCCGGCCCGCGCCCATGTTGAAGGCATGGCCGCCGCGCGCGAAGAGATGGACTTCGTTGGGCACCCCCGCGGCGCGGAACTTGGTCAGCAGCTCGACCACCGGCGCCGAGCAGCATTCGTCGTCGCTCGCCGCGACGAGAAAGGCCTGGGGCGCGGACTTCGGGATCGTCGCGGGGATGCCGAGCGGGCCGGGATAGACGAGCACCTGGAAATCGGGGCGGGCGCTGGCGCGCTCGACCGGGTCGGCGGCGGCGGGATTGCCCGCGAGCAGCGCCGGATCGGCGTTGGCGACCATCGACACCAGCTCGCCCCCCGCCGAGAAGCCCATCAGCCCGATCCGCGCGGGATCGATGCCGAAATCCTTCGCCCGCGCGCGCACCAGCCGCATCGCGCGGATCGTGTCGCCCTTCGCGGTGCCTTCGATCGTGTAGGTCGAGCCGGGCTCGCGCGCGAGGCGGTAGCGCAGCACGAACGCCGCGACTCCGAGATCGTTGAAGTACTTGGCGGTCGCAGCCCCTTCGCCGGTGATGACGAGCAGCGCATGCCCGCCGCCCGGCGCGATCACCACTGCGGCGCCGGTCGCCTTGGCCGGATCGGGCAGATAGGCAGTGACCGAAGGATCGTGGATGTTCTTGACCCAATAATCCTGCGCCAGCTCGGCCTCGCCGCGATGCGCTTCGGAGCCTGGCGCGCCGTTCGGCCAGAGCGCGATGCGCTGGGGCTCGGACGGGGGCGCGGCGAACGCCATCAGCAGCGCGGCGATCCAGAGTTTCATCATCCCCTCCCTATGTCAGTCGAGCATCTGCCGTAGCTTGATCACGGTGTTCCAGTTGCGGCCGGTCGCCGCGCCCTTGCCCGCGCCAAGCTTCGCCATCGCTTGCGGCAGCTTCGAATCGCGCATCGTATCGGCATCGACATAGTCGATATAGAGCGTCCGCCCGGCCACGGCCACGCGCTCGGGGCCGCGATGGATCGCGGCGAGCCGTTCGGGCAGGTCGGCGGGAAGCGACTCGCGGGTGAAGACGAGCAGCAACCGGTTGGGGCGCTCGACCGCTTCGGCGGCGAAGGGATTGGCTGCGATCGTGGCATCGATCCCGGCGGCATCGCGAAGCAGCCAATCGGTCGTGAGCCCCAGCCGTTCGGTGGCGGCGTGCTCGAGCAGCGCTTCGAGCGCCGCCGCATCCGCCTCGTCGCAGTCGAAAACGGCATTTCCCGAGGCGAGCAACGTCCGGACATTGGCGAAACCGAGCCCTTTCAGAAACGCCTTGAGGTCCGCCATCGGCAAGCGCCGGTTGCCGCCGACATTGACGCCCTTGAGCAAAGCCGCCCAGCGCTTCACTGCGCTTCCTCTCGGAGCGGACGGCTGAGCAGCGCCTCGATCACCGCGGCGACGGGGGTGCCCGAGAGCAGCGCGCAGACCGCTTCGCACACCGGCATGTCGACCCCGGCATCGGCGGCGGCCTGCTGGAGCACCGGCGCAGTGAAGGCGCCCTCCGCCACCGTCTTGCGGTCGGCCATCAGCGCGGCGGCGCTGCGGCCCTGGCCGAGGCCCACCCCGAGCGAGAAGTTGCGCGACGCTGTAGAGGAGCAGGTGAGGACGAGGTCGCCGAGTCCCGACAGCCCCGCCAGCGTCTCGGCCCGGGCGCCACGCGCGAGCCCGAAACGCGTCATCTCGGCAAAGCCGCGCGCGATGAGGGCGGCGCGGGCGTTCTGGCCGAGCCCGGCGCCCTCGACCACCCCGCAGGCGATCGCGAGGACATTCTTGACCGCGCCGCCGATCTCGGCGCCGATCACGTCGGACGAGCCATAGGTGCGGAACGCCGGTCCGGCGAGCCGCGCGGCGAGCGCGGTGCGCAAATCCTCGTCCTCGCAGGCGAGGGTGACCGCGGTGGGCAGGCCCCTTGCGACCTCGTGCGCGAAGGTCGGGCCCGACAGCACGGCGATCGGCGCGCGCGGCTGGACCGCATGAGCGACTTCGCCGACGGTGAGCTTCGATCCCGCCTCGATCCCCTTGGCGCAGAGCACCAGCGGCGTCGCGCCGCTGTCGAGCCCGCCGAGCACGCCGCGGACATGCTGGGCGGGCGCGACGACAAGCAAGGCGTCGAGCCCGGCGAGATCGCCGAGATCGCCGGTCGCGCGGATCGCCGGCGACAGCGGGATACCGGCGAGGAACAGGCGGTTCTCATGGCCCGCGTTGATGCTCTCCACGACCTCGGGCTCGCGCGCCCACAGCAAAACGGGCTCGCCGCCGCGCGCCGCGACCTGTGCGAGCGCGGTGCCCCAGGCGCCGCCGCCAATGACTCCGATTGCCGTCATGCCTTCACTCCCGCGCCGCGCACCTTTTCCGCATCCGGATCGAGCGGCCAGCGCGGGCGCGCCGGAAAGTCGAGCGGATCGGTGAGCCCCGCGGCGAAACGCTCGGCGCCGGCCCAGGCGATCATCGCGGCATTGTCGGTGCACAGCCAGAGCGGCGGCGCGACGAAGCGCATGCCATGCTCGGCGGCGAGGCCCTCGAGCCCCGAACGCACGCTGGCGTTGGCGGCGACTCCGCCCGCCACCACCAGCGCAGTCGCGCCTTCGATCGCATGGATCGCCTTGCGGGTGCGGTCGACCAGGCAATCGACCACGGCCTGCTGGAACGACGCAGCGATATCCTCGGGGCGATGGCTGCCCGCGGCGCGCGCGACCGCGCTCTTCAGGCCCGCAAAGGAGAAATGCGGCTCGGGCGACCCGAACAGCGGCCGCGGCAGCGCGACCGCCCCGGCATCGCCCAGCTTCGCCGCCGCCTCGACCGCGGGACCGCCGGGGAAGCCGAGCCCGAGCAGCTTGGCGGTCTTGTCGAACGCCTCGCCCGCGGCGTCGTCGATCGTGGTGGCGAGGCGGCGATACTTGCCCGCGCCCTGGACCAGCAGCAGCTGGCAATGCCCGCCCGAGACCAGCAGCAGCAGATAGGGAAACATGAGATCCGGATCGGTCAGCCGCGGCGACAGCGCATGCCCCTCGAGATGGTTGACTGCGATCAGCGGCTTGCCCGCCGACAGCGCGAGCGCCTTGCCGGTGACCAGCCCGACCATCACTCCGCCGATCAGCCCGGGGCCCGCGGTCGCGGCGACTGCATCGACTTGCGCGAGGGTGATCCCGGCATCGGCCAGCACGCCCTCGACCAGCGGCGCGAGCACCTCGACATGCGCGCGCGCGGCGATTTCGGGGACCACGCCGCCATAGGGGCGGTGCGCCTCGTCCTGCCGGGCGATGCGGTGCGCGCGGACCTCGCGCGCGCTCGTCACCAGCGCGGCGGCGGTCTCGTCACACGAGGATTCGAGGCCAAGGATCAGCGCCATCGCTTCCATCTAGGCCCGCCTGCCGCTAGCACAAGCCATGCCCCCGTTCAGACTCGGTACCCGCGGCTCGCCGCTTGCGCTCGTCCAGGCCGCGATGGTGCGCGACGCGCTGCTCGCCGCGCATGGCTGGGACGCAAGCCGGATCGAGATCGTCCCGATCCGCACCACCGGCGACCGCGTCCAGGACCGGCCGCTCGCCGAGATCGGCGGCAAGGCGCTGTGGACCAAGGAGCTCGACCGCGCCTTGCTCGACCATGAGATCGACTGCGCGGTGCATTCGATGAAGGATGTCGAGACCTTCCGCCCCGCGGCGATCGCGCTCGGCGCGGTGCTGGCGCGCGCCGATGTCCGCGACCGGCTGGTCGGCGCCGAGTCGGTGGCGGCGCTGAAGGCGGGCGCGACGGTCGGGACCAGCTCGCCGCGGCGCGCGGCGCAGCTCCGCAAGCTCAGGCCCGACCTCCGGATCGCGATGTTCCGCGGCAATGTCGACACCCGGCTCGCGCGGGTGGCGGCGGGCGAGGCCGACGCTACGATCCTCGCCGCCGCCGGACTCGACCGGCTCGGGCGCAGCGACGGCGCGGCGATCCCCGTCGAGACGATGCTGCCAGCACCCGCGCAGGGGGCAGTGGGCGTCGAAGTGCGCAGCGGCGACGCCGGCGCGCTGCGAATCGTCGCGGCGATCGACCATGGCGAGACCCGCGCCTGCATCCTCGCCGAGCGCGGGCTGCTCGCGGCGCTGCATGCCGATTGCCATTCGCCGGTGGCGGCGCTGGCGACGATCGAAGGGGCGATCCTGACGCTCAGGGCCGAGCTGCTGTCGGAGGACGGCGCGCACAGCGTGCATGCGCAGGAGGCGGGCGCACCGGGCGATGCGGCGCTGCCCCGCGCCATCGCGCACGACCTGCTCGAACGCGCGCCGCCCGAGGTCCGGCGGCTGTTCGACTCGCCCGAGCCCGTGGGATGAGCCGGCCGATCGCCGTGCTCCGGCCCGAGCCGGGCAACCGCGTGACCGCGGCGGTGATCGAGTCGGCAGGACGCACCGCGATCCGGCTGCCGCTGTTCGAGGCGCGGCCGATGGCGTGGGAAGCGCCCGATCCCGCGGATTTCGACGCGTTGATCATCACCAGCGCCAACGCGATGCGCCACGGCGGCAAGGGTCTCGCGCAGCTGCGCGACCTGCCGGTCCATGCCGTGGGCGAAGCGACCGCCGAGGCGGCGCGGCGCGCAGGATTTCGGGTCGCGGCGATGGGCAGCACCGGATCGGCCGAGCTGATCGCGCTCGCCGAGGCGGCGGGGGTGCGGCGCGCGCTTCACCTCGCCGGGCGCGAGCGCACCGTCGAGCCGGGCGGAATCGTCGTGGCGGTGGTCACCGTCTATGCGACCGAGCCGATCGCCGTGAGCGGCGCGGCGGTGCGGCGGCTGGGCGGATCGGTGGTGCTGGTCCAGTCGGCGCGGACCGGCGAGCGGTTCGCCGAGATCGTCGATGCCGCCGGAATCGATCGCGCCACCATCGCGCTGGTCGCGATCGGGCGGCGCGCGGCGGCGGCGGCGGGCACGGGCTGGGAGACCGTGCTGGTCCCGCCCGATTTCGCCGGCACCGCGCTGACCGACGCGGCGATCGCGCTGGCCGATTGACTGTCCCCCGATTGACCGTACCGGCGCGGGCGGGGATAAGGGCGGAATGAGCCCCGACGAGCCTCTTGCGCTGGAGCCGTCCCGCGGCCTCTCCCCCCTGACCCGGAGCATCGCGATCGGCGCGGGCGCCTTTTTCGCCGGGGTTGCGGGCACCGCGGGCGTGCTGTGGCTGAACGCCGGCGCCGCGCCGGCCCCCGCGCCGCCCGCGGTGGTGACGGCGCAGCCCCAGGCCGCGCCCGCGCCCGCCCTGCCCCCCGCCACCGATGTCGCGACGCTTTCGGCGCGCGAGGCGATGCTCGCCGGGCGGCTCGACCTGCTCGAGACGCGGCTGCGCGACGCCGATGGCAGCGCCCGCGCTGCCTCTTCCTATGCAAGCCAGGCCGAACGGCTGATGATCGCCTTTGCCGCGCGCCGCGCGATCGAGCGGGGCGAGGCGCTGGGGCCGCTCGGCCCCCAGCTGCGGCGGCGTTTCGGCGAGGCGCATGGCGAGGCCGTGAGCACGATCGCCCAGGCCGCGACTCAGCGGGTGCTGCTCGAGGATCTGCGCGTGTCGCTCGAAGCGATCGGACCGCGGCTGATGGCGACGCCCGATGCGAGCCTGTGGTCGCGCCTGCGCGGGCTGTTCGGCGATCTCGTCGTGCTGCGCCGCGTCGGCACCGACGATCCGCGCCCCGCCGCGCGGCTCCAGGCGGTGCGCGAGAAGCTCGCCAAGGGCAATGTCGAGGCGGCGCTTGCCGAAGTGGCGCGCATGCCCGGTGCGGCCAACGCCGAAAGCTGGGTTACCGCCGCCAAACAATATATCGCCGCGCGCAACGCGCTTGCCGAGATCGAGCTTGCGGCGATGGAGACCAATGCGGCGCCCGCCGCCGCGCCGAAGTAAAGAGGAACGACATGGCAGAGATGGGCCGGTTCGACTGGCAGGATCCGTTCGCGCTCGACGCGCAGCTGACCGACGAGGAGCGGATGGTGCGCGACGCCGCGCGCGACTATGCGCAGGGCGAGCTGGCGCCGCGGGTGACGCGCGCGTTCCTCGATGAGGATTTCGACCGCGCGATCATGTCCGAGATGGGGTCGCTCGGGCTGCTCGGCGCGACGATTCCCGAGAGTTATGGCGGCGCCGGGCTCGGCTATGTCGCCTATGGGCTGGTCGCGCGCGAAGTCGAGCGCGTCGATTCGGGATACCGCTCGGCGATGAGCGTCCAGTCGAGCCTCGTGATGTACCCGGTCCACGCCTATGGCACCGAGGAGCAGCGGCGGAAATATCTGCCCAGGCTCGCGACCGGCGAATGGGTCGGCTGCTTCGGGCTGACCGAACCCGACGCGGGCAGCGACCCCGGCAGCATGCGCACCCGCGCCGAGAAGATCGACGGCGGCTATCGCCTCACCGGCACCAAGATGTGGATCACCAATTCGCCGATCGCCGATGTGATGGTGGTGTGGGCCAAGTCGGATGCGCACGGGGGTGGCATCAAGGGCTTCGTGCTCGAGCGCGGGATGGCGGGGCTCTCGACTCCCAAGATCGAAGGCAAGCTGAGCTTGCGCGCCTCGATCACCGGCGAGATCGTGATGGACGGCGTCGAGGTCGGCGAGGATGCGCTGCTGCCCGAGGCCCAGGGATTGAAGGGGCCGTTCGGCTGCCTCAACCGCGCGCGCTACGGCATCGCCTGGGGGAGCATGGGCGCCGCCGAGGCGTGCATGCACGCGGCGCGGCAATACACGCTCGACCGCGCCCAGTTCGGCAAGCCGCTCGCCGCCAACCAGCTGGTGCAGATCAAGCTGGCCAACATGCAGACCGAAATCGCGCTGGGGCTCCAGGCGGCGCTGCAATGCGGGCGGATGTTCGACGCGGGCACGCTCAGCCCCGAGACGATCAGCATCATCAAGCGCAACAATTGCGGCAAGGCGCTCGATATCGCCCGCGTCGCCCGCGACATGCATGGCGGCAACGGCATCTCGGCCGAATTCCATGTGATGCGCCATGCGATCAACCTCGAGACGGTCAACACCTATGAAGGCACGCACGACGTGCACGGGCTGATCCAGGGAAGGGCGATCACCGGGATCGCCGCGTTCTGATGGACCGCCAGCCGACATTGGTCGGCGATCGCGTCCTGATCCGGCCGACCGTTCCGGAGGATTGGGACGGGCTGTTCGCGGTCGCCTCCGATCCGCTGATCTGGGAAGTCCATCCGGCGCACGACCGCTGGCAGGAGCCGGTCTTCCGCCGCTATTTCGCCGACGCTTTGGCGTCGGGCGGCGGCATGACGATCGTCGACAAGGTGAGCGGCGCGATCCTCGGGGCGAGCCGCTATGACGGCTACAAGCCCGAGGCCAGCGAAGTCGAGATCGGCTGGACCTTCATCGCGCGCAGCCATTGGGGCGGCATCTACAACCGCGAGATCAAGCGGCTGATGCTCGATCACATCCACCGCTTCGTCGAGACCGCGACCTTCACGGTCGGCGAGGACAATGTCCGATCGCGCGCGGCGATGGTGAAGATCGGCGGGGTGCTGCGCGACGCGGTCGAGGAACGCGAGATGGCGGGGCGCACCGTGCGCCATGTGACCTACGAGATCAGGCGCGGCTGAACCTCACTTGGTCGGGCCGCTGGCTGTGGCACGCCTGCGCCGGCGAAAGAACCGCCAGACGAGATTGATCACTCCGCCCGTCAGGCCGATGGCGGGCCCGACCCAGCCGGGAATGTCGACTCCGTCGAAGAACGTCATCGACAGGTAGAACGCCCCGATGAACAGCAGCACCGATCCGAGCGCGATCAGCGATTGCCGGGCGTCGAGGCTCACGCCGCGACCTCGCCGATCAAGGCCTGCGCCGCGGCGGGCGCGCGGACCTTGCCGCCGTGAATGAAGAAGACGAAGGTCTCGCGCGGGGTGGCTGGGGGCGCTTCCTCGGTGACGTAGGGCAAGCCCTCGGGCCGCCCGCCCGCCGCCCAGGTCTTCGCGACTCCGGCCCATTTGCCGATATCGGCCTCGGGATAGCAGAGCGGGTTCGCGTCCTCGCCCGCCTCGAGCCGGGCATAGACGAAGTCGCCGGTCATATCGGCGATCGCCGGATATTGCGGCGAATCGGCGAAGACGATCGCCGCGCCCGCCGCGCGGCACATCGCAATGAATTCGGGGGTGCGGAAGCTGTCGTGGCGGACCTGGATCGCGTGGCGCAGCTTCACGCCCTCATGGGCGCCGGGCAGCAGCTTGAGGAACGCGCCGAAATCGTCCGCGTCGAACTTCTTGGTCGCCATGAACTGCCAGAGAATCGGGCCGAGCTTGTCGCCCAGCTCGACGATGCCCTGCCCGACGAAGCGCGCGATCGACTCGCCGCCCTCGGCCAGCACCTTGCGGTTGGTGCAGAAGCGCGAGGCCTTGACTGCGTAGACGAATCCCTCGGGCGCGGTCTTCGCCCAGCCTTCGAAGGTCGCGGGCTTGAACCCCGAATAATAGGTGCCGTTGACTTCGATCGCGGTCAGCTGGCGCGACGCGAACTCGAGTTCCTTTTTCTGGGACAGGCCTTCGGGGTAGAAGGTCCCGCGCCACGGCTCGAAGGTCCAGCCGCCGATGCCGATTCGAATGGGTGCGCTCATCGGTGCGGTGTAGGATAGAATTGCGGCGCTCGACAGGGGGCGCGGCGCGGGATAGCGTGGCGTCAACTCATACAAATGAGCATAGGAGAGCGATCATGCGAATCACGCCGAGGGACATCACCATCGCCGCGGTCGCGGTCGCGGCAACCTGGTCGATCGGCGCGCTGGCGCAGGGTGCACCCGCAATCCTCGGGCCCGCGGTGTTCGACTGGAACCATATGGCAGTGATCAAGACCGATGTCGGCGCGCTCCGCCCGGTCGTGCGCGCCCCCACCGCGACGCTGTCCGAGCTCGAGATGCACATCACCACGCTCAATCCGGGCCTGAGCTCGCACCCGCCGCACCAGCATCCCAACGAGGAGATGGTGATCATCCGCGAAGGGACGGTCGAGACGCTGTCGGGCGGCACGTGGAAGCGGCTCGGGCCGGGATCGGTGATCTTCAACGCCTCGAACTCGCCGCACGCGCTCAAAAATGTCGGCGATACCCCGGCGACCTATTTCGTCGTCAACTGGAAGACCCCAGCCACCCCCGCGAAATGACTCGGAGGACTCCATGGATTCGATCGACCGCCGCCGCATGATGACCGCCGCCGGAATCGCCGGGTTCGCCGCGACGCTGCCCGGCGACGTGCTCGCGCAATCGGCGAGCTCGGGCAATGCCGTGAGCGAGCAGGCCGCGCCGTCGGGACCCGAGCCGATGGCGAAGTACAGCGTGCCCTTCGCGGTGGTCGGGCTCGACCATGCCCATATCTATTCGATGACCGACGCGATGATCCGCGGCGGGGGCAAGCTCGCCATGTTCCTCAGCCGCGACCCCGCGCAGATCGAGACCTTCCGCAAGCGCTATGGCGATGTGAAGCTGGCGCGCAGCGAAGCCGAGATCCTCGACGACAAGAGCATCCAGCTGGTCCTCGGCGCGCCGATCCCCGATCTGCGCGCGCCGTTGGGCATCAGGGTGATGCGCGCGGGCAAGGATTATCTCGCCGACAAGCCGGGGATCACCACGCTCAGGCAGCTCGCCGATGTCCGCCGCGCGATTCGGGAGACCGGCCGCAAGTTCGCGATCCTCTATTCGGAGCGGCTCGAAGTGCGCGCGGCGATCCAGGCCGGCTACCTCATCGACGAAGGCGCGATCGGCAAGGTCGTCCAGACCGTCAACCTCGCGCCCCACCGCGTCGGCGAGGCCGGCCGCCCGGCCTGGTTCTGGGACAAGGCCCGCTATGGCGGCATCCTCACCGATATCGGCAGCCACCAAGCCGAGCAGTTCCTCTACTACACCAAATCGACTCGCGCGCATGTCGTCGGCGCGCAGACCGGCAACATCAACTGGGGCAAGTATCCGAAGTTCGAGGATTTCGGCGACATGATGGTCAGCGGCAACGGCGGCACCGGTTATATCCGAGTCGACTGGTACACGCCGGATGGCCTTCCGACCTGGGGCGACGGCCGGCTCTTCCTGCTCGGCACCGAGGGGTACATCGAGCTGCGCAAATATGTCGACATCACCGGCAAGCCCGGCGGCAACCACCTGTTCGTCGTCGACAAGAAGGGCATCCGCTACCTGGACTGCTCGAAGGTCCACCTCCCGTTCGGGCCGCAATTCGTCACCGACGTGGTCGAGCGGACCTCGGTGGCGCAGGACCAGGACCAAGCGCTGCTCGCCGCCGAGCTGGTGCTGACTGCGCAGAAGAACGCCACCCGGCCGATAAGCGCCTGAAATCGAAACCGAAAAGGGGAGTGACGTCATGATCGCACGCCGGACGATCCTCAAGACCGCCGCCGTCTTTCCGGCGATCGTGCCGGCCAGCGTGTTCGGCAAGAACGCGCCGAGCAACCGCATCAATATCGGCGCGATCGGCGTCGGCCGGATCAGCCGCATCCACGACATGAAGGAAATCCACAAGCACGCCGACGCGCACATCGTCGCGGTGTGCGATATCGACATGAAGCGGCTCGGCGCGGGGATGCAGCTGGTCGACGGCCGCTATTCGGCCGGGCAGGACAAGCCCTATTCGGGGACGCTCGGCTATGCCGACCATCGCGAATTGCTGGCGAACAAGGATATCGACGCCGTCCTCGTCTCGACCCCCGACCACCAGCATGCGCGGATGGCAGTCGATGCCGTCCGCGCCGGCAAGGACGTCTATCTCCAGAAGCCCGCCTCGCTGACCATCGCCGAGGGGCGGATCATGGCCGACACAGTCAAGGCATCCGGCCGCATTCTCCAGATCGGGTCGCAGCAGCGCGGCAGCGACCCCTGGCCGCAGTTCCGCCGCGCGTGCGAGCTGGTGCGCAACGGGCGGATCGGCGACTTGAAGCACGTCGAGGTCGGGCTGCCGGGCGACCCCTCGGGTCCCGAGGCGAGACCGATGCCGATCCCGCCGGGGCTCAACTACGACGCCTGGCTCGGCTCGACTCCCGAGCAATATTATACCGAGATCCGCGTCCATCCGCAGGCGTCGTTCGAGGACCGCCCGGGCTGGCTGCGCTGCGAGCAGTTCGGCGCGGGGATGATCACCGGCTGGGGGGCGCACCATGTCGACACCGCGCATTGGGGGATGGACACCGAGCTGACCGGCCCGATCGAAGTGTGGGGCACGGCCGAGTTTCCGAAGAGCGGGCTGTGGGACGTGCACGGGCCGTTCGAGAGCCATGCGATCTACGCAAACGGCGTGACGATGACGATCTCGGGCGCGCTGGCCAACGGCATCAAGTTCATCGGCAGCAAGGGCTGGATCTTCGTGACGCGCAGCGGCTCGGTGACGCCGAGCGATCCGAGCGGGCCGCAGATCGTGCCGCTGCAGGCGAGCGACTCGAAAATCCTGACCAGCGTGATCGGGCCGAATGAAGTCCAGCTGCCGGTCACCCCCGAGCAGCACCGCAACTGGCTCGATTCGATCCGCACCCGCGCGGCGCCGTCGGCGACCGCCGAGATCGGCCACCGCGCCTGCTCGACCTGCCTGGTCCACTGGATCGCGATGAAGACCGGGCGGCGGCTCAAATGGGACCCCAGGGCCGAGCGCTTCATCGGCGACGACGCGGCCAATGCGATGCTCAGCCGGCCGCAGCGCGCAGGCTATGCGATATGAAGGCGCTGCTCGCCGCGCCCCTGCTGCTGCTCGTGGCCGCGCAGGACAGCCCGGTCGAAAGCGTCCACGGCCCCGACTATGCCGACGCGCCCGAGATGGCGGTCAACCCCGCCCAGCCGATGGGGACGCTCCACGGCTTCGTGATGCGGTCCGAGGAAAGCAGCCTCTATCCCGGCATCCGCCAGCTCCAGAACGAAGTGACCGCGCGGCGCGACGCCTGGGGCAATCGCATCGCCGCGCCCGCCGGCGAGCAGTCCGAGCCGGCGCCCTATCGCCGCGAGGTGTTCGTCTACTTGCCCGCGGGGACCAAAGCCGGCGCGCTGCTGCCGTTCATGGTGGTGCAGGACGGCGGCGGCTATGCCGCGCGGGTGGCGCTGGCGCTCGACAGCCTGATCGCGCAGCACCGCGTTCCGGCGATGGCCGCGGTGCTGATCCAGTCGGGCGGCGGCGATGCGCAGGGCTCCGAGCGCGGGCTCGAATACGACACCGTCTCGGGCCGCTATGCCGAGTTCGTCGAGCGCGAGGTGCTGCCGCGCGTCGAGAAGAATTACCGCATCCGGCTGCGGCGCGACGCGCAAGGCCGCGCGACGATGGGCGCCAGCTCGGGCGCGGCGGCGGCGTGGAGCATGGCGTGGTTCCACCCCGAATGGTACCGGCGGGTGCTGTCCTATTCGGGCACTTTCGTGAACCAGCAGTCGCCCGTCGATCCCGCGACGCCCGAAGGCGCGTGGGACTATCACGCCAGGCTGATCCCCGAGTCTCCGCGCAAGCCGATCCGCATCTGGATGCAGGTCGGCGAGAAGGACCTGCATTTCGGCGACCCCGAGCAAAGCTTCCACAACTGGCCGCTCGCCAATGCGCGGATGGCGGCGGCGCTCAAGGCCAAGGGCTATACCTATCGCTACGTCTTCTCGCGCGAAGCGGTGCATGTCGACTCGCGCGTGGTGGCGGAAACGCTGCCGGGGGCGATCGAGTGGCTGTGGGCGGATTACAGGCGGTAGCGACTCCGCTTCAAAAATTGGATTTCGCATGGTCTATCCTTGCGGATGTCTCGCCATCCACAAACCAGCCGTCCGGAAGCGTGCCAGCCTCGCGTGCGCGCGCGCACGAAGCAACGGTCAACTTGGTCAACCGGCAACGGTCAACTTTCCCGGAAATCCGCCATTTTTCCTGCAACCGATCGGTTGACCATCGCCGGGGCCGGCCTGCCGTCCCTGTCAGCCGCATCGGACCGAATAGTCGGACACCAAGGGCGGCCAGTCGGTCGTGCCGACGTCCAGCCGGTCGCGGCCGGCGGCATAGTTGAAGCCGCATTGACCCAGGCCCGTGCCGGCGCAGTCGGTGACTTCGACGATGCCCTGGCTGCGCAGCTCGGCGTTGTTGGGGCCGACCTCTTCACTGGACGGCACCGGCGTCCAGCCATTGGCGATCAGCTTGCGGCGCGCCTCGGCGATCGGGAGGTCGTAGATATTGGGCACGCGGCGGCGCCCGCCGCACACCGAATCGGACGCCGGCAGCGCGCCGAAGCGCAGCGCATGGCCGCTGAGCGTGAGATCGCCGAGCGGGGTCGCCGGCCCGTCCATGCCGATGCGGAGCGCCGCGCCGACTCGCTCGATCGCGCCGATCTGCTCGTCGGCGCCCTTCGCCGAATAGACCAGTCCGACGAGCCGGTCGCCGTCGAACAATGCGACATTGCCGTTGTTGGCGAAGCAGAACCCGCTGGTGCTGGTCGTGAAGCTGCTGGCGATCAGGACCGCGGTGAGCGGGCCCAGCCGGGCTTCGTCGGCGATCAGCCAGCCCTTCGCGGCGGCGGCGCGCGCTGCGGGCGACCTGGGGGGCTTGGCGAAATAGTCGTTGCAGTCGCCGTCGGCCGAGCCGGGAGAGGCCGGAAGCGCGGTGAGGGCGGCGACCTTCACCTTCGGGTTGGTCGAGGTGATGGTGTAGGCGTTCGCGGGGGTGGCGGTGGCGGTGGGAGCGGTGGCGTTGGCTACCGGCGCAGGCGAAGCGGATGGCCCGCGCGTGAGCGCGAAGGTCAGCGCGCCGAGGCCCGCGGCGATCGCCAGGCCGGCGATGAGGAAGAACGGGGCGCTCGACCGGCGTGGGGGTTCGGGTTGCGAAACCATGGCGATGATGATGCCATGGGTGACGGCGGAAGCGAAAGGCGGAGTCGCGCCGCGGCAAAGCCGCGTCGTCGGTCGCGGCAATTGCCGCGCCGGCCGCGC
>JAZKCD010000034.1:0-61417 GCA_040388355.1 Pseudomonadota bacterium | reverse complement strand
GTGGGCGCGACAGAAGTGAAGAAGGAGACCCTCACCCAACCCTCTCCCGCGAAAGCGGGAGAGGGTTAAGAACGACGGCCGTCTCTGCAATCGATACAATCACCCCCTGAAGGGGAGGGGCTTGGAACACCTCAGCCCAGCTTCAGCCCCTCGCCCTCCACACGAAACCCCACACCCGTCGCACCGAACAACCGCGCCCAGAACGCCCTGGGATTCGCCACCCCCTTCTCGACAAACCCCCGCACCTCGCCGACCAGCGCCGCATCCCCCGTCGCCGCCTGGAACCGCGCCAGCCAGTCCGCCGTCCCGACGACCCCGTCTGCCCGCCGCGCTGCGATCAATCCGCGCAGGAACGTGAAGACGTCGCCATTCCCGGGCCCCTGCTTCAGCGCCGCCTCCGCCGCCAGCGCCAGCATCGCCCCGCATCCGTAATTGGCGCGGTGCTCGCCGCGCTGCCCGGCGGTCGCCAGCGGCTCGTGCGCGCCGCTCAGCTTGAGGCACTCGTCCATCTCGGCCTGGAGCGCGGCCGTCGCGTCATAGTCCGGCGTCAGCCGCTCCAGCGCGCGGATCGCCAGCAGGTCGGCCGATCCCTCCATGATCCAGCTGTCGCCCGGCACCTCGTAGCGGATCGTCTGCCCCACCCAGAAATGCGCCGATTCGTGCCCGATGAACCAGCGCATCTGGGTCAGCACCCCATCGTTGCGGGCGAGCACCTGCTTGCCCGAGATCTGCATCACCACCATCCCGCTCAGCACGCTGCCGCCGAACGAGAAGCCGTTCCGCTCGGCGCCCTGCCACGCGATCAGCGCCATCGGCCGCCCGCCCGCGGGCTTGCCGAGCCGCTCGGCATAGAGCGCCATGATCCGGGGCGTGAAGTCGTCGAGCTCGGTGCGCACCCAGGCGGGCAGCCCGGCGTCGATCACCCCGGCAAAGGCCGCCGTCTCGCTGACCGGGGCGTTGCCCGAATAGAGATAGGTGTCAGCGTCGCGCAGCGCGAAGGTCGCCATCCCGCGCAGCGTCTTGCCCCGCAGCAGCAGCCGGTGTCCGGGATCGCGCACCACCCAGCTGACCGGCGGCTGCTCGATATAGGTGTGGACGAGGTCGGCAGGCAGCGTCCGCGCGACCGCCACCGACGCCACCGGGCTGACCACGAAATGGTCGCTGTAGAAGGCAAGCCCGCCGTCGGAAAAGGCGAGCGCCGGCGTATAGTCGGCACTCAGCGGGTGCGCGAACGGCCGCATCCGGATGCGGACATGGCTGAGCGGCGCCCCGCCCGCGCTGAGCACGTCGTAATGCCCGATCCGCTCGAAGCGCACCCCGGGCGTCTCGACCGCCCAGCTCTGCTGCCGCCACGGCTTGCCGCCGAGGTCCATGTACGAGCGCGGGAAGAACCACGCGCGCGACCGCCAGGTGAAGTCGTAATCGATCAGCCAGTCGCCGCCCTCGCCGCGGCTCAGCGTGACGCGAACCCCGCGGTCCGCCGCCGCCGCGGGCAATGCGAGACCAAGAGCAAGGGCGAGCAGGATCGAGCGAAGCAGCTTCATCCCGCCGAAACTATCTCATCGGCACAGGCTGTCCAGCGGCGGGCGCTCGTATCCCGCGGGGATCGCCAGCCCCCTGGCGTTCATCCACCCCTCCAGCCCCTGCGGATCGGGGGCGAGCGCGGGGTCGATCTCGGCGCGGTAGAAGGAGTCGCGCGTCGCCTGTTCGAGGCTGACGAAGCGGAAGCCGCGCTTGCGGTACACCTCCAGCAGCCGCGGCATCATCCGCGCGTCAAACGCGCCGAGATGCATCAGCAGCACATAGGGGATGTCGTGCCCGGTCACTGCCTTCGCCATCGCCCGATAGCGCGTGATGTTGGCGTCGGCCCCGGCGAGATACGCCGCCTCCATCGTCGTGATCGCCGCGGCATCGCCCCTGGCCACGCAGCGCGCATAGGCGTCGTTATATGCCCAGTCGGAGAAATCCATCGTCACCGGCGCGACCTTGTAGCCGCGCTCGCCCAGCAGCTTGCGGATCCGCGCGCGCCGCGCCGGATCGCCGCCTGCCTCGGCGAGGAAGGGATAGCGGAACCAGTGCCAGTCGCCCTTGCCCATCAGCGATTGCAGCACCGGCTCGTTCTTCGCCAGCTCCTCGGCGAACTGCGCGTCGCTGATCCGGTCGAGATTGGCGTGGCTCCAGCCATGATTGCCCAGCGGGAAGCCCGCGTCGCGCCACATCCGCAGCACCGCCGCCGATGCCGGCTCCTTCTCCGCCTGCACGCCGTTGATGAAGCCGTGCACCGCCGGCACGTTCGCCGCCCTGAGCGCGGCGATGACTTGCGCGGCGATCTCGACTCGCGTCGTGTTCCCCGGCAACGCCGCGTGGGCGGGCAAGTCGTCGAAGGTGAAGGCGATCTCGGGCGCGGGCTCGGGCGCCGTTCGAGCCTGGGCCTTGCGCGGCTTGTCCTTCGACCCGAGCAGCGCCAGCGGCACCGCGTCGGCCATCGCCTGGTAGCCCGCGACGGAAGGGTGCAGCCCGTCGCCCGAATCATAGGCCGCCAGCAAATAGGTCGGCCGCGCCGGATCGCGCATCACCGCGTCGAAATCGACTACCGCGTCGAAATTGCCCGGCGCCCTGATCCAGGCATTGACCGCCTGGCGATCGGCCTCGTTCGCGGCATCGGGATGGTAATAGCCCGACCCGGCATAGGGCAGGATCGTCCCGCCGATCGTCACGATCCCGTGCGCCCGCGCCCGCAGCACCATCTGGCGCAGCGCCCCGATCATCCGCTCGACCAAAGCCGCATGCTCGGCCGCGCTCACCGGCGCGTCGCGCGTCAGCGTGCCGAGATCGTTGACGCCTTCGAGGATGATCAGATGCGTCACCCCCGGCGGCGTCAGCACGTCGCGGTCGAAGCGCGCGACCGCGTTCGCCGCGAGCCCGTCGTTGAGCAGCCGGTTGCCGCCGATCCCGGCATTGAGCACCGCCATCTCGCTCCGGTCGCGCGTGCCACGCAGCCGCAGCTGGAGCGCGTCGGTCCAGCGCGTATTGGTGTTGGGCTTGGTCCCCGAACCGTCGGTGATCGAATCGCCGAACACGACGACTGCGGAAGCGCGGTCGGACACGGTCTCGATTCCGGCCAGCTGGTACCAGTGATCGACCGTCTTCGCCCCGGTCAACTCGCTCGCCTCGACCTGGTTGCCGTGGAGATAATAGGAAGTCGCGCGCGATCCGGGATGCCCGGTCTGCTGCGCGGGCGCGTCGGGCAGATAGATCGAGATGGCGAGATCGGCCCCCGCCGGCGCCGCGAACGCGACCGGGTCCGACCAATATTCCGCCCCCGCCGGAATGATCACCCGCGCCTTGCCGCCGAAGCTCAGTGGCAACAGGCTCGCAGTATCGATGTGCGACGAGGCCGGATCGGGCGCCCGCGCGATCGAGGCGCCGCCGATCGCCAGCGGCTGGGTGCCATAGGCGTTGGAGAAGCGCACCCGCAGCCGCTTGCCGCCGATCTGGAGCCGGACGATCTGGCGCAGCGTCGAATCCTTCAGCTCCTCGGGCTTGAGCGCGTTGCGCTCCTCGGGGATCTGCTGCGACGTCGCCCAGGCCGCGACCCAGCGCTCCCCCGGCGCGTTCGCCGCGGCCACCGCCGCGCCGCCCAGGACAAGCGCCGCCAGCGCCAGCAACAGCCGCAATCCGCCCATCATCCTCTCCCTCGACTTGGTAGCGCTACCATAGGCGAAGGCCGGGCGATGACAAGCGTTGGGGGTGGGACCCATACTGGGGGACTCGCAGGTCCCACCCCCGACCCCTCTCCCGAAGGAAAGGGGCCTATCGAAACTCTAGACGCTCGCCTGCCGCGCGGCGCCGCACTCGTCGCCGAGCGCGCGCCGCAGCCGCAGCCCCGCCGCCTGCGCGATCGTCAGCGCGCGGCGGAGATCGTCGGAAAGCACCGGCTTTCGCACCACCCACACCGCGCCGCTGGCGATCAGCTCGCTCTCCGAACGGCGGTCCTCGGGGGCGATCATCGCGATCACCGGCGTCGTCACATTCCACGCGCGCAGCCGCTCGAGCACGTCGAAGCCGGCGATATTGAGGTCGAGCAGGATGAAGTCGTCGGGCCCCGGGATCGGCCCGGCGAGGAACTGCGCCCCCGAATTCCAGCAGGCGACGTCGTATCCGAGCGTGAACAATGCCGCGACGGCATGGCGCACTGCGGTCTCGTCGCCGACGATATGGACGATCGGCTGCACGCTCACGTCCCCGCCGCCACCGGCAGCGTCAGCCCGAACACCGCGCCGCCCGCGTCGCCGCGCTCGGCCCAGAGCTGTCCGCCATGCGCCTCGACGATCGTCCGGCTGAGCGCGAGTCCGAGCCCGGTGCCCGCCGCCTTGCTGGTGTAGAAGGGCTCGAACAGCCGCGCGAACACCGCGTCCGGCAGCCCGTGCCCGGTATCGGCGATGCGCACCGCGACCATCCGCCCCTGCGGCTCGGCGCTGATCGTGACTCGCCGCACCGCGCACCCTTCGAGCGCCTGGACCGCGTTGGTCAGCAGATTGTTCAGCACCTGCCCGATCTGGATGCGGTCGGCGATCACGACCGTGCCCGGCGCGACTGCCTGGACGATCTCGACCTGCTCGACTCCCGGACAGCGGATCCCGGCGCAGGCCGTGGCGACCAGCGCGCGCAGATCCTCGCGCTCGCCCTGGATCCGCCCGCTCACCAGGAAATCGCGCATCCGGCGGATGATGATCCCGGCCTTCATGTTCTGCGCGCTGGCCTGCTCGACCATCGTCAGCACATCCTCCAGCCCGTCGATCTTCTGGCGCAGCCGATAGGCGCAGGCCTGCATGTAATTCTGCGACGCGGTAATCGGCTGGGTCAGCTCGTGCGCCAGCGTCGAGGCCATCGCGCTCATCGCCGTGAGCCGCGAAGCCATCACCGGCGCCTCGGCATCATTGGCGCATTCGGGCGCTTGGCGCACCGGGCGGCGCGCGGACCGCCGCGACGCGCGGGCCGCCGGCTCGCCCCCCCGGAACGCGAGCGGGACTGACGCGGGCAACGGGCCCTGTACGCTGGGAAACGAACGCATCTAACCTCCACAAGCTCTTGGTCGGCGACGGACGTGTCCATGGACCGCCCGGCACGTGTCGCCGGTCGTTCCGCAGGCCTTGCCCGGGGCTGTTTGTTGACTCCGCCACAGCAGGTGGCCGATGCCGGTTCCCCTAGGGCATCGGGCGTCGTATGACTTTTCCGATCGCGACACCGGCTTTGCAGTTCGCGCCAGATCGGGGCCGATCGTTACATATTCACACCGATTTGAGGAAACCGGTGTCCAACGGTTTTGTGGGGTATGCACAATGGCTAAGGCACGGGCCGCCACGCTGACCAATTATGTCGAGGTTGCCGAATCGGTCGGCCTCGATCCCGACGCGATGCTGGCGCGCGCCGGTCTCAGCCGGGCGCTGCTCGCCGATCCCGATCGCCAGATCCAGGGCGAGTCGGTCTCGGGCCTGCTCGAGCAATCGGCGCTGCAATCGGGCTGCATGAGCTTCGGGCTGCTGATGGCCGAGGCGCGGCCGATCTCGGGGCTCGGCGCGGTGAGCCTGCTGGTCAAGAACCAGCGCACGCTGCGTGACGCGATCCGGGTGCTGATCCGCTACCAGCACGTGCTCGCCGACACGCTGCTGATCAACCTCGACGAAAGCGGCGACAGCTCGGTGATCCGCGTCGACATCATGTCGCAGCACCATATGACCCGCCAGCCGATCGAGATGACCGTCGGCGAGATGTGCCTCGCCTTCACCGCGATCGCGGGCGGCAAATGGCATCCCGAATGCGCGCACTTCATCCATGCCGCGCCCGGCGACCTGCGCGTCCACCAGCGCATCTTCGGCTGCCCGGTGCAGTTCGAAAGCGAGTTCAACGGCCTCACCTGCAGCCCCGCGTCGCTCGCCACGCCGATCCCCGGCGCCGAGCCCGAGCTGGCGCGCTATGCGCAGAACTCGATCGCGTTGCTCGTGCCCGCCGACGCCGAGGGCGGCGTCGCCGAGCGCGTGCGCCGCGCGCTCTACCTGCTGCTCCCCGCCGGACGCGGCACGCTCGAGCATGCCGGCGTCGAGCTCGGCCTGCACCCGCGCGCCCTCCAGCGCGCGCTGGTGCGCGAGGGCACCAGCTTCGGGCTGGTGCTGGGCGGGGTCCGCCGCGAGCTGGCGCTGCGCCACCTCGCCACCCCCGCGCATTCGATCGAGGCGATCGCGGTGCTGGTCGGCTATTCGACCCTCAGCTCCTTCTCGCGCTGGTTCGGCGCCGAGTTCGGCGTGCCCGCGGGGGTGTGGCGCACCGGAGTCCGTCCCGAAGCGGATTGAATCCCCGCGCGTATTCCTTGACTTGCACCGGGGCGGAGCGGATGCTCGGCCCCGGAGCGCGAGGGCCCGGCCCCCGCGCGGGGTGGCGTGATGGCGCAGGTTCGGACGGCCGCGTTGACCAATTATTTCGAGGTCGCCCGCTTCGTCGGCCTCGATCCCCTGCGGATGCTCAAGCGCGCGCGGATCAATCCGGCGATGCTCGCCGACCCCGATCGCTGGATCGCACGCAATTCGGTCAACTTCGTGCTCACCGAATCCGCACGCGAGGCCAATTGCCAGAGCTTCGGGCTGATGATGGCCGAATCGCGCTCGCTGTCGCACATGGGCGCGATCAGCCTGCTGCTCCAGCACCAGGAGACCGTGCGCGACTCGATCGAGTCGATGGCGCGCTACCATTATATGCTGGGCGACACCGTGTCCGCCTCGCTCGAGGACAAAGATCCGCTGGTCGCAGTGCGGATCAACATCATCCCCGGCGACAGCACGATCGAGCGCCAGGGCATCGAGCTGGCGATGGGCATACTCTACCGCGCCATCGTCGCGGTTTCGGGGGGCAAGTGGCGCGCCGAAAGCGTCCACTTCATGCATTCTGTCCCCGGCGACCTCGCGGTCCATCGGCGCGTCTTCGGCTGTCCGCTCGTGTTCGACGCCAGTTTCCACGGCTTCGTCTGCACCCCCGCCTCGCTCGACCTGCGCAACGCCATGGCCGACCCCGAAATGGCCCGCTACGCCGCCAGCTATCTCGACCGGCTGGCGCCCGATGCCGCGGGAGCGCCGATGGAGCAGCAGGTTCGCCGCTCGCTCGACCTGATGCTCCCGCTCGGCCGCGCCACGCTCGAGCAGGTCGCCGAGAATCTCGGCATGCCCGCGCGCACCCTCCAGCGCCTGCTCGAAAAGGAAGGCCACAGCTTCGCCACGCTGCTCGGCGGCGTGCGGCGCGAGCTGGTGCTCGACTATCTCACCAATTCCAGCCACTCGCTCGGCGAGATCGCGCGGATGATCGGCTATTCGACTCCGAGCTCGTTCAACCGCTGGTTCTATTCGGAGTTCGGCCTCACCCCCAGCGCCTGGCGCGCCGGCGAACGGCCGCCCGAACCCGATTTTCCCGGCGAGCCTGCCGCACTGCCCCCGCGCCCGAAGCCGGCCCCGGGGGCCCGCCCGCACTAAACCTTCTTAAGCCCCCCCCTTCAGGGGAGGGGTTGGGGGTGGGGCCTGTCAGTCTCACCGAGCCTTAGGCCAGAGGATAGGCCCCACCCCAACCCCTCCCCTGAAGGGGAGGGACTATTGATCCAGCATGCCGCGCCATCTTCACCTCACCCCCACTTTCCCGCATGGAGGGAATCGAACCGCATCGGAGGGGGCATGTTCTCGACCGGATCCCTGGTCCTTCAGCTGAGCTACCTGCTGCTCGTCGTTGCCGTGGTCACTTCGCGCAAGCTGCCGCGGGTGTTCATCGCGCTGTCGGCCGCGGTCGCGCTCGCGCACGCGGTCCTGTTCAGCGGCGACCGGCCGACCGTCGCCTGGATGGCGCTGGTGCTGCTCTGCTGCCTCGTCGTGATCGGCCGCGACCTGCTCGGCGACCGCCGCGCGCGGTTCAGCGCGGACGAGCAGGCGATGCTGACGGGCTTTCTCGACGGCGTCCCGCGCCACGTCGCGCGCCACCTGATCGACGGCGGGGTCTGGCTGAGCGGCACGATGGGCGACGAGCTCACCCGCGAAGGCGCCCCCGTCGAGCGCGTCGCCTTCCTCGCCAGCGGCGAGGCGCTGGTGCTCAGCGACGGCCGCCAGGTCGCGACCTGCCGCCCCGGCGACCTGATCGGCGAGGCCTCGATCCTCTCGGGCGAGCCCGCCACCGCAACCGTCCGCCTCGCCGGCCCCGCGCGCTTCTGGTGCATGCCCGCCGACACGCTGCGCACCTATCTCGACGCCGACCCCGAGCTCCGCACGATGCTCGAACGCAGCTTCGGCCGCGCCGTCCGCAACAAGCTCCACGCCAGCAACCGCACCATCGCGGCGGCGGGCGGGATTGCCTGAACCCGCGCCGGCGCGCGGGCTACTATTTGTCTTTTACGGGTTTTACGCCGCTGCCGCCTGTCGGTGGTGCCGGTGGAGTGGAAGTCAGGGCACTCGTGCTGGGCTTGTAGCCGCCCTGAACGGTCGGGATCCATCCCTTCTGAAGGGGGGCATGGCCATCCTGGACCATCGTTGCGGGTTTGCGATCGGCCATATCAGTATACCTCTATATGCCTGATGTCGTTTCCACAAAGTAGGATGTGCCGCGGCGGACTAACAGGGAGCCAGGTTCCCGCGCCGTCAATTTCGTACAACTCGTCGATCAGAAGGTCGCGTTCCTCCTTGCTCGAAGAAGCGAAAGCGTTTGGGCCCATCCGTCCCGGCACCTCGGTGCCGTCCTTCAGCTTGACGAGAACAAAGGTCCCGGCGGGAATGCTTCCAAAGAGATAGTCCCAGGCGGCCGGAATATGATGGGCCAATCGCAAACCAAATTTATCGGCGATCCGATAAGACCATTTCCACTGATAGATATAGGCAAGCGCGATTCCGACAAGGACCGGGATCGAGAAAAACTGGAGAAAACTCCATAGCCATCGCGGGAGCGTTACTCCCGCGCTGACGTGGAAAAGCGGTGACACCGCTGCAAAATACCCCACCGATATGATGCCGTAGGATATTAACCGTTCCTTGATATCTGGCGTCGAGCCGGTGATCGCCCGGTCCCGAATGGTCGAAATAATCAACCCGGGTGCCAGCAAGCTCACAAGCGAAGTGATCTCAAGCGCGGTTGGCAGGTCAGCCATCCGCGCTACCTCTTCTGCCGGCTCTTCATCAGCGGCTGGACCTTGGTCCCGAAATCCTCGACGCCTTGGATGAAGTCGTCGAAGGTCAGCAGCACCCCGCCGGTATTGGGCACCTCGGCCATCTCGTCGAGCATCGCCGCGATCTTGGCGTGGCTGCCGACCAGGGTCCCCATGTTGATGTTCACGGCCCCCTCGGGCGCGGCGAGCTGGCGGACATTGGTGGTCGGGTTGTGCTTGTCCGCCGCGCCCTGCGTCGCGAGCCAGCTGATCGCGTCGATGTCGACGCCGTCATTGTACGATTTCCACTTGGCCTCGGCCTCCTCGTCGGTGTCGGCCATGATCAGCATGACCAGCACGAACACCGAGACGTCGCGCCCGGTCTTGGCGGTCGCCGCGGCGAGGCGCTCGTTGTTGAACGCGAAGGCCTTGGGGGTGTTGACGCCCTTGCCGAGGCAGAAGGCATAGTCGGCATATTGCGCCGAGAAGGCGAGCCCGTCGTCCGACGATCCGGCGCAGATGATCTTCATGTCGCCCTGCGGCAGCGGGCGGACGCGGCAATCCTCCATCTGGTAGTAATCGCCCTTGAAGTCCGAGACCCCGGTCTCCCACAGCTCGCGCAGGATATGCGCGTACTCGCCGAGCATCTGGTAGCGGTTGCGGAAATGCTCGTCGCCGGGCCACATCCCCATCTGGCTGTATTCGGGGCGCTGCCAGCCGGTGATCAAATTGAGCCCGAAGCGGCCATGGCCGATCGAGTCGATCGTGTTGCACATCCGCGCGGCGAAGGCGGGCGGGATCACCAGCGTCGGGCAAGTCGCATAGATCTTGATCTTGCTCGTCACCGCGGCAAGCGCGGCCATCAGCGTGAAGCTCTCCAGCCCATATTCCCAGAACTCGGTCTTGCCGCCGAACCCGCGCAGCTTGATCATCGACAGCAGGAAATCGAGCCCGTGCTTCTCCGCGCTCAGGGCGATCGCCTTGTTCATGTCGAAGCTCGGCTTGTACTGCGGCGCGTTCTCGCTGATCAGCCAGCCATTGTTGTTGATGGGGACGAAGACGCCGACCTGCATTGGATTACTCCTCTTCGGGATAGGTGCCGGTGAGCCAGGCGAGCACCGGTTTGTTGAAGACGTCCGGACGGGTGACGTTACACGCATGGCCGCCGGACGGAAGCGTCTCGAGCCAGGCACAGCCAAGCTCGCCGCAGAGCAGCTCGCCCGCGTAGTGCGGCACCAGCATATCGTCGTTGGCAACGAGGACGAGCACCTTCTCGTCCAGCCCTTTCAGCCGGCCGGTCATGTCGAAGGCGGCAAGCGCGGCAATGCGCTTCTCCATCGTAGCGATACCCGGAAAGTCGGCGATCTGATGCGGCAGTTCCGCGTCGAGTTCGGCGGTGCGCACCGAGATCCAGGTGGCCGGATACAGAAAGATCGGTTGCGCGCGAAGATACGCCTCGACGCCGACATGCCGCAGCAGATTGAGCCGCAGCTCGAAGCAGCGCAGGAAATGCGGATCGGCCTTCGCCCATCCGTTGACCACCACCAGCCTGTCGAGCCGCTCGGGCGCCTTCACCGCCAGCGCCAGCCCGGCCACCCCGCCCGCCGCGTGGCCGACGATATGCGCGCGCGGGATCGCGAGCGCGTCCATCAAAGCAAGGATGTCGTCCGCGAAATCGTCGACAGTGACGGTCTCCGGCAGCGCCCGGTCGCTCCGCCCGGTGCCGCGATGGTCATAGGCGATGACCCGGAACCGCTCGGCCAGCGCGGCGATGTTCGGCTTCCAGTAATTTGCCGAGCCGCCCAATCCCGAGGAGAGGATCAGCGGTACCCCGTCCGCCGACCCATGCTCCTCGTAATAAAGGCCGGCGGCCTCAGCCAATGTGCGCCACCGATGCGATTTCCACCAGGCAGTCGGGCTTCACCAGGTCGCACTTGATGCAGTAGCGCGCGGGCTTGGCGCCGGGGAAATACTCGGCATAGACCGCGTTGAACGCGGCATAGTCGGCCAGGTCCTTGAGGAAGATGTGGTTCATCGCCACGTCCTCGAGCGTCGCGCCCCCGGCCTCGAGCGTGATCCTGATGACGTCGAGCACGTGCCTTGTCTGCGCCGCCGCGTCGCCGATATGGAGCACCGTGCCCCCCTCGCCGAGCGCGAGCACGCCCGAGACATAGACGGTGTTCCCCGCCCTCGCCCCCGCCGAATAGGGCGCGATCGGCGTGGGGAATTGCGGCGGATTGATGGGCGTGAAGGACATGCATCTACTCCTTGGGAAGCTGGCCGAAGCTGCCGCAGAAATCCGCGGTCGTGCTCACCCAGCCGAAGAATTTCTCGACATTGTAGACCGTCGCCTCCTGCATCGCCGGGGGACCCAGATGATGCGTCGCATCCTCGAGCATCACCCCGAAATATTCGAGGTGAAAGCCGTCGCGCAGCGTGCTCTCGACGCAGACATTGGTGGCGATCCCGACGAACACGATCGTCCGGATGCCCCGCGAGCGGAGCACGCTGTCGAGCTGCGAATTGAAGAAGGCCGAATAGCGCGTCTTGCCGATGACGATATCGCCCTCCTGCGGCTTGAGCGCGTCGACCAGGTCGTAATCCCACCCGCCCCGCGCCAGCAGCGTCCCCGCCAGCTCGGGCCGCTTGCGCATCGTCTTGAGCGCGTTGGACTTGTGCCAGTTGGGCGATCCCGGCCCGCCTGCCTCGACATAATCGGGGTCCCAGCCATTCTGCAGATAGACCACCTGGATCCCCGCGCCGCGCGCCGTCTCCAGCACCTGCGCGATCTTGCCGATCGTCCCCGCCGCGCCCGTGATGTCGAACCCCGCCTGGTCGACATAGCCGCCGGGCGAGGCATAGGCGTTCTGCATGTCGATCACGACCACCGCGGTCTCGGCGGGCAGCACGCGAACCGCCTCGGGCCGCGCGCCGAGGGTCACGCCCCCCGCGCCCGCCGATCCGATGTTCACCGTTTCCATTCAAACCAGACTGGAGCCTCGCGCCGCAACGCGCAAGAGGGACAGGTGTGCTATTGTCATACCGCACCCGAACCGCCTAAGCATCGCCACCCCTTGAAGGATTCCCGATGCGCGTTCTGCTGCTGGCGCTTGCCGCCCTCCTCCTCCCCACTCCGGCCCTGGCGCAGGAGGCGGTCCCCACCGGCAAGCTGCCCGCGGGCGCGGCGCCGATCGCCTATCGCCTCGACCTGACGATCGTCCCCGATCAGGAGCGGTTCAGCGGCCATACCGAGATCGACATCGAGCTCAAGAAGCCCGCCGCCGCGCTCTACATGCACGGCCGCGACCTGCATGTGACCAGCGCCGTGGTGCGGATCGGCACCACCGAGACTCCGGTGACCTTCAAGCAGATCAACCCGCTCGGCCTCGCCCAGGTCGATTTCGGCCGCACCGTCGCCGCGGGCAAGATGACGCTCAAGTTCGATTACGACGCGCCGTTCGAGAACGGCAGCCCTTCGGGCCTCTACCGCGTCCAGGTCGCGGGCGAATGGTATAGCTGGACCCAGTTCCAGTCGATCGACGCCCGCGCCGCCTTCCCTTCGTTCGACGAGCCCGGGTTCAAGACCCCCTTCACCGTCTCGATCGCGACCAAGCCCGGCTTCGTCGCCGCGACCAACGGGGCCGAGCTCAGCCACGCCGCCGAAGGCGCGCTGGTCCGCCACCGCTTCGCCCCGACCTTGCCGCTGCCGACCTACCTCATCGCCTTCGTCACCGGCCCGTTCGTCACTGCCGAGACGATGGTCCCGCCGAGCCCGCAGCGCCCCACCCCGCTGCCGCTCCGCATCATCGCGACCAAGCCCAATGCCGGCAAGCTCCAGTTCGCGCTCGACCAGTCGGGCCCGATCGTCGCGCTGCTCGAAGCCTATTTCAACCAGGCCTTCCCTTATCCCAAGCTCGACCAGGTCGCCTCGCCGGTGATGCCCGGGGCGATGGAGAATGCCGGAATCGACATCTATGGCGACGGCATCCTGCTGCTCGATCCGCACGCCACCACCGAGGACAAGCAGACCTTCGGCATGGTCGTCGCGCACGAGCTGTCGCACCAATGGTTCGGCGATCTCGCCACCCCTGCCTGGTGGGACGATATCTGGCTGAACGAGAGCTTCGCCAACTGGATGGGCTATCGCATCGGCAACGAATGGCGCCCCGATCTCAACATCGGCACCGGCGCGATCGACGAGGCCTTCACCGCGATGGGGATCGACGCGCTCGCCACCGGCCGCCCGATCCACGAGCGGATCGACAATGACGGCGCGATCAACGCCGCGTTCGACCAGATCACCTATGGCAAGGGCGGCCAGGTCGTCGCGATGATCGCCGCCTATATGGGCGACGAGAAGTTCCGCGACGGCGTCCGCCTCCATATGCGCCGCCACATGTACGGCAACGCCACCACCGACGAATTCTTCGCCTCGCTCGCCGATGCCGCGAAGGATCCGCGCGTGCTCGCCTCGCTGCGCAGCTTCGTCGACCAGCAGGGCGTGCCGGTGGTGACGCTCCACCGCGAGGGCGGCAAGCTCGTCGGCAGCCAGGCGCGCTATGCCTATTTCGGCAGCAATGTGGAGCCGAAGAAGTGGGTCATCCCCTTCTGCGTCCGCCGCGAAGCGAAGCGCACCTGCACGCTGATCGACAAGCCGAGCGCCACCATCGCGGCGCCTGGCAGCGGCGTGCTGGTGCCCAATGCCGGCGGCTGGGGCTATTACCGCTTCGATCTCGACGCCGCCGACTGGGACGCGCTGATCGCGGCGGCCCCCGGGCTCCCCGCCGGCGAGGCGCTGGCGGTCAACGACAGCCTGTGGGCGTCCTTCTATGCCGGCCGCGTCAATGTCCCGCGGCTGGTCGCCGCGGCGCGCGCGATGTCGAGCAACAAGGATTCGAACGTCGCGGTCGATGGCGGCCAGCGCCTCGCCGGGCTGATCCGCCGCGGGCTGGTCTCGCCCGAGGCGATGCCCGCGTTCCGCAAGCTGATCGACGGCCTCTACGCGCCGCTGCTCGGCAAGCTCGGCTTCGATCCCGCGCTCGGCGCCCATGCGTCGGACGATCCCGACCGGCAGAAGCTGCGCGCCGCCGTGGTCGGCCTGCTCGCCGACGAGGGCCGCAACGCTTCGGTCCGCGAGAAGCTGATCGCCGCCGCCGACCGCTATCTCGCGGGCGACGAAAAGGCGCTCGATCCCGCCTATCGCGCGATGGCGCTGGCGACCGCGGTCCAGGAGCGCGGCATCCCCTTCGCCAAGGCGCAGGTCGAGCGCGCGCTCGCCAACGGCAACGACACGCTGCGCGGCGCGGTGTTCGAGGCGATCGCCAATGCCGGCTCGCCCGAGATCGGGTCGTGGTTCCTCAACGACCTCAAGGACGAGCGGATCACCCCGGGCCAGCGGGTCCCGGTGGTCTTCGCCCTGCTCCGCGACGGTTCGACCAACGCGATGGCGGCCGACTATCTGCTCGCCAATTTCGGCAGCTTCGCGCGCGGCGGCGGCGGCATCTTCGCGGCGCGCTCGGCGGGGGCGTTCAACACGCTGTGCACCGTCGCGCAGGCCGATTCGGTCGACGCCAAGCTCCGCCCGGCCCTCGTCTCCGCGGCGACCAGTACGCTGGCGCTCGACCGCGCGCTCGAGACGATCCGCAACTGCGCCCGCTTCAAGGACGCCAAGGCGGGCGAAGTCAGCGCGGGGATCGTCGCGGCGCACTGAAAGCCCTCAACACCCAGGCCATTGAAAACTAAACCTTTCCCCGGCGAAGGCCGGGGCCCAGTACCGGCGAATCCGAGGCGGCATCCCGCCATCTGAGTCGGCTCGCAACTGGGCCCCGGCCTTCGCCGGGGAAAAACCAATAACCACCCGCGCGAATTCTCTTGACAAACATAACCAGATAGGCTAGCGCTCCAATCGTTCGCGATGCTAGGCCGGCACAGCGGGCAGGAAGGTCCGGGGAAGCGCAAGCCGAGCCGGAAGGACCGATGCGGAGTCGTTCGGCATGAAGCCGGGTAGCTTCGCCCGTTACGTCAAGGGGGCGCCTCGCTATACATACCTCCACTCCCAAGCTGTAAGGGGAGGGAGGGGCCCCGACGCAGTCTCGACGCGACTTTTCTACCAATACCAAAGCCGTCGAGCCCGAACGCCAGGAGAAAGACGCATCGGTCCTTTCCTTCTTGGTCCAACCCGACGCGGTTCCCGCGCCGGGCTATCCGCGCATCCTTTCGCTGTCATCCCGGAACAGGTCGGTCCTTTTCCTCTTCGAACAAGGGCCATGTCCCCTCGTTCTTGTTCTCCTGCGAAAGCAGGAGCCCAGGGTTACAAATGGACAGTCCTGCGTGGCCCTGGACCCCTGCTTTCGCAGGGGAACAAGGGAGTAGTTGGCAAGGGTATAGGCACCGAACAAGTCCGGGGTGACTGATGCCCTCTAAGCCGCCGCCAGCTTGAAATCCTTATACTCCTCCCGGATCGCGGTCTTGAGCAGCTTCCCCGTCGCGGTATGCGGCAGCGAATCGACGAACAATATCTCGTCGGGCAGCCACCATTTGGCGACATGCTGCGCCAGGTGCGCCTGGATCTGCTCCGCGGTCACTTCGCTCCCCGGCTTGCGGATCACCAGCAGGATCGGCCGCTCGTCCCATTTCGGGTGATACACGCCGATCGCCGCCGCCTCGTGCACCCCCGCGCAGCCGACCGCGGCATTCTCGAGATCGACCGAGCTGATCCACTCGCCCCCCGACTTGATCACGTCCTTGGCGCGGTCGGTGATCTGCATCACCCCGTCGGGGTGGATCACCGAGACGTCGCCGGTGTCGAACCAGCCGTCCGCATCGGCCGCATCTTCCTCGGCCTTGAAGTAGCGCTTGACCACCCACGGCCCGCGCACCTGGAGCCGGCCCGACGACTTGCCGTCGCGTGGGCAGACCTTGCCGTCGTCGTCGACGACGCGCAGCTCGATGCCGAACGGCACGCTGCCCTGCTTGCAGATCCGGTCGAGCTGCTCCTCCTTGCTCATCGCGTCCCAGTGCGGCGGCGGGGTGCCCGCGGTGCCGATCGGCGAGGTCTCGGTCATCCCCCAGAGATGCTTGACCTCGACTCCCATCCCCATGATCCGCTCGATCATCGCCCGCGGCGCCGCCGAGCCGCCGATCGTCACCTGCTGGAGATATTTGGGCGCATCGCCGGTCGCGTCCATATGCTGGAACATGCTCAGCCAGACGGTCGGCACCCCCGCCGAATGGGTGACCTTCTCCTTGTTCATCAGGTCGCAGATCACCTTGGGGTCGTTGACCGCCGAATAGACGAACTTCGACCCCGCCAGCGCCCCCGCGAACGGCAGCCCCCAGGCGGCGGCGTGGAACATCGGCACGATCGGCAGGATCACCGATCGCTGCGACATGTTGAACACCCACGGCGCGACTTCGGCCATCGCATGGATCATCGTCGAGCGGTGCTCGTACAGCACGCCCTTGGGATTGCCGGTGGTGCCGCTGGTGTAGCAGATCATGCACGGGTCGCGCTCGGGCCCCTCGTGCCAGGCATAGTTGCCGTCCTCCTGGGCGAGCAGCGCCTCGAACCCGTCGGGGCCGTCGCCGTCGAACACGACATAATGCTCGATCGTCGTCCATTCGGGCTTGAGCCGGTCGATAATCGGCTGGAAGCATTTGTCGTAGAAGAGGACGCGGTCCTCGGCATGGTTGGCGATGTAGATCAGCTGCTCGTCGAACAGCCGCGGGTTGATCGTGTGAATCACCCCGCCCATCCCGATCGCGCCGTACCACGAGACGATGTGCGGCGCGTGGTTCATCCCCAGCGTGGCGATGCGGTCGCCGGGCTTCATCCCCAGCCGCTCGAGCGCCTGCGCCAGCTTCTTGGCGTCGCGCGCGACTCCGGCCCAGGTGGTGCGGCTCTCGCTGCCGTCGGCCCAGCGCGTGACCAGCTCGCGGCTCCAATGCTCGCGCTCGGCATGGTCGAGCAGGCGCGGTACCCTTAGCTCGAAATCCTGCATTCCACCCAGCACGTGTCTCTCCCCGATCGATTTTGAAGACAGGGTATCCCGCGAAGGCGGCAAGTGTCGAGAGCGCGGTGCCAAACCATGCGCTGGACGCCGCCCCCGGCATGCGCGATGCTCGCCCGATGGCGCGGTCAGCCCTTCTCTCATGCGGCCTGCTTGCCGGCGCGCTGATGCTGGCGGGATGCGGTTCCGCAGATCCCCGCGAACCGCTCGACGGCGGTCTTTTGCTGCAGCTGGACGCGTCGGCGGAGGAGGCTGACATCAGGGCTGCCCAGTCGAGCTGGCGCCGGGAGCGCGGGGGCTGGCATATGAGCATGGGGCATGTCGAGGAGATGCTGCCGCTCGAGACGATCTCGGGCGTCTGGGTCACCGGCTTCGAGGAGACCAGCTTCTTCCCGTCGGCCACCGCGATGCCGGATCGCAACGACCCGCACCGCTACATGCAGGAAATCGAAGTCGATCACGCGAAGGTCGAGGCATTTACCGGTCGGCCGGATCCAAAGGGGGGCTATCGGGCGATCCTGCTGACCTTCGAAGGGCGCAGGACGCGGTATCCCGAATTTGTCGGATGCGACGGCACGCGGAGCTATGGCTTCGTCGTGTACCGGGTCCATTCGGCGCGCGACCTTGGGGAGATGCACGACCCGGACCGGCCGCCGGTGCCGAAGCCCGATGCACCGCGCGGCACGCCCTTCAAGCGCAGCGGCGAAGGCGGGGTGACCGCGGAGCGCGAAACCGAAGCGATGAAGCGCTGCGGATTCGCTGACTAGGCGGCCGCGGCGAGCGCGCTGTCGGCATTGCGGAACTCGGCCGCGGTGACCCCCGGCAACGCCCTGATCCGCGCGACCATCTCCTCGTCGAGCCGGAAGTCGCGGCCCAGCACCAGCTCGGCGGTCTCGCCCGGCCGCGAGGACGCGCGGACCTGCACCGTGCAGCGCCCCCCCCGTTCCTCGCCGATCAGCCCGGCGAGCAGCGGCAGCGCGGCGGGATCGGCGATGGCGAGATCGAGCACCAGTCGCGCCGAGCTGGCGAGGCTCTCGAACGACTGGACCCGGCGGATCGCGACGCGCGGAGTCTCCTCGCCCGGCCGCTTGTCCATTTCGATCGTCAGCACCGCGCAGCCGCCGGCGCGGGCGCAATCCTCCATGTCGCGCGCAGTCGATTCGTCGAAGCAGCTCACCGGGATCTGCCCGCTGGTGTCCGAGATCGTCGCCATCATGTAGCGGTTGCCGCGCGCCGAGGTGCGCCAGCGCGCGTCCTCGATCAGCGCCGCGACGGTCGCGCCGACCCGCTGGCCCTCGGCGATCGGGACTTCGCTCAGCGTCGCGATCGCGCGGGCATTGTTGGCGCGGGCGAGGTGCTGGTAGCGGTCGAGCGGGTGCGCCGAGAAATAATAGCCGAAGGCGTCGCGCTCGGCGTTGATCCGGTCGGCGAGCGACCAGTGCGCGCTCCGCGGCAGCGAGATCGCCCCGCCCCCGGGCTCGGATTCGCCGAACAGCCCGCCCTGCCCGCTGGTGCGGCTCTCATGCGTGCGCTGGGCGACCGCGAGGATGGTCTCGGCGGCGGCGAACACCCCGGCCCGGTCCGGCGCGATCCCGTCGAACGCCCCTGCCCCCGCCAGCGTCTCGACCTGGCGCTTGTTGAGCAGCCGGGGATCGACGCGGCGGGCGAGATCGTCGAGCGAATGGAAGCGGCCGCGCTCGTTGCGTTCGTCGACCAGCAGCGCCATCGCCTTCTCGCCGACCCCCTTCAGCGCCGCGAGCGCATAGCGGACCCCGAGATTGCCCTCGGCTTCCTGCACGACGAAATCGGCCTCCGAGGCGTTGATGTCGGGCGGGAAGCACTGGACGCCGAGGCGCTTCATGTCGTCGGTGAAGATCGCGAGCTTGTCGGTCTGGTCCATGTCGAAGCACATCGACGCGGCGTAGAATTCATGCGCGTAATGCGCCTTGAGCCAGGCGGTCTGGTAGGCGAGCAAGGCGTAGGCCGCGGCGTGCGACTTGTTGAAGCCGTAGCCGGCGAACTTGTCGATCAGGTCGAACAGCTCGTTGGCCTGCTTGGCCGGGATCTTGTTGACCGACAGGCAGCCCTCGACGAACCCGGCGCGCTGGGCGTCCATCTCCGACTTGATCTTCTTGCCCATCGCGCGGCGGAGCAGATCGGCCTGTCCGAGGCTGTAGCCGGCCAGGATCTGCGCCGCCTGCATCACCTGTTCCTGGTAGACGAAGATGCCGTAGGTCTCCGCCAATATGCCCTCGAGCAGCGGGTGCGGATAGGCGATCGGCTCGCGGCCGTTCTTGCGGTGGCCGAACATCGGGATGTTGTCCATCGGCCCCGGCCGGTAGAGCGCGACGAGCGCGATGATGTCGCCGAAGTTCGACGGGCGCACCGCCGCCAGCGTGCGGCGCATGCCCTCCGATTCGAGCTGGAACACCCCGACCGTGTCGCCGCGCTGGAGCAGCTCATAGACCTGCGGATCGTCCCAGCCGAGCGAGTCGAGATCGATCTCCAGCCCGCGGTCCGCCAGCAATTCGGTCGCCTTGCGCAGCACCGACAGCGTCTTGAGCCCGAGAAAGTCGAACTTCACCAAGCCGGCATATTCGACATATTTCATGTCGAACTGCGTGACCGGCATGTCCGAGCGCGGGTCGCGGTAGAGCGGGACCAGCTCGGCGAGCGGGCGGTCGCCGATCACCACGCCCGCGGCGTGAGTCGAGCTGTGGCGCGGCAGCCCTTCGAGCTTCATCGCCAGGTCGATCAGGTGGCGGACGTCGGCGTGCTGCTTGTACTCGGCGTGGAACTCGCTGACCCCGTTCAGCGTGCGCTCAAGCGTCCAGGGGTCGGTCGGGTGGTTGGGGATGAGCTTCGAGAGCCGGTCGATCTGGCCGTAGCTCATCTGGAGCACGCGCCCGACATCCTTGACCACCGCGCGCGCCTTCATCGTCCCGAAGGTGATGATCTGCGCGACATGGTCGCGGCCATAGCGCTGCTGGACATAGCGGATCACTTCGCCGCGGCGGGTTTCGCAGAAGTCGATGTCGAAATCGGGCATCGACACGCGCTCGGGGTTGAGGAAGCGCTCGAACAGCAGCCCCAGCTTGATCGGGTCGAGATCGGTGATGGTCAGCGACCAGGCGACCACCGAGCCCGCGCCCGAGCCGCGGCCGGGGCCCACCGGAATGCCGTTGTCCTTCGCCCATTTGATGAAGTCGGCGACGATCAGGAAATAGCCGGGAAAGCCCATGCTGGTGATGACGTCGACTTCGAACTCGAGCCGGTCGGTATAGACCGCGCGCGCCTCGGGATCGGTGATCCCCGCCTTGGCGAGCCGCGCCTCGAGCCCGGCGCGGGCGTCGTCGCGGAGCTTGGTGGCTTCGCCTTCGAGGTCGCCCGCGAGGCTCGGCAGGATCGGCTTGCGCCGCGGCGCCATCACCGCGCAGCGCTGCGCCACCACCAGCGTGTTGGCAATCGCCTCGGGCAGGTCGGCGAACAGCGTCTTCATGTCGTTCGCGGGCTTCATCCACGCGTCGGGCGAGCTGCGCGGGCGGTCGTCGCTGGCGACGTAGCTGGAATTGGCGATGCACAGCATCGCGTCGTGGGCCTCGTGGAAGCCTTGGTCGGCGAAGCAGCTCGGGTTGGTCGCGACCAGCGGCAAGTCGCGAGCATAGGCGAGCTCGAGCAGCCGCGGTTCGGCCTTGCCTTCGACTTCGTCGAGGCGGCGGACGATCTCGACATAGAGGCGGCCGGGGAACAGCGACTCGAGGCCGTCGGCATAGGCTTCGGCGGCGCCGTCCTGCCCCTCGGCATAGAGCCGCGCGAGCCCGCCCTCGGCGCCCGCGGTCAGGCAGATCAGCCCGTCGGTTCGCCCGGCAAGCGACTCGAAGGTGACATGCGCCTCCTCCTCGATCGGCCGGTCGAGATGCGCCATCGAGACGAGGTTGCACAGGTTGAGATAGCCCGCCTCGTCCTGCGCGTAGAGCGCGAGCCAGTCGATCGGCGCGGTCACCCCCTCGGGCATGCCCGGCCGCGCGACCGCGAGCAGCGTGCCGATCACCGGCTGGACCCCCGACTTGGCGCAGCCTTCGGAGAAGGCCATCGCCGCGTAGAGGCCGTTGCGGTCGGCGAGTCCCGCCGCGGGGAAGCCGAGCTCGCGCGCGCGCTTGGCGATCGCCTTGGGCTCGATCGCGCCTTCGAGCATCGTGTAGGCCGAGAAGACCCGAAGGGGGACGAAGCCGGAATGCATCGCGCGACCCTAGGGCCCGATGCGGCAAATCGCCAGCGGCGCGGGCCGGCTTATCAACAGGTTTCGCGGTCGGCTGTGATCGACGCGTGTCCAATCGAAGGCCGGTCAAACGCTTGAAATGTTGGATTTCGCCTGCTGGGATCGCTGCGCTGCCGCTTGGCCGCCGCTCTTTGACAGTGTCGACGCGCGACAGGACGCAAACGGCGTTTTTGCCGGACGCGATCTCCTCAAGGCCGTCATCCCCGCGAACGCGGGGACCCATCTCCCGAACGAGCAGCAGAGTTCGCGCGGCGCGATCGTGGATGGCTTTGGAGATGGATCCCCGCTTTCGCGGGGATGACGAGGGACGAATATGAGCCCCGCCCTAACTGCATGAAGTCGCAGACCTACGGGGGAATCCCCTAGCGCCCTCCCCTTAGCAGAGTCTCCCTTAGCGGCGAACCCGGATGGGGTGGGTCCTGAATGGCAACCGGTTACCGGCTGCGGCAGAACATAGTTAACAACGGTTCGTCGATAAAAACGAACGGTTCATCGGGCGGTCAGAATGAGGCGCTATTATGGCAATTGTTAGGCAAGGGTAACGATCCCTTGCAAAACCAGTGACTTGTAAGCGTAAACACTCTGAACCGACCCTGAAGAATCGAGAGAAAAGACCCATCCCATGACCACCTTGTTTCACGGCAGCGCGATTTGCGAAGTCGACCAGGACGGAGAAGTTCAGCTTCCCGCCTTCCTGGCCGAGGCGCTCGCCGGAAACCCGTCCGACCTTCTGCTCTCGAAGCATGCGGTCGACGGTTGCCTGGTCGGCTACGGCCGCGATTTCCTCGATACGCTCAGCACCCGCTCCGAGGCCCGCCGGCTCGCCGGCGAAGCCCGGGGCGAGGATGCCGGCGCGCACTACCGGCGGATGCGCCGGACCTTCGGCGTCGTCGAGAAGATGCCCCGCACGGGCAGCAGGATGACCATCCCGGCGGCGATGCGCCATCTGGGAAAGATCGGCGGCCTCGCCCTTTTCGTCGGCGCCGGCGACAGTTTCGAAATCTGGAACCCCGACCTCGCGATCGAGAATGAGGACGAGCAGTTCCGCGACCTCGCCGCCTTCCAGCTGAAGGCGCGCGGAGGGTCCAACACCGCCTTGGGAGTGCATTAAATGACGTTGCTCTGCACCGTCGTCGGCCACAGCGCCCAGACGACACATCATCATAACCAGGGGCTCGATTTCACCTTGTGCCATCATTGCGGCTGCGACCTGGTTCGCGCCACGGATGGCGACTGGACCGAAGTGCCCAAGGGCTTCCGCGTTGTCTGGCGGGAGTTCGGGCGGGCGGGGGACGCCGCTTCGGTCGCGGCGCGGATGGGGCGGATCGCGCCGCCGCCGCGCCGCCGGGATCCGCGGAATGCCCGGCCCAAGCAGCGCCGCGACCCGCGCGGCCGGCCGCTCAGCGGTGCCGCCAGCATGTTCGGCGCGCTCTCCGGCCTCGGCAAGCTGCTGAGCAACGGCGAGCCGGTCGAGGACAATGAAGGCCGCGCGATGGAGACCAGCGGCCAGTACGTGATCTGCCTGCCCAGCGCAGGCTGACGAAAGGAGCGGCGGACAAGGCGCTTTCCTCCTCCTCGGCGCCCGTTCGTTCCTAAGCCCGGTGGTGGGGCGTCTTCCTCCCGCCCCACCACCTTAGCCCCCGGTTGAGTCTCGAAGCCGGCCCTGGCGCTACCGCCCGCCGCCGAACCAGCGCGGGAGGATCACGCGGCGCAGGACCGCCAGCCCGATCGCGAGCGGAAGCAGGACCAGCGGGATCTGCTCGACGGTGATGAACAGCGCGGGCACGAACAGCAAAGGCAGCGCGAGCATGCCGATGACCTTCGACCAGCGATAGCCCGAGGTGACTTCGGGCGCCATCAGCCCGGGGCGCAGCGCCGCATAGACCCACATCGCCGCGTTGGTCAGCCCGCACCCGATCATCGCCATCGCGTAGAGCCGGAACGGGCCCTCGTCGTCGCCGGGCGAATAGATGCCGTGGACCACCGCGGGCAGCAGCGCGACGAGGCAGAGCATCGCCAGCGTCAGGATCGTCAGCACGCGATCGACCTGGCGGATCCGCGCGAACAGGTCGCGGTGGCTGATCCAGAACAGCCCGATCACCACGAAGCTGACGAGGTACGAGATGATCGGCCGCGTCATCTCGTGGATCATCGCGCCGAGCGCGGCATGGTGCTCGGGCGGCTTGATCTCGAGCGCGGCGAGCGTGATCGCGATGGCGAAGATGCCGTCGGAGACCATGATCAGCCGGTCATAGGCATGGCGGCGGATGTGCCGGTCGATGCTCTCGTCGGTGGCGAGGGATTCGGGTTCGCTCATGGCGTTTTCATAGAGCGTTTTCAGACGCGGTTTCCATAGCCTTTCCCCGGCGCAGGCCGGGGCCCAGTTGCGAGCCGAGGACCGCGGAATGCCGCCGATGGTCCGTCGATACTGGGCCCCGGCCTTCGCCGGGGAATGATCACTCCGACAATCCGGCGCTACAGCAGCTTCTCGATGTCGCCGGCGATATCCTCGGGCTTGGTCTGGGGTGCGTAGCGCTCGACCACCCTGCCGGCGCGGTCGACCAGGAACTTGGTGAAGTTCCACTTGATCCCCTCCGAGCCGAGCAGGCCCGGCGCTTCCTTCTTGAGATGGCGGAACAGCGGCGCGGCTTGCGCGCCGTTGACGTCGACCTTGGCATAGACCGGGAAGGTCACGTCGTAGGTCAGCGAACAGAAATTGGCGATCTCGGCGGCGTCGCCGGGCTCCTGCGCGCCGAACTGGTTGCACGGGAAGGCGAGCACCTCGAAGCCGCGGTCGCGGTACTGGCGGTGGAGCGCCTCGAGCCCTTCATATTGCGGGGTGAAGCCGCAGCGCGAGGCGGTGTTGACGATGAGCAGCACCTCGCCGTCATGGTCCGCGAGATTGGTCTCGGCGCCGTCTGCGGTGCGGACGGGGATATCGGTCAGTGCGCTCATTCGGGGTCCTCGCTCATTCGGCTTTTGCGGGCGTGTAGAGGAAGTCGAACGACGGCGCCCAGGTCTTGCCGTGATCGGTCGAGACGTCGCCCTTCTGGCGGACCGCGCCGTTCGGCTCGCGCGTATAGGTCATGCGGATATCGCCGTCCTTGCCGTTGGCGACGCCGGGCCACGGGCCGGTGAGCACCATCGCGGCACCCTCGATGCCGCCGGTGAACTCGACGCGGACGCCCGAGGAATCGACCCAGCTCTGGTGCCAGCTGCCGATCGCGGCGTCGTAATTGCTCAGGCTGCCGCCGCCGGTTCCGCCGAGCGGCATCCAGTTCTCGCGGATCGCGCAGCCGGCATAGAGGCGCTCGATCAGCGAATGCGCGACCAGCGGCCCCCCGGCATAGGGGCGGACGTCCCAGCGGCCGACCCAGAAATCGAAGGCGCGGTGCTCGGTGCTGGCGCAGGCGGGCGGCGGCGGCGCGGGTGTCGGCGCGGTCTGGGCATGCGCGGGAGTCGCGACGAGCAGGGCAGTGAAGAGCGGGGCGAGCAGCTTCATGGGGGCACTCCTATGCGGACGGCGCGCGATTGGCGAGCCGGTTCGGGAAGGTCGAGCGCGGAGTGGAGGCGTGGCAACGGAGAACCTGCGAAGTGCGCGGTGGGGCGGATGAGTTGCACCCCATGCTTCCGTAACCCGGCCCCGTTCGTGCTTATCCCCGTCGCTTCGCTCTTGTTCTCCTGCGGAAGCAGGAACCCAGGGCCCAGCAATTCAGCCCTTGTGACCCTGGGCCCCTGCTTTCGCAGGGGAACAATTGGGTGTTTGGCGTGGCGGGATAAGCACTGAACAAGTCCGGGATGGCCGAGGACGTCGGAGCGAGACGCCCCTGCCCCTACCCCAGATGCCCCTCGTGGAGCCGCAGCACGCGGTCCATCCGCGCGGCGAGGCGTTCGTTGTGAGTGGCGACGAGCGCCGACGAGCCTTCGCCGCGGACAAGGTTGAGGAATTCGGCGAAGACCTTGTCGGCGGTCGCTTCGTCGAGATTGCCGGTGGGCTCGTCGGCGAGCACCAGCATCGGGCGGTTGGCGAGCGCGCGGGCGACCGCGACGCGCTGCTGCTCGCCGCCCGAGAGCTGGCTGGGGCGATGCGTCAGCCGTTCGGCGAGGCCGAGCGCAGTGAGCAGCTCGGCGGCGCGCTTGTCGGCCTCGGCGCGGGTGGCGCCGTGGATCATCTGCGGCAGCACGACATTCTCGAGCGCGTTGAAATCGGGGAGCAGGTGATGGAACTGGTAGACGAAACCGAGCCGGTCGCGGCGGGTCTCGGTGCGCTCGCGGTTGTCGAACTGCGCGGCTTCCCGGCCGTCGATCCGGATCGAGCCCTCGAACCCGCCTTCGAGCAGCCCGACCGCCTGGAGCAGAGTCGACTTGCCCGAGCCCGAGGGGCCGAGCAGCGCGACGATCTCGCCCGGCTGGACGGTCAGGTCGATGCCGCGCAGCACTTCGATCGTCGCCTCGCCCTGGGTGAAGCTGCGACGCAGGTCGCGGGTCTGGAGGACGGGCTCATTCATAGCGCAGCACCTGGACGGGATCGGTGCTCGCCGCCTTCCACGAAGGGTAGAGCGTCGCGAGGAAGGTGAAGAGAAACGCCATCAGGCAGATCGCGATCACCTCGACCGGGTTGGTCTTGGCGGGAAGCTCGGTGAGGAAGCGCATCGACGGGTCCCAGACATTCTGGCCGGTGACCAGCCCGATGAACTTCACGACATATTCGCGGAAATGGATGATGACGAAGCCGAGGACTCCGCCCGCGGCGATGCCGAGCGTGCCGATCGTCGTCCCCACCGTCACGAAGATCCGCATCAGCGCGCCGCTTGTCGCGCCCATCGTGCGCAGCACCGCGATGTCGCGGGTCTTGGCGCGGACCAGCATGATCAGCGACGAGACGATGTTGAACGACGCGACGATGATGATGATCGACAGCACGACGAAGGTGACGATGCGGTCGACCGACAGCGCCTCGAACAGCTGCGCATTCATCTGGCGCCAGTCGGTGATCTGGGCGCGGTTCGACACTTTCTGCGCGAGCGGGGCGAGGATCTCGCCGACCCGGTCGGCATCGACCGTGTCGAGCTCGACCATGCCGACCGCGTCGCCGAGCAGCAGCAGGGTCTGCGCGTCCTCCATCGGCATCACCACGAACGCCTTGTCGTAATCATAGACGCCGATCTCGAAGATCGCGACGACCTTGTACTTGACGATGCGCGGCATGGTGCCGAACGGCGTGGTGCTGCCCGCGGGATTGAAGATCGAGATCTCGCTGCCGACCGTGGCGCCGAGCGATTCGGCGAGGCGCGAGCCGATCGCGACTTCTTGGCGGCCGGGATGCATCGCCGCGAACGAGCCGATCACCTGGTTGGTCTGGAGCGTCTGGTTCTGGCGGATGTCCTCGATCGTCATGCCGCGGACCAAAGCGAACTCGACCCGGCCGTTGAACGTGGCGACCAGCGGCTGCTCGATCAGCGGAGTGGCGCTGACGATGCCGGGGGTGGCCTTGGCCTCGGCGAGGACGGTGCGCCAGTCGCGCAGCTGGCCGCCGAAACCCTGGATCACGGCATGGCCGTTCAGCCCGGTGATCTTGTCGAACAGCTCGGCGCGGAAGCCGTTCATCACGCTCATCACGACGATCAGCGCGGCGACTCCGAGCATCACCGCGACGAGGCTGAAGCTCGCGACGACGGCGATGAACGCCTCGCCGCGGCCCGGGAGCAGGTAACGCCGGGCGATCATCCGCTCGTACCGCGATATCAGCATGGAAGTTCGAAATGTCCCGGAAAGGCCTGATCTGCGCCCTCTAGGGCAGGTTCATGGGGCGGCGCAAATGGAGATACTGTGAAAACGCTGTTGCCGAACGGACACAGGGTGCCGCCAAACTGATTGAACCCCGTGCAATACCGGTGACAAACCGGAGACTTAACCCTAGCAAACCCAAGTCGAAACGCAGGCAACGGCCGTGGTTCGGGGAGGCTCTCTGCCCCGCTTGTTGGCAAGAACAAGCGTGCGGGCGGGAACCTGACAAAGGGGGCTGACGAGGCATCGTCACGCAGGCGCCTGGGCTGGAAACAGTCCAGGCGTTTGCCGTTTCTGGGACCCTTCCTTCTTTTTCTGTTCCCCTGCGAAAGCAGGGGTCCAGAGCCAGCAGTTCAACCCTTGTGACCCTGGGCCCCTGCTTTCGCAGGGGAACAATCGGGTTCGGCGTTTCCCTATCCGGATATGGGACGAGCGCCGGGCAAGGAAAAGGGAGGCTGCGCGGGCGGCAGCCTCCCTTCCCTGGCTTCCCCCGGCCATGAAGGAAGCCAAGCCCGTCAGAAGCTCTTGCTGACCGTCGCCCCCCATGTCCGCGGGTCGCCGGGCTGGCCGACGATCAGGCCGGTCGAGCCCGACTGAGTCGAGAGCAGCTCGTAATATTCCTGGTCGAAGGCGTTGCGGACCCAGGCGAAGACATTGAAGTCGCGGCCGACGCGATAGCCCAGCCGGAAGTTCGACAGCGAATAGCCGTCGATCCAGGTATAGGCCGAGGGCGACGGGTTCGACGAGAAGCGCGAACGGTAGCTGCCGTCATAGCCCGCATAGAACTGGCCCTCGCCCGAGGGGACGTTGACCTCGCCGCCGAACGACAGCGCCCATTTCGAGATGCCCGGCAGCACCTGGCCGGAGATGTCGCAATAGGCGGGGCTGCGGCCGCCCGGCGTCCCCGCCGGATCGGTGACGCCGCCGGGCGCGGTCGCGGTGCCGCCGGAAAGCTCGGGCGGGCACGGTGCGTTCTTGAAGTCGATATATTTGGCGTCGGTATAGGCGCCGTTGAAATAGAGGCTGGCGCGGTCGCTCGGGCGGAACGACGAGTCCCATTCGAAGCCGCGCGAGCGCACCTTGCCGGCATTGGCGAGATAGCCGCGGATCACGTTGATCGCGTTGTTGTTCACCGTCGCCTGGTAATCGGTGATGTCGGTCCAGAACCCCGCGACGTTGAAGGTCAGGCGGCGATCGAAGAACTGGGTCTTGAGCCCGACCTCGAAGTGATTGACCTTCTCCGGCTTCACCGTCTGGGTGGTGAGATCGACTCCGGTGCTGGTCGAGTTGAGCGGCAGCCCCGAGAGGTTGATGCCGCCCGACTTGAAGCTGCGCGCGACGGTCGCATAGCCGTGGACGTCGGGCGTGAAATCGTACGACACGGTGAAGTCGCCCGAGAAGTTCCAGTCGCTGAACTCGGGGCTGTAGCGCTGGGGGGCCAGCGTGTTGATCTGGTTCTGGAACGTCGTCCGCGCCGCGCCCGAGGTGGCGGCGAACAGCGCAGCGACATTGTCCGCGGTCGCGTCGAAATTATACTGGCTGTTGTGGATGCTGACCGCGGCATCGTAGAAACCGGACTTCTTGTCATAGTTGACGCGCACGCCCGGCTGGATGTGGAGCCGGTCGGTCACTGCCCAGTTGAGCTTGCCGAACACCGCGAAGCTGGTGTTGTCAAAGCTGATCGTGTTGGTCGAGGTCAGCCCGTTCAGGACATTGGGGTTCGACGCGTCGGCGCCCGACAGCAAATAGCGGCTCGCCGCGGGGCCCTGGACCTGCGACCCGTTGGTGTTGATCGTCTGGTGGAAGACGAAGGCGCCGAACGTATATTGCAACGCCGACTTGCCGTTCGAGGCGATCCGCACTTCCTGCGAGACCTGCTTCTGCTTCGACGGGTTCTGCGAGATGGTGGTGATCGGCAGGCCGATAAAGTCGCGGTCGTTCTTGGGCTTCCAGTCCCAGTAGCGCCAGGCGCTGACCGACGTGATCGTCGCCGGGCCGAGATCCCAGTTGGCGACCAGCGAGACGCCGCCGATCTCCTGGCGCGAATTGATCTCGGCATCGAGATCGGTCACGCGGTCGAACGTATCGGTGCTCGGCGGCGCATAGCCGAGCGCGGTCGCGAGCGCGGCGTACTGGCGCGCCAGCGGACGCTGGGTGGCGCCGGTCCGCGCATAATATTGCACGCAGCACAGCGGGTTCTGGACGTTGAAATCGCCCGCCAGAGTGAAATCGAGATTGTCGCTGGGGCGCCACAGCAGCGCGCCGCGGACCCCGGTATTATCCTGCTTGTGGAGCTTCTCGTCGGTGGCGGCATTGTAGATCGTTCCGCCGCGGCGGGTGACCGAGGTCGAGAGGCGCGCCGCGACGGTCGAGCCGAGCGGGGCCGACACCGAGGCCTTGGCCTGGATAAAGGCATGGTTGCCGCCGCTGAACTCGATCCGCGCCTCGGGCGAGAAGCTGGGCGCGCGGGTGGTGATGTTGATCGCGCCGGCAGTGGTGTTCTTGCCGTAGAGCGTGCCCTGCGGCCCGCGCAGCACCTCGACGCGCTCGACATCGACGAAATCGAAGGTCGAGGCGCCGATCCGGCCGATATAGACGCCGTCGACATAGAAGCCGACGCCCTGCTCGATGCCGTCGTTGGTCAGGCCGAACGGCGCGCCGAGGCCGCGGATGTTGATCGCCGAGTTGCGCGGGTTGCTCGAATAGAATTGCAGCGCGGGCTGCTGCTGCTGGACGCGGGCGACGTTGAACGCACCGGTATCCGACAGCGCGCCGCCACCGATCACCGACATGGCGAGCGGCACTTCCTGCGCGCGCTCCTCGCGGCGGCGGGCAGTGACGACGATGTCGTTGGACTTGACCTGGTCCTGCTCGGCCTCCTGCGGTTCGGCGTCGTCGGTCGCGACGATGGCGGGCGTTTCCTCGGACAGAGGCTGGGCGGCGGCGATCGGCGTGGTGCTGGCGAGAAGCGCCAGGGTCAGCGAGGCAAGGCTCATCGGGGTCCCCTTTATGATGTCCCCATTAATCTCCACCAGTTCAATGGGATTTAGCGACAAAGGGAATGTTTAGGAAGCCCTAGTCCGGGTTTCCGGCGCTTGCGGCGGGCGTTTCGGCGCACTTGAAACCCCGACGCGCCGTCACAAGATTAGTTCCGTGCGGTGCCGATCGGGCCGTGCAGAAACCCCGGCGGGCCGAAGCCTCGGGCGCCGGAATTGGACGTCAATTTGCTCAGATGAGGACTTGAAATGCGTCAGTTCGACTTCACACCGTTCCGCCGCTCGACGATCGGCTTCGACCGCCTGTTCGACATGCTCGAGACCAGCGCGCGCCAGGCGAGCAGCGAGAATTATCCCCCGTTCAACCTCGAGCGCGTCTCCGAGGACCGCTATCGCATCACCCTTGCCATCGCCGGCTTCAAGGCCGACGAGATCGACGTGACTGCGCAGCAGAACCTGCTCACCGTCGCCGGCAAGAAGGCCGAGACCGAAGGCCAGCAGGGCGCGTTCCTCCACCTCGGCATCGCCAACCGCAGCTTCGAGCGCCGCTTCGAGCTCGCCGATTTCGTGCGCGTCGAGAATGCCGACCTGGCCGACGGGCTGCTCACCATTGACCTGGTGCGCGAAGTGCCCGAGACCATGAAGCCCAAGAAGATCGCAGTGAATGCCGGCAATGCCGCGCCTGCGAGCGTTGAGTACAAGGCCGCGAACGCGGCCTGAGGGAGTACAAGGCCGCCAACGCGGCCTGACACCGACCACGGCTCGCGGCGTCTTCCTCCCTTTGGACGCCGCAGCAGAGGCGCTCGGACCCGCGTCCGGGCGCCTCTTGATGTAAATCTGTGATCCAGATAAGTTTTTTGGGAACCGCCGTGCGTGAACAACGTTGTCGGTCGGGCAAAAGATTCGGGGCGACTTCATCTTGGACGGCAATCTGGAATCCGCAGAGGCGCTTTTGGGCGCGGCGCTTGCCGCGGTCGAAGGGCCGGGCGACCGGATGATCGAGGCGCTCGATGCGCTTCCCGCCGCGATCTACGTCACCGACGCCCAGGGCTGCATCACCCATTACAACCGCGCCTGCGTGCCGCTCGCCGGGCGGACTCCCGAGCCGGGGCGTGACCATTGGTGCGTGACCTGGAAGCTCTTCACCACCGACGGCGACCCGCTGCCGCACGACGCGTGCCCGATGGCAGTGGCGATCCTGGAGCGCCGCGCGGTCCGCGGCGCCGAAGCCTTTGCCGAGCGGCCCGACGGAACGCGGGTGCGCTTCGTCCCCTTCCCCACCCCGCTCTACCGTGACGACGGATCGCTGGCGGGCGCGATCAACATGCTGATCGACGTCACCGACCGCCGCCGCGCCGACGATCTGCGCGACCAGGCCGCGCGCTGCCGGCGGCTGACCAGCTCGGTGCTCGACCGGCGGACCTTCGAGGCGCTGAGCACGATGGCGGACGAGTATGAGGAAGAAGCTGCGCGGCTGGGGCGGCTGAACTAGGGCTTCGTCCTGCTCGGATGAGGGCGGCTACCCGTTTTTCAATTTATACTTCCGTCACCCCGGCCTTGTGCCGGGGTCCACTGTGCGTCTGACCGCTGAGCAAGAGCCTCTTGTCCAGCGCGCGCGGAGGAGTGGACCCCGGCACAAGGCCGGGGTGACGGAGGTAGGGAGGGGAGTGACGGTAAGCCCCCTCCCCTGCGGAGAGAGGGCCGAACCCGATCACTCGCAGGTGCTGGCGAGGCCGACCTGCTTCAAGTTGTTCTGCGACTGCATCCGCGCCGCGCCGGTGGTCGCCAGCGTGCCTGCGCCGACCTTGGTCAGGCCGCCGGTGGGGCGCGGCGCGGGCTGCGCGTCCTGGCGCTTGTCGTCGCCCGCCTTGCGGCCATAGAGCGTCGCCGGTCGGATATGCGCGGCGGTCGGATCGCTCGACGGCGTGTCGCGCAAATTGGTGGCCGAACCATGCGGGCCCTCGAAGCCGGGACGGCGGCCCGGCGCGGCGGCGGTGGGATCGCTCGACGGTGTGTCGCGCAAATTGGTGGCCGAGCCGTGCGGGCCGTTGAACCCGGGAGCGGGGCAGCCGGCATCCTGCGCGAAGGCGGGAGCGGCGAGGAAGAAGGCCGAGACGGCGGCGGCGACGATGATGGACTTCGACATGGAGGTATCCTCGATCCTGTGGGCGGCTTCCTTGTCGAGCGGCCCGGTGACGGCGCACTAGGCCGCGCTGCCGGGCACAGGCAGTTGCAACGGCGCGCCGCGGCGTGTGCAACGTTGCATGCAACGGTTGCATTCCCGCCGGCATTGTGAAGTAATCGCCGCGTGGCGGGCGATTCCAATTTTTCCGAGCGGCTGCGGCTGGTGCTCAAGGCGCTGTCGATCAGCGGCGGGCGGCTGGCCGCGGACGTCGGGGTCGACAAGTCGCTGGTGAGCCGCTGGTGCTCGGGCAGCGTGGTCCCGGGCGCGCACAACCTCGCGCGGCTGACCCAGGCGATCGCGGTGCGCCACCCGGGCTTCACCATGCTCGACTGGGAACTCGACTTGTCCGCGCTGGCGGCGCGGTTCGGGGTTTCGGTCCCTTCGGCCGCCGCGGCACCGGACGCCATGCCGAGCGCGTTCGCCGAGTGGCTGGCGCTGCCCAAGCTCCAGGACGCCGCGCAGGCCGCGGCCGGGCTGCACGGCGCGCTGGCAGGGATCTGGCGCACGACGCGGCCGAGCCCCGAATATCGCGGCAAGTTCGCGCACGACCATGCCATCCTCGAGCCGACTCCCGACGGGACGCTGCGCTTCCGCACCGGGGTGTTCTCGGCGCGGCTGATCGGCTGGTCGGTTTCGGTGGGCGAGCAATTGTACAGCGCGGCGAGCGATCCGCTGACCGGCGCGTCGATCTTCTCGATCTTCAACTATGTTCGCCGCCCGCGGATCGACCGGATGGACGGCATCACCTTGTCGTGCATGTCCAATGCCGGCGGCACCCCCGTTGCCAACGCCTGCCTGCTCGAACGGATCGGCGACCTGTCGGGCGACCCGGCGGCCGACAATGCGCGCTACGAGGCGCTGCTCGCCGAGCATCCGATCGCACCCGACGGATCGATCCCCGAGGCGATCCGCAACCATCTGCTGTTCGACTGCGGCCCCGCGGCGATGGCGGCGGGGGGCGACCATGTGCTGATGATGCGCGCGATGAACTCGCTGGCGCGGGGGTAGGTCGTTTACCCGCCTCCTTGTTCCCCTGCGAAAGCAGGGGTCCAGAGCCAGGCAGTTCAACCCTTGTGACCCTGGACCCCTGCTTTCGCAGGGGGAACAAGGTATTCAGCGACCCCCTAGGTCAGACCAGCCGGCTCTGCTTCACGGCCGCCTCGATGAAGCTCTTGAACAGCGGGTGCGGGTCGAAGGGCTTGCTCTTCAGCTCGGGATGGAACTGGACGCCGACGAACCAGGGGTGATCGGGGCGCTCGACGATCTCGGGGAGCGTGCCGTCGGGCGACATGCCCGAGAAGACCAGCCCGCCCTTCTCCAGCACATCCTTGTAATGGGTGTTGACCTCGTAGCGGTGGCGGTGGCGCTCGCTGATGTCGGTGGCGTCGTAGATCGCGCCGACGACGCTGTTGCCCGACAGCCTCGCCGGATAGGCGCCGAGGCGCATCGTCCCGCCCATGTCGCCGCCGGCCTCGCGCTTCTGGAGGCCGTCCTTGCTCATCCATTCGGTGATCAGGCCGACGATCGGCTCTTCGGTATGGCCGAACTCGGTGGTCGAGGCGCCGGCGATGCCCTCGACCCGCGCGCCTTCGATGCACGCCATCTGCATGCCGAGGCAGATGCCGAAGAACGGAACGTTGCGCTCGCGGGCGAAGCGGACGCTGGCGATCTTGCCTTCGCTGCCGCGCTCGCCGAAGCCGCCGGGGACGAGGATCGCGTGCATCGGTTCCAGATGCGCGGCGATCCGATCGGCATCGCCTTCGAACAATTCGGCGTCGAGCCAGCGGATGTTGACCTTGACCCGGTTGGCGATGCCGCCATGGACAAGCGCCTCGTGGAGCGACTTGTAGGCATCGGGCAGGCCGACATATTTGCCGACCACGCCGATCGTGACTTCGCCCTCGGGATTGTCGAGCCGGTCCATGATGTCGGTCCAGCGGTCGAGCCGGGGCGCTTCGCCGGGCTCGATGCCGAACGCCTTGAGCACTTCGCGGTCGAGGCCCTCGGCATGATATTGAGTCGGGACGGCGTAGATCGACTTGGCGTCGAGCGCGGGGATCACGGCCTCCTTGGCGACGTTGCAGAACAAGGCGATCTTGGCGCGCTCGCCGTCGGGCAGCGGGTGCTCGCAGCGGCAGACGAGGACGTCGGGGGTCACGCCCAGCGCGGCCAGCTCGCGGACGCTGTGCTGGGTCGGCTTGGTCTTCAGCTCGCCCGCGGCGGCGATGTAGGGGACCAGGGTCAAGTGGATGCTGACCGACTGGCCGCGGCCGAGCTCGTTGCGGAGCTGGCGGATCGCCTCGATGAAGGGCAGCGACTCGATGTCGCCGACGGTGCCGCCGATCTCGCACAGGATGAAGTCCATCCCGTCGGTATCGGCCTGGGCGAATTCCTTGATCGCGTCGGTGACGTGCGGGATCACCTGGACGGTGGCGCCGAGATAGTCGCCCTTGCGCTCGCGGGTGATGATCTGCTGGTAGATCCGCCCCGACGTCACATTGTCCGACTGGCGCGAGGCGACTCCGGTGAAGCGCTCGTAATGCCCCAGGTCGAGATCGGTCTCGGCGCCGTCGTCGGTGACGTAGACCTCGCCGTGCTGATAAGGCGACATCGTGCCGGGATCGACGTTCAGATAGGGATCGAACTTGCGGATGCGACAGCTATAGCCGCGCGCCTGCAGCAAAGCCGCGAGGCTCGCCGCCATGAGACCCTTGCCGAGCGAGGAGACCACGCCGCCGGTGATGAAGATATACCGCGCCATGGGAGAAGAGGCCTAGCGTGTGTTGGCGCACGCCGACAAGCGCCCGAATCGGGCCGGCGCACTTTTATTGTGGAAACCCGCGTTTGGGCGGGGGCTGCTTACTGGCCGAACGGCTGCGCCGAATTGGCGGGCTGGGTGGCGTTGGCCGGTGCGTTCGGGAGCGTGAACGGCACGGTGGCGTTGCCCGTCGCCGGCGGGGCGCCGGTCGCGGGCGCCGGGGCAGCGGTGCGCTGGAGCGTGGTGTCGACTCGAGTCGAGTGCCGGCTGGCGGCGAGCACCGCGAGCAGGATGCTCAGCCCGATGAACAAGGCCGCGAGGATCGCCGTCGCGCGCGTCAGGAAGTCCGCGGCGCCGCGCGCCGACATCAGCCCCGACGGGCTGCCGCCCGAGGTGAGCCCGCCGCCTTCCGACTTCTGCATGAGGATCACCCCCACCATCAAGGCGGCGACGATGAACTGGACGACGAGCAGGAAGGAGAAGAACATTTCGGAGCACGGGCCTTTTATGGGATTGGCGCGTCATAGGGGTGCGGAGCGGTTCGATCAACCTTGTTCCCCTGCGAAAGCAGGGGTCCAGAGCCAAGCAGTTCATCCGTTGTGCCCCTAGGCCCCTGCTTTCGCAGGGGAACGGGTGGAATTGGCTCAAACTCCAGCGTCTCTTCATGCCGTGGTGAGCAAAGAAGTAACATTTCGCACCCGCACTGAAACTTGCGGGACACAAGTGCGTTTGTCTGCCTGAGCCCGAGCGTACCGGGCCCGTAACGGACGAGTGGATGCCGTGAACGCTATGCCCGATAAAACGCTGTCTTCCTGGAAGAATACGCTGATCGACTATGTTCGATCGGGCGAACCCGACCTCACCAATCGCCAGATGGCGTTGCTGATGCTGGTATATCTCGACCCGGGGCCCCATACGGTGCGCGGATTGGCGCGTGCGCTGAACGTTTCGAAGCCGGTCGTCACGCGCGCCTTGAATCGATTGGGCGCGCTCGGCTATCTGCGGCGGCAACGCGACGATACCGACAAGCGCAATATATTCGTCGCGCGGACGACTGAAGGGGCAGATTTTCTTGCAGAATTCGGGCATTTCCTCGCGGGCGACACCCTCAGCGAGCCAGTCGCCCGCAGGGCCAGCGCGTAGGCGTTTCTCGCTAAAGGGACCTTCGGCGGCGATCGATCCGCGCGTCGACGCAGTGCGCGGCGACCTCGCCGACGTGCGCCTGGCGGACCGCGTGTTCGCGCCGCATTATGCCGCGCCGCTGACTCGGCCGCTGGTGGCCGATGCCCGGCTGCGCGCAGCCAGGGCCGGTGATTCGGAAATCCTCAAGCAGCTGCACGCCGGCGATGTGTTCGAGCTGCTCGAGCTTTCAGGCGGAGTAGCCTGGGGCGTGGCGCCCGGCGCGGGGCTGGTCGGCTATGTCGACGCCGCCGCGATCGGCGATTCGGCGCCATGACGATCCGGGTCTTCATCGACGGCGCCGCCGGCACCACCGGCCTCGAGATTCGCGAGCGGTTGGCGGGGCGGAGCGAGATCGAGCCGATCGTGCTCGACGACAAGGCGCGCAAGAACGCGAAGAAGCGCGGCGAGGCGCTCAACGCCGCCGATTTCGTCATCCTGTGCCTGCCCGACGACGCTGCGCGCGAGGCAGTCGAGCTGGTGACCAATCCCGCGGTCCGGATCATCGACGCTTCGACCGCGCACCGCACCGCCGATGGCTGGACCTATGGTTTCGCCGAGCTCGAGCCGAGCCAGAGCGCGGCGATTGCGGCGGCGGCGCGGGTGACCAATCCGGGCTGCTACCCCACCGGCTTCCTCGCGCTGGTGCGGCCGCTGGTGCGCGCCGGGTTTATTCCGGTCGATTTCCCGCTGAGCGTCAACGCCGTGTCGGGCTATTCGGGCGGCGGGCGGACGATGATCGAGGAGTTCGAAGTCTCGCTGAAGAAGGGCTACACCAAGACCGCGTTCCGCGCCTATGCGCTGGGGCTCCAGCACAAGCATGTCCCCGAGATGCAGAAGCATGCCCGGATGGAGCATGCGCCGATCTTCATGCCTTCGGTCGCGCGGACCTATCGCGGGATGGTGGTCGAAGTGCCGCTGCCGCTCCACGCTTTGCCCCGCCGCCCGTCGCTGGCGACGATCGAAGGCGCGCTGGCCGACGCCTACAAGGATTGCCCGCTGGTGCGGGTGCTGCCGGGCGACGATGCGCCGTTCGTGACGATCGAGGACGATGCCGGCACCGACCGGCTGACGCTGCGCGTGTTCGGCAACGCCGAGCGCGGCCAGGCGCGGCTGATCGCGACGCTCGACAATCTCGGCAAGGGCGCCGCGGGCGCGGCGGTGCAGAATTTCAACATCATGGCGGGGCTGGACCCGGTGGCAGGGCTGGTTCTGTAGTTGCAGCCCCCCTCTCCCACCGGGAGAGGGTTGCGAAGACTTGGCGGAGCGAAGCGCAGCTTAGTCGTAGCTGGGTGAGGGGTTAGGAACCTCACGGCTGTCGCAACCCCTCACCCCGCTCCCTAAGGGAGAGGGGGGAATGCAGACGTATTCCTGTCCTCCCGCTTGATCTTTCGCCGCCTTTCGTGTCGAGCGAACCCCACGAAACACGGAGGATGCGCGCGCAATGTCTCAGCCGGTTGGGAAGCTGCTGCTGTTCGGAGCGACGGGCGATCTCGCCCAGCGGATGCTGCTGCCCTCGCTCTACGGGCTCCATGCCGACGGGCTGCTGCCCGAGGGGCTGACGATCACCGGCACCGCGCGCTCGGATAAGGACGACGCCGGCTTCCGCCAGTTCGCCGCGGAAGCGCTCGACGAGTTCCTGCCTGCCGACCGGAAGGACGACAGCGCTGTCGGGGCGTTCCTCGAGCGGCTGTTCTACCAGCCGCTCGACGCGTCGAAGACCGACGGGTTCAAGGCGCTCAGCAAGAAGATGGGCAACATCTCGGGCGGGCTCGCGATCTTCCTGTCGACCGCGCCCTGGCTGTTCGGGCCGACGATCAAGGGGCTCGAATCGGCGGGGCTGGCGGGCAGCAATGTCCGGATCGGGCTCGAGAAGCCGCTGGGCCGCGACCTCCAGTCGAGCCGCGAGATCAACGACATCGTCGCGGAAGCCTTTCCCGAGGACCGCACCTTCCGGATCGACCATTATCTCGGCAAGGAGACGGTGCAGAATATCCTCGCTTTGCGCTTCGGCAATTCGCTGTTCGAGCCGATCTGGAATGCGCAGGGCATCGCCAATGTCCAGATCACCATTTCCGAGACCGTCGGGCTCGAAGGCCGTGCGGGCTATTATGACGATGTCGGCGCGCTGCGCGACATGGTCCAGAACCATATGCTCCAGCTGCTCGCGCTGATCGCGATGGAGCCCCCTGCCCGCTTCGACGGCACTTCGATCCGCGACGAGAAGGTCAAGGTGCTGCGGTCGCTGCGCCAGATTCCGATCGCCGAGGCGGCGAATTTGACCGTGACGGGCCAGTATGGCGCGGGCGCGTCGAAGGGCGAGATCGTCAAGGGTTATGTCGAGGAGCTCGAAAAGCCTTCGAACACCGAGACCTTCGTCGCGATCAAGGCGCATGTCGACAATTGGCGGTGGCAGGGCGTGCCCTTCTACCTGCGCACGGGGAAGCGGCTGGCCGAGCGGCGCTCCGAGATCGTCGTCCAGTTCAAGCCGGTGCCGCATTCGATGTTCGCCGAGCGCGGCGGCGCGCTGCAGCCCAACGTCATGGCGATCCGGCTCCAGCCCGAGGAATATGTCCGGCTGTTGGTGATGGCCAAGCAGCCCGGGCTCGACCGTGAGGGAATCCGCCTGCGCGAAGTGCCGCTCAACCTGTCGCTCGACACCGAATTCGCGGGGACGCGGCGGCGGATCGCCTATGAGCGGCTGCTGCTCGACCTGATCGAGGGCGACCCGACCCTGTTCGTGCGCCGCGACGAAGTCGAGGCGCAGTGGGAATGGATCGACCAGATCCGCGCCGGCTGGGAAGCCAATGACGTCAAGCCCAAGCCCTATGCCTCGGGGAACTGGGGACCGTCGGCGGGGATTGCGCTGACCGAGCGCGACGGCGTTACGTGGAACGAATAAATCTTACCCCTCTCCCCCTTTCGGGGGAGAGGGAGGGGCCCGCCGCGAAGCGGTGGGAGGGTGAGGGTCTTCTTCTTCCTCGCGAGTGAGCGGGGCAGAAGTGAAAAGAAGAAGACCCTCACCCAAACCCTCTCCCGCGAAAGCGGGAGAGGGCTAAGAAGCAGAAAACAGAAGAACCGGAGCTTTCATGACCGAGATCGAATGGTGGGACTATGAGGATGCCGACGAGATGGCCGAGGCCGTCGCGGGCGATGTCGGCTTCATCATCGAGAGCGCGATCGATGCGCGCGGTGCCGCGGTCATCGCGCTGGCGGGGGGCAAGACTCCGCTGCCGATCTACGAGAAGCTCGCCAAGGCGAAGATCGACTGGAAGCGCGTGACGATCGTGCCGGGCGACGACCGGATGGTGCCGCTGGGCGATCCGCTGTCGAACGTCACTGCGATCGGCAAGATCTTCCTGCCCCGCGGCGCGCGGGTGATCCCGCTGATCAGCGCGACCGTGGCCGACTACAAGGCGGCGGGGCGCGCCGCTGACGCGATCCTGCAGGATCTGCACTGGCCGCTCGACCTGTGCCTGCTCGGCATCGGCGGCGACGGGCACGCCGCGTCGATCTTCCCGGGGCCCGATTATGACGAGGCGCTCAACGGGCCCAAGGAGCGGCGCGCGCTCGGCGTGATGCCCGATCCGCTGCCACCCGAGGCACCGGTGGCGCGGGTGACGCTGAGCCGTGCGGCGATCGTCTCCGCCCGCGCGCTGATGATCGCGCTCACCGGCCAGGCCAAGCGCGACGTGCTCGAGGCGGCGATCGAGCAGGGCGCGTCCTCGCCCTACCCCGCCGGGCGGATCCTCGCCGAAGTCGAGCTGCCCATCGATATCCACTGGAGCGCCTGATGGCCCTGCACCCCGAGATCGCCGCCGTCACCGATCGCGTGATCGAGCGATCGAGGGACAGGCGCGCGGCCTATCTCGCGATGATCCGGCGCGAGCGCGAGAGCGGCAACGACCGGCCCAAGCTCGGCTGCGCCAACCTCGCGCACGCCTATGCCGGCACCGACGAGCAGCGGCCACAGCTGACCGCGGGGCGTTCGATGAACATCGGCATCGTCACGGCGTACAACGACATGCTGTCGGCGCACGCGACCTATTACCGCTACCCCGAGCAGATGAAGGTCTGGGCGCACGAGGCAGGCGCCACCGCGCAGGTCGCGGGCGGGGTGCCGGCGATGTGCGACGGCGTGACCCAGGGCTATCAGGGGATGGAGCTGTCGCTGTTCAGCCGCGACACGATCGCCCTCAGCACCGCGGTGGCGCTGTCGCACCGGGTGTTCGAGGGCGCGGCCTTGCTCGGCATCTGCGACAAGATCGTGCCCGGGCTGCTGATCGGGGCGCTGCGTTTCGGGCATCTGCCGATGGTGCTGATCCCGGGCGGGCCGATGCGGTCGGGGCTGCCCAACAAGGAGAAGGCCGCGGTCCGCGAGCGCTATGCCGAGGGCAAGGCGAGCCGCGAGGAGCTGCTCGAGGCCGAGATCGCCGCCTATCATTCGAAGGGCACCTGCACCTTCTACGGCACCGCCAACTCGAACCAGATGATGATGGAGGCGATGGGGCTGCACGTCCCCGGTGCCGCCTTCGCCAATCCGGGGACCAAGCTGCGGCAGGAGCTGACCCGCCACGCGGTCCACAGGCTCGCCGAGATCGGATGGAACGGCGACGATTACCGCCCGATCGGGCACGTCGTCGACGAGAAGGCGATCGTGAACGCAGCGATCGTGCTGCTCGCGACCGGGGGATCGACCAATCACCTGATCCATGTCCCCGCGATCGCGCGCTCGGCGGGGATCGTGATCGACTGGGAGGATTTCGACCGGCTTTCCCGTTCGGTGCCGCTGCTGACACGGGTCTATCCCAACGGCTCGGCCGACGTGAACGGCTTCGAGGACGCTGGCGGCCCGGCGTTCGTGATCCGCGAGCTGCTGGCGGGCGGGCTGATGCATGGCGATACGGTCACCGTCGCCGCCGACGGGATGGCCGCCTATGGCCGCAAGCCGCAGATCGAGGACGACAGGCTCGTCTGGCCCGAGCTGCCGGCGAAGAGCGGCGACGAGACCATCGTCCGCACGCTCGACGATCCCTTCTCGGCGGAGGGCGGCTTCCGCATCCTCACCGGCAATCTCGGGCGCGCGTGCATCAAGGTGTCGGCGGTCGAGCGCGAGCGCTGGACGATCGAGGCCCCTGCCCGCGTCTTCTCCGACCAGGCTTCGGTGCAGGAAGCGTTCAAGGCGGGCGAGCTCGACCGCGACGTGGTGGTGGTGGTGCGCTTCCAGGGGCCGCGCGCCAACGGCATGCCCGAGCTGCACAAGCTGACCCCGCCGCTCGGGGTGATCCAGAATCGCGGGTTCAAGGTCGCCTTGGTCACCGACGGGCGGATGTCCGGGGCGAGCGGCAAGGTGCCGTGCGCGATCCATTTGTCGCCCGAGGCGCTTGGCGGCGGACCGATCGGCAAGATCCGCGACGGCGACGTGATCCGGGTCTGCGCCGAGGAAGGCGTGCTCGCGGCTTTGGTCGACGCGGCCGAATGGGACGCGCGCGCGCATGCCGAAGCGCCGCCACCGGCCGAGGGCACCGGCCGCGAGCTGTTCGCGATGATGCGAGCCCAAGCCGACGAGGCCGAGTTGGGCGCATCGGCGATGCTGGCCGCCGCCGGACTTTGAGGGACCGACAACGGTGACAATCGCGGACTTCGCCCCTATGGGAACCCAAAGCCGGAATACGGGAGAGGGCATGGAAGTCGTCGCGGTCGATATCGGTGGTACCCATGCGCGCTTTGCGATCGCGACGGTCGCGGGCGGGCGCGTGCGTTCGATCAGCGATCCGGTCACCCAGAAGGTGGCGCATCACCCGAGCCTCCAGCTCGCCTGGCAGGCCTTTGGCGAGACGCTGGGGCGGCCGCTGCCCAGGGCGGCGGCGATCGCGGTCGCCTCGCCGATCAACGACGACCTGATCAAGCTCACCAACAATCCGTGGATCATCCGCCCCAAGCTGATTCCCGAGCGGCTGGGCGCCGAGACCTGGACTTTGGTCAACGACTTCGCGGCGATCGGCCATTCGGTGGCGCAGATGGGCGAGGAGGATTTCGTCCATCTCTGCGGGCCCGACGTGCCGCTGCCCGACAAGGGATCGATCACGGTGTGCGGGCCGGGCACCGGGCTCGGCGTCGCGCAGGTGTTCCGCCACGACGGCGTCTACCACATCCTGCCCACCGAGGGCGGGCACATCGATTTCGCCCCGCTCGACCATATCGAGGACGCGCTGGTCAAGCGGCTGCGCAAGGATTTCACGCGGGTATCGACCGAGCGCGTGGTGGCCGGACCGGCGATCGTCGCGATCTACGAGACCCTCGCCGAGATCGAGGGGCGCCCGGTGCGGCGGATGGACAACAAGCAGGTCTGGGACCTGGCGTTCGAGGGCAAGGACAGCGTCGCGGTGGCGGCGATGGACCGGTTCTGCCTGAGCCTCGGCGCGGTCGCGGGCGACCTCGCGCTGACGCATGGGCCGTGCGGCGTGGTGATCGCGGGTGGTTTGGGGTTGCGGCTCAAGGACCATCTGCTGCAATCGGGCTTTGGCGAGCGATTCGTCGCCAAGGGGCGGTTCCGGAACCTGATGGCGTCGATTCCGGTGAAGCTCATCACGCACCCCGAACCGGGCCTTTACGGCGCGGCCGCGGCCTTCGCGCAGGAGCATGCCCAGTGAGCCGGACTTTGGGTCTTTCGTCGGATATCGAACGGATCATGCGCACCGCGCCGGTGATTCCGGTGCTGGTCATCGAGGATGCCGCCACAGCGAAGCCGCTGGCAGAAGCCCTTGTCCGGGGTGGCCTCAATGTCCTGGAAGTAACGCTTCGCACCGGCGCGGCGCTGGAAGCGATCGCCGAGATGAAAAAGGTCCCCGGCGCGATCGTCGGCGCGGGGACGGTGATCAACACCCGCCAGTTCGACCAGGTGATGGACGCCGATGTCGAGTTCATCGTCTCGCCGGGGCTGACCGAGCGGCTGGCGGATCCGATCATCCGCAGCGGTGTGCCGTTCCTGCCGGGGATTTCGAGCGCGGCGGACATCATGCGCGGGCTCGACCTGGGGCTCGAGCATTTCAAGTTCTTCCCGGCGGAGACTTCGGGCGGGCTGAAGGCATTGAAGGCGCTGGCGGCGCCCTTCTACCAGGCGAAATTCTGCCCGACCGGCGGCATCACCGCGGCGAGCGCGCCCGAGTGGCTCGGATTCGGGCCGGTGCTGTGCGTCGGCGGAAGCTGGATCACGCCCAAGGGCGCGAGCATGGCCGAAGTCGAGGCGCTGGCGCGCGAGGCGAGCGGGTTGCAAAACTAGCTTTACTTACAGTGCAGTTCATTTGCTCGTTTGGTCAAGGCCGCAAGCTGAGACGCTACTTCATTTCGCTGTTGATCAATATCTCTAGAATACGGACCAACGCCTGGGTTAATGGCGCTGCGTACCTCTATATTATATTGTGCGCTCAAAATTGCTTCGTTTCTCTCAAGAGCGGAAATCTGAGGAAGTATTTTTTCACACCCCTCCGTACTTCCTTTAGATAGTAGCAACGACCCATTCGCTATTATGGCCTCGCTCTTAATAAGGGAGGCTAATACTGGATCATTTGGCCAAGTTTCTTCCAAAATTTTGATTAGCCTTTTTCGGTCAATATCATTGGATATTTCTCGTACCGATTTAAATATTGATATAGCCTGCATCTTCTCTTCGGATATGCGCCGTATTTCCATTTGATCAATCTGCGGCCGCTGGAAAAAATAAAATACGAGGAGTGCTATTATCACGAATGATATTGTATTAATTATTTGCGCATAGAAAGACCGCTGAGCATATTTGATTTCAAGGCGCAGCTTTTCAATTTCCAATTGTCGCTTGATTTCGTCTGAACCAGCTTCAGTCGAAGGCATGCTCAATCCTAAACTGCGAACCGGCTGCACTCGGAATGCAAGCGCAGGCCCGCACTACATCTCCCCCCGCGCCCGCCTGAGCGCATACCATTTCGCCACGTTGGCGTTGTGCTGCTCGATCGTGTCGGCAAACACGCTGCCGCCCGAGCCGTCGGCGACGAAGAACAGCGCGTTGGACTGGGCGGGGTCGAGCGCGGCGTCGATCGCGGCGCGGCCGGGATTGGCGATCGGGCCGATGGGGAGGCCGAGCTTGGTATAGGTATTGTAGTCGTTCACCGCGTCGCGCTCCGAGCGGAGGATGCGGCGACCGAGCGGCTTGCCCTTGGTTACGGGATAGATGATCGTCGGATCGGCATCGAGCTTCATGTTGCGCCGGAGCCGGTTCGAATAGACTGCCGAGACCATGCGCCATTCGTCGGGCTTGCCGGTCTCCTTCTCGATGATCGAGGCGAGGATCAGCGCGTCGCGGGGATTGTCGACCGCGATGCCGGGCTTGCGCTGTGCCCAGGCGTTGGCGAGGTAGGCAGCCATCGCCTTCTGCATCCGGTCGACCACCGACTGGCGGGTGTCGCCGCGGTTATAGGCATAGCTGTCGGGCAGGATCGAGCCCTCGGCGGGAACCGCGACCGGGCCGGTGAGCTGCGGCGCCTTCATCAGCGCCTCGTAGACCAGGATCGAGGGCGTGCCCGGCGGGATCACCACCATCCGCTGGAGCGTCTTGCCGCCCTGGAGCATCCGCAGCACGTCGGACTGGCTGAGATGCGCGAGGATGCGGTATTCGCCCGCCTTGATCGGCTCGCTGCCGCCATAGACGCGCGACATCAGCACGAAGACGCGCGCCGAGCGGATCACCCCGGCCTTTTCGAGGTCGGCGGCGGCGCTGCTGAGGCTCGCGCCGTCGGCGATCAGCACCGAGGTGTTGGCGCTCGACGGCCCCGGCCACGTCCAGACCTGGAGCCCGGCGAACCAGCTCGCGGCCGCGGCAAGCAGCAGCAGGACCAGCAGCAGGCAGCCGCCGCGGCGCCGCTTGCGCGGCTTGCGCTCGGGCGGCGGTGCCGGTGGTGCTGCCTCCTCAGACAGCTTTCATCACCAGGCTGGCGTTGGTGCCGCCAAAGCCGAAGCTGTTGTTGAGCACCGCCTTGACCTTGCGTTCCTTGGCCTTGAACGGGACGAGGTCGACGCCGGCGCAATTCTCACTCGGATTGTCGAGGTTGAGCGTCGGCGGCACCACCTGGTCGCGCAGCGCAAGGATGCAGAAGATGCTCTCGACCGCGCCCGCGCCGCCGAGCAGATGGCCGATCGCCGACTTGGTCGACGACATCGACAGCGTGTCGATATTGCTGCCGAACAGGCGGCGGACCGCGCCGAGCTCGAGCTCGTCGCCGAGCGGAGTCGAGGTGCCATGGGCGTTGATGTAGTCGATGTCGGACAGGTCGAGCCCGGACTTCTTCATCGCCATCTGCATCGAACGGAACGCGCCCGAGCCCTCGGGATGCGGCGCCGTCACGTGATAGGCGTCGCCCGACAGGCCGTAGCCGACCACCTCGGCATAGATTTTCGCGCCGCGCGCCTTGGCGTGCTCATATTCCTCGAGGACGACAACGCCCGCGCCTTCGCCCATCACGAAGCCGTCGCGATCCTGGTCCCACGGGCGGCTGGCGCGCCACGGCTCGTCGCGGAAATTGGTCGACAGCGCGCGCGCCTGGCCGAAGCCGGCGATGCCGATCGGGCAGATCGCGCCTTCGGCGCCGCCCGCGAGCATGATGTCGGCATCGTCCATCGCGATCATCCGCGCGGCGTCGCCGATCGAATGCGCACCGGTCGAGCAGGCCGTGACCACGGCATGGTTGGGGCCCATCAGCCCGTATTTGATGCTGACCTGGCCCGAGATCAGGTTGATCAGCCGGCCATGGACGAAATGCGGCGAGACCCGTTTCGGACCTTTCTCCGCCAGCACCAGCGATTCGCTTTCGATCCCCGGCAGGCCGCCGATGCCGGAGCCGATCGAGCAGCCGAAGCGCAGCCGCTCCTCGTCGCTCAGGTCGAGCAGGCCGGCGTCTTCCATCGCCTGGCCCGCGGCGTCGATGCCGTAGACGATGAACGGATCGACCTGGCGCTGGACCTTGTGGTCGACTCGCTTCGACGGATCGAAGCCATATTCGTGATCGGCCGGCTTCACTTCGCAGGCATAGTTGCTGTGGAAATCGGTGGCATCGAAACGCGTGATCGTGCCCGCGCCCGATTTGGCGGCGATGATGTTCTTCCAGGCCGTTTCGACATCGGCACCCAGCGGGGTGACGAGGCCCAGGCCGGTAATGACTACGCGGCGCATCCTATCTCTCCGTCAAAACTACAACTTCAGCAACATCACGCACAGGAGGCCCAGATCGTCCTGAAACGAAGCCATCTTGAAAAACGAAACGGCTCCCCGCCCCTCGCGCAATCGCCCGGGACGGGAAGCCGCAATCCTGGCTCACGCCGGCCCGGTCGGGCGACGGCACGCCGTCAGGCAGGCTGATTCTTGCTGATATAGTCGATCGCGTCGCCGACGGTCGTGATCTTCTCGGCAGCGTCGTCGGGGATTTCCACGCCGAACTCTTCCTCGAAGGCCATCACCAGCTCGACGATATCGAGGCTGTCCGCGCCGAGATCATCGATGAAGCTCGCCTCGGGCTTCACTTCGCTGGCTTCGACGCCGAGGTGATCAACAACGATCGTCTTAACCCGGTCCTCGGTGCTCATGGTCCCTGTTTTCCTCTTCTGGTGGGCTCGATTTGCTGAACGCACGTAGAACGCCGCTGGTGCCGTTGCAAGAGGGGGAGGTTATCCTTTGCCCCTTCCTACCCTCTCCCCCTCTCCCCTTGATCGGGGAGTGCAGATCCCGGTCGACGGAGTATCCCCCGCCTGTCACCCCGGCCTTGTGCCGGGGTCCACGCCTTCCGCACCGGCAATATTGCAGGCTCTATGGCAGCCGCCGCGGCGGAGATCGCGCGTGCAGCCGGGGGGCAGCCGTTGAGCCTCTAGAGATTGCCCGTGCGGCGAGCGTGGACCCCGGAACAAGTCCGGGGTGACAGGGAGTCCTAAGCAGCGCCAAAGTGAATGTCCGACACATCCTGGCGGAGGTTGGGGTCAGGTAAATCGGAACCTAAACCCTCAAGCCTGCGAGAAATCGTAGCTCGTGAACTGCATCAGGTTGAGATAGCCGAAGAACTCGCCGACCAGCTCGGCCTTTTCGGGGCTCTGGTCGTCGCCACCGCCGCTGGCTTCGGCGAGCTGCTGGTTGGCTTCCGACGTGAGCGGGCGGTTGCGGGTTTCCTCGGGGAGCGCGTTCCAGGCTTCCTCGAGCGCGGCGGTGTCGAGCCCGCGCTCGGCGGCGACCTTCTGCGCGGTGGGCCAGCCGAGCGTGGCGAGGGTGTAGAGCATCGCCGGGCGCAGCGCCGGCTCGGGCCAGCCATGCTCCGCCGCGCACGCGGTCGCCGCGGTGCGCACCGCCGCGAGCACGCGCGGGGCATAGCTGTGCTTCTTGCCGCTCTCGGCCAGGTTGCGCTCGACATCGAGGACGATCTGCGCGCGGACCGGCAGCTCGAGCTTGTCGGTGACGCAGCCGAGCGTAGCGAGATCGGCGGCCTGCGCGGGCATGGCGGCCCCCGCGAGGAGGGAAAGCAACACGGCACGAAGCATCAGACTAACTCCGGCCCCCAGGGGAAAGGTCAATTGGCCTTGAAATCGGCCAGCGCCTTTTCGCGCAGCGCGAGCAGGCCGTAGAGCGCGCCCCCCAGCGCGGCGTTGTTCGCGTTGATCTCGCCCGCGGCGAGCGAGCCGCGCGCAAGCTTGCCGAGCACTTCGTCGTTGATCGCATCGTTGCGCTCGTTCTCGGGCAGCGCGCGGAAGCGCTTGGCGAGCGCATCGGGGTTGAGCCCGCCCGCGCGGCCCATGCGGTCGGCGAGCGGCCAGCCGATCTTGGGCATGGTATAGAGGATCGCGGCCTGCGCGGCCTCGGTGGTCCAGCCATGCTTGGTCTTGCAGGCGAGCGCGACCGCCTGGATCGCCTGGACGGTCTCGGGGCGGTAGCTCTGCGCCTGGCCCGAATTCTTGAGGTTGGTCTCGAGATCGGTCAGCAGCAGCGTCCGCGCATTCTTGTCCATGCCCTGCTCGACGCAGCCGAGCGTCGCGACATCGGCGGCATGGGCAGGGGCGGCAATCGCAAGCGGCGCGCAGAGCGCGAGGGCAAATGCGGCTCGAAACATCGGTCGGCTCTCCTCAAGTTCGGTGTCATGCTGGACGCGGAAGGCGTTGCAATCAAGGCGGTTTCGCGACTCGATCGGGACAGGTCGGCTCAGGCCGCGGCGAAGGCGGCCTCGGCCTCCTGCGCGACGATCGTGCCGAGCACGCCCTGGGCGAGCTTCTGCGCGAAGGCCTGGCGCTCCTCGGCGGGGACCTTGTCGAGGCCAAGCCCGAGCGCGTCGAGCGCGGCAAAGGTCGCGGCGGACTGTTCGTTCGAGACCTGGCCCGCGACATAGGCCTGCTTGGTCGGCGCATCGAGCCGCGCGACCAGCGCCTCGAGCTGCGCATGATCGATCGCGTATTTCTTGAGGTTGAAGACCGCATCGCCCGAGAGCACGCGGCCGGCGAAATAGCGCACCGCGATATCCTGGCGCTTCTTGCCCCAGCCATATTGCTTGCGGCAGCGCTCGGTCGCCGAGCCGATCAGCTCGACCTGCATCTTCTCGCCGTTGGTGACGCCGGTGATCCCCTGGCGCACCACCTTGACCAGCGTCGGCCAGTCATTCTTGTGGAGCACGTTGTAGATGCACTCGATCGGCGGGCCCGCGGCGATGACCGGCGCTGCGGGTGCCGGCGTGGCGGCGAGGACGGGCATGGCAGCCAGCGCGAGCGAGAGGGCGAAACGGCGCAATCGGTTTCTCCAGGACACAGGAAAATCGAAACCGCGCCTAGACGATCGCGGGCGAGCCGCCAAGCGAGGCGCTCAGTCGCCCTCGTCACCGCCGAGGATCACCCGGCCGCGGGCATCGGGGTCCTCGGCCTGGATTTCGAGCACCGCGAACCCCTCCTTGGGCATGGCGCACAGGTCGAAGGGCTGGACGCCCTCGGTCTCGGCCTTGCTGTCATGGTGGCGCAGCACGACGCGGACCATGACCATGCACTGCATCTTGCGCGGCTTGGGGGTCCAGACCGCGCGGTTGCTTTGCAGGCTGAAGCCCTGGAACTGGTTCTCGCCCCACACCGGCACGCCGTGCGCATCGACCTTGCCGTCGTTGATGTAGAGCTGGGCGACGTCGAACGCCGACGATTTGTTGATGACGATGAGGCAGCCGGGCTTGCCGCACTGGCTTGCCTCGAAATGCGCGGTATATTCGTAGCCGCTCCGGTACCGGTGGTTCTGGAAGCCCATCGGGCGGATGTCCTGGCGCATCGGCACGCCGCCCTGGTCGATCCGTTCGCCGCCGCCGACCTGCGCCGAAGCGACACCGGGGGCGCCGAGCGCCAGCGCGGCGAGGATGAGGCGGAAACCGGTCTTGCGCATCATTGGACCTCCCGGACAGGGGCGTGCAGCTTCGCGATTTCGCGGCGGTTGCGCAAGAGGCCGATTGCCGCCGCTCAGCTTGCGGCGAAGCGCGCTTTCTGGGTTTCCTCGATCAGCGTGAGGACCGCCAGCACGCCGACCAGGCTGCCTTGCGCCTCGCCGGTGACGACCAGGCCGCGGCTGACGAGCTGCGCGAGCAGCGCATCGGTGCCGGCCTGTTCCTGGTTGAGAATCTGCGCGCGCTGGGCGTCGGTCAGGCTGTGGAGCGCCGCGGTGATCACCGCAAGATCGACTCCTCTGGCGGGCGCCAGCGGGCGCAGCGCCTCGAGGCTGGCGGCGACCAGTGCGTGGGTCTGCGCGGCCTCGCGGGCGGCATCGGACCAGCCGTGGCGCTTGGCGCAGGCATCGGCGGTGAGCCGCAGGCCGTCGCGCAGCCCCTGCGACGCCGCCGCGGACTTGCCGTCGGCGAGAGCACGGGCGGAGCTGGCGATCTCCGCACGCACCGGCGCGGTCATCTGATCGCGGACGCACCCCAGCGTTGCGAGATCCGCCGCGGCGGCGGGCATCGCGCCCGCCAGCGCCGCCAGGATTGCCGCCGTCCAAAGTCCGCGCATGATACCCCCTTGCCGTTCGTTCAGCCCAGCATCGCCATTCCGCCGTTCACGTGCAAGGTCTGGCCGGTGACATAGCCCGCTTCCCGGCTCGCGAGATAGACCACCGCCGCGGCGATATCCTCGCCGGTGCCGAGATCGCCCGCGGGGATGCGGGTAAGCAGCGCGGTCTTCTGCGCGTCGGGCAGCACGTCGGTCATCGCCGAGCGGATGAAGCCGGGGGCGACGCAGTTTACGGTGATGTTGCGGCTGGCGAGTTCCTGCGCGAGCGCCTTGGACATGCCGACCAGCCCCGCCTTGGACGCGGCATAATTGGCCTGGCCGGGATTGCCGGTCGCGCCCACCACCGAGGTGATCGAGATGACGCGGCCGAAGCGGGCCTTCATCATCGGCCGGGCGGCGGCGCGGATCAGCCGGAACGCGGCCTCGAGGTTGACGCGGATGACGGTGTCCCACTCCTCGTCCTTCATCCGCATCGCGAGATTGTCGCGCGTGACGCCGGCATTGTTGACGAGGATGTCGAGCCCGCCGAGCGCCTCGACCGCGCGCGGGACGAGGCCGTCGACCTGCGCGGCGTCCGACAGGTCGCACTGGAGCGCAACATGGTCACCGCCGAGCCCGGCGCGAAACGCCTCGAGCTTGTCGAGGTTGGAACCCGAAACCGCAAGCCGCGCCCCCTGCGCGGCAAGGCCTTTCGCGATCGCCGATCCGATCCCGCCCGAAGCGCCGGTGACGAGGGCGGTCATGCCTGTGAGGTCGAACATTTGGGAATCTCCAGAGAAGAAGAAGTTAGAGGTTCACGCGGAGGCGCGGAGACGCGGAGGGAAGATAGTCGTTCACGACTCGCTTGAGCCCCTCTTTCAGCGTTGCGCCGCCGAAGTTGATGAGCAGCCCTACGGGCTGATGACTTAATCGCAAATAGGTCAGCAATTGCTTGGCGTGGACGGGTGCGAGCCGCTCGATCGACTTAATCTCCACGACAAGACGGCTCTCAACGACAAGATCGATACGAAAGGCGCCATCGAAGCGCAGACCCTCGAACTCGATATCGATCGGCGACTGTCTCGCCACCGCGTAGCCCATCTGGGTCAGTTTGCTGGCGAGAATTGTCTCGTAGACGGTCTCGAGCAACCCCGGTCCAAGCTGACGATGCAACCGGATCGCCACATCGATCACGTCGCCGCTGATCTGCTCGATATCCTTCAAGGACCGACTCTCCGCGCCTCCGCGCCTCCGCGCGAACCCCTATCTTGTTCTTTCTAGAATAGCTTCGCCAGCGCCTCGATGTCTTCCATCGTCACGACGCTCGCCGCCGTCGCGTCGGGGGCGGTGCGTTTTACCATTCCGCCCAGGACCTTGCCGCCGAGCTCGATGAAATCGGTGACGCCCGCCGCTTCCATCGCCAGCACCGATTCGCGCCAGCGGACCATGCCCGTCACCTGCTCGACCAGCAGCGCGCGGATCGTGTCGGGGCCGGAGGCCGGCGCGGCGGTGACGTTGGCGTAGAGCGGGACGAGCGGGCCCTGGAGGCGGACGCCGGCCAGCGCCTCGGCCATCGCGTCGGCGGCGGGCTGCATCAGCGGGCAGTGGAACGGCGCCGAGACCGGGAGCAGCAAGGCGCGCTTGGCGCCCATTTCCTTCGCCAGCGGGATCGCGCGCTCGATCGCCTCGCGGTGGCCCGAGATCACGACCTGCGACGGGTCGTTGTCGTTGGCGACGGTGCAGACCTGGCCCTCGGCGGCGGCCTCGGCGATCGCGCGGGCCTTTTCGACATCGGCGCCGAGGATCGCCGCCATCGCGCCGATCCCGACCGGGACCGCCGCCTGCATCGCCTGCCCGCGAAGGCGCAGCAGCTTCGCAGTGGTGCCGAGATCGAACGACCCCGCGGCGCACAGCGCGGTATACTCGCCCAGGCTGTGGCCAGCGACGAAATCAGCCTTGTCGGCGAGGCGGAGGCCACCCTCCTTCTCGAGCACGCGCAGCACCGCGATGGCATTGGCCATGATCGCCGGCTGGGCGTTGGCGGTGAGCTGGAGCTGGTCCTCGGGGCCCTCGGCCATCAGCTTCGACAGATTCTGACCGAGCGCCTCGTCGACTTCCTGGAAGACTTCGCGGGCGGCGAGGCTGGCGGCGGCGAGCGCGGCGCCCATGCCGACGGCCTGGCTGCCCTGCCCGGGGAAGATGAAAGCGCGCATTTCCGGCTCCTGCATTGCGAAGCGCGGGCGTTAGAACCCTTCCGCTCGGCGATGCAAGCCGCAACGCCCCTTCTTGCTCCCCTGCGAAAGCAGGGGTCCAGAGTCGCATGCGCTGACCTGCTTTGCTCTGGACCCCTGCCTTCGCAGGGGAGCAAGTAGTACAAATTGCGACCAAATTCCTGGTTTCCCGGTGAATGTATGCGACACCTGCCTCCTAGATTGGGATCAACGCCAATGACGGCGTTCAGTTGAGGAGTGCAGTCATGAAGAAGTTCATTCTCGCCACGATCGCCGCTTCGATGCTTGCGACGCCGGTTCTCGCCGCTCCGGCGCAGAATTACGGCGGCCAGCGCGGCCCGCAGCAGAACCATCGCGTCGCGGTCCACAAGCCCGCCCCGGTGCAGCAGTATCGCAGCTGGCAGCGCGGCCAGCGGTTCGACAGCCGCTATGCGCGCAACTATCGCCAGGTCGATTACCGCACGCACCGCAACCTGAGGGCGCCGCCGCGCGGCTACCGCTATGTCCAGTCGGGCAACGACGCGGTGCTGGTCGCGCTCGGCACCGGGATCATCGCGGCGATCTTCGCCAACGCGCTGCGGTAAATCCATCACTTGCGCGGAGAAAAGGCGGCGGGGTCGTTTCGGCCCCGCCGCTTCTGCATTGTCGCGACGGGCCGTGCGATGATATGGTTAACGCGAGTCAGCCATGGGATGCCGCCGATGATCCGCTACTGCCTGAGTGCATTGCTGCTGCTGACCGCCTGGGCCACCCCTGCCCTGGCACAGGCCCCCCGGCCGCAGACCGCCGCCGCCGACCCGCAGGACGCGCTGCCCGCGGGCTTCCAGGGCAAGGTCAGCTATTTCGGCAACCATACCGGGATCGTGACTTCGGCGCTCACCTATAGCGGCGGCCCCAAGAAGGATTGCCCCCGCCCCGACCATCGCTGCCCCGAGCGAATCGGCGGCAGCCTGGAAGTGACGCTCGAGTTCGACGGCGACGTGGTGCGCGGCAAGTTTCGCGGCACCGGAGGCTTGCGCGACAGCCAGTTCGTCGGGCGCCGCATCGGCTCGACCGATTGCCGGCTGTTCGACCGGATCGACGGCGCGGTGTGGCAGGGCCATTGCGGCGCGCAACTGTTCCGCGGATCGGTGCTCAGCGCGACCAACGCGCAGGTGCAGGTCGACCTGTTCTTCGAGGCGCTGGGAGTCAGCGTGTTCGACTATGCCGACTGGTACAAGGAGCAGCGGATCGCGATCCAGCGGGTCCAGCGCTACAATCTGCTCGTCACGGCGCTCGACAATGATCCCGACCTGGTCACCGAGTTCGAGGCCGGCGTGGAGCTCGATTCCTATGGCTGGGAATATGAGCAGCTGCGCGTCGGCGGGGTGCGCCCCTCGCACAAGGTCAAGCGGCCGCGCGGCGCCAATTACGACTATGCGCTCGAGAGCGAGCTCGACCTGCGCGCCGGCCGCACCGGCTGGGCGCGCGGGCATGTGAAGGGCAAGGCCCTGGTCTGCGTCGAATTCTCGTTCGCGCCGGGCCAGTGCAGCCGGCTCGACCGCCCGCCCCCGCCCCCCGCCCCGCCGCGGCGCCCGCCCGAGTCCGAATCGCTGTTCCCGGACGACGAGCCGGCGGGGCAGCCGGGGAACTGATCGGCAAGGGCGGGCGGCACAGGCCTCCCGCCCTTGTTTCATTTCGGGACGGAGGAGGCCGGTGCGCCTTCCGCCAAAGGGGGAATACCGGTGCCAGTGCTGATCGGCCAGTTCGTCGGCGGTCTCATCGCCATCTACCTGCTGTCGCTGCTGTGGGAATTCCTGCTGTTCAAGCGCGTGCTCGACGATCCGGTAAAGGGCAAGCTGTCCTCGGTCGCGGTCGCGTGGCTGACCGCCGGAACGCTGGGCGGCTTCGGCTTTGCCGACGGCGGGCCCTATGCCTGGCAGGCCTTCGGCATCTATTTCGTGCCCGCGCTTATCGTCGGCGGCTTTGCCTATCGGAGCGGGCTGAAGCTGCGTGAGGACGCCGACGACGAATAACGCAGTGATCCGGTAGTGTCTCAGTTTCAAATTAGCCGCTGACCCCTGTCGCCAGCCGGGCCGCGCTCCTATGTGCTTAGCGCAAAGCATGGAGGCTGTATGCGGTTGCTCATGTTTCTCGCGTTCGGGGTCGTGGTTGGCCTCGCCTGTTATTTCCTTCTCGGCGACCTGCCGCGCTACGTCCCGCCGATCGCTGCCGTGGTGGCGGTTCTGGCCCTGCTCGCTTTCGATAGGAAGAAGAATGCCTAAGGGCCCCCGCGGAGAGAAGCGCCCAGCCGACGCCATCGGCTTGGCCGTGATGATCGGTCGCATCGCTACCGGCGAAATTGAGGACGAGCGCGAGGCGGCTTCAGCAGCGGCTTCGGTTCTTGGGCGAAAGGGCGGAAAGGCGAGGGCTAGCAGGCTATCTCCCGAACAAAGGACGGAGATCGCTCGTAAAGGCGCCAGAGCTAGATGGGGAACGACCTCTGACGCTTAACGGTGAATTTCTCAAAAACGTCTGGGGTCGCCGCGAAGGCAACCCCGACATTGCGCACGTCTCAACCAGCTATGTTGAGCGCCAGAACCTGACGCTGCGCATGCCCCCCGCGATGGCAGCGGGGATCACAGACCGCCTGTGGTCGCTAGAGGACGTTGTCGCTAAGATGGACCAGATGGCACCGGCCCCGAAGGCTCGCGGGCCCTACAAGAAGCGGGCCGCTTAAGGCCGCTGGTGCTGGGAGGGCGGGGGAAACCCAGCTGCGTCTCTCGACGCCCCAGCTTATCACCTCGCCAATCAATCCTCCCGATCTGGCTAAGGTTCGATAGCTTTATATCTCACCGGTCTGGAATTTGAAACTGAGACACTACCGGTGATCCGCCCCGCTTGCCTTTCGCCCGGATTCGCGTAAGGGAGCCCGCTTCGGGGTGGAAGGCACCAGCTTTCCGCCCCGTTTATTTCGACGATAGCCGGAGGGGCGTCCGCATGGTGCGGCGTCAGCGATCGGCCAGGAAAAGAGAAGACCACATGGCTCTGTACGAGCATGTGTTCCTTGCGCGCCAGGATCTGGCGCAGGCGCAAGTGGACGCACTGGCGGAATCCGCCACCAAGATCATCGAGGACAACAAGGGCAAGGTCGTCAAGACCGAGTCCTGGGGCCTTCGCAGCCTCGCCTACCGCATCGCGAAGAACCGCAAGGCGCATTATGTGATGCTCGAGATCGACGCCCCCGCGGGCGTGGTCGCCGAGCTCGAGCGCCAGACGCAGATCAACGAGGACGTCATCCGCTACATGACCGTCAAGGTCGATGCGCTGGAAGAAGGCCCGACCGTGATGATGCGCAAGGGTGACCGCGAGCGCCGCGGCCGTCGCGACCGCGACGACGCCGGCGGCTTCGGCGAATAAGGGAGATTTGAGACATGGCACGACCCTTTTTCCGCCGCCGCAAGAGCTGCCCCTTCTCCGCGAAGGACGCCCCCCGGATCGACTATAAGGACGTCCGGCTGCTCCAGGGCTTCGTCTCGGAGCGCGGCAAGATCGTCCCCTCGCGCATCACTTCGGTGAGCGCGAAGAAGCAGCGCGAGCTGGCCCAGGCCATCAAGCGCGCGCGTCATCTGGGCCTCCTGCCCTACATCGTGAAGTAAGGAGCAGATCCCATGGAAGTCATTCTGCTTGAGCGCGTCGAGAAGCTCGGCGTCATCGGCGACGTGGTCACGGTGAAGGACGGGTTCGCCCGCAACTTCCTGCTGCCCAACAAGAAGGCGCTCCGTTCGAACGCCGCCAACAAGAAGGTGTTCGAGGCGAACCGCGAGCGGATCGTCACCGAGAACGCCAGCCGCCGCGGCGAGGCCGAGACCGAAGCCAAGACGCTCGAGGGCGTTTCGGTGACGCTCATCCGCCAGGCCTCGAACACCGGCCAGCTCTACGGCTCGGTCGCGGTGCGCGACCTGGTCGAGGCGCTCGTCGCCGAGGGTCACAAGGTCAACAAGAGCCAGGTCGTGCTCAACAAGCCGATCAAGTCGATCGGCGTGTACACGGTCAATGTCGCGCTGCACCCCGAAGTGTCGGTGACCGTCAAGGTCAACGTCGCCCGCTCGCCCGAAGAGGCCGAGATGCAGGCGCAGGGCGTCGATGTCGCCAAGGCGATGTTCGAGAAGGACGAAGCCGGCTTCGTCGAGGATTACGATCCCAACGCCGAGCCGGGCGCGACCGCCGAAGTCTCGGAGGCTCCGGCCGCCGCGGACGACGCGGGCGAGGCCGAAGAGGCGTAAGCCCTTCGCAACGCCAGGAAACAGGGCCGTCCCGGGAAACCGGGGCGGCCCTTTTCGTTTCGGCGCCTATACCCTTGTACGAAATACTTGCTTGTTCCCCTGCGAAAGCAGGGGGCCAGAGCCAAGCAGTTCAACTCTTGTGACCCTGGGCCCCTGCTTTCGCAGGGGAACAAGAAGCAACAAGCGCCCTTGTTCACCTTGCTGGAGCGAACTCCCGTCATCCAGACAAGAAAAGGGGCCGCGCGGATGGTCCGCGCGGCCCCGTTTTCGGGTAATCAGCGTGATCGGGACTGCGTTACGGGCAGGAAACGCAGGCGCCCACGACCGCCATCAGCGGGATCAGGGCAAGCACCACGGGGAAGACCTTACTCATAGCGACACTGTCCATATCGTTTGTTCTCCTGCACAACGGCCGGATCGAATTAAGGTTGCACGAATATGAATCCCGCGTTCCGGCGCCGTTCAGGTCCGGGACTCCCGGCCACGGAGGACTATTAAATGAGAGTTGGGCGATGACGCTGCGCCTCGGCCTGCTTCTCGCCGCCGCCCTGCTCGGCGGATCCGCCGCGCCCGCGCCGCTGCGCGAGCCGCCGACGCCGGTGGCGGTGATCACCGAGATCAACATCGCCCGCTCCCGCCCTGCCGACTATGCCGAGGCGCTGCGCCGCTATCGCGGCTATTTCCAGGGCAAGATCGTGCGCTATCCGGGCAATCCGGGCGGGCTGATCACCGCGGAGGGCGTCGCGGCGGTCGACGAGGCGATCGCCGATCTCGGCAAGCGCGGCGCGGTGCCGCTGGTCCAGCCATCCGACCTGCTCGCGCTGGCGGCGCGCGACTTCGTCCTCGAGCAGGGGCCACTGGGCACCACCGGCCATGTCTCCGCCGACGGCAGCCGTGCGGGCGGGCGAGTCAAGAAACGCGGCGGTGAAAGCTTCGTCGCCGAGACGATCACTTATGGCCCGTCGACCGCGGTCGAGGTCGTCCGCCAGCTGATCGTCGACGACGGCGTGCGCGACCGCGGCCATCGCCGCATCGCGCTGGCGGGCGAGTTCCTCTACGCGGGCGCCGCCTGCGGACCGCACAAAGTCTATGGCACGATGTGCGTCGCCGACTTCGCGCGCACCCCGAACGGCGCGCCGTGAAGGGTTAACCGTAATAGTACGGATTGTTTTGTCGTCCCGTTAAGGCAATGGTTTTACACCGTTTCTTGCCGCCGCGAATGAGTCGCGGCGCAGTCCCGTGGGGGGATTTCCGGTGGCTGCCATTCCTCGTCTCGCAGCGGCGCTCGGCGCCGGCTGGCTTGCGCTCACCGCGATGTCCGCCCCCGGCGGGCTCGAGGCCGGGGTGCTCGACCGCATCAACTTCGCGCGCGCGCATCCGCAGGCCTATGCCGACCAGCTGCGCGAATACCGCGCGTGGTTCGACGGGCGCATCCTCTATCGCCCGGGCGACGAGGCCGGAGTGGTGACTCGCGAAGGGCCGGGCGCGGTCGACGAGGCGATCGACTTTCTCGAGCGCCAGGCGCCGCTGCCGCCCTTGAGCGAAGGCGAAGTGCTGGCGCTGGCGGCGCGCGACCATGCGGCGATGCAGGGACGCGACGGGGGCACCGGCCATGTGTCGCCCGACGGCGCCTCGCCCGGCGAGCGGGTCAGGCGGCGCGGCGGCGACATCTATGTCGGCGAGAGCATCTCCTACGGCTTCGACGGCGCGGACGATGTCGTGATGCAGCTGATCGTCGACGACGGCGTGCCGGGGCGCGGGCACCGCAAATCGCTGTTCGCGAGGGACTATCGCTATGCCGGGGTCGGGTGCGGCGAGCACCGGACCTACCGGTTCATGTGCGTGGTGGATCTGAGCGGGACGCCGACGGGCATGCCGATGCTGCCGGCGGGGTATCGCGTGGGCGGCGGGAGTTGAGAGCGGCATCGGCTCGAACCGAAGACCGCTCCCGGCACCGGCGTTCAGCAGCCGTAATAATATTCGACGGCCTCCGAGGAGACGAAGCCGTTCGTCACGATCGTTCCGTCGCAGTAGAAGGTCGCATCTCCGACCTGGGTAAGGCCGATATAATAGATGACGTATTTTTCGATCGGCACCGATGCCGCCATCGCCGGAGTGATGGACATCGCCGACACAGTGGCAAAAATTGCCGCCATGGTAATAGTGAATTTCCGCATCTCGCCCTCTCCTCTGCTGTAGAGATCCGAGATCATACGTCAGGCACATCGAAAAACAACTGACGGCATTCGCCATGACTATTGAAAGATAACGTGCGGCATATTCATAATTACCGCGTGGCTAATCTTTTAGCTACGCGCGCCGCTCACTTCCGCCCGAACAGTTTCTCGATATCGCCATGGGCCAGCTTCACCCAGGTCGGGCGGCCATGGTTGCACTGGCCCGAATGCGGGGTGACTTCCATCTCGCGGAGCAGCGCGTTCATCTCGGCGACCGAGAGGATGCGGCCGGCGCGGACCGAGCCGTGGCAGGCCATGGTCGAGGCGACATGGTCCAGCCGCTCTTTCAGCGACAGCGCCTCGTCGAAGCTGGCGAGCTCGTCGGCGAGATCGGTGACGAGGCCGTGGACGTCGCCTGCCCCCAGCGCCGCCGGCGTGGCGCGGACCAGCATCGCGCGCGGGCCGAAGCGTTCGAGGTCGAGGCCGAACTGCGCCAGCTCCTCCGCGCGCGATTCGAGGCGGTCGCAGGCGGGCTCGTCGAGCTCGACGACTTCGGGGAGCAGCAGCGCCTGGCTCGCCACCCCGCCGCCCTGCATCGCACGGCGCATCCGCTCGAGGACGAGGCGCTCGTGCGCGGCGTGCTGGTCGACGATGATCAGCCCGTCCTCGGCTTCGGCGACGATATAGGTCTTGGCGACCTGGCCGCGGGCGACGCCGAGGGGGAACTGGACCGATTCGGGGATCGGCGCGTGCGCGGGCTCGGCGCGGGCCTGGGGGGGCGGGGTTAGGAAGCTGGTGCTACGTTCACGCACGTATCTTGGCCCCTCCCCTGCAGGGGAGGGGTGGGGGGGGGGGGATGTCTCACCGAGACCGGCCCCCGCGGACAGGCCCCACCCCAACCCCTCCCCTGAAGGGGAGGGGCTAGAAGAAGTCCACATCCCCAGCGCGCCCGCGGCGGGCCGCTGGACGCTGCGGTGGCCGGCTTCGTCGAGAGCGCGCCTGAGCCCGCTGACGATCAGCCCCCGCGCCAGCGCGGGATCGCGGAAGCGGACTTCGGTCTTGGCCGGGTGGACGTTGACGTCGACTTCGCTCGCCGGAACCTCGAGGAACAAGGCCACCACCGGATGACGGTCGCGCGCGAGCATCTCGGCATAGGCGCCACGCACCGCGCCCGCGAGCAGGCGGTCCTTCACCGGGCGACCGTTGACGAACAGATACTGGTGGTCGGCCACCCCGCGGTTGAAGGTCGGCAGCCCGGCGACTCCGCCGAGCACCAGCCCCTCGCGCTCGAAATCGATCGCGACCGAATTGTCGAACAGCGCGCGATCGGTGAGCGCGGCGACGCGTTCGGGGCGAGTCTCGCCGCCCTGGACGGTGAGGACGCGGCGGCCGTCATGCTCAACCGTGAAGGCGATGTCGGGCCGCGCCATCGCGAGCCGCTTCACCACGTCGAGGCACGCGGCATATTCCGAACGCGCGCTGCGCAGGAACTTGCGGCGCGCGGGGACGCGGGCGAACAGCTGCTCGACGCGGACGCGAGTGCCGGGCGGGAGCGCGGCGGGCCCCTCCGCGATCCGGTCGCCATTGTCGACGCTCAGCGCCCAGCCTTCCGCGCCGCGCACCCGGCTTTCGAGGCTCAGCCGCGCGACGCTGGCGATCGACGGCAACGCCTCGCCGCGAAAACCCAACGTCGTGACTGCTTCGATCGCGTCGTCGGGCAGCTTCGACGTGGCGTGGCGCTCGAGCGAAAGCGCCATTTCGGCGGGACTCATGCCGCATCCGTCGTCGGTGACTTCGATCAGTTCGGTGCCCCCCGCGCCAAGGCGTATGGCGATGCGGGCAGCGCCGGCGTCGACGGCGTTTTCCGTCAATTCCTTCAACGCACTGGCGGGCCGCTCGACGACTTCGCCGGCAGCAATTCGATTGACGAGATGTTCGGGGAGACGGCGTATTGACACTCGTGTCGCTCTAGACCAAGCGAAGGCATTCCGCGACCCGCATCCGCCAGAAATCCGAGGCTGGAGCTGATCCGCTTCGGAGGGTTGGGGATAAGAATTTGTGCGAACAGCAGCGCTGATCGGGCCAGCGCGGCAGGACGGGACGTTTGATGCTTTTTTCGCGGTTTTTCAAATTCATGTCGCATGACATGGCCATCGACCTCGGCACCGCCAACACGGTGGTCTATCTGCGCGGACGCGGAGTCGTGCTCAACGAGCCTTCGGTCGTCGCGGTCGAGACGATCAACGGCGTCCGCAAGGTCAAGGCGGTCGGCGAGGACGCCAAGCTGATGATGGGCAAGACCCCCGGATCGATCGAGGCGATTCGCCCGCTTCGCGACGGCGTGATCGCCGACATCGATGTCGCCGAGCAGATGATCAAGC
>JAZKCD010000033.1:0-20867 GCA_040388355.1 Pseudomonadota bacterium | reverse complement strand
CCGAGACCGTCGCCCAGAGGATAGGCCCCACCCCAACCCCTCCCCTGAAGGGGAGGGGCTAGAAGAGCCTGCAACCTTACTGAGCTACCGCCCCTGCCGCGCCTGCGCCGCGATGTTCGCGTCGATCAGCCCCAGCCACATCACCAGGTCTGGACGGTACGACGCTCCCGCAGGCGCGAGATCGACGGCGCGCGCGACGAACGCCCTGCCCTCCGCCGCCTGCCCGGCCCGCGCCAGCGCGAGTCCGAGGAAGAAGGGCGGCCCGGGGTGCTGGGGCCACAGCGCCATCGCCCGGTCGAACGCCATCCGCGCCGCGGGCGAGACGCCCTTGTCGTGCTCGGCGAGCGTGGTGCCCAGGCCAGTCCACGCCGCGGCGTCGCGCGGCGCCTTGCGGACCGCATCCTGCATCACCCGGACCGCGGTGCCCGGCGCGCCGATCCGGGTCATCGCGTCGGCGCGCATGAAATTGGCCTGGTCGAAGCCGAACCGGCCGAACATCGCGTCGCGCAGATCGGTGATCTGGACCGGAATCTCGACCTTGGTCCCCTCCGCGGTCACCGGATGCCCCGCCAGCCCCGGACTGCCCTGCCAGGCATAGCCGGTCGCGCCGAGCAGCAGCGCGGTCCCGGCGATCGTCCATAGCCGCGTCGGAAAGCCGATCAGCGCCAGCAGCAGCGCAGCGGCGATCGCAATCACACCCAGCACCAGCCAGCCGGTCATTCCGCCTCCTCCTTGCCGAAAGAGCGCCGTGCGATGAAGAAGCCGATGACGAGCAGCGCCAGCGGCGTCAGCCACAGCGGCGCGGTCAGCCAGCTCCACGGCGGGTCATAAGTCACGTAATCGCCATAGCGCTGGACCAGCCAGGCGCGGATATCGTCGGGCTTCTCCCCCGCCGCGACTCGCTCGCGCACCAGCGCGCGCATGTCGCCCGCCATCTCGGCGTCCGAATCGGCGATCGACTGGCCCTGGCAGACGAGGCAGCGCAGCGACTCCATCAGCGCCTTGGCCTTCGCCTCCTGCGCCGGGTCGGGGAGCTGGGTATAGGCGAGCTGCGCGGGCGGGAGGTTGGAATCCGCCATCGCCGGCGCGACCGCCAGCGCGACTGCGAGCAGGAGCGCGGCACGCTTCACTTCGCCGCCTCCAGCGCCGCAAGCAGCTTGGGCACGTCGTCCTCGCGGATGTCGCCGATATGCTGCGCGACGATAATTCCCTTCGCATCGACGACGAAGGTCTCGGGCACCCCCGACGATCCCAGCGCCAGCTGCGCCGCGCTCTGCCGGTCGTCGCCGATCCGGGCATAGGGGTCGCCGTAGCGCGACAGGAAGCCCTGCACGGCTTCGGGCGTGTCGCGCACCGCGACCGCGTCGATCTCGACTCCCGCGGCCTTGAGCGCCATCAGCTGCGGCGCCTCGGCGACGCACGGGATGCACCAGCTCGCGAACACGTTGATCAGCCGCGGCTTGCCCGCGGTGAGGTCCGCGTTGGTGAGGCCCCCGCGCCCCGGCAGCAGCCCGGGCAGCGCGATCGCCGGCACCGGCTTGCCGACCATCGCCGACTTGACCGCACGGTCGCCCGGCTTGATCAGCCCCGCCGCAACCAGCGCAAACACCAAAGCGAACAGCGCCAGCGGCGCCCAGATCAGCGCCCGCCTCACGCGACGTCATCCTCGGCACGCCGCGCCTGCCGCACGCGCCCGATCAGCGCGAGCAGGCCGCCCAGCCCGATCAGGAAACCGCCCAGCCAGATGAAGGTCACGAACGGCTTCCACCACAGCCGCAGCTGCCAGCGGCCCTTGCCGTCACCGGCGCCGAGCACGGTGTAGAGCTGCCCGTCGACCATCGTCGAGATCGCCGCCTCGCTGGTGGTGGTCACCGGCTGGCTGAAATAGCGCTGCTGCGGATGGAGGGTAAATGGGCTCCCGGCCGCACGCCGGATCGTCAGCGTCGCCTCGAGCGCCGACCAGTTCTCGCCGATCACCGGCTGCACGTCGGTGAGCGTCACCGCGAACGGCCCGACATTGACCGCGTCGCCGACCCGGACCGCCGCCAAGCGCTCCATCTTGAACGCGCTGTCCGCCGCCATGCCGGAAATGCTCACCGCCACCCCGAAATGCGCGAGCACCATCCCGAAGATGTGCATCGGCGTGCGCCGGAGCTTGCGCCCGAACAGCGGCACCAGGCTCGCCACCGCCAGCCCCGCGGCCGCGGTCAGCCCGGCCAGCGGCATCCAGTGCGTCCCCGGCGCCGCGACCAGCAGCATCACCAGCGCCGTCGCCGCGGCCGCGGCGGGCAGCATCAGCTTGCCCGCCAGCGCCAGCCAATTGTCCTTGCGCCACTTGAGCATCGGCCCGGCCATCGTCGCGACCACCAGCGCCAGCGTGACCGGCACCGCCGCCTTGTTGAAGAAGGGCGGCCCGATCGACAGCTGCTGCCCCATCGCCTGCGCGAGCAGCGGGTAGAGCGTGCCGATGAAGACCACGCCGAGGATCACCGTCAGCAGCAGGTTGTTGAGCACCAGCGCGCCTTCGCGGCTGACCAGCTGGAAGGTCGAGCCCGCCTTGACCGTCCCCACCCTGAGGCCGAACAGCGCCAGCGCCCCGCCGATATAGAGCGCCAGCAAGGCGAGGATGAAGGTGCCGCGAGTCGGGTCGACCGCGAAGGCATGGACGCTGACCAGGATGCCCGAGCGCACCAGGAAGGTGCCGATCATCGACATCGAGAAGGCGACCACCGCGAGCATCAGCGTCCAGGCGCGGAGGCCGTCGCGCGTCGCCAGCACGGTCACCGAATGGAGCAAGGCGGTCGCCGCCAGCCACGGCATCAGCGACGCGTTCTCGACCGGGTCCCAGAACCACCAGCCGCCCCAGCCGAGCTCGTAATAGGCCCAATAGCTGCCCGCGGTGATCCCGATCGTCAGGAAAATCCACGCCCCCAGCACCCAGGGCCGCATCGCCCGCGCGAAGGCGGGGCCGACGTCGCGAGTCATCATCGCGCCGACCGCGAAGCTGAACGCGACCGAGAGCCCGACATAGCCGAGATAGAGCGTCGGCGGGTGGAACGCCAAGCCGGGATCCTGGAGCAGCGGGTTGAGCCCCTGCCCGTCGGGCGCGGGCGGATCGACTCGCAGGAACGGGTTCGAGGCGAGCAGCAGGAAGGCGTAGAAGCCGAGCGCCAGCACCGCCTGTGCGCCCAATGTCGCCGCCAGCGTCTTCTCCGCCAGCCGCCGCTCGAAGATCGCGACGCCCGCGCCGGCGACGCCGAGCACGGTCACCCAGAGCAGCATCGAGCCTTCATGGTTCCCCCAGGCGCCGGCGATCTTGTACATCAGCGGCTTGGCCGAATGGCTGTTCGTGGCGACCAGCAGCACCGACATGTCGCTCTGCACGAACAGCGCGATCAGCAGCGCGAACGAAAGCAGCGCGAGCACGCCCTGCACCACCGCGATCCGCCGCGCCGCGATCATCAGCTCGGCCGACCCCGACCGCGCCCCGCCCGCCGCCACGACGAACTGGACCAGCGCCATCGCCGCGGCGATCCACAGTGCGGCGAGTCCCCCCTCGGCGATCATTTCTTCAGCGTCTCGGTCTTGTGCATGTTTCCAGCGGTCTGGGGCGGCATGTAGCGCTCGTCATGCTTGGCGAGAATATTGTCGGCGGTGAAGCTGCCGTCGGGGTTGAAGCGGCCCTCGGCGACCACGCCCGAGCCTTCCTTGAACAGGTCGGGCGTCACCCCGCGGAACGCCACGGGCACCTTGGCGACACCGTCGCTGACGACGAAATTGATCGAGACGCCATCGGGCTGGTGCTTGAGCGAGCCCGTCTCGACCATCCCGCCGAGCCGGACATTGCGGTTGAGCGGCAAGGGCTTACCCGCGACATCTCCCGGCGCGTAGAAGAACGCCGCCTGGTCCTGCAGCGCCGACAGCGCCAGCCCGCCCGCGCCGAGCACGGCCGCGACCGCGAGCAGCCCGAGGACGAGCCGCTGGTGCTTGGGCTTGACCATCATGCCCGCTTGCCCAGCGCATCCGCCGCGGCCTCGGCGCGCCGCATCGCCCACCAGCTGAGCAGCGCAAGCCCGCCCGCGCCGAGCACGACGGCGATGTACGCCGCGGAAACGAATGCCCAATGGTTCACGGCGTTTTCGTTTTCATTGGGCCATCCGCCGCATCCGCGCCTCGACCTTCTGGACGGCAAGCGCCGCGCGCATCCGCATCAGCACCACCCCCGCGAAGAACAGGGTGAACCCGAGCAAGGTCAGCCACAGCGGCCACAGCATCGACCGGTCGATCTTGCCGCTGATCACGCTCTCGCCCTGGTGGAGCGTCTTCCACCAGATCACCGAATAATGGATCACCGGCAGCAGCACCGACCCCGCCACGCCGAACAGCGCGGGCACGCGTCCGTCGCCGCCGCGCTCGCCATCGGCGCGGGCCAGCGCGATATAGGCGACATAGACGAAGAACAGCAGCAGCATCGAGGTCAGCCGCCCGTCCCACTCCCACCAGGTCCCCCAGGTCGGGCGTCCCCAGATCGATCCGGTGATCAGGCAGAGCGCGGCGAACACCGCCCCCACCGGCGCCATCGCCCGCGCGGCGATATTGGCCAGCGGATGCCGCCAGACCAGATAGCTCAGACTCGCGATCGCGAGCCCGCTCCACCCGCCCATTCCCAGCCAGGCCGAGGGGACATGGATATAGAGGATCCGCACCGTCTCCTTCTGGAGATAGTCCGCCGGCGTCAGCGTCAGCCCCGCCCAGCCGCCGGCCAGCGCCAGCGCCACCCCGGTCCAGAACAGGACCGGGGTCAGCGGGCGCGCAAGCTTGAGGAAGCGCGTCGGATTGGCGAGGGCGTGAAGCGCGGGCACGGCTTGGGGGATAGCGGGGTTCGGCGGGGGAATCCATCGCCTCCATATCTTCCGTCACCCCGGTGCAGCCGCTGTCCTACAAGCCCCGAATCTGTCATCATCGCCCGCTCTTTGAACCGTGAACCCCAACCATCAGCCCATCCGGCCGCGCAACGATCTTACAAAGTCGGGACACTTTCATTCACGATTCGCGTCCAAAGTGTGAAGCTAAGCCGTGCGCTTCCAACATCGATTGCGCGCGACTCGGGGCTCAAACGAACCCCAGATTCCACGTCGACGGGTTGTAGTTGCCGATATTGGGCAGCACCGTGACCATGTTGCTCGGGGTCACCCCGAACCATGACGCCAGCGTCGCGGCATATTGGTCGACTGCGATCGTCGGCAGCAGCCGGCCCTGGCCGACATCGTCGGGGGTGTTGTTCCCCACCGCCGGCGCCGTCCCGTAGAAGCGGCGGCCGTTGACGGCGCCGCCCATCACGAAGTGCATGCTGCCCCAGCCATGGTCCGATCCGTCGTCGTTGGGCTGGAGGGTGCGGCCGAAATCCGAGCCGGTGAACGTCGTCACCCGGTCGGCGATGCCGAGCGCGACGGTGGTGTCGTAAAAGGCCTTCATCGCGTTCGCGAGCAGTCCGACCTGGACCGGGTGATCGTCGGCGAGATTGTCGTGCATGTCGAACCCGCCGAGCGACACGAAGAACACCTGCCGCTTCGCCCCCAGCTCCTGCGAGACCGAAATCAGCCGCGCGACGATCCTGAGCTGGTCGGACAGGCTGTTGCCCGCCGGGAACAGCGGGAAATTGGCCGCGGGCGCGCCGGCGAGCGCGGTGCTGACCTGGGCATAGGTGTCGAGCGCGCGCTTGCTGATCGTCGCATGCTCGTTCTCGAACAGGTTGGCGCGCGGGCCGCTCATGATGCTGCGCAGCGTCGTCGCCGCGAGCGACGACCCGAACAGATTGGTGTTGTTGTTGAGCAGCGCGATCGGGCCGTTGGTGCTGACTGCATACTGGATCGCCTGGCGCCCGGTGAGAAAGACCGCGTTGCCGGCGGCGTTGATGCAGGTCAGCGTCGCGCTGCCGTTGCCGCTCTGGAACAGGTCGCCGAGCCGCCCGCCCCAGCCCGAGGTCGCGCCTTCGGGGTTGGAGGCCTGCCAATAGCTTTGCTGGTCGTTGTGGCTGAACAGCTTGGGCGGGAGCGGCACCGAATTGCCGCTATATTGCGCCTTGGTGGTCGGCTGGATCAGCGTGCCGACGTTGAGCGCGACCGCCAGCTTCCCTGCGTTGAACACCGGCATCAGCGGCGCCATCGTCGGCGCGAGGGCATATTGGCGGCCGCCGGGCAGCGCGACGGCGGGCGTCAGCGCCGTCGCCGCCAGCGTGGCGCGGGCATGCGCCAGCGTCGGGCGTGCGGCGGCGTAGAGGTCATGGCTGGCCTGGTCGTAGGGCGGCAGCGTGTTGGCGTAATCGTTGCCGCCATAGAGGAAGATGCAGACCAAAGCCTTGTAGTCCGACGCAGTCGCCGCCGCGGCCTCGCCGATCGCGGCAAGGCTGGTGACGAACGGCGCGGCCGATCCGGCGATGCCGAGCGCGGTGGTGCGCTTGATGAAGGCGCGGCGCGACTGGTCGTTGGTCATGTCCGCCTCCTCATTTCAGCGTCAGATATTCGGGCGACGCCAGCGTCAGCAGGATCGCCGCCGAGACCCGGTTGGCGGGCCCCGTGCCGGTGGTGCCGATGCTGTCGACCGCGGCCTTGATCTGCGCGACCGTCGCCGCGCTCACCTGCCCCGCCGCGACCACCAGGTTGACGTCGTCGACCAGCGCCTGGCTGTCCGCCGCCTTGGTCAATATCTCGGTATAATCGGCTCGAAAATCGCCGGTCGCGGTGATCAGCGCCGACATGTAGTTGATGAAGGCGACTGCGCTCAGCTCGTTGGTGATCTGGAACTCCGGCGCGACCAGCCCCGCGTTCGAGATCGCGGTGTTGGGCGGCGAATAGCCCGGCCGGAAGAAGTTGAAGACCGACGAGCTGCGCCCCATGCACTGCGCCAGCCTTGTGCTCGAGCTGCTGGTGTCGCCGATCGCCCAGGCGTCCGAGATCGACGCGGCGTTGAACGCCCGCGCCCAGCCGGTCATCCGCATCACCGGCTCGCGCAGCTTGCCCGCAGTGGTGGCGCTCGACGGATCGGCGCGCGCCTCGCCGTCGAGCAGGATCGCGCGAATCACCGCCTTCATGTCGCCGCGCACCCCCGCGCCATTGTCGGCGAACACCGAAGCGACGCGCCCGACATAGGCGGGCGTGGGGTTGCTGGTGACCAGCCGCTGGATCAGCTGCTTCGAGACGAAGGGCGGGACGTTGGCATGCGCGAAGATCGTGTCGAGCGCGATCCCGATCGCCGCGGCGCCCGTGGTCCCCGATGCCACGCTCGCGCCGAGGAAGTTCGACGCGCCGAGCTCGTGGGTCGCTGCGTTGACCACCAGCGGGCGGCGATAGACGTCGGGCGTCGTGGTGTCGCGAGTATCGGTGGTGAGCCCGGTGAACACCCGCGCCAGCCCCGAGACATCGGCCGGACCATAGGTCTCGATCGGCTTGCCGCCCGACAGCTTGGGGGTGCCGTCCATGTTGAGCTGGTGGAGCCCGATGGTGAACAGCTGCATCAGCTCGCGCGCGTAATTCTCGTCGGGGACCGATCCGGTCGCGGCATTGGCCTTGCGGTTGTTGAGGAAGGTCAGGAACGACCCCATCGCCGCGTTGGTGGTGATCCTGTCCAGGATCGTGCGGAAATTGCCGAAGGCGTTGTCGAGCAGCACATCGACATAGGCGGCCATCGCGAACTGCACCCAGTTGAGCTGGACCCCGCTGATCCCGACCACCAGCGTCTCGAGCAGGGCCATGCCGACGCGCTGGCGCAGCTGGCCGGGCTCGGCGATCAGCTGGCGCCACATCGTCGGATCGAAACCCTGCTCGTTGTTGATGTTGGCGGCGTTGTTGTAGCCCTTCGAGACCAGCCAGTCCCAGTGCGACGTCGCGCGCGTCATCGCGAACTGCGCGGTGATCCAGCCTTCGAACCCGCGCGACTGGACCTCGGCGATGTCGAGCCTGCTCGCGCCCATCGTCGCCTGGGCGAGGAAACGGCTGGCCTGGACCTGGGTGACCGCGGCGATGGTGGGCGTCGGCGTGGGCGCGGGCGAGACGATACCGCCGCCGCCACTCGATCCGCCCGCCGAATCGCAGGCGGCGAGCGCCAGGGCGAGTGCGGGCGCGACGGTGGAGACGCCGAGCGACGCCGGGGCGCTGTCCGGCGCCGCTGCTTCGTTCAGCTCAAAGCCGGAAAAATCCTGCGCCTCGGCCATGTCCGCTCCCCCGCGGCGATCCGACTCCGAGCCGGCATCGCCTGCCACGGGGATGCTACCCCGCCTGTGTCGCGGGACCTAACGATGCTTAGCGTGAAGGCGCCATTCGGGATGTTTCCCGAGTCCGGTGCCGCAACGATCAGCCCCGGCCGATCAACCTTTGCGCGATGCGGTCGGCGACTTCGCTCTCGGGATCGCCGGTGCGGTCGCTTTCGTCCCACACTTCGATCAGCCGGTCGGGGATGCGCGCGACGCGGGCCTCGACTTCGGCATAGTCGCCGAGCCCGAGATATTCGAGCCCGACATTGATGATCCCGCCCGCGTTGATCACGTAATCGGGTGCGTAGAGGATGCCGCGGCCGTGGAGCCGGGCGCCGTCCTCGCGGGTGGCGAGCTGGTTGTTCGCCCCGCCCGCGACGATCTTGCAATTGAGCGCGGCGATGGTCTCGGCGGTCAGGATCGCGCCGAGCGCGTTGGGGCTGACGATCTCGGCATCGAGGCCGAGGATCGCGCCGGTCGCCACGGTGTCCGCGCCCAGCTCGGCCGCCAGCGCCGCGGCGCGGTCGGCATTGACGTCGGCGAGGGTCAGCTTGGCGCCGTCCTTCGCGAGCAGCCGGGCGAGTCCGCCGCCGACGCTGCCGACGCCCTGGATCGCGACATGGACGCCCTGCATCGAGTCGGCGCCGAGGCCGCGCCTAGCCGCTGCCTTGACCCCCAGATAGACGCCCTTGGCGGTGGTCGGCCCGGGATCGCCGCCGGCGCTGCCCGCCGCGACCGGGAGCCCGGAGACGTGCCGGGTCGTGCCGGCGATATGCTTCATGTCGGCCTCGGACATGCCGACATCCTCGGCGGTGACGTAGCGCCCGGCGAGCGACTCGACCGCGCGGCCGAACGCCTCGAGCAGCGCCGGAGTCTTGGTGCCTTGCGGGTTCGCCAGCACCACGCCCTTGCCGCCGCCCATCGGCAGGCCCGCCATCGCGTTCTTGTAGCTCATGCCGCGCGACAGCCGCAGCGCATCGGTGATCGCCGCGCGGCTGTCGGCATAGTGCCAGAAGCGCACTCCGCCCGCGGCGGGCCCGAGCGCCGTCGAATGGACCGCGATCACGGCGCTCAGGCCGGTCGCCCGATCGGTGAACAGGTGGACGCCCTCATGGTCGTCGAAGTCGGGGAAGCCCCAGTCAGTGGTCACGGGATATGGTCCGAAAAAAATGGGGCGACCGACGGGACTTGAACCCGCAACATCCGGCATCACAAGCCGACGCTCTAACCAATTGAACTACGATCGCCACGAAGGATGCGCGCTTAGCGGCGCGATCGCCGAAGCGCAAGATTGTTGCTCACCCCCGCGACACGCGAACCGCCTCCTCGGGCGTGGTCACTCCTTCGCGGACCAGCGCGCGGGCGGCGGAGCCGAGATTCGGCGCGTTGAGAAAGGCATGGCGCGCGATGATCGCGCCGTCGCAGCCGTCATTGACCAGCCGGCGGAGCGGGGCGTCGGCATGGATCGCCTCGAACACCGCGATTCGCCCGGCGAATCCGCCGTCGCAACGCTCGCAGCCGACGGGCGCATAGACCACCGTCCCGGGATCGAAGCCAAGCAAGGCGGACACCGATCCCTGCGCCTGGACCGGGCGGCGGCAGTCGCGGCACAGGCGCTTCACCAGCCGCTGCGCCAGCACCGCGCGCAGCGTCGAGGCGAGCTGAAACGGCTCGACCCGGAGCGCGCGCATCTGCCGGATCGCGCCGACCGAGTCGGGCGCATCGATGCCGGCGAGCACCAGATGCCCCGCCTCGACCGCCTGGGCCGCCAGCGCCGCGGTCTCGCGATCGGTGATCGTGTCGATGAGGATCGCGTCGGCGTCCTGGCGCAGCGCCTCGCGGAATTGTCCGGCGCTCTCGACCGCGAGCAGGTTGCGCGTCCCGTCGTCGAGCTGGCCGAGCAGCGCGCGAAGCGTCGTCGTCCGCCCCGACTGCGCCGGTCCCGCGACCAGCACCAGCCCCCCGCCCCGTTTCAGCACCGGCGCCAGTGTCCGGATGAGCCGGGGCGTCATCCCCAGTGCTTCAAGTTCCCCTGCCCGTGCGTCGGACGCTGGCAGGTGCAGCACGATGCGGTCGCCGAACCGCGCCACTTCGACCAAGTGCCCGGCGATGCGCAGCCGTACCCGCATTTCGCCGCCGGCGGGATCGAGATGGACATGCGTCGCGCCGCGGCGATTCGCTTCGTCGAGGATATCGGCGAGAAGGTCGGGCGCCGCCACGAACGCCGCGGCCGGTTCCCCGGCAGCGAACGGCAGCGTGTGCGAGTCGAGCTCCATCCTCCCGGCCTAGGCAGCGGATGTGACTCTTGCGCGGCGCTTTTGTTACGGCTCGGTTGCAGCCGCCAACGGACTGGAATCGCTACGCCGCTTTTGGCAGAAGGCGGCGATGCAGATCGCCGCCCCCGCTTATAATTTCGGCTCGGGTCACCCGTCGGAGCCGCTCGTCGACCATCTCACCCAGATCCCCGGCGTCCAGCGCGTGCCGGGGCCCAAGGTGGCGATGTTCATCCGCAAGGATTTCCTCGAGCCGGAGATCTGCACCGAGCTGATGCGCCAGATCGACCTCGACCGCCGCCCCTCGACGATCGCCGACCCCAATGGCGACTATGCCTTCCGCACCAGCGAGACCTGCGATCTCAATTCGGCCGACCCGGTCGTCGCCGAAGTCGAGCGGCGGATCAGCGCGTTCATGGGGATCGACCCGCTCCACGGCGAACCGCTCCAGGGCCAGCGCTATGAGGTCGGGCAGGAGTTCAAGGCGCATACCGACTATTTCGAGCCGAGCGGCGCCGACTATGCCCGCTACTGCACCATCGCCGGGCAGCGCACCTGGACGGTGATGATCTACTTGAACGAAGTCGAGGCTGGCGGCGCGACGCGGTTCAAGGCGATCGACAAGATCGTCCAGCCAGAGGCCGGCAAGCTGCTCGCCTGGAACAATCTGCGCCCGAACGGCATGCCCAACCCCTCGACGCTGCACCACGCGATGAAGGTGCGCGCCGGGACCAAGTACGTCATCACCAAGTGGTTCAGGGAGCGGCACTGGGGGTAGGTCTTCTTAACCCTCCCGCTTTCGCGGGAGAGGGTTGGGTGAGGGTCTTCTTCTTCTGGCGGGGACGACCGGCCGGTAGAAGAAGACCCTCACCCTCCCACCGCTTCGCGGCGGGCCCCTCCCTCTCCCGCGAAGGCGGGAGAGGTGCAAACCGGAGGTTCCGGCTAACCCCTAGAACGTCACCCCCAGCCCGAAGGTGGCGCTCGTCCCGACATTGTAGAGGTTGTAATAGACCCGGTTGGCGCCGCTCTGCTGGTATTCCTGGTATTTGGTGCCGGTGATGTTGCGCACCTCGAGCTTGGCCTCGACATCGATTCCGGCGATGCGGATGCCCTGGCGCGCGACGAAATCGAGGCGGACGCCGGGATATTCGTAGATGTCGGGCAGCAGCCCCGGGCCGCGGCTGGTCAGGCGCTTGCTGGCATAGGTCATCAGCACGGTGAACTGCGACAGGCGATCCTCGTCCTCCATGCCGAGCTCGAGATTGACGAGATGGTCCGACTGGCCGGTGAGCGGACGCCCGTCGAGGAAGAAGTTCGAGGCCGGCTGGATCGGGCTCGCCAGCGATCCGGTGAAGATCGAGGTGGTGTCGCCCGGCTTCACCGACACTTTCGACTTGGTGTAGGTATAGTTGGCGATCGCGACGGCGCGGCGCGAACCCCAGAGCGGGAAATATTTCTGCGCCTCGAATTCGGCGCCGTAGAGCGTGCCGCGCGGCGCGTTGGCGAAGCTGGTGATCGGGTCCTCCCCGATGAAGCTGCCATAGGCCTCGATCGGATTGTCGATCCGCTTGTAGAAGCCCGCCACCGACACGCGCTGGTCGCGTGCGAAATACCATTCGAGCCGGGCATCGGCATTGTAGAGCTGGCTGTCGGTCAGCGCCGGGTTGCCGCGGAACTGGCGGTTGGTCTCGGGGTCGTAATATTGCTGGAAGAGCAATTCGCGGAACTGCGGGCGCGAGATCGTCTTGGAGCCGCTCAGCCGGAACTGGAGGCCGCTCGACAGCTCCCAGGTCAGCGTGGCGGCAGGCAGCCAATACTGGTTGTCGAGCCGGTTGGACGCGCCCGAGTTGCTCGGGACGGTGAACACCTGGAGCGGCGCGACGGTCTGCTCGGCGACTTCGTAGCGCACGCCGGTGTCGAGGCTGATCGCGTCGCTGAGCTGGAAGCGGCCGCGGACATAGAAGGCGTGGTTGTCGAGCGCGGCGCGGAAGGCGGGATCGGTCTCGGTGGTCTCGACCAGATTCACCCCGAACGCCTGGATGATCGCCCCGCCGAGCAGCAGGTCGGGCCGCAGCATGCTGACGCCCTCGGGCAGCGTGCTCGGCGCGATATACTGGAACTCGCGGCGCGACGACGTGCGCGTCGTGCTCGAATAGGCATAGCCCGCGCTCAGCGTCACGCCCGTCGAGAATTTGTAGCTGAAGTCGATCCCGCCCGCCCACAGATCCTCGTTGAGGTCCGAATAGCTGGCGTCGGCCGAGCCGAGCCCGGCATTGAGGCGGTTGAGGTAGTTGCCGGCATAGGGCCCGTTCTCGAACAGCACATAGCCGATCGAGATCTCCGACGGCGCCTCGCGCTGCGAATTGGCATAGCTGCCGCGCAGGTCGATGCTCATGTCGCCGAACTTGAACTCGCCGACGAACTGAGTGTCGATCAGCTGGCGCTCGTACCAGGCGGTGTCCTGAATCATCCGGCGGCGCGCGCCCGAAGTGAAGTCGAGCCCGTTGGCGAGCCGCGCCTGCTTGAGCGTGTCGCGGATATAGAGGTTGGTCCAGCGCAGCTTGTTGTCGCCGAACTCGAGCCCGAAGCCGAGCAGCGCGTTGGCGACGACATGGTCGTCGGTGATGACGCGCTCGAAATCGAAGCGCTTGGTCGAGAGATCGGCGGAGTCGGTCGCCTGCTGCCTGGTGTCGCGGGTGCGCCACTTGTTGTTGTAGCCCGCGGTGGCGATGATCCCGAGCGTGGTGCCGCCGAGCGGGATCGAAGTGCCCGCGGTCAGGCCCGCCGACCAGTTGACCGGGATATTCTGGCTGCGCTGGAGCAGCGCGTTGTTGGCGTTGACCAGCTGCCCGGCGATCAGCTGGCGCTGGGCGAGCGGCAAGTCGTTGATCCGCTGGCCGCCGGCGAGGAACGCCTGGAGCGCGGGCGGCAAATCGCGCGTGCCGTCGTCGAAGCCCGACCAGTCCTGTCCGCCGCCGGCATAGACATAGCCGAGCTGGCCGGTGGTGCGGGTGTCGCCGCCGACGCCGCCGCTGATCGTCAGGAAGCTCTCGCTCGGCACCGCCTTGGTGGTCAGGTTGATCACGCCGCCGCCGAACTCACCCGAGAAATTGGGCGAATAGCTCTTCTGGACGAGCGACGAGGCGACGACGTTGGTCGGGAAGATGTCGAGCGGCACGTTGCGGCGCAGCGGCTCGGGGCTGGGCAGCGGCAGGCCGTTGAGCAAGGCGAGCGAATAGCGGTCGCCCAGGCCCCGGACATAGACGAAGCCGTTGCCGACCACGCTCAGCCCGGTGACGCGGCTCAGCGCACCGGCGATGTCGCCTTCGCCAGTGCGGGCGATGTCGGCGCTCGAGAGCACCGCCGAGACCTGCGGTGCCGAGCGGACGATGTTGGCGCCGCGCCGGCCGCGGACGACGATCTCGCCGCCCGGGATCGAGACGTCGGGCGCGGCCTCTTCCTCCTGCTGCGGCTCGGCGGTCGGAGCGGCATCCCCTTGCGGTTCTGGCGCCGCCTGCGCACGGGCGACCGAAGGCGCGACCAGCGCCGAGGTAAAGAGCAACAGGCTTGCGAGCCCCAGCGGCTTCATCATGGTGAACCCCTATTCAATCCGAAAAGGGCGGAGCGTCGCCAGCCGGCCACGCCCCGCCCCATAACCGCGACTTCGCCTCAGCCCGTCGGGAGCGAGGTGCAGTTGCCGCTGTTGCCGGTGCCGAAGCTGGCGGTGGCGCTGTTGCAGGTCCAGCCGGTGTACCAGGCGTCGGCCGCGGCCGAGCTCTTCACGGCGCCGATGAAGGTCGTCGTGTCGAAGAACGGGAACAGCGTGGCCGCGTTGAACGGCGTCACCGCGGTCTCGTTGGCGCCGTTGACATAGACCCCGACCAGGGTCGGCACGAAGCTGTCATTGTTGTTGTTCGCGCCCGAGCCGAAGATCGTCTGGACCTGGGCGTTGGTCACGCTGTTCGCGCCGAGATACTTGGTCGCCGGGCACTGCATCACCACCGAGCGGAACACCGGCGGCCCGAGCTCGTCCTGCGCCGGATCGGCGGCCTGGATGGTGTTGGCGCGGCTGATGCGCAGGCAGGCGAGGTCGGGGCTGACCAGCACCGAGTTCGCGATCGTATAGTCGGTGCCGCCGCGCAGCAGGATCGCGGCGAGATCGGCGCCGGTGGTCGAGCGCTGCACGAAGGTCGCGTTCGAGACGAAGGTCGCCTGGCGCGGGGTGTTGCCGTCGAGCGCATTGTCGGTGTCGGCTTCGATCATCGCATCGCCGATGCCCGAGCGCTGCGCCGCGATGACGTACTGGAACTTGCCCTTGAGGCCGGTGTCGGTGTCGATATTGTCGTCCTCGGCGCCCACTGAGATGAAGTATTTCATGTTGACCTGGCCGCCGAAGAACTCGGCGCCGTCGTCCGAGCTGTTGAACGACATGACATGGTCGATCTGGGTGCCGGTGCCGGTGCCCTCGGTGGTCAGCGACTGGAGCTCGACATTGGCCGAGAGCACATAGCCCGAGAAGCGGATCTGGACGTAGCTGAGCCGGCCGCTGTTGTCGGCGTTGTTGGCGCCGCCGTAGAGCGCGGGGTCGACCGCGCCTTCGGTCTGGCGCTCGCAGGCGACGGTACCCGGCGTCGCGGCGGGCGCGGCGCAATCGGTGACCTGCGCGCGCCCCATCAGGACGACGCCGCCCCACTGGCCCGACGAGCTGTCGGTGTTGAGGCCGAGGATGTTGTCGCGGCTGGTGAAGATGATCGGCGCGGTCGCGGTGCCGACCGCGTTGATCTTGTTGCCGCGGTTGACCGCGAGCCACGACACGCCGGTGCCGCCGAAGATGATCGCACCCGGCTCGATGTTGAGCGTGACGTTGGTGTCTGCGGCAGTCGCGACCGGACCGCCATCGGTGCCGACGTCGACGCGGCCGCCGAGGCGATAGGCGAGGCCCGCGATCTTGGGCAGGTTGATGCTGGCGTTGATCCGCGAAGGCAAGGTGCACACGCGGTACGAACCGGTCGGGCCGGTGATGGTGCCGCTGTCGACCAGTCCCTGCGGGTCGGCGATGGTCGGGCAGCCGGTCGCGGCGGTGACCAAAGGCGCCGGGGTCGGCGTGGGGGCCGGAGTCGGGGTCGGCGCCGGGGGGTTGTTGATGATGACGTTGCCGCCGGTGCCGGGCGAGGCGATGTCGGCCGCGCCGTCGCACGCCGTAAGCGCGGCGCCCGCGCAACTGGTCAACAGGATGAGGCTGAGGCGTTTGAAGCTGGCCATGAAAGTCTCCGTTCCGGGCGGGGCGCCGGTTTCGCTGGTGGGCAGGCGGAGGGAGCGACTCGGTTCCCCCTGTCGTCCTCGAGGCGGAGCGCTACGGGGCGCGCGTGACAGCCGGGTGCGGAATCGAAGACTCCTGCACGACAATGGCATGACGCTTCTGTGACGATGCGGTTGGGCAACGGTTGCGCTGCCGCGACCGCTAGCGGAGGATGCGCCTCACGGCGTGGCCGGCGGGCGGCGCCACACCACCAGCGGCGCGGTGGGGGAGAAATAGGGGTGGTGCGCCTCGGTGTCCCACACCGAAAACGCCAGGCTCGCGCTGCTCCGCGTGCCGAAGATGTCTGCGGTGCGGAGGAAATAGCGCGTCGTCACCCGCCCTTCGGCATCGGGCGGCGACTCTTCGACATGGCCGCCGAACAAGGTTGCCGAGCATTGCGACGCGACGCCCACCGTGTCCGGATCCACGGCATCGGCGGCATGGATATATTGGCCGCAATAGCCGTCCGCCGCATGCCCGGTGACCTGTCGGTCGGCGCCGCGAACGCTCGCGGCCTTGGGATCATAGGGACCCGTGCCCCAGATCCGGTCGCGGTCGCCGTCGATCGCGAGATAGAGCGTCCAGCCCTGATGCATCACCACGGTGAACACGGTCTCGGCCCCGCGATCGGCCCATGACACCCGGACGCCGAGATCGTCGTCCCTGATCACCACGCCGCCCGTGGACGGCGTCGGCCGATAGGTCTGGCCGTTCGCGCCCGACGACCCGAATAGGGCAAGCGCAGCGAGCATCCATTTGAAGGGGCGGGCCAAGTCGCGTCCTCCCTAGGAAGGCTCGCAGCAAGGACAGCCGTCGTCGTCCTTGTCCTTATCCTTGTCGGATGGCGACTGAGACGCGCGCAGCCGGAGGCACAGCCCCGCGCCGCCGTTGAACGAGACGGCGTAGACCCAATGCCCGTCATACCCCAAGCCGAACATCGGATAGCCGCCCGACTTGGCCGAGATGTCGATGAGGTCGATCCTGCCGCCTTCCTGCGTGTCGAGCTGCATGATCTGCGCATTCGACTGCGAGGCGATGTAGCCGTAGCGCCAGCCGTCATAGACCGAGGTGCAGCCGGCTGCCGCGGCCGACGTCGGAGCCTTGGCGGACCGCCCCTGCTGGATCGAGACGGCGGCGGGATTGGCCTTGGGGATCTTCATCACCCCGAGGAAGCTTCCCACCATCGGCCCGGCAAGGATCGGCATCGGCGGGCACCAGAGGTTCTTGCCGTCGTCGACCGCGGTGTAGACCTTGGGAACCGATCCCCCGAGATACGGGACATTGGTCAGGCGCTGGAATTTCGCGGCCTTCGCAGTGAAATTCGCGGTCGGGATCGACACCAGCCACAGGTCCATCGTGCGGTCGTTGTTGCCGGTCCCGGCATAGGTGACGACCGTCGCGACGACATAGGCGTTCGACTTGTCCACCGCGACCAGCGTACCCAGCAGCACCGGATAGCCCGCGATGGTCGGGATCGAGACCGTCGACACGCTCTTCGCATTGAAGCTGGCGCCGAGCCCGAAGCGGGTCACGGCGATCTGGTTGCTGACGGTGATGTTCAGATAGCCGTTGGTCCCGTCGGTCAGGCCGCCCAATGCCGAAAGCGACTTGCCGGCGTCGAGCACCGCAAGGCTGTCGCACCCGGCCGGGGTGAAATTGCCGAGATCCACGCGCACGACATTGTCCTGATAGACCGGACCCGAATTGCTCATATGCGGCAGGACATAGAGATAGCCGCCGGCGACGAAGCTGCCCGCCATGCCGGTGAAACCCGCGTCGACCTTGCTCAGGTCGAGCGTGTCGACGATCTTGAAGCTGCGGGTGTCGATCTTGGCGATGACATACTGGTCGTGCGGCGTGACATACAGGTAGCGCCCGTCGCAGGCGGCGCCTTCGGTGATCGCGAGGGCCGGGTTGGTCGCCACCATGTTGAGGTTGCTGATCCGAAAGTCATCGGTCGTGCCCCGCTCCTGTTCATCGACCATGCACCGCTCCTGTTCTGCCGGGTTCGTTACGGCAGGTCTGACCGACATCCCTCGCGAGATCAATGCGATCGCGCCGCGCCGGTTCAGCTTCCGTCGCGGCGATCCGGGCGAAGGCGGCCGACCTTGCGCGCGTCGGCGTGCGGCAATCGCGTTTCGAAGCGGCGGCATTCGGCCACGCCGTCGGCATCCCCCACCTGCGCCGCGCGCCGCATCCAGTGGCGATAGCCCTGCATGTCGCCGAAATTGAAATGGCTCATCGCCAGGTTCCGCGCCGAGAGGAGCCCACCAGCGCGCCACGCGCGGTAGCAGAGCGAAGCGGCACTGGAGCGATCCGCCGGACGCCCGAACTCGGACCGCGTGCCCGCGCCGGAGAGGCGCGTCGCGAGGAAGATCATCGCCGGGCCGTAGCCGCGCAGCGCAAGGTGCCACAGGATCGGCTCGCCAAAGCCGTTCCGGCGGCCGTCGATGATGTCGAGCGCCCTGACGTAGAGCCGCTCGTTCCTCGCCTCGTTCCCGCGCATCGTGTCCACCCCGTCCTTCACCAAAAAGCCCGCCGATCCTGCGACCGGCGGGCTTTCTAGATGGTGGGCGCGGCAAGGATTGAACTTGCGACCCCTGCGGTGTGAACACAGTGCTCTACCACTGAGCTACGCGCCCGAACGCCTTTTGGGCGAAATCGGAAGCGGGCCTTTAGGCGGCGCGCTCGGCGCTGTCCAGCCCCCAGAAACCTGAGCGCCCCGCGACCGTCAGGTCAGTTGACCGCGTCCTTGAGGCCCTTGCCCGCCTTGAACTTGGGCTGGTTCGACGCCTTGATCGTCATCTCCTCGCCCGTGCGCGGGTTGCGGCCGGTCGAAGCCTTGCGCTTGCTGACCGAGAAGGTGCCGAAGCCGACGAGGCGCACTTCGTCGCCCTTCTTGAGCGCGGCGGAGATCGCGTCGAACACGGCTTCCACGGCCTTGCTGGCATCGCCCTTGCCGAGACCCGAGGTGTCGGCGACGGTTCCAATCAGCTCTTGCTTGTTCATCTTGCTGGAATCCCCCTTGGTGGCGTGTCTTCGAATTGAGTCGCGGCCATAGCCGAGCGGCTCAGTCAGCACGGGCCGACAACGCCTGTCAAAGGATTTCCGCCACTTTTTGGCCTGAAATGGCGAACGCGGGAGTAAGGTTGTTGGGGAAAAGGGAGGGTCGAGCGCGCTCTTAGCCCCTCCCTTTAAGGGGAGGGGTTGGGGTGGGGCCTGTCCCCTGGGCGCTGGGCTCGGTGAGACTGACAGGCCCCACCCCCAACCCCTCCCCTGAAGGGAAGGGGCTTAAGAACGCCTCAATGCTTGTGGACCGTCTCCCCGATCCCCGGCACGCCGACCGGCGGCTGGGCGGCGAGTTCATCCGCATCGGTCCAATCGATCGACGTCAGCTTCTCGGTCAGCGCCAGACGCAGCACCTCGTCGACATGCTTGACCGGAATGATCTCCAGCCCCTCGCGGATGTTCGCGGGGATTTCCTCGAGATCCTTCTCGTTCTCCTCGGGGATCAGCACGGTCTTGATGCCGCCCCGCAGCGCCGCGAGCAGCTTCTCCTTCAACCCGCCGATCGGCAGCACGCGCCCGCGCAGCGTCACTTCGCCGGTCATCGCGATGTCGCGGCGCACCGGCACTCCGGTCATCGTCGAGACGATCGCCGTGACGAGGCCGACGCCAGCCGACGGTCCGTCCTTGGGCACCGCGCCCTCGGGCAAGTGGACATGAACGTCCTTGCGCGCGAACAGGCTCGGCTTGATGCCGTAGGTCGGGGCGCGCGCCTTGACGAAGCTGAACGCGGTCTCGACCGATTCCTTCATCACGTCGCCAAGCTTGCCGGTGGTCTTGATCGCGCCCTTGCCCTGGACGGTGACGCTCTCGATCGTCAGCAATTCGCCGCCGACCTCGGTCCAGGCGAGCCCGGTGACCGCGCCGATCTGATGCTCTTCCTCGCTGAGGCCGTGGCGGAACTTCCGCACGCCGGCATATTCGCCGAGATTCTCCGGCGTGATCGTGACCGACACCATCTTCTTCTCGAGAATCCGGCGCAGCGCCTTGCGCGCGAGCTTGGCGATCTCGCGCTCGAGCGTGCGGACGCCCGCCTCGCGGGTGTAGTACTGGATCAGCGCGCGCAGCCCCTCGGTGGTGAGCGTGAACTCGCTCTTCTTGAGGCCGTGCGCCTTGACCTGCTTGTCGACCAAATGCCGCTCGGCGATCTCGACCTTCTCGTCCTCGGTATAGCCTTCGAGCCGGATGATCTCCATGCGGTCGAGCAGCGGCTGCGGCAGGTTGAGCGTGTTCGCGGTGGTCACGAACATGACGTCCGACAGGTCGATGTCGATTTCGAGATAATGGTCCTGGAACTTCGAGTTCTGTTCCGGATCGAGCACCTCGAGCAGCGCCGAGGCGGGATCGCCGCGGAAATCCTGGCCGAGCTTGTCGATCTCGTCGAGCAGGAACAGCGGGTTCGACGTCCCTGCCTTACGCAGGTTCGTCACGATCTTGCCCGGCAGCGAGCCGATATAGGTGCGCCGATGCCCGCGGATCTCGGCCTCGTCGCGCACGCCGCCCAGCGACTGGCGGATGAACTCGCGCCCCGTCGCGCGCGCGATCGACTTGCCGAGGCTGGTCTTGCCCACGCCCGGCGGGCCGACCAGGCACAGGATCGGGCCCTTGAGCTTGTTGGTGCGGGTCTGCACCGCGAGATATTCGACGATCCGGTCCTTGACCTTCTCGAGCGCATAATGGTCCTCGTCGAGCACGCGCTGCGCCTCGGCGATGTCCTTTTTGAGCTTCGACTTCTTGCCCCAGGGAAGTCCCAGCAGCACGTCGAGATAGTTGCGCACCACGGTCGCCTCGGCGCTCATCGGCGCCATGGTCTTGAGCTTCTTGAGCTCGGCGGTGGCCTTGGTCCGCGCTTCCTTCGAAAGCTTGAGCTTGGCGATCTTCTGGGTCAGCTCGGCGATTTCGTCGCCATCGCCTTCCTCGCCTTCGTTGCCCAGCTCGCGCTGGATCGCCTTGAGCTGCTCGTTGAGATAATATTCGCGCT
>JAZKCD010000032.1:0-187984 GCA_040388355.1 Pseudomonadota bacterium | reverse complement strand
ACGGGATGATGCCGCTGGTCTTGCCGTTGAGGCCGACCGGCTCGCCGATGCCGCGCACCGCGCCCCAATAAGTGCCGATGCCGCCGCCGCGCGCGGCGAGCCAGACATTCTCGTTCCAGGTGTCGACGATGCCTTCGAGGCTGTCGGGCACCGAGTTGAGATAGCAGCTGATCGGCAGGCCGCGCCCGGTGCCGCCGTTCGACAGGACCGGCGTCGCGGGCATGAACCACAGCTTCGAGATATAGTCATAGAGCCGCTGGGCGTGCGCCTGGTCGTCGGCATAGGCCGAGGCGACGCGGACGAAGAGGTCCTGATAGCTCTCGCCGGGCAGAAGGTAGCGGTCCTTCAATGTGTCCTTGCCGAAATCGGTCAGCAGCGCATCGCGGCTGTGATCGACCTCGACGCTGAACAGCTTCGGATCGACGGTGTGCGACGTCGCGCCCTTCGCCTTGCGCGGTTTCGCGGGCGACTTGGGTGAAGCCGCAGCCGCCTTGGGCGCGGCGAGAGTGCTGGTGACGGTATCGCTCACGCTGCTTTCGGTGTCCCTGAATTCCATTACGCCAAACCCCTGACTGTCCCTCACGCGCCTCTGTCGGAAGGCAACCGGTCGATTCGGGGGCGAAATTCCGATGTAGCATCGGCAGCGGATTTCGGCGAGAACAAAAGATGTCCACAGCCTTATCCACCGGGCACGATACGACCTGTCCACGACTTAGTGCCGCGGCGCCAGTCCTACCAGTGCTTGAGTTTGCCCCTCAGTGCAACCACTAGAGATTGTGCCAAAGCGACTCCGGGCACAAGATGGTAAATGGTTAATGAAGGCTTCGGTTCGTCGCTAAAATGACTCGCTTCATGGACCCCGCGAAAGGGGTGCAGCGCAGCGACGCGCGGACCTTCCTAGGGTTTCTGGAAGGCAAGGGAACGAACGCGGAACGAAAAAAATTTTCACAAAAGCGTCATCGAAGCGGGCCTTGGCCATATTGGACGAATTCGGCGCGGCGCATCGAATCAGGTTCGCGGCCTGCGCCGCTCGGTGCCCCGGCCGGCGATGAAATGCGCGACTTCCCCGGCGGGCATCGGCCGGGCGAACAGATAGCCCTGCGCCAGCTTGCAGCCGCGGCCGCGCAGGAAGGCGGCCTGGCTCTCGGTCTCGACCCCCTCGGCGACGGTGGTGAGGCCGAGCGCCTCGCCGAGGCGCAGCACCACTTCGATGATCGCGCGGTCGTCCGGCCTGTCGTCGATCCCGCCGACGAACGACTGGTCGATCTTGAGCGTGTCGACCGGGAAGCGCCGCAGATGCGCGAGCGACGAGAAGCCGGTGCCGAAATCGTCGAGCGCGATCGTCATCCCGGCGGCGCGCAGGGTTTCGAGCGCGTGGAGGACATGGCCCTCGCTGTCGCCGAGAAAGGCGGTTTCGGTGATTTCGAGCTCGAGCGCCGATGCGGGGACGCGATGCGCCTCGAGCCGCCCGAGCAGGCGCTCGGCGTAGGAAGGGTTGCGGAACTCGGCCGCCGAGGCGTTGATCGCGACGCGGCCGATCCCGACGCCGGCGTCGCGCCAGCGGCGGACATCGGCAAGCACGGCCTCGACCATGGTCTCGCCGAGCACCGCGGCGAGCTCGAAATCGTCGAAGGCATGGGCGATGGTCGCCGGGCTCTGCAGCCCCGACTGCGGATGGTGCCAGCGGAAAAGGGCCTCGAGGCCGGTCACCCGGCCCGATCCGAACGCGATCTTGGGCTGGTAGAAGGGCTGGGCCCAGGCATTGGCGACGACGCTGCGCGCCTGATGGAGCATCGTCGCATGCTCCTGCAGCGTCGAGCGCATCGCCGGCTCGAACACGCGGACCATCGACCGGCCCGAATCCTTGGCGGCATAGAGCGCGATGTCGGCGCATTTGACGAGGTCCTCGGCATTCGCGGCGTGATCGGGGAACATCGCGATGCCGAGGCTGGCGCGCAGATCGACGCTGCCGCCGTCGAGCGCGAACGGGCGGCGGAAGATCGCCTGGAGGCGGTCGGCGAGCGCCGACGCGGCTTCGAGCGCGATGCCGGGCAGGACCAATGCGAACTCATCGCCGCCGAAGCGGGCGAGCACCCCGCCGGTCGGCAGCGCCGCGCCGATCCGGTCGCCGAAGGTGCGCAGCACCAGATCGCCGGCGTGATGGCCATGGCTGTCGTTGATCTGCTTGAAATTGTCGAGATCGATGAGCAGCAGGGCGAGGGGGTGGTCCGGCCCGGCCGCGCCGAGCGCCGAATCGAGCGCGGCCTGGAACGCGGCGCGATTGGGCAGGCCGGTGACTGCGTCGTGCGTCGCGGTCCAGTGGAGCCGGTCCTGCGCGGTCTTCTCGTCGGTGACGTCCTTGGCGGTGATGATGATGCGGATCAGCGTGCCGGCGTCGTCATAGACCGGGTGGCCGTGCGTCGAGATCCAGCGCAGCGCGCCGTCGCGCTTGCGCAGGATGCGGCGGACGGCGCGGTACTGGTGCGAGAAGTCGCCTTGCTGTGCACGGCGATGATGATCCGCCGCATCGGCGCGATCGTCGGGATGCATGAGCGCGACCGCGGTCTCCCCGAGCGCGGGTTCATCGGCATCGATCCCGAGGATCTCGCGGAGCTCGTCGGACCAGTGGAGCGTGTCGGTGCGCGCGTCATAGTCAGAGATGCCGAGGCCCGAGGCACTGACCGCGAGGCGGAGACGCTCCTCGCCGACGCGCATGATCGTCTCGGCGCGGCGCCGTTCGCTGAGATCGACCATCGCGCCGATCGCGCGGATCGCCGTGCCCGCTGCATCGCGGATCAGCTGGCCGCGATCGAGGACGTGCGCATAGCTGCCGTCGGCGCGGGCGAAGCGATATTCGTTGGTCCAGCGCACGACGCCGGGGCCGCCTTCATGGACCTCGGTGGCGCGGGCGACGACGCGCCGGCGGTCCTCGGGATGGATCTGGCCGACCCACCAGCTTTTGTGGACCTGGTTCGAAGCGAGGCGATGGCCGAACCGCGTGGCGAGCGCCTCGCTCCAGGTGATGATGCCGGACGGGATGTCGAAATCCCAGATCACGTCCTGGGTGGCCTGCGCGACGAGGCGGTAGCGTTCCTCGGCGGCGCGGCTCTCCGCCTCGGCAAGGACCGCGGCGTGGATGTCCTCGGTGACGCCGTACCAGCGCAGGATGCTGCCGTCGCCGGCGCGGCGCGGCCAGGCGCGCGTGCGGACCCAGCGGTCGCCGTCGGCGGTCACGGTGCGGAACCGCACGTCGAGCGGGTCCCCCGTCATCATGCAGCGCGTGAACTCGCGCGTTGCGGCAGGGGCGTCGCCGGGGTGCGTGAAATCGGCGGGGGAGGCGGCGAGCGCCTGCGCGCGGGTCTGGCCCGAAAAGCGGCACCAGCGCTCGGTGACCGTCAGGATCCTGCCCGCGGGCGACGCGGTCCACGGCATTTGCGGATTGAGCTCGACGGCGTAGCGATAATCCTCCTGGCTCTCGGCAAGCTTCGCTTCGGCATCGCGCTGCGCCGAGATGTCGATGGTCATCCCCATCCATTTGCAGATCTCGCCGTCCGCACCGAACACCGGCATCGCGCGGACATTGGCCCAGGCCCAGCTGCCGTCGGCGCGGCGGACGCGGAATTCGCCGTTGATATCCCGGCGGGCGACGGTCGCCTCCGCGCGCAGGCGGGCGATCGCTGCCTGGTCGTCGGGATGAAGCGCGTCGATCCAGCCGAAGCCGAGGGCTTCCTCGAGCGACTGGCCGGTATAGGCGAGCCAGCTGGGGGTGACGTCGGTGACTTCGCCGCTCGGCTGGGTCTCGAATACCGCCTGGGCGACATGCTCGATGAGGATGCGCGAATGCGCTTCGCCGTTCGCGGTCTCGCCTGCCGTCTCACGCGCAGCCGCACGCGGCGGCTTCAGCGTCGCGGTCAGATCCGCGTCCGTCGCCGGATCGCGCGCCTGGGGAATCTTGAACGGAACCATCGAAGGCCTTGTCACGCAGCGGGGATACATTCCCGATTCCCCGCGGTAGCGCAGAAGGATTAACGGTCCTCCAAGCTGGCGTTGTCAGGCGCGAAGGATTTGTCGCGAGGGGATTGGGCGGTCCGCAGGAGAAGGTGCCAGACGAAGGAGCCGCAATGACCGATACGCCGCCCAGCTTCGCCGAACTCGTTCGGGTTTCCTCGCGGATCGGGTGGCTGAGCTTCGGCGGGCCGGCGGGGCAGATCGCGCTGATGCACCGCGAGCTGGTCGACGAGCGCAAGTGGATCGGCGAGGCGCAGTTCCTGGGCGCGCTCAATTTCTGCCACTTGCTGCCCGGGCCCGAGGCGCAGCAGCTCGCCACCTATATCGGCTGGAAGCTGCACGGCGTGCGCGGCGGGCTGGCGGCGGGGATGCTGTTCATCATTCCGGGCGCGGTGGTGATGCTGGCGCTGTCCTTGCTCTATGTGAGCGCGGCGCAGCTGGGGTGGTTCGCGGCGCTGTTCCTGGGCGTGAAGGCGGCAGTGAGCGCGATCGTGGTGCAGGCGCTGATCCGCGTCGGCGGGCGGGCGCTGACGACTCCGTTCAAGCGATGGCTGGCGTTCGCGGCGTTCCTGGCGCTGTTCCTGTTCGGCTTGCCCTTTCCGCTGGTGGTGCTGGGGGCGGGGCTGATCGGAGTCGCGGTCGCGGGGCTGCGGCCCGACTGGCTGAGGCTGCACGAGGCGCCGCCGGCCGCCAGCGGCGCACGGCCGCGCGTGTGGAAGACGGTTGCGACGGTCGCGGCATGGCTGGCGGTCTGGGCGGCGCCGATGGTGCTGGTGCTGCTGCTGTTCGGGCAGGGGCATGTGCTGTGGCGCGTCGGGCTGTTCTTCTCGCAGCTGGCGGTGGTGACCTTCGGCGGCGCCTATGCGGTGCTCGCCTATATGGCGCAGCAGGCGGTGGAGACGCATGGCTGGCTGAACGCGGGCGAGATGGCCGACGGGCTCGGGCTCGCCGAGACCACGCCGGGACCGCTGATCCTGGTGACTCAGCATGTCGGGTTCATGGCGGGGTGGCGCGAGGGCGGGGTGCTGGGGCATCTCGGCGGCGGGCTGGCGGCGGCGGTGCTGACGACCTGGGTGACCTTCGCGCCGTGCTTCCTGTGGATCTTCGCCTTCGCGCCGTGGATCGACCGGCTGCAATCGGCGACGCGGCTGCAGGGCGGGCTGGCGGCGCTGACCGCGGCGGTGGTGGGGGTGATCGCGAACCTGTCGCTGTGGTTCGCGGTGCATGTGCTGTTCACCCGGGTCGCGCCGCTGGATTGGGGGCCGGTGCACAGTCTCGCGCCCGACTGGACCAGCTTCGACTGGCGCGCGGGGCTGCTCGCGGCAGTGGCGGCGTTGCTGCTGATCCGGCTCAAGCGCGGGGTGTTCGAAGTGCTGGCGGTGTGCGCGGGCGGGGCGCTGGCGTTGTCGCTCGCCGGATTCTAGGCGAAAAGGCGGGCGACCCGGGCCTGCCAGAGCAGCAGGAGCGGGACCACGACCAGCTCCATGACGAGGCCGGCGAGATGGCCGGTCGAGGGTGGGCCGGCTTCGGCCAGCGACAGCGCGCGGGCGAGGCCGCCGGCGACGACCATCGCGCCGAGCAGGCGGAAGCGCGGGCCCATCGCCTCGATGCGGGGAATGCAGCTGGCGAAGCCCAACCCGAGCACCAGGAAGATGCCCGAGAGATAGCGGAAATGGCTGTCGAGATCGGGCGTGACCGGGCCGTGCGCCAGCCACGCCGCGCCGCGGACGATGCTGGTGCCCGCGACCGCAAGCGGGATCAGGGCGGCGAGCGCGACGAGCGCCTGGAGCAGGCGGCGCTCGGCTGCGGGGCTCATTTCTGGTCGAGCTCGAGCAGCTCCTTGCGGACGTGCACCGCGGTCAGCGACATCCGCACTTCGATGAGGAAATAGACCAGGCCTGCCATCAGCAGCCCCATCGACAGGATGAACGCCACCGCGACGATCGCCCCGACATGGAGATTGCCGAGCCGCGAGACGAACAGCATCGCGACGACGACGCAGATCGCCAGCGCGCTCGACACGCACAGGAAGATCGCGGCGTTGATCACCGAGATGCGCTTGTCGATCAGGCGGAGCTCCCAGACATGGCGGTCATGCTCGGGCCCGGTCGAGCGCGGATGGAGCTGCTCGATCTGGCGGGCGCGGTCGACGATGCGGGCGAGGCGGCCGACCATGACGTTGAGAAAGGCGCCGACCCCCGCGAGCAGGAACACCGGCGCAATCGCCGCCTGGATCGTCGCCGAGACCGTGGAGAGATAGGGGCCTTCCATCATCACTGCCTTATGCGGGCGGCGGCAGGGGCGGGGCAAGCGCCAAACGGGGATCAGGCTTCCGACTCGGGGAGCGGCTCGTCACCTGGTCCCGCCGCACGCGAGGGTGGTGGCGATGTTTTCGCCGACAGCCGTGTGGCATCCTTGGACCACCGGGTCGCCGCCCATTGGAAATGCTCGAAGACCGACGCGCGATATGTCCAGCTTGTCGCGTCGCCTTTCCAGCGCTCCCGCTGGATGAACTCGGCTGCGGCGTTCCAGTCACGCACGAACACGCCTTCCATCCACGCGCGATACATTTCTGCGTCCAGGATGTTGTGGCGGATGCCGATCGCCACAATCTCATAATGATTGAGGTAGTCGAGAACGGCGCGCCGGTCGTCCCTGTTCTCCGGCGCAGGATCGTTCAGGTGGCTGAAGCCAATGCCGCGCCGCAATTCCGAAAAGCGATCGGTGATTTGGCGGTAGTGCTGGTCGGACTCGATCTTCTCGATCAGGTCGAGCGTGGCCTTTTGCCGGGCAACCGCACGGGCATTGCGCAACGCGAGCCACGCGACCGTTACTGAAATTGCGACAAGCGCAGGCCCTAGAAAGTCAGTCCAGGAAATACCCGGTTGTACCATGCAGACAATAAACCAGCTTGCCGCACGCGGAGCGCCCAGTGCAGCAGAACAGTCCAAGGCCTAGTCGCGATACCCTTCGGGCGCCATTCCGTATCTCCTGATTGACGTCATACTTGGTTTGGGTTGGCAAAATGTCAATGCGGAAGCGGTGGCCAGGCGGCGCCAAACGGGTTGGTAACGGGTGATGGGGTAAGGAGCGGGGATGAGCAAGCCGATGCCCCTCGCCGATTTCACGCGCCTGCCGCCGGTGCTCGCGGTCGAGTGCGTCGACGGGCTGGCCGGCGCGATCGACGCTGTGGCGGCGCGCGCGGCACCGAGCCACCGGTTCCTGCGCTATGGCTGGTTTGCCGCGGCGCTTACGGCCTATGGGGGCGCGGCGCGGACCTTGAGCGTTGCCCGCGAGGGCGAGCCCGTGGTGGCGCTGCCGATGGTGGGCACCGGGCCGGCGTGGCTGGGGCTGGCTTCGGTGCCGGGCTGCTACTGGCCGTTCCGCAGCTTCCCGGTGCGCGAGGATGCGGGGATCGAGGCATTCGAGGTTCTTCTCCCAAGGCTGGCGCGCGAAGTGACGGCGCTCCGGGTCGGGCCGGTCTATGACGGCGATCCGGGGCTGGAGCTGCTCAAGGCGGCGGCGGCCGCGAAGGGCTGGGCGGCGATCGACCGGTTCGTGGCGGATTCGTACCTGCTCGATATGGCGGCACTGCGGGCCGAGGGCACCTGGCCGCGCAATTCGACGCTCAGGAAGAACCGGTTCCACGAGAAGCATCTCGGCGGGCATGGCGAACTCGACTGGTCGTTCGTCTCCGGGGCGCAATGGAGCGAGGATGCCTTTGCTGCGCTTGGCGGCATCGAGGAGAAGAGCTGGATCGCGGCGAAGACCGACGGCAGCGATGCGAAATTCACCGGTGCCGGGCATGGCGGTTTCTGGCGCGCGGCGGCCGCGGACCCGGTGCTGGCCGAGATGATGTGGGCGGCGATGCTGCGAGTCGACGGCGCGCCCGCGGCCTTCTCGTTCGACCTCAATGCCGGCGATCTGAAATACGCGATCGCCAACAGCTACGACCCGGCCTATGCCAAGCACTCGCCGGGCAAGCTGTTGTATTACCGCAATTTGCTGCGCGGGATCGACGATGGGATCGCGCGGGTCGACTGGGGCGCGGGCGATGGCGGCTACAAGGGAACGATCGGCGCAGTGAAGGGCCCGGCGATCCGCGACTGGCTGTTCGTCCGGCCCGGGGCGCCCGCCCTTGTTGCGAAAATGCTGCGCAGCATCTGGCGGCGATCTGGGCATCGGCAGGTCGCGGCCGCGCCGGCCCTGGCGAGCGACGACGGAACCGATTGACCGCGCCGGGCATCAAGCCCGCATGAAGATCGCGACCTATAATGTGAACGGCGTCAACGGGCGGCTGCCGGTGCTGCTGCGCTGGCTGGCCGAGGCCGAGCCCGATGTGGTGTGCCTGCAGGAATTGAAGGCGCCGGAGGAGAAGTTTCCGGAAGGAGCGATCCGCGACGCGGGGTACGGTGCGATCTGGCACGGGCAGAAGAGCTGGAACGGGGTCGCGATCCTCGCGCGGGGATGCGATCCGGTCGAGACGCGCCGCGGGCTGCCGGGCGATCCCGAGGATCTCCACAGCCGCTATATCGAGGCGGCAGTGAACGGGGTGCTGGTCGGCGGGCTGTACCTGCCCAACGGCAATCCGCGGCCCGGGCCCAAGTTCGAGTACAAGCTGGGATGGTTCGAGCGGCTGATCGTCCATGCCGCCGGGCTGGTGGGCCTGAGCGAGCCGGTGGTGCTCGCGGGCGATTACAATGTGATGCCGACCGATCTCGACGTCTACAAGCCCGAGCGCTGGCGCGACGACGCGCTGTTCGCACCCGAAGTGCGCGACGCCTATGCCCGGCTGCTGGGGCAAGGCTGGACCGACGCGCTGCGCAGCCTCCATCCGGGCGAGCCGGTCTACACCTTCTGGGACTATTTCCGGAACGCCTATGTGCGCAATGCCGGCCTCAGGATCGACCATCTGCTGCTCAACAAGCCCGCGGCGAAGCGGCTGAGAGCGGCGGAGGTCGACCGGCACGTGCGCGGCTGGGAGAAGACCAGCGACCACGCGCCGGTGTGGATTACGCTGGATTAGGGCGGATCGACATTCAAGCGCGCTGCTCTCCCTGCAAGGAGCGTTGTATCGATTACAAACGCGACCCCCGTTCTTAGCCCTCTCCCGCTTTCGCGTGAGAGGGTTGGGTGAGGGTCTTCTTCTTCTTCACTTCTGACCAGCGCCACCGCGCGGAAGAAGAAGACCCTCACCCTCCCACCGCTTCGCGGCGGGCCCCTCCCTCTCCCGCGAAAGCGGGAGAGGTGTGCGCCACTCGCATCGTCGTACCCTCACCAGCGCGCCGCCCTGACGTCGAGCGCGGGGGCGGCGGCGCGGAGGCGGCGGAGGAAGATCTCGGCGAGCTCGGACGGGGCGAACACCGGGGCGTGGCGGGTGCCGTGGACCGCGGCACCGAGCATCGCGACGAGATCGACGGCGCGACCGCGCACGCCGGGGCCGGCAAACCCGAGCCCGTGGAGATAGCGCTCGACCGCTTCGCGCAGCGGCGCGCGGACGCAGCTCTCGTAAAGCTCGGCGACCCAGGGATAGGCGGTCTCGTCGACTTCGGCGGAGCGCGCCAGCTCGACATGCGCGGGATGGGCGAGCGCATCGACTGCGAGCGCGAGGAAGCGCTCGACTGCGATCAGCGGATCGCCGACCGCCATGATCTCGCGCGGCAGCCCGCCCTCGAACGCAGCGAGCAAAGCGGCGCGCGAAGCCTGGTAGAGCGCGTCGCGATCGGCGAACTGGTTGTAGAGGGTGCGGCGCGTGAGCCCGCATTCGAGCGCGACGCCCTCCATGGTGAAGCTGGCATAGCCATGGGTGCGCAGCAGCGACCGCGCGGCGGCGAGGATACGCTCGCGCGTCGGCGGCGGCACGGCGAAGCGCGCCAGGCCGGCGGGGATGGCCGCGGGCGGGGCAAGCGCAGGGTTGGCGTGCAGGTTCATGACCCCAGCCTATGCGGCGCGGGGCCGCGCGCTTGTGCGATGCTGCGAAGCGCGGGGCGGGGGCTGCGGGTTGCCGGTTAACCCTCAATGTCCGCAGACTGCCGCGGTGGCGTCGCGAACCGCCGGGGGCGGCATTTACTTGGCCGTGAACGGTGCCCTAGCAGGGGCGAATGGAATTTACCGGTATCAGGGGGGCGGATTCGGGCGGCTGGCGGCCGCGCATCTCACCGACCGCGGCCCTCATCATCCTCTTCTGGATCAGCCAGTTCGGCTTCCTGACGCTCCAGCGCCACCTTCGCGGCATCACCGACCCGCATGAGGTGCTCTACCCGCGCATGATCATGAGCCTGATCAGCATCCTGATCTCGTTCGGGATCAACTGGCTCACGCGCCGGCAGAGCGGGCGCGGCTGGGGGGTGCGGCTGTGGCTTGCGCTCGGCTTTGCCGTCGCGGGCGCGGTGGCGCATTCGATCCTCAACTTCATCGTCTTCCAGATCGCGCTGCCGACCGAGAATTGGAACGACTATACGCTGGCCTTCATCTTCGCGGCTTTGGTCGCGTGGTTGTGGATGTATTCGGCGATGTCGGCGCTGCTGCTGGCGGGCGCCTATAGCGACGAGGCGCGCGAGCGCGAGCGGCGGCTGGCCGAGTGGCAGGCGCTGGCGCACGCCGCGCAGATGCGCGCGCTGCGCTACCAGCTCAACCCGCATTTCATGTTCAACACGCTCAATTCGATCGCGTCGCTGATTTCGTCGGGCAAGGCGGCCCCGGCCGAGCAGATGGTCGAGAATCTCTCGGACTTCCTGCGCGCGGGCCTCGCGCTCGACCCGGCGGACGATCTGACGCTCGAGCGCGAGCTCGAGCTGCAATCGCTCTATCTGGCGATCGAGGCGATCCGCTTTGCCGACCGGCTGCGCATCGAGATCGACCTGCCCGACGATCTGCGCGACGTGCGCGTGCCGAGCCTGATCCTCCAGCCGATCGTCGAGAATGCGGTCAAGCATGGCGTAGCGCGCAGCGACGCGGCGGTGACGGTCGCGATCGCCGCGCGGCGCGACATGGACCGGCTGATCCTGACCGTGCGCAACGGCGTCAACGGCACCCCGGTGAAGCCGGGCGGCACCGGCATCGGGCTGAGCAATGCGGCGCGCCGGCTCGAATTGCGCTATGGCGAAGCCTGTGATTTCCACGCGGGGCTCGAGAGCGGCGCGGTGTTCGCGGTGCGCTTCTCGATCCCGATCCAGCGGAGCGAAGGATGACGGTGCGGCTGCTCATCTGCGAGGACGAACAGCTCGCGACCGACCGGCTGCTGCGGCTGCTGGCGCGGCGGAGCGACGTCGAGGTGGTGGGGACCGCGCGCAGCGGCGCCGAGGGGCTCGCGGCGATCGCCGAGCTGGCGCCCGATGCGGTGCTGCTCGATGTCGAGATGCCCGGGCTCGACGGGTTCGACCTGGTCGAGGAGTTGTCGCGGCGGGTGGCGAAGGACAAGGCGCCGCTGATCATCTTCGTCACGGCCTATCCGCAATTCGCGGCGGCGGCGTTCGACACCGGGGCGATCGATTTCCTGACCAAGCCGGTGCGCTACGGACGGCTCGAGGTCGCGCTCGACCGGCTCTCGCACGAGCTCGAGACGCGCAGCGCGGGCGAGCGGCTGGCGCAGCTGACCCAGCAGCTCGACCAGTTGCGCCGCGAGCGGACCGACGGCGCGGGGGAGGAGGACCGGCTGTGGGTGCAGCGCCGCGGCGAGCTGGTCAGCGTGGCGATCGGCGCGCTCGACCGAGTCAGCGCCGAGGGCGAATATGTCCGGCTCTATCGCGGCGAGACGCAATATCTCCACCGCAGCTCGATCAGCGCGCTGCTGCCGCGGCTCGATTCGAAGCGCTTCGTGCGGATCCACCGCTCGCACGTCGTCGCGGTCAACCATATCGCCTCGATCCTGCGCCGGCCGGCGGGCGGATACCGCATCGTCACCGCCGGCGGCGCGACGCTGCCGGTCGGGCGGACCTATCATGGCGCGGTTCGCGGACTGGTGATGATCGGCTAGCGCAATTGTCCTCCCTGTCACCCCGGCCTTGTGCCGGGGTCCACGCGCGCGCCACCGGCAATAGTACAGGCTCTTGCGGCAGCCGCGAGATCACGCGTGCGGCCGGGATCAGCCGTCGAGCCTCCAGGGATTGCCCGTGCGGAGAGCGTGGACCCCGGAACAAGTCCGGGGTGACAGGAAGGGGGTGAGTGCTTCCGCCAAACGATCCTTGCTAATTACACAGAGATGTGTAGCGATCTTCGGTGTATTGAACTTCATATTTACAGTATCGTGCAAATATTGTGACCCATTTACATAGGTTGTTCGAATAACGCTCCACGCGACTCATTTCCGTTTTCAACAAGCTCCTTAGCTTTCTAGCCTTGTTCTTCGATCGGTGACCGAGGGTTGCCGGGATTGTAAAGAAACAAGGGGATCTTGTTCGATGGCTCGCAGCAATTCGGCGCGCAAGCGCATTCTTCTCGCCTCCTCGGCCGTGCTGATGGCGTGGCAGGCCTCGCCCGCGCTGGCGCAGGACGTGCCCGACGACGCCGCACCCGGCGGCGACATCGTCGTCACCGGGTCGCGCATCGCCCGTCCCAATGTCGAATCGAACAGCCCGATCGCAGTGGTGACCGGCGAGCAGACCGTCGCGCGCGGCGACATCACGCTCGACACCTATCTGAACACGCTGCCGCAAGTGAATCCGGGCGGGACGACCACCTCGAACAATCCGGGCAATGGCGGGCAATCGAACATCGATCTTCGCGGGCTCGGCCCCAACCGCAACCTCGTGCTGATCGACGGGCGGCGGCCGATGGTGTCGGCGGCGAACCAGACGGTCGACCTCAACACCATCCCGCAGCAGCTGATCCAGCGGATCGAAGTGATCACCGGCGGCGCCGGCGCGACCTATGGCGCGGACGCGATCGCGGGCGTGGTCAATATCCGCCTCAAGGACGATTTCGAGGGGCTCGACCTGCGCGCGAGCTACGCCAATTCGGTGCCCGAGATGGACGCGCGCGAATATCAGCTGAGCGGCGTGTTCGGCGGCAATTTCGCCGACGGGCGCGGCAACATCGCGGTCGCGGTCGAATATGCCAACCGCCAGGGGCTGGTGAAGTCGCAGCGGCCCTTCTCGACCTTCGGCACCTCCACCACCACGACGCCGCCGATGGGCCGCTACAACGACGCGCAGAATGCGCCGTCGCAGGCGGCGATCAATGCGCTGTTCACGGGCTACGGCGTGGCGGCGAAGGACCTTCCCGCGGCGGGCGGCGGCACGATCCATTTCAACAATGACGGATCGCTGTTCGGCTCCGGCACCTTCAACAACCCGCGCGACGTCGCCAATTACCGCGGCACGATCGACGCGTCGGTCAACACCAATTTCTTCCCCGATTTCTATTCGTACAATTTCGACTCGATCAACATCCTGGTGCTGCCGCTCGAGCGCAAATCGGCGTTCCTGACCGGGCATTACGAGATCACGCCGGGAATCGAGTTCTTCACCCAGGCGGGCTATACCGAGTACAGCTCGGCGACCGCGCTGGCGCCGACGCCGATCGGAACGACGATCGAGGCGACGTCGAACCCGACCCAGGCGGCGCGCGCCAAGTCGATCTATGTCACGCCGGGGCGGACCGTGACCGGGCTGGTCGTGCCGGTCACCAATCCCTTCATCCCCAACGACCTGCGCACGCTGCTCAACTCGCGCACCGGCGACGATGCCCGGCTGGTCGGAAGCGGCGCCACCGAGGCGTTCCTGCTCAACAAGCGCCTGATCGACGACGGGCTGCGCCAGTCGAACTTCACCAACCAGGTGATCCAGGGGCTGGTCGGGCTGCGCGGCGACATCAGTCCGTCATGGCGCTACGAGGCCTATTATTCGTGGGGCCGCACGACGATCGACAATGTCTTCACCGGCGGCCTCGACGTCCAGAAGCTCACCGACCTGCTCGCCTCGCCGACCGGCGGCGCCAATCTGTGCGCGGGCGGGTTCAATCCGTTCGGCGTCAATCCGCTCAGCCAGGCGTGCGTCGACTTTGTCAGCGTGGTCGCCGAGTCGCGCACCCAGTTCACTCAGAATATCGTCCAGGCCTATGTCAACGGCGACCTCGCCGAGCTGCCCGGGGGCACGCTGTCGGTGGTGCTCGGCGCCGAGCAGCGCCGCTTCCTCTACACCTTCGATCCCGGCGCGCTGAACGGTCCGCTGGCCGGCCCGAACACCGCCAATCCCGATCACGGCACCAACAAGTTCACCGACGTGTTCGGCGAGCTGTTCGTGCCGCTGCTCAAGGGCCGGCCCTGGGCCGAATCGCTCGACCTGACGCTCGGCTACCGGCGTTCGAGCAGCGACTTCAACGACATTCAGAACGGCGTCGACGGCAAGCCGGTCAGCTCGGATTCGTACAAGGTCGAGCTGAGCTATGCGCCGATCCCCGAGCTGCGCTTCCGCGGCACCTATCAGCGCGCGGTGCGGGCGCCGAACTTCGGCGAGCTGTTCTCGGCGGGCGGCGGCTTCCCGCAATATTTCGATCCCTGCTCGATCACCTCGAACTTCCGCACCACCTCGGGCGCGGCGGGCACGGCCTTGTGCACCAATACCGGGCTCGGCGCGGCGGCGACGAGCTATGTCCAGACGCCGGGCACCCAGGTGCTGGTCGGCTTCGCGGGCAACACCGCGCTCAAGCCCGAAAAGGCCGATACCTTCACCGCCGGCGGGGTGTTCACCAAATGGGGGATCACTGCCTCGGTCGACTATTACAACATGTCGATCGAGGATCCGGTGTTCGGGCCCGATCCCAACCTGCTGATCGCCGCCTGCTATGGCTATCACGGGCAGAACCCGACGCTGTCGGCGACCAACGCCTTCTGCCAGACGATCGCGCAGCGTGCGCCCGACATCACCTTCCTCGGCATTCCGGCGGCGCTGGGAGGCGATGCCAACTCGAACTTCATCTCGGTCAACCAGGGCCATGTCCAGACCTCGGGCATCGACATCCAGCTCGGCTATCACTTGCCGACCGAGTGGCTGGGCGAGGGCTCGGCGCTCGACCTCAATTTGATGGTCAACCATGTGTTCGAGTTCAAGTCGGAGGAGCTGCCCGGGGTGACGCTCGACTATGTCGGGACTGCCTCCTATTTCGGTGAAGCACTCGGCTCGAGCTTCCCGAAATGGCGCGGCACGCTCGACGCGGCGCTGGCGATCAAGCCGTTCACGATCAGCACGCGGGTCCGCTATATCGACGCCATGACCAACCGCGCCGGGGTGCAGTTCCCGGGCGAGACCAGCTTCACCGGGCCGGGATCGGTCTGGTATTTCGACTTCGGGCTGACCACGCAGATCGACCAGATGACCTGGCGGGTCGGGGTCAACAACGCCTTCGACCGCCAGCCGCCGCAATATGCGCCCAACGTCCAGTCGGGCACCGATCCTTCGACCTACGATGTCGTCGGGCGGCGGGCCTATGTGCAGATCGGCCTGAAGTTCTGATGGCCTGGTTCTGAGGTTCCCCGGCGGGTCGCGGCGATGTGCGTCGCTGCGGCCCGCTACCCCTGGGAGGATATATGACCTTGCTGTTTGCGGCGCTGCTGATCGCCGTCCAGGAACCCGCCCCGCCGCCTTCGGAGGCCGAGCGTGCGGCTGCGCGCATCGTCTGCAAGCGCCAGGCGAAGACCGGCACGCGCTTCAAGCGCGCGATCTGCCATACCCGGGCCGAGTGGGACGCGATCGCGGCGAGCGCCCAGCGCAACGCGCACGAGATGGCCGACCGGCCCGCGATCCCGCTCTACGACAAGCAGGACCGGTCCCAGTGACCGTGCCGTGAACGCCCCGGCGGGGCGTGCCGCGCTGTTCCATCGCGTGATCGAATCGAGCCGGCGCGGCGACCCCGACGCCATGCAGCGCGCGGGCGATGCGCTGCTCGCGGCGGTGCCTGGCGATCCGGCGGCGCTGGGGCTGGTCGGGACGCTTGCGTGCCAGGCGGGCGAGGTGGCGCGGGGCTGCGCGCTGCTGCTCGAGGCGCTGGGGATTGCGCCCGGCAATGCCGATCTACGGCGCAATGCGGCCAAGGGCTTGTTCGATCTCGGGCGGCTGGACGAGGCCGAGGCGCTGTGCGGCGACGACGCCACGGGCATGCGGCTTAAGGCGGAGATAGCGGGCGCGCGGGGCGATCTCGGCGGAGCGATCGGGGGTTACGAAGCGGCGGTCGCGGCGGCGCCGGGGGATGCCGAGGCGTGGAACAACCTCGCCAATGCGCTGAGCGTGGCGGGCGAGCATGGCCGCGCGATCGAAGCGGCGGAGCGCGCGGCGGCGCTCGACACGCGGCCGCGGCTGCTGCTCAACCTTGCCGCGACGCTGGGCCGCGCAGGCGAGGATGCGCGGTGCGTCGCGGTGCTGCGCGCCGCCCCGGGGGACGCCGAGGCGTGGCTCGCGCTCGGGCGCGCGCTCAACCGGATGGGGCGGAGCCGCGACGCGCTGGCGCCGCTCGCCGCGGCGGCGCGGGCGGCGCCGGGCGACCCGGCGACTCTCGTCGCGGTCGGGCTGACCCAGGCCAATCTCGGCGACTTCGCCGCGGCCGAGCGCGGGTACCGCGCCGCGCTGGCGGCCGAGCCGGGGTTCGCGCCGGCGGTGGTCAATCTCGGCATCCTGCTCGAACAGTCCAATCGCATCGACGAACTCCACGCGCTGGTCGGCGGGGATGCGGCGGCGCCGGCCTATCTGCGCGCGCAGCTCGCGCGGCATGCCGGGCGGTTCGCCGAGGCGCTGGCGCTGGCGGAGACGGTGGGAGACGAAGTCGATACGAGCCTGCGCGCGCAGCTGATCGGGCAGCTTGCCGAGCGGCTGGGGCAGGCGGGGACGGCGTTCGCCGCGTTCGCGGCAATGAACCGGGCGGTTGCCGCCGATCCGGCGTCGCGCGGTGTCGACGCAGCGGGGTATCGCGCGGGGATCGAGGCGCGGACCGCGCGGCTGACTCCGGCACGCGTTGCGGCGTGGCGGCCGGTTGAAATCGATACCGCGCGGGCGGCGCCGGTGTTCCTGATCGGCTTTCCACGATCGGGGACGACGTTGCTCGACACGATCCTGATGGGGCATCCGGGGGTGACCGTGCTCGAGGAGGAGCCGGTGCTCCAGCAGGTCCAGGACATGCTCGGCGACAGCGGGCGGCTGGGGGACTTGTCGTCCGAGGAGGCGAATGCGCTGCGGGCGCGGTACTTCGAAGCGCTCGACGCGCTGCGGCCGGGGGCGGGCGGGCTGCTGATCGACAAGCTGCCGCTCAACATCGTCCGCGCCGAGCTGATCCACCGGATCTTTCCCGATGCCCGCTTCGTGCTGGCGCTGCGCGATCCGCGCGACGCGGTGCTCAGCTGCTTCATGCAGAATTTCAAGATCAACGCGGCGATGGCGAACTTCCTCGACCTCGGCGACGCGGCACGTCTCTACGGCTGCGTGTTCCGCCACTGGCAGCGCTGCGCCGAGCTGCTGCCGCTCAAGGCGCACGCGCTGCGCTACGAGGATCTGCTGGTCGCGCCCGAGGCGGCTTTGTGGCCTTTGGTCGACTTCCTCGGGCTCGACTGGGACGACCGGCTGCTCGCGCACACCGACACCGCGGCGCGGCGCGGCATCATCCGCACGCCGAGCTATGGCCAGGTGACCGAGCCGCTCTACCACCGCGCGGCAGGGCGCTGGGTGCGGTACCGCGACGCGATGGCGGGGGTGCTGCCACTGCTCGATCCGTGGGTGAAGCGCTGGGGGTATTCGGTGTAACAGTTCTCCTGCGAAAGCAGGAGCCTAGGGTCATGCAGGACATCGCTTGAGACCCTGGACCCTTGCTTTCGCAGGGGAACAGGTCCGGTTGTTAACGGACGGCGCCCCTCAACCCCCGCACGACTCCCGGACGATCAGGTCGGTCGGCAGCAGCGCCGAGACTTGGTCGAGCGACGGATCGAGGATGCGCGAGACCAATTGCCGCCCCGCCTCATAGGTGTCCTGGCGGATCGTGCTGAGCGCGGGGGTGCTGAGGCGGCTGAGCAGCATGTCGTCGTAACCGACCACCGAGATGTCCTTGGGCACCGACAGGCCTTCGCGGCGCAGCGCGCGGATCGCGCCGAGCGCGATGAGGTCGCTCGACGCGACGATGCCGTCGAAGGGGACGTGGCGGCGGAGCAGCCGGCTGACCGCGGCCTCGGCCGATTCGAGCTCGAAATCGACGGGGACGACCAGCTTGGGGTCCGATTCGAGCCCGCTTTCCTGCAAGCCCTCCAGATAGCCGCGGCGGCGCTGCATCGCCTCGGGGTCGCTGCCGCCGAGGAACAGGATCTTCTTGCGGCCGAGCCGCGCGAGGTGGAGCGTCGCGCGCCTGCCGCCGAGGAGATTGTCCGACCCGATCGAGCAATAGCGCTGCCCCGGCATCTGCGCGCCCCACACCACGAAGCGGGCGCTGGTGTCCGCCAGGCGGTTGAGCGCCTCGTGGAGCATCGACTGGCCGAGGAAGATCACCCCGCTGGCGCGGCTGGTGGTGACCGTCGAGACGAGGTCCTCATAGTTCGCGGGCGCGGTGTGGCTGACGGTGAAGTCGCAGTCGCGGGTGCGCGCCGCTTCGCCGATGCTGGCGAGCAATTCGAGGAAGAAGGGGTGTGACAGCGGCAGCGGCCCGCCGCGCATGTGCGGGGTGACGATCGCGATCGAACCCTCGGCGCCGATCGGGGCGGAGGGCATGTAGTGGCGGAACGGATATTCGTGATCGCGGGCGAGCGCCCAGATCTTCTGCTTGGTGCGGGTGCTGATCAGCGGGTGATCGTTGAGCGCGCGCGACACGGTCGAGATCGACACCCCCGCCAGCTTGGCGAGGTCCTGCAGCGTGGTATTGGTGTTGCCAGTGGTGCCCATTGCGCCCAAGCTGAAGGAAGCCCCGAACGGGCATCTTAGCGCATCGGAGGGGGTGCTTTGCAAGCTGCCGACGGGAATGCGGCGAACCGCGAGGGTTCGGGCCGGCCCGCCAAGCCGCGACTGACGGCGTTTCAGATCTGGAACATGTGCGTCGGATTGTTCGGCGTGCAGATCGTCTGGGGCCTCCAGAACGTCAACACCAGCCGCATCTTCCAGACGCTCGGCGCGGAGATAAGCGAGCTGCCGATATTGTGGATCGCGGGGCCCGCGGCGGGGCTGCTGGTGCAGCCGATCATCGGCTATCTGAGCGACCGGACCTGGGGTCCGCTCGGGCGGCGGCGGCCCTATCTGCTGGCGGGCGCGGTGCTGACCGCGGTCGCGCTGTTCGCGATGCCCAACGCGCCGACCCTGTGGTTCGCGAGCATGATGCTGTGGCTGCTGACCGCGTCGATCAACATCGCGATGGAGCCGTTCCGCGCCCTGGTCGCCGACCGGCTGCCCGAGGAGCAGCGCACCACCGGCTTCGCGATGCAGGTGTTCTTCATCGGCGCGGGCGCGGTGTTCGCCTCGGCGCTGCCCTGGATGCTGACCCACTGGTTCGGGGCGAGCGGGCATGGCGGGCCGGGGGTGCTGCCGCAATCGGTGCGCTGGGCCTTCTATATCGGCGGAGGCTGCCTGCTCGCCGCGGTGATCTGGACGGTGATCACCACGCCGGAGTCGCCGCCCGAGCCCGGCGGGCCGTCGGCCGCGGCCGAGCATAGCATCCCGACCGCCGAGGGCGCCGCGGCGCTGGTGCGGCACGGCTGGCTGTGGATGCTCGGCGGGACGGCGATCGCGGTGCTCGCCTGGGCGCTGGGGTCCGAGCGCGAAATCTATGTGGTCGCGGCGATCGCCTTCGCGTTCGGGCTGTCGCAGCTCGCGGCGGTGCGGCTGCGGCGCGGCGGGCGGACGTCGCTCGGGATGCTCGAGATCGTCGAGGACATCCTCCACATGCCAGAGGTTCTCAAGCGGCTGGCGGTGGTCCAGTTCTTCACCTGGTTCGGGCTGTTCGCGATGTGGATCTACACCATCCCTGCGGTGGCGGCGCGCCACTATGGCGCGACCGACGCGGCCTCGGCGGCATATAACGAAGGCGCGGACTGGGTCGGGGTGCTGTTCGCCGGCTATAACGGCGTCGCGGCGGTGGTGGCGCTGCTGCTGCCGCTGGTCACCGCCCGGATCGGGCGGCGCGCGGCGCATGCGATCTGCCTGTTGCTGGGGGCCGGTGGGCTGCTCGGCTTCCTGCTGATCGACGACCCGGCGATGCTGTGGATCTCGGCGGTGGGGATCGGCTGCGCCTGGGCGGCGATCCTGTCCTTGCCCTATGCGATGCTGTCGAGCGCTGTGCCGGCGAGCAAGACGGGGGTGTATATGGGCATCCACAACATGTTCCTCGTGCTGCCGCAGCTCGTCGCGGCGACGGTGCTCGGATCGCTGGTCGGGCGGCTGTTCGGCGGGCAGGCGATCTGGGCGCTGGCGCTGGCGGCGGGCTCGCTTGCGCTGGCGGCGCTGTGCTCGCTGGCGATCCCGCGCTCGGTCGATATCCGCGGCTGACACGCACCGGGTTTATGCAAATGTTGCATTAATCTTCCGCTCGTTTTGCGGCGCTGCGTTGCATTTCCGCAACGCCGGAATTAGCCTTCCCGAGACGAGTCTACGCTGGAATCGACGTATTTACGTGAGTCTTGCGCGGAAATACGCGCCATCTCGCTGGCGCAATTTCAGGCTTGCCTAGGTCTGCAACTCATGCAAAGTTACGCAAATCAACGCAAAGGGCGGCAACGCCCCGCTTGCGTTGCGCGAAATCGGCCAGCTCCGGCAAGGGGCGGCGGGAAAAGGGGAGAGAGCATGAGGGACTTCCGTTCGAGCTATCGCCGCAGCGCCTTGCTGCGCGGAAGCGTGTCGCTGGCGGTGATCGCGCTGGTGAGCGCCGGCACCGCGACGCAGGCGCTGGCGCAGGATGCGCCGGCGTCGGCGGAAGCCGAGGCGCAGGACGACCAGAGCGCCATCGTCGTCGTCGGCGTGCGCAACGCGCTCGAGAATGCCGCCAACATCAAGAAGAACTCGGACACGGTGGTCGATTCGATCACCGCGACCGACATCGGGGCCTTCCCCGACACCTCGGTCGCCGGCGCGCTCCAGCGCGTGCCGGGCATCACCACCTCGCGGCTCCAGTCGACCGACGATTCGACGCACCCCTCGGGCGAGCCGACCGGGGTGCTGATCCGCGGCCTGACCTTCGTGCGCACCGAGTTCAACGGGCGCGAGAGCTTCTCCGCCGACAGCTATCGCGGGCTGAACTTCAACGACATCTCGCCCGAGCTGATGGCCGGGGTCGACGCCTACAAGAACCAGACCGCCGAGATGATCGAAGGCGGCATCGCCGGCACGGTCAATCTGCGCACCCGCCTGCCGTTCGACCAGAAGGGCGTGGTCATCACCGGCAACGCCAAGGCAACCTATGGCGACCGTTCGGACAAATGGACCGGCGAATTCTCGGGGCTGGTCAGCGGCAACTGGGAGACTCCGATCGGCCGCTTCGGCCTGCTCGCCGACTTCGCCCGCAGCCATGTCGTGACGCGCACCGACAGCGTGATCATGGACAAGATCGACACTTATTGCACCAATGTCACCGGCGTTCAGTCGGACGGGTCGATCGGCTGCACCGGCAATTCGTTCGGCGGCAGCAGCTGGGCCTATATCCCCGACGGCATCCGCTATTCGCAGGTCGATTACGACCGTACCCGGCGCGGCATGTCGTTCGCCGGCCAGTATGAGAATCTCGCCGGCAATGTCCGGCTGACCGCGCAATATACCGACTCGACCTATCACAACGCCTGGCTCGAGCGCGCCAGCCACGTCGTCTTCGACGGCAATTATTTCGGCACGCCCGCGTTCAACCCGCGCAGCGGCAGCATCCTCGGGCCGGCGACCGGTACCCCCGCCTTCGTGTTCGGGCCCGACGGGATGCTCCAGTCGGGCGTCGTGACGCAAGGCCATGGCAGCTGGGCCGGGAGCTGGAGCAGCACGGCAGACGCGATCAACACCGGCTCGGCAGTGCCCGGCGTACCGTTCGTCAACAATTGCGCCGCGCCGTCGGTCTGCACCACGCTCCAGGACGGCGTCTATTTCCAGAACGAGGCGCGCAACTTCGACCATAGCGAAGGCACCCGCGACTTCTCGGCCAATTTCCAGTGGGACATCAGCGACCGGCTGCACCTCAACCTCGACGGCCAGCGGATCAGCGCCGAGACCGAGAATAACGACATCCTCGTCGCCACCGGTTCGATGGCCAACGCGCAATATTCGGTGAACGGCGACGGAACCCCGCAGGTTGCGCTGCTGCCGGGATCGAACGTCAACTACGCGGCCGGCGGCCTCGCCAACCCGCACAACTACTGGATCCCGTTCATCCAGGCGCACCAGGAGCACAACAACGCCCACGAGACCGCGCTGCGCGGCGATCTCGAATATGAGTTCGCCGAGGGCGGCTGGCTCGACTCGCTGAAGGTCGGCGTGCGCTATGCCGACCGCAGCCAGACGGTACGCTACTCGACCTTCAACTGGACGCCGATCGCGGCGTCGTGGAACTGCAACGGCCCGGGCTTCAACGCCGACAACACCACCCCGGGGGCCTATCCGGCGTGCGCCGCCGGCCACCCGCCGTTCAAGGGCTATGGCGCCGGCATCTGGGAATCGACCAGCCTCGGCAATGGTTTCTACGACGGCACCGCCTATAACAACGGCGCTTTGGTCTATCTCAACCGCGCGACGCTCCAGAACTTCCCGGCGCTCGTCCAGGCGCTGAGCGGCCCCAACACCAACTCGCCGATCCAGCCCGGCTGGACGCCGATCTGCGACCGGCCCGACGCGACGATCGAGGGCTGCTACCTGCCGGCCGAAGTCAGCCATGTCGACGAGAAGACCAAGGCGGCGTACGCGATGCTGCGCTTCGGCGGCGACGAGACGGTGTTCGGCGGCGTCACGGTGCGCGGCAATGTCGGCATCCGCGTCATCCAGACCGACATCGACAGCGCGGGCAGCGTCGGATACCCGGCCGCGACCAACCTCAACCTGCTCAGCCCCTGCGGCACGCCGCTGTCGGGCACTGCGATCGTCAACCCGGCCTGCTACGTGACCCCGGCGATCCTCGCCTTCGCCAATGGCGGCGGCACCGCGAACAACTTCAAGTCGAGCTATACGAACTGGCTGCCGAGCTTCAACGTGCGGTTCGGGCTCGACGACAAGAACTTCGTCCGCTTCGGCTATTCGCGGGCGATGTCGCGGCCGGACTTCGGCCTGCTGCGCAACTTCGTCGCGATCCAGTCGCCGGTGATCAACACCGGGCCGGACTCGCCCTATATCGTCTATAATTCGCCGACCGCGGCGCACACCGCGGCCAACGTCACCGGCTACAATTTCGTGTTCCGCGCCGAATCGGGCTATGCGGCGCTCAAGCCGGTCACTGCCGACCAGTTCGACCTGACCTTCGAACGCTATATGGGCAAGAGCAGCTCGTTCGCGGTCGACCTGTTCTACAAGCATTTGAACGGCAGCATCGCCTATGGCGAGTTCGCGCGCACCTTCACCAACAACGGCTCGACCCAGAACGTCCTGCTGCGGGGCCCGCGCAACGGCGCCGGCGGCGGCACGCTCAAGGGAGTCGAAGTCTCGTACCAGACCTTCTTCGACTTCCTGCCCGGGCTGCTCAGCGGCTTCGGCATCCAGGCCAACTATACCTATGTCGAGCAGTCGGGGATCAACAACTCGAACCTGGCGACGACCGGCGCGCTCGACGCGGGCGGCACCGGCGGGTTCGGCGCGGGGCTCGACGTGTCGGGCGGGCGCGGCGCGATCATCGACTCCCACCGCCTCGCGGGGATCTCGACTCACACCGCCAACGCCGTTTTGCTCTACGAGAAGGGGCCGGTCGGCTTCCGCCTCGCCTATAATTACCGGTCGCGCTTCCTGACCAACAATCTCGACTGCTGCATCGGCCTGCCGGTGTTCCAGAAGGGCGCGGGCTTCCTCGACGGATCGATCCGCTTTTCGCCCTTCGACTGGGTCGAGCTGGCGGTCGAGGGATCGAACCTGCTCAACACCACCAGCGTGTTCCAGCAGCAGATCTTCGGCGACAGCTCGGTGACCCCGGGCGCCAAGCCGGTGTTCCGCGACGCCAACTGGAGCCGCGTCGACCGGCGCTTCTCGTTCGGGGCGCGCCTCAAATTCTGATCCTCCCTGGCGCCGCTCCGGTCTTGTCCGCAGCGGCGCCATTTTTCGGGCCCGAACCGGACAGCAGGTGATGCAGGCAGAGCGAACCCCCTTCAAGCTGGTCATCGTCGGGGGCGGCACCGCGGGCTGGATGTGCGCGGCCGGGATGGCGCGGCTGCTGTCGCTTGCCGATTACGACATCACGCTGATCGAATCGGACGAGATCGGCACGGTCGGGGTCGGCGAGGCGACGCTGCCGCACCTCAAAACCTTCAACGATATGCTCGGGATCGACGAGGCGCAGTTCATGCGCGACACGCGCGGCAGCTTCAAGCTGGGGATCGAGTTCGTCGGCTGGGACAGGCCGGGCGGGCGCTACATCCACCCGTTCGGGGTGTTCGGCGAGCCCTGGGCGGGGGTAGACTTCCCGCATCACTGGGCGCGGGCGAAGCTGGCCGGGCAGGATGTCGGGTCGCTCCAGGACTATAGCTATGCGGTGGCGGCGTGCCGCGAAGGCGGGTTCGAGTTTCCCAACGAGGACCCCAGGTCGATCCGCTCGACCTATTCCTACGCCTATCATTTCGACGCGACACTCTATGCCGAGTTCCTCCGCCGCTGGGCGACCGCGCGCGGGATCAGGCGCGTCGAGGGGCAGGTGGTCGAGGTCGGGCGCCATGCCGGGACGGGCCATGTCGAGACGCTGACGCTCAAGTCGGGCGCAGTGATCGGCGGCGACCTGTTCGTCGATTGCAGCGGGTTCCGCTCGCTGCTCGTCGGGCAGACGATGGGGGTGCCGTGGCACGACTGGAGTGAGTGGCTGCCGTGCGATCGCGCGCTGGCGGTGCCGTGCGCGCGGGTCGAGCCGCTGACGCCCTATACCCGCTCGACCGCGCAGCGTGGCGGCTGGACGTGGCGGATCCCGCTCCAGCACCGCACCGGCAACGGCTATGTCTTCTCGAGCCGCTTCTGCGACGAGGCCGAGGCGCACGACACGCTGATGGGCGCGATCGACGGGCAGGCGCTCGCCGAGCCGCGGCTGCTGCGCTTCCAGGCGGGGCGGCGGGCGCGCGCGTGGGAAGGCAATTGCGTCGCGATCGGGCTGGCGGGCGGGTTCCTCGAGCCGCTCGAGTCGACCAGCATCTTCCTGATCCAGGCGGCGGTGACCGATCTTGCCGGGCTGATGCCGGCGCCCGGCGGCGGAATCGATTCGCGGCTGGCGGCGGAGTTCAACCGGCTGCACGAGATTCATTACGACCGGACCCGCGACTTCCTCGTGCTGCACTACACCGCCAATGCGCGGGTGGGCGAGCCGCTGTGGGACCATGTCCGGACCATGACGTTGCCCGACAGCCTCGCGCACAAGATCGCGCTGTTCGAGGCGAGCGCGGCGGCGCCCGACTACAAGCTCGGGCTGTTCGCGCGCGATAGCTGGCTGGCGGTGTTCGAGGGGCAGGGGGTGGTGCCGCGCGGGTATAACCGGCTGGCGGACCGGGTGCCGTTGCCCGAGCTCGGCGCCAAGCTCGCCGATCTGCGGACGCGGATCGCGGTCAACGCCGCGGACATGTCGCCGCATGCCGAGTTCATCGCGAGCTATTGCGGGTCGCTCGGCCCGTCGGCGGCGGAGTCGGTGGCATGATCCGCAAGGTCGTGGTCGCCGGACGCGACGCTGCGCTGTGGCTGGCGGCGGGGACGATCCAGAAGGCGCTGGGGGCTTCGGGGGTGACCGTGGATGCCATCGAGCTGCCGGGCCTGGTCGGGCCGGCGGACGTCTATGCGACGCTGCCGCCGCTCGAGGCACTGCATAACCAGCTTCGCATCGACGAGGCGGTACTGCTGCGGACCACCCAGGGCAGTTTCTCGCTCGGGCAGAATTTCGTCGATGCCGCGGGCGGCATCGCGCCGTTCCTCCACGCCTATGGCTCGGCGGGGACGCCGATCGAGGGGCAGGACTTCTTCGCCTATTGGCTCAAGGCGCGGCGCTTCGGGCTCGGCGTCGGGCTCGAGGATTTCTCGCTGACCGCGGCGGCGGCGCGGCAGGGCCGGCTGCTGATCCCCGACGACGAGAGCGAGCGCTATGGGCGCAGCGACTATGGCTATCACCTGCCGGCACTCCCCTATATCCGCAGCCTCAAGGCGCTGGCGGTCTATCACGGCGTGGCCGCGCATGGGGCGGCGGCTTTCGAGGCCGTTCTGGCCGAGGACGGCTCGATCGCGGCGCTGGCGCTCGATGGCGGGCGGCGCGTCGAGGGCGACCTGTTCGTCGATGCGACCGGCGCCGAGGCCGGGCTTATCGGCGCGGTGCTCACGGTGGCGAGCGAGAGCTGGCACGCCTATTTTCCGACCGACGCCGTGCTCGCGGCGAGCGGCCCGCGGCTCGCCTCGGTGCCGGTCTATGCCGAGATTCGCGCGAGCGGGCAGGGCTGGACCGGGCTCTATCCGACCGCGGCGGGGACTTATCTGCAGCACGCCTATTCGCGCGAAGTGTCGAGCGACGATGCGGCGCTCGCGGCGGCGGCCGCCACCGGGGGCATCGCGCTGAGCGACGCGGTCATTCGCACCATCCATCCGCGCCGCCGCGCCGTCGCCTGGGAGCGCAATTGCGTCGCGATCGGCGAGGCCGCCTGCGTGTTCGATCCGGTCCACGACGTCGCGCTGCATGCCGTCCAGCTCGGGCTGGTCAATTTGCTCGCCTGCTTCCCCGCGGGCGGTGACTTCGCTGCGCAGCGTGCCGAGTATAACCGGGTCGCGCGCTCGGCGTTCGAGCGCATCCGCGACTTCCAGTCGGCGCACTATGCCTGCGCGCGCTACTTGGGCGCCTATTGGGAGCGCGCGCAGAGTGCCGCGATTTCGCCCGAGCTCGCCCACCGCATCGCGCTGTTCGAAGCGCGCGGCGAAGTCGCGCCGATGGAGGATGACAGCTTCGTGCCCGACAGCTGGCGCGCGCTGTTCACCGGGCATGGGCTGAATCCCGAGACCTGGCTGCCGACGATCGACCGCACCGCGCCCGATGTGATGAAGGGCGAGTTCCGGCGGATGCTCGGCTTCGTCAAGGACCAGGTGCTGCGCTCACCCCAGCACGACGCCTATCTGGCTCAGATCGCCAATGGCTGAGGCGGCGCGCATCGAGAAGGGCGCAGGTTCGGGCTCGGTCCTCGACGCCCTCCCCCGCGTCGCCGCGCGCGCTGCGCCTGCGCCCGCCGATTTCGCGGCGCTGGTGCGATCGGAATCGCCGGTGGTGCTCAAGGGCGTGTTCCCGGGCTGGCCCGCGCTCGCCGCGGGGCGCGGGGCGCCGGCTGAGCTCAACGCCTATCTCAAGGGGCTCGATCGCGGCGCGCCGGTGCCGGTGATGGAGGCGCCTGCGCGCAGCGGCGGGCGCTTCGCCTATGGGCCCGACCTGCGCGAGTTCAGCTTCACCAAACGCAGCGCAGCCGTCGCGGCGACGCTCGACCGCATCGAGCGGCTGATCGGCCAGCCGGGCGCGCCCTTCGTCGCGATCCAGATGCTGCCGCTCGCCAGCCACATGCCCGATTTCCTCCGGCAGAACCCGATGCCGCTGCTCCCCGACGCCGCCCCGCGCCTGTGGATCGGCGCCGCGGTAAAAACCCAGACCCACAACGACCACCAACACAACCTCGCCTGCGTGATCGCCGGCCGCCGGCGCTTCGTGCTGTTTCCGCCCGAGCAGGTCGCCAACCTCTATGTCGGGCCGCCCGACAACCCGCCGCCCTTGTCGCTGGTCGATCCCGAGGCGTCCGATCTCGACCGGTTTCCGCTTTATGCCGACGCCATCGCCGCGGCGCGGGTGGCGTTCCTCGAGCCGGGCGATGCGCTCTTCATCCCGAAATACTGGTGGCACCACGTCACCTCGCTCGAGCCGTACAATGCGATGGTGAACTACTGGTGGGGCGACACCGCCACCGGGATCGAGTGCGCCAACGACGTGTTCCTCGCGGCGCTGCTGGCGCTCAAGGACCTGCCGCCGGGCGAGCGGGCGTACTGGCAGGCGATGTTCGAGAGCCATGTGTTCGGGGACTCGTCCGATCACATTCCCGAGGCCCTGCAGGGCGCGCTCGGGCGGATGAGCCCGGCGCATCGCAAGGCGCTCAAGCAGCAGCTGCTGGCCGCCTTCCTCAAGTGAAAGACTTTCGATGATCCTTCGTACCCTGGCCTTGCTTGCCGCCCTTGGCGCACCCGTCGCGGCTGCGGCTTCCGAGCGCGAGTGCGCGCAGTCGCCGGGCAAGGTGATCGAGGTCTGCGTGTTCGTCGAAGGCGGGCAGGCGCTGTACGAGGTCAGCCGGCGCGGGCAGCCGGTGCTCGCCCCTTCGGCGCTCGGGCTGAGCTTCGCGGGCGAGCCGGCGCCGCGCTACACCGCGCTGACCTCTGCGCGCCGTGCCGCCGCCGACACCAGCTGGGAACAGCCCTGGGGCGAGCAGCGCGTGATCCGCGACAATCATAGCGAGCTGAGCGTCGCGCTGGCGGGGGATACGCCGCTCAACAAGGCCGTGACGGTTACCTTCCGCCTGTTCGACGACGGTATCGGCTTTCGTTATTCCTATGACGGGGTACCCGCCGGACAGGCGGTGTCGGTCACCGCGGACCGGACGCAGTTCAAGACTGTCGGCACCTACCAGGCCTGGTGGTACGAGGGCCTCGGGCAGGAGCGCGACGAATATCTCTACACCCAGACCGATGCGCGCCGGATCACGCTGGCCGAGACTCCGCTGACGCTCAAGGGCGACAACGGGCTGTACCTGTCGTTCCACGAAGCGGCTCTGGTCGATTTCCCGAGCATGCTGCTCGCGGGGAGCGGGACGGGCACGCTGACCGCGTGGCTGATGCCGTGGCCCGATGGCGTGCTCGCGCACAAGACCGGGCCGTTCGCGACGCCGTGGCGCACCGTGCTGATCGGCGACAGCGCGGGGGCGCTGGCGGACAGCCGGATCGAGCTCAACCTCAACGAGCCGAGCCGGATTCCCGGCATCGCGACCTGGTTCAAGCCGGGCAAATATGTCGGCATCTGGTGGGAGATGCACCTCAACAAGGCGACCTGGGGCAGCGGGCGCTTCCACGGCGCCAACACCGCCAATGTGAAGCATTATATCGACTTCGCCGCGAAGTACGGTTTCGACGGGGTGCTGGTCGAGGGCTGGAACCAGGGCTGGGACGGCGACTGGATCGCCAATGGCGAGAAGTTCAGCTTCACGCAGGCCTATCCCGATTTCGACCTTGCGGCGATCACCGCATACGGCAAGGCAAAGGGCGTCAAGCTGATCGGGCACAACGAGACCGGCGGCGCGGTGGTCAATTACGAGGACCAGCTCGACGACGCGATGAAGCTGTACGAGCGCGCCGGGGTTTCGGCGGTCAAGACCGGCTATGTCCGCCATAGCGGCGACATTCTCGACCGTGCGGGCGGCAGGCAGTGGTTCGCGGGGCAGTTCATGGTCCGCCACAACCTCAAGGTGGTCGAGACCGCCGCGGCGCACCGCATCGCCATCGACACCCACGAGCCAGTCAAGGATACCGGGCTGCGCCGGACCTGGCCCAACTGGGTGAGCCGCGAAGGCGCGCGCGGGCAGGAGTTCAACGCCTGGGGTATCCCGACCAACCCGCCCGAGCATGTCGCCATCCTGCCCTTCACGCGGATGCTCGCCGGGCCGATGGACTATACGCCGGGGATCTTCGATGTGGCGCATGGCCGTGACGAGCTGAGCCGCCGGGTCCAGTCGACGCTCGCGACGCAGCTCGCGCTCTATGTCGTGCTCTATTCGCCGATCCAGATGGCGGCGGACCTGCCCGAGAATTACGAGGCCAACCCCGCGGCGTTCCGCTTCATCCGCGACGTGCCGACCGACTGGGAGGTGTCGAAGACGCTTGCCGGCGAGATCGGCGACTATGCCGTGGTGGCGCGCCAGCCGCGCGGGGGAGGCGACTGGTTCCTTGGCGCGGTGACCGACGAGAATGCACGCAAGCTGACCCAGCCGCTGACCTTCCTCGCGCCGGGCAAGCGCTACGAGGCGCAGATCTATCGCGACGGGCCGGGGGCGGACTATCGGACCAACCCGCTGGCCTTCGAGACCGCGACGCAAGTAGTGACGAGTACGGACAGCCTCGCGCTGAACCTCGCGCCGGGGGGCGGGACGGCGATCCGGTTCAAGCTGCTCGATTAGACCCGCAGATAGCGGAAGTACCAGACGTCGCGGCCAGAAACGTCTAACATGTTGTAAGAAAACGCTATTCCAGCTAAAGCGTGCGTGATTCTACGGTCAAGGTAATCACCCGGCAATCACCAAATCGGAAGCCCTGGCGTGCTGCTGGCGCCATGGCAATTACGGGCTAGTCTGAAAGGGAGTGGCTTTCGGTGTCGCTCCCGCGGCTCCCCGCAATTCGCCCCGCGCTTGCTGCACGATCTGAAATCCACCCCATAATCCCAGTCCCGCCATCAGCCCTGCAACGATGAGATCGGGCCAAGCCGTTCCCGTTCCGAAGACGCCAGCGGCGGCGAGCAGCACCGCGACATTTCCGATCGCGTCATTGCGCGAGCAGATCCAGACGGAGCGCATGTTCGCGTCGCCAGTGCGGAACCGGTAAAGCATCAGCGCGACGCCACCATTGGCGATGAGCGCAGTGAGGCCGACAATCCCCATCACCTCGGCACGCGGCGGGTGGCCGCTCCAGATCGCCCAAATCGTTGATGCGAAGATATACAAACCAAGCAATGCCAGGCTGCCGCCCTTGAAGAGCGCCGCACGCGAACGCACCGAGAGCGCCATTCCCGCGACGCCCAAGCTGATCGCATAATTGGCGGCATCGCTCAGGAAATCGAGCGCGTCGGCCTGCAACGCTTTCGATCCAGCCGCGAACCCGGCGATCATCTCGGCGGCGAACATCGCCGCGTTGACCGCCAAGGCGATCCAGAGCGCGCGCCGCCAGCGGGGATCGTTGAGCGCGGTCGTTTTCTCCGAGGCACAGCTCGAGCAGGCCATGGGTCGTTCCTCTCGCATGGTCACGATTCGGATCCTATATGGAGCCTCTAGCAACTACAGGGTCAAGGCGGACTTCGCATGCAGATCGGACAGCTCGCACGGGCCACCTCGACCAAGGTCGAGACGATCCGATTCTACGAAAAGATCGGCCTGCTGGCGCCGCCGGCGCGCACCGGCGGCAATTACCGCGACTATGGCGAACGCCATCTCGCGCGGCTTTCGTTCATTCGCCGGGCGCGCGATCTTGGGTTCACGCTCGACCAGGTCCGCGCGCTACTCGCGCTGGCGGACGACCGCGACCAGTCCTGCAGTGCAGTCGATAAGGTCGCACGCGAACATCTGGCGCAAATCGACCAAAAGATCTCCGACCTGCGCGCGCTCCGGCAGGAACTGGACGGAATCATCAGCCAATGCACCCAAGGCGCGATTTCGGAATGCCGGATCATCGAAGCGCTGGGGCCAGCCCGAAGCTTGCCAGAACGGCCATGAAGGCTCGATGCCTTCGGTGAGTTCTGGCGCGAACGGAGGTTAGGCGGTCGCGCCTTTCCTGGCTCGCCGCCGATTGAGCAGGAAGCCGAACACCAGCGCAGCGATCGCCACGAGTTGCGCCAGCACGGTCTGCAGCGTCGGGAACAGCCCGAGTACTTCGACACGGGGCACGTCAGAAAGCGGCGTGATACCGATAAGCCCTGCCTCTTGGAGACCCGCTATTCCCTTGCCGGCCAGGACGACCGTCAGGATCGCGATCAGGACCGCGCTCCATGCGAAAAACTGGGTGATCGGCAATTGCCGGCTGTAGCGGAGCATCGCCCAGGCAATGACGGCCAGCAGCACGACCGCCGCTCCGGCGCCCGCCAACATGGCGAGGCCAGTGCCTTCGGCCCAAAGCGCCGCATAGAACAGGATCGTCTCGAACACTTCGCGGTAGACGACCACAAACGCCAGCAGGAACAGGAACCAGCCGGAGCGACGCGATAGCGCGTTCGTCATCTTCTCGTTGATATAGCGCTGCCAGGATTGGGCATTGCTCTTGCCGTGCATCCAGATGCCCACCGTCAGCAGGATGATCGCTGCGAACAGCGAGCCGAACCCTTCGGTGAGCTCGCGCGATGCGCCGCTGATGCCGATGACATAAGTCGCGGCAACCCAGGTCAGCGCACCGACGCCCAGCGCCGCGATCCATCCGGCATGGACATAGCCGAGCACTTCGCCGCGCTCGGTCTTGCGCAGGAACGCGATCATCGCGACCACGATCAGCAGGGCTTCCAGGCCTTCGCGCAGCAATACTCCGAACGCGCCGAAGAAGGTGGTGGCACTGCTCGCCTTCTCGGGCGCAAGCGCCGCCTCGGCTTCGCCGAACAGCGCGTCGAGCTGCCGATTGGCCTCCTGCACTTCGCTGAGTGGACGGCCGCTTCCGATCGCGGCGCGCAGCGCTCCCATCGCGGTTTCGATCCGGGTCATCAGCGCAGCGTCGCGCGCGCCGAGGATCGGCTCGACCGGCTCGAACCCGTCGAGATAGGCCGACAGAGCAAGATCGCTGGCAGCCTTCCGGTCGCCTGCGGCATAGGCCTTGAGGCTGGCATCGAGCCGTTCGCGCGCGAGTGCCAGCGAACCAGCCGGGCGCGCGGTGACGGCATCGGGGTGACGCCGCAGATAGGCAGTGACTGCGTTCGCGCGCGTATCGCCGAGGTCGGCGGCAAGCGAGGCGGGGGTGGCGCCGACAAAGGCTGCGAGATTGGGGTAGCGCGACCGCAGCGCGCCATCATTTTGCCAGAGGTGCTCGCCTGCCTTTGCCTGTGCGTCCGGAAAGGCGAAGCCGCCGGCGTAGAAAGCGAGCGCCCAGCGGTCCTGCTCGGGCAAGGTGTCGAAGCTGACCATCGCGGTGCCGTCGAGCCCCTGGGTGATCACCTGATAGAGCGCGAACAAGCTGCGCTGCCGCGCCCGGGTGACGTCAGCGAAGGCGATCGGCGGAGGGTTGAGCTTGGCGGCATTGGGGCCGCGACCGTCGCCGGTGGCACCGTGGCAGGCCGAACAATGCTGCGCGTAGAGCGTCGCGCCGCGACCGATGTCGGGGAGCGTCGCAGGTGCGAGCGGCACCGGATAGGCCGCGAGCAGCCCTTGGGCCAGCGCGCGCGACTGGGCGGCGACATCGGCTGGTTCAGCGCGCGCGGCGATCGCCGACTGGAGCCGTTTCGCATCGCCGAGCAGTCGCGATTTCGCGCCATTCGCCGGCAATTGCATGATCCTCGCGACGATCTGTCCGGCGAACTCGTTCATTTCCGCGAATTCGGACGTGCTGGTCACCTTGCCTGCCGAGACCGCGCCGGCATAGTCGACGGCGACGTAATCGAGCAGCCGCCAGGTTGTCTGAACCTCGGCATCGTTCGCGAATGCCGACCCTGAGCAGAGCAGCGCTGCCGCCGCGAGTAGGAGCAGCGAGACGCGCCGCCAGGCCGAAATCCGGAGCACGCGTTCGTCTACGAGGCGGACGGCGGTGGGCATATGGTGAGAACCCTTGTTGCGAATGATTCGCGCTATCGACCCTCTACCAGCTAGAGGGTCAAGCGATATCGGGCGTTCGCGCCGAAAGGGCGCGTGCCGGACGCAAGTTTCGGCCAGCGAACGGCAATGCTAACGATCCGAAGCGATCTCGGTCAGTGAGGATGCGAGTGCCGGTGATGCAGGTCCGGATAATGGGCATGGCGGTGCACCATCGGCGCGTGGCGATGCCGGTGGCTGTGCGGCGCGCGCGGATCGACACCCGGCTCGTGCTCGTGCTGGTGGTGCGCGTCATGGATGTGGCGGTGTGCGTGCTCGAGCGCCAAATGCGTGTGTTCATGCTCGTGCGCTTCGCTGAGATGGAGCCAAAGGCCGACCGCCATCAGCAGCCCCGCCAGGATCAGTGGGACGCTCAGCGGCTCACCGAACATCGGAATCGACAATAGCGCACCGATGAAGGGCGCGGTCGAGAAATACGCCCCTGACCGCGCGGTGCCGAGGTGTCGCATGGCGAGGACGAACAGCGCGAGACTGATGCCATAGCCCAGCAAGCCGACCAGCGCCGCCGCGCCGAGCATAGCAGGCGCGGGGAAACTTGCGCCCAGCGCCAGTGCGAGAATGAGGTTGGTGGTGCCGGCGGCCAGGCCCTTCAGCATCGCGATCTGGACCGGATCGGCGGCGCTCAGCTTGCGAGTGAAATTATTGTCGATCCCCCATGCCAGGCATGCCCCGATAATCGCCAATGCTCCGAGCCCGCCTCCAGTCGGGCCGCCGCTCCATGACAGGAGGACCGCGCCGCTCAGGATCGCCGCCGCACCCAGCAGCAGGCGCCGATCGACATTCTCGCGAAAGGCGATCCACGCGATAGCCAGCGTCGCCAATCCCTCGACGTTGAGCAGCAGCGAAGCCGTTGATGCCGGCGTTCCCGCCAGGCCCAGCATCAGCAAAACAGGCCCAGCCACGCCGCCGCTCAGGACCACGAGAAACAGCCAGGGCAGCTCGGCGCGCGTCAACGGCGCTTCGGCCGCTTCCCGGCGGAGAAGTTTGCGGGTGAGTCGGAATGCGAATAGCCCAACGCCCGACCCGAGGTAGAGCAGGCTCGCGAGCAGCCACGCATTGACGCCGTTCGCCAGCAGAAGCTTGGCGAACGGCGTGCTCGCGCCGAACAGCACCGCCGACGCCAATGCCGCCACGATTCCGGGTGCAGGACTGAACCGCAAGATCATTCGCTCCTTCCCGGTGGCGCGCTTTCCCCTGCAAGAACGCAGGGGTCAGGGTTGCTTCCGAATTGCCGTCACTTCGCCAGCGTTGCCGGTCAGTGCAAGATCGAACGCCACCTTGTCTCCTACCGCGACACTGTCGAGCAGCGCAGGGCTTGCCTTGAACGCCATCGTCATCGCTGGCCAGCCGACCTCGGGGATTGGCCCGTGATCAAGCGTGATCTTGCCGGCCGCCTTGTCGATCGCGGTGACGGTGCCGGTGCCCTTGCCCGTCTTGGCGGTGGTATCCGCAGGCATGGCCATATTGCCCATGCTTTCCGCAGTATTCGCCGGCGCGGATACATTGGTCGCGGCTTTCTCGCCGCAGCCAGCGAGCAGGGCAGTCAGACCGAGCGTGGCCAGGTAGAGAGGTTTCATCGTCGTCGTCTCCTTCAGGGTTGAATAGGTTGATTGAGGGGCTTCGTGTGTCGGCGCCGCATCAGCAGATAGGCGGCGGGGATCACGAACATCGAGAGCAAGGGCGCTGTCAGCATGCCGCCGATCATCGGCGCGGCGATCCGGCTCATGACTTCCGAGCCGGTGCCAGTCCCAAGCAGGATCGGCATCAGGCCGGCGAGGATCACCGCGACGGTCATCGCCTTGGGGCGCACGCGCAGCAGTGCGCCTTCGCGCACCGCATCCATGACCTGCCCGGCATCGGGCGCCTCCCCGCGGTCGGCGAGCGCGTGCTTCAGGTAGATGAGCATCACCACGCCGAACTCGGCGGCTACCCCGGCAAGCGCGATGAACCCGACCCCGGTCGCGACCGACTGGTTATAGCCGAGCAGATAGAGCAGCCAGACACCGCCGGTCAGCGCGAACGGAAGCGTCGCCATGATCAGCGCGGCTTCGTCCAGGCGCCGGAACGTCAGATAGAGCAGCAGGAAGATGATCGCGAGCGTGGCCGGGACCACGATCTGGAGCCGCGCCGTGGCGCGCTCGAGGAACTCGAACTGCCCCGTATAGGCGACACTGATCCCGGGCGGCAGCTTGACCTTTTCTGCAACGGCGGCCTGGAGGTCCTGAACGATCGCGGTCAGTGCCCGCCCGCGCCCATCGACATAGACCCAGGTCGCGGGTCTGCCGTTCTCGCTGCGCAGCATCGGCGGACCCGAGACGATGCGTACATCGGCCACCGTGCCGAGAGTGATCTGCTGACGCGACGGCGTGAGGACCGGCAAATTGACCAGCTTGTCGGGACTGTCGCGCAGCTCGCGCGGATAACGGACGCTGATCGGATAGCGCGCGAGGCCTTCCACGGTCTGGCCAATCGCCTCGCCGCCGATCGCGCCAGAGACGACCGCCTGCACGTCGGCGACGTTCATCCCGTAGCGCGCCGCCGCCGCCCGGTTGACGCTGACATCGATATAGCGCCCGCCGGTCAGCCGCTCGGCGAGCGCCGAGCTGACGCCCGGCACCGTCTTCGCCACCGCCTCGATCGCGCGCGCGGTGCTGTCGATCTCGGCGAGGTTCGAACCCGAGACCTTGATCCCGATCGGGCTCTTGATGCCGGTCGCCAGCATGTCGATCCGGTTGCGGATCGGCGGGATCCAGAAATTGGCGAGGCCCGGCACCTTCACGCGGGCGTCCAGTTCCTCGATCAGCTTCTCCTGCGTCATGCCGGGCCGCCATTGATCCCTGGGCTTGAACCGGATCGTCGTCTCGAACATCTCCAGCGGAGCGGGATCGGTGGCAGTCTCGGCCCGCCCGGCCTTGCCGAACACGCTTTCGACCTCCGGTACCGTCTTGATCAGCCGGTCGGTTAGCTGAAGCAATTGTCCCGCCTTGGCGGTCGAAATCCCCGGCAACGCAGAGGGCATGTACAGCAAATCGCCTTCGTTCATCGCGGGCATGAACTCGCCGCCGGTCTGGCTGATCGGCCACAGGCTCGAGGCAAGCACCAGCGCCGCGACCAGCAATGTCGCCTTGGGACGTTTGAGCACCCAGTCGAGGAGTGGCCGATAGCCGCGCGCCAGCCATCGGTTGACCGGATTGGCTTCTTCGCCGGGAATGCGGCCGCGGATCAGCCAGCCCATCAATACCGGCACCAGCGTGATCGACAGGATCGCGGCGGCCGCCATCGCATAGGTCTTGGTGAAAGCGAGCGGGGCGAACAGCCTGCCTTCCTGCCCCTGCAGGGAGAAGATCGGAACGAACGAGAAGGTGATGATCAGCAGACTAAGGAACAGCGCCGGCCCGACCTCGGCCGCGGCATCGGTGATCACTCGCCAGCGCGCGTCGCCCTTCAGTTCCTCGTCCGGGTGATCGTGCGCCCAGCGCTCGAGATGCTTGTGGGCGTTCTCGATCATGACCACCGCGGCATCGACCATCGCGCCGATCGCGATCGCGATCCCGCCCAGGGACATGATGTTGGCGTTCACGCCCTGGACCCGCATCACGACGAAGGCGGCGAGGATGCCGAGCGGAAGGGTCAGGATCGCGACCAGCGCCGAGCGGACGTGCCACAGGAACAGCGCGCAGACGATCGCGACGACGAGGAATTCCTCCAGCAGCTTTCCGGTCAGATTATCGACCGCGCGGTCGATCAGCCCCGAGCGATCATAGGTGGTGACGACCTCGACCCCGGGCGGCAGGCTCGCGCGCAATTCGGCGAGCTTGACCTTGACGCCATCGATCACCTCACGGGCGTTCTTGCCCTGGCGCATGACGATGACGCCGCCGGCGACTTCGCCTTCGCCGTTCAGCTCGGCGATGCCGCGCCGCATTTCGGGACCAACCTGGACCGTCGCGACGTCGCTCAGCAGCACGGGCACGCCGCTCGCAGCGGTGCGCATCGGGACGCTGCGAAAATCGTCGAGCGAGGTTAGATAGCCCGGCGCCCGGACGACATATTCGGCCTCGGCCATTTCGACGACCGACCCGCCGGTCTCCTGGTTGGCGCGCTTGAGCGCATCCACCAGCTCGCTCTGGGTGACGCCGTAAGAGGCCAGCTTCTGCGGATCGACCACCACCTGGTACTGCCTGACCATGCCGCCGATGCTCGCGACCTCGGCGACGCCGGGCACGGACTTGAGCTCGGAGCGCAGGAACCAGTCCTGCAGCGAGCGCAACTGGCTCAGGTCATGCCGTCCGGTCCGGTCGACCAACGCATATTCGTAAATCCAGCCGACCCCGGTCGCATCGGGACCCAGCGAAGCGGTCGCGCCGGGCGGCAGGCGCCCCTGCACCTGGCTCAGATATTCGAGCACGCGGCTGCGCGCCCAATAGAGGTCGGTGCCGTCGTCGAACAGGACATAGACGAAGCTGTCGCCGACGAACGAATAGCCGCGCACGACCCTTGCCCCCGGGACCGACAGCATCGTTGTCGCCAGCGGATAGGTGACCTGGTTCTCGACGATCTGCGGCGCCTGCCCTGGATAGGAAGTGCGGATGATGACCTGCACATCCGAAAGATCGGGCAGCGCGTCGATCGGCGTCGTGCGGACTGCGCCGATCCCGACCACGACCAGCACTAGCGCGGCAAGCAGGATGAAGCCGCGTGCCTTGACCGAGGCTCGGATGATGCGCGCGATCACCGCTTGGCGTCCGTCAGCGGGCGGACCTGGATCCCGATCAGGCTTGCTTCGGAATCGAGCAGGAACTGGCCAGACGCGACAACCTTCTCGCCTGGCGACAGCCCGGCAAGGACTTCGGTCTGCCCGCCAGCCTCGCGGCCAATTCTGATCTCGGCCGGGTGATAGCGGCCGTCGCCGGTTGCCAGCATGACCAGGGTTCGCGTGCCGGTGCGGATAACGGCTTCGCTCGGCACCAGCAAAGCGGGGCGCGCATCGCCGCCGAGCGCGACGGTGGCGAACATGCCCGGCCGCAATCGGCCTCCGCGGTTCGCCAGCTCGATCCGCACGGTCAGCGTGCGGCTGTCGGCCTGGGCTGTCGGGAGCACCGCGATCACCCGGCCCCCGAACGTCTCGCCGGGAAAGCTGGTCAGTGTCGCGGTCGCGCTCTGGCCCATTCGGACATCGCCGGCACGCGCCTCGGGCACCGCGGCATTGAGCCAGACGGACCCGAGGCCGCTGACCTGGGCGAGCGTCTGGCCCGATGCCAGGGTCACGCCCTGCCGCGCGTCGAGCGTCTGGATGACCCCGGAGATCGGCGTGGTGACGGTGACGATGCCGTTCGGACGCCCGCTGCGCTCGACGCTTGCGATCAATCCGTCGGACATGCCCAGCAGCTTGAGCCGCTGCCGCGCCGCCGCGGTGAGATCGGGCTTTCCGAGGCGCCGCACGCTCAGATACTCGACCTGCGCGCCGCCCCATTCGGGCAGCAGCAGGTCCGCCATCGGTGCGCCCGCGCGAACGACATCGCCCGGCGCACGGCCGTAGACGCGCTGCACGAATCCGCCCGCGCGTGCCTGGATCACGGCGACGTCGCGCTGGTTGAAGTCGATCGTGCCGGTGACGTCGAGCGTGGCAGCGAGGCTGCCCATCTGCGCCGTGACCACCCGCATCCCAAGGCTCTGCTGCGCAGCCGGATCGATCGTCACGCCGGCGGGGCCGCCTGCGCCGCCTTCGCCGGCATATTTCGGGACGAGCTGCATATCCATGAACGGGGATTTGCCCGGCTTGTCGAACTTCTGGTTCGGGAACATCGGATCATAATAATAGAGCACATTGCCACTGCCCGCCGTGCTGACCGTCGCTGGCTGTGCTTCGCCGCGATGCCCCAGCCAATAGCCGGTACCGCCCGCGGCGAGCGCGACTGCCAGAAGCGAGGCGCCCCAGAGCGATGCAGTTTTCGATGCGAGCGTCATGGCCGCTCCTCCCCATAAGTGATGGTGATGCGGACAGCATCGCGTGCGACATCGGCTTCGCGGTTGAGCGCCTCGACTTCGGCTTCGGCGAGCGCGAGCGTCGATAGCAAGGCGGTGCCCAGGTCGAGCTTTCCCGCCGCGTAGCTGTCGCGATCGAGCACGGCGCGGCGCTTGGCCAGCGGAACGAGCACCTCGCGCGCATTGCGCAGCCGGGCATGATGCATCGCGTGATCCGCGAGATCGGCTTCCAGGGATGCCAGGAGTTGCCGCCTGCCGGCTTCGCGGTCGAAGCGCGCGCCTTGTGCCCTGCTGTTGCTGGCATCGACCCTCGGATTCTGGCGCCTCCCCGCGAACAGCGGGAGATCGACCGACACATTCACCGAGGCGAGATCTCCGAAGCCGGGAGCACGCCGGCCGTACGAGACACCGACCCGCCAATCCGGCCGCTTGTCGGCTCGCGCGAGCCGCACGTCGGCGTCGGCACCGGCGATATTGGCGTCGAGGACACGCATTCCGGGCAACGAGTCGATGCCCGCCCTCAAGCGGTCGGGATCTACCGTCAGATCGGGCGGGTCGCCTGAGACCTCCGGATTGGGATCGCCGGTGTACTGCGCAAGCCGCGCCCGGGCCTGCGCGATGACCGCGACCATCTCCGCACGGCGGTCGGCGATCGCCGCGCGAAGCTGCTCGGGCTCCAGAGCCTGGGACGGCCGGGCGCTTCCGGATGCCAGGCGCGCGGTGACGGTTTTCTGCAAGTCGTCGAGACTGGCAAGCAGCAGGTCCAACTGCGCCAGCCGCCGTTCGCCATAATAGAGATCGATCCACGCGAGCGCAGTCTCCAGCCGAACCGAGCGTCGCTCGGCCAACTCGCTTGCCTCGGCCATGCCGATCTCGGCGGTCGCCCGTTCGGCACGCGCGTGGCGTTTGGCGAGGTTGGGGAACAGCTGGCTGAACCCGATCGTCGTCATCGTGAAATCGTCACCGGTGAAGCTGCCCGCATGCGGGCCCGTCACCGGGAAATCCCTGATGCCCAGATCGAGGGTCGGATCGGGCAGGCGGTCGGCAGCGGTCGCCGACGACCGTGTGCCAGCGGTCGAGGCCGCGCGCGCCTTGAGGCTTGGCGCATTGGCGGTGGCGCGCTCGAGCGCCTCGGAATAAGTGAGCGGATCCGCCAGCGCGGCAGAGGGCAGCCAAAGGCAGCCGGCCGCAAGCAGCAATAATCGCATCGATCGAAATCCCTGGATGAATCGAAAGTCGAGTCGCGCCGATCAGCCCGAGTGCAGCGTCAGGGACGCCGTCCGGTCAGTCGCGCGCGCGGATTCAGCCAAGGAGTGTCGGTGGTTCCGGTTCGGGTACGACCTCGCGCCCGGTGAGGTTGGCCGCGACGGGCCAGTAGTCGGAGACCGGCGGTTCGCGCGAGAAAGCCGACGCCGAAGCGGGCTCCTTGATTGCCATCACCACCGTGCACCCTGCCATCAACATGCAGCCGGGCTTCATGCCCTTGCCGGTCTTGCCGCTGTCGCTCTTCGAGCCGCAGTCGGGGCAATCGGCGCCCATCTCGCAGCCGGGCATGGCCGCCATTGCCGCTGGCTCGCTCTTGGCCATGAAGAGGCACGGCGCTGCCATCGCAACGCCGTTTCCGGCGAGGCCGAACAGAATGCCCAGGCAGAGAAGGTAGCGAAGCAGCTTCAGCACGCGCATGGGGATGCGTGATGGTATGGCTTGAGTCAATTGATCGCGCGCCATCGCTATTCGCGCGCCAGGCCGTCCAGGATCGGGCAATCGGGACGCGCGTCGCCGTGGCAGCGCTCGGCGAGATCGACCAGCGTCCGGCGCATCGCATCGAGTGCCGCGGCTTTGCGCCTGAGTTCTTCCGCGCGCGCGGTCGCCAATGCCTTCACCTCTGCGCTTGATCGGTCACGGTCGGTCCACAGCTCGAGCAGCAGCCGGATCTCCTCGATGGGAAAGCCGAGGTCCCGCGCGTTGGCGATGAAGTGCAAGCGATGGACGTCGGCAGGCGAATAGTCCCGATAGCCGCTGTCGCGGCGCGGCGCGGGCGGGATCAGCCCGATCTTCTCGTAATGGCGGATCATCCGCTGCGAGACGCCGCTCGCCTCCGTGGCCTGGCCGATATTCATAGCTTCACTGTATTCAGGCGGAGCGCGTTGAGCACCACCGTGAAGCTCGAGAGCGCCATCGCGGCGCCCGCGAACATCGGCGACATGAGAATGCCGGTCACGGGATAGAGGACGCCAGCCGCAATCGGGATGCCGATGCCGTTGAACAGGAATGAGAAGAACAGGTTCTGGCGGATATTCGCCATCGTCGCGTGCGCGAGCCGTCGTGCCCGGACCATCGCCGAGAGGTCACCGCGCGTCAGCGTCAGTCCGGCACTTTCGATCGCAACGTCGGTCCCCGTGCCCATTGCAACGCCGACATCGGCTGCAGCGAGGGCCGGCGCGTCGTTAATGCCGTCTCCTGCCATCGCGACCGTCGCGCCACGCGCTTTCAGTTCGCCGACGATCCTCGCCTTGTCCTCCGGCTTCAAGTCGGCATGGACTTCGTCAATCCCGCCGATCTGGCGCGCGACTGCTTCCGCCGTACCGCGGCTGTCGCCTGTCAGCATGACGATTCTGAGACCACTGCGGTGCAGCTCGGCGATCGCGTCGCGCGCCGATTCCTTGAGCGGATCGGCAACCGCGAGCAGGCCGGCGAGACGCCCGTCGATCGCCACGAGCATGACGCCGGCACCGGCGCTCCGGTGACGCTCCGCCGCCGCGTCGAGCGGGCCTGGATCGAGGCCAACGCGTTGCATCTGCGCGGCGTTGCCGACGACGACATCGCGTCCGTCGACTCGGCCGCTAATGCCCAGGCCCGTCTGCGATTCGAAATTCTCGACTGGCGCCGGCTTGTGCCCCGCGGCTTCGGCCGCCTCGACAATGGCGCGCGCAAGCGGGTGCTCCGACCAGCTTTCGACTGCCGCCGCCGCGGCAAGGAGTGCGCCTTCGGCTACTCCGTCGAGCGGCTCGGCGGAGATCAGCTTGGGCCGTCCTTCGGTCAGCGTGCCGGTCTTGTCGATGACGAGCGTATCGACCTTCTCAAGCGCCTGCAGCGCCTCGGCATTCTTGACGAGCACGCCGGCAAGCGCTCCCCGTCCGGTGCCAACCATGATCGACATGGGTGTCGCCAGCCCGAGCGCGCAAGGGCAGGCGATGATCAGCACCGCGATCGCGTTCAGGAGCGCGTGGCCGAAGCGGGGTTCGGGTCCGGCGAGATTCCAGACCACGAATGTCGCGATTGCGATCAACACCACCAAGGGCACGAACCATCCCGAGATGCGATCCGCCACGCCCTGGATTGGAGCACGGCTCCGCTGCGCCTCGGCAACCATCTTGACGATTCGAGCGAGCATTGTGTCGGAGCCGACCGCGCGCGCCTCTATGACCAGGCTCCCGGTGCCGTTGACCGTGCCGCCGGTGACCGCCGCTTGAGCCTCCTTGAGTACCGGTTCGGGTTCACCGGTCAGCATTGCCTCATCGACCGATGAGCGCCCTTCGATCACGATTCCATCGACCGGGATGGCCTCGCCCGGCCGCACACGCAAATGGTCGCCGACGACGATGTCGGCCAGCGGGACTTCGCTCTCCGTGTCGTTGCGCGCGATGCGGCGTGCGGTCTTGGGCGCGAGATTGAGCAGCGCGCGAATGGCGCGCCCGGTGGCGGCGCGGGCTCTCAGCTCGAGCACCTGCCCGAGGAGAACGAGAGTAACGACAACGCCGGCAGCCTCGTAATAGACCGGCACCATCGCACCGTGTTCGCGAAAGCTGGCCGGGAACAGGCCGGGGGCGACCGTCGCGACCAGACTGTAGAGGAACGCCGCGCCCACGCCGATCGCGATCAGCGTGAACATATTGTAGTGGCGGGTCCTGAGCGACGCCCAGCCGCGCTCGAAGAAGGGAAGCCCGCCCCACAAGACGATCGGCGCCGTCAGCAGCAGCTGGATCCAGGACGAGTGCATCGGATCGACGATGTGGATACCTAGCATCTCCGCGCCCATCGATATCGCCAACAACGGCACCGTGAGCACGCCGGACACCCACAGGCGGCGCGTGAAATCGACCAGCTCTGGATTGGGGGCATCGTCGAGCGACGGCTGCTCGGGTTCGAGCGCCATCCCGCAGATCGGGCAGGTGCCGGGCCCCGCTTGCCGGACTTCGGGATGCATCGGGCAGGTCCAGATTGCTCCGGGTGCCCCCTTCGGCTCCGGTCGCTCGCGGCCGAGATAGGCTTTCGGGTCCGCGATGAACTTGGTCCGGCAGCCGGCGCTGCAGAAATGATAGTCTTTGCCATCATACGAAGCATGATGCGGCGAGGTTTCAGGATCGACGGACATGCCGCAGACCGGGTCCGTCAGTTTCCCCTTCGCTTGGCCAGCGCAGCAATCGCTGCCGGAATTCCCATGGTGGTCGGCATGATTCATCTGACGGTCCTCCGATGCTGCCTCATGTGGGGTTTGACATCATGTCAGGGTCAAGGCCCAAATTGATTTGTCAGCATCTGCTCAAATTGCGGACATGGGTGGCTCGAGCGTTCCCAGCCACGCGACCAGTGCCAGAACGGCGATGGCGCAGCCGGTCTCGAACGCCAGGCTGCGCCGGAGCGCGCGCAACGCCACGACTGGTTCGGCCGCGTCTAGCGATCGTTCCAGATCGGGCGCCAGCCTGAAGCGATTGGACGCAGCCAGCGCGACCATTGCGCTAAACAGGAGCAACTTCGCGATCATCAACTGGCCGTAGAGCGATGACCCGAGGGACCCGAGGTTCTCCAAGCCGATCAGGAACAGGCCGTTCACTACGCCCGTGAGCACGATCAGGCCGACAAAGATGGATCCGACCGTGGCGAAACCCGCCAAGGCGCGATGGACGATGCGGACATGCTCGATTTGCGCCGCGCGTCCGGGCAGCAGCATCAGCCCCAACATCGCAAGCGCTCCGAGCCAGGCGGAAGCGGCAAGAAGGTGCGCTATGTCGCTGGTGAGATGGAAAATGCCGAGGCCACCTTCGCTTGCTGCACCGTGGCCAGCCCAGGCGAGTGTCGCGACTGCGATTGCGCCCAACACCGATGCCAGAATGAATAAGGTCGGACCCCGCCGCCGCAGCAAGATCGCGACCGCGAGAGCGAGGACCAGCGCCACCTCGCGTGCGATGAACGCCCAGCCAACCGACGTCTCGCCAAGCAGCATCGTCAGCGTTGCGCTTTCGATGCCCGTGAGATCGGTTCCGGACATGGCCGCGGCGAGCAGAGCAAAGCCGAACAGGCTCGATACGATGCCGAAGCCCGCGAGGACGGCGACGAGCCGCCGGAACGGAACAACGTCCGACCTCTCGTCCCCTTTCAGCGCGTACAGACCGAAGAGCGGCACCCCGAAGAGCAGGCCGAGGTCGAGATACAGCGCCAGCCTGCTCGCAATGAGGAGCCAGTCGCCCACTGCTATTTGACGGTGAAGGTGATCGTTCCAGTGACCCGATGCGTGTCTGCCGACACGGCGTGCCAGGTGAGGAGATACGTCCCAGGCGGCAGCTTGCGAGGAAGCGTTGCCACCAGCGTCTTTCCGTCCGCTCCGACCGCTATCGCGAAGCCGGTTACTTTCATTGGGCTATGGTTCGCCATTCCCGGCATGCCGGTCATTACGAGATCGATACCGGACAGTTTGGGGATCAGGCGCTCGCTAAACGTCAATGTCACCTGCTTGACGTTGCTGACGACCGATTTCGCTGCCGGCGTCGACGATACGAGCTTGGGGTGGGCAAAGGCGGGCGTTGCGGTGGCGACGATCGCAGCGGCAGCGACGCCGCCGAGCATATGGGTGAGTTTCATCTCGAGCTCCGATTGTGGGTTCACCGGTAATACGCGGGCCAGCACGCGACCCCTCATCAGTCAGGCCCGACGCTGGTATGAGGGGTCGCGGGCGCTGACGCGTACTGCTCGTAGAAGGGGTGGAGAAGAATGCATGACCGACATTGATGCAGCACTCGCGCGACTTCGCGCCATGTCCGTCGATCCGCGCCTTGCCTCGATCGATGCGGCCGTCCTGGAGGAGGTGGCCCGGGCTGGGCGGTCGCATCCGCTTTCCGCCTCTGTGTTCGGCTTCGCTGCCCTGGCAGCGCTCGTTACCGGCATCGCCAGCACGGCTCTCCCTGGTGCCGCTGCCAGCGCATCCCCGGTCGCACCGTTCGGGACGTCGCCAACGCTCGCGCCTTCGGCCTTGCTGAGCGCCGGCGAATGACCGACCGCCGTCGCCTTCTGATTGTCGCGCTGATCGCCTTTGCCGCTGCGCTGGCGGGGGTATTGATTGGACGCGCCTATGTCGCACAGCAGGGGCCGGTCGAAACCGAACTCCACGGCCTCCTTCACCATCAGCTAGACCTGGACGATGCGCAAAAGGCCAGGATCGAGGCGATCGAAGCCCGTTTCGCGGTTCGCAAGCAAGCGCTCGAGCTCGAGCTTCGCGCGGACAATGTCCGGCTCGCGGAGGCCATCGAGGCCGAGCATGGCTATGGGCCCCGGGTGGCGGCTGCAGTCGATCGCTCGCATCAGGCGATGGGACAGCTCCAGAAGGAAACCCTCGAACATATCTTTGCCATGCGCAGCGTGCTGCGTCCCGATCAGGCCGCCAGGTTCGACGCAGCGGTGGTGAAAGCACTGACGGCTAAAGGGCAGTGACCCTAGAACTTGCGGACTGCTCGGACGGCGAGCTGGCCGCGCTGGCGCAGGCGGGCCGCCAGACTGCCTATCGCGAACTCATGAATCGCCATCGCGATGCCGTGTACCGCGTCGCCCGCAGTCACACTGGCGATGCCGAAGCCGCGCTCGACATTACGCAGCAGAGTTTCGTCGCCGCCTTTGCGGCGCTCGCGCGCTACGATGGCGCCCGTCCTTTCCGGTTCTGGATCTCGCGCATCGCGATCAACAAGTGTCGCGATTGGGCACGCCACCGCGCCGTTCGCCGCCTCTTGTCGTTTTCCCTTCCGATCGATGCGGCGCAGGATGTTGCCGACGAGGCAGCCTCTGCAGAGACGCTCCTTTCGGATCGCGAGGAGCTTCGCAGAACCATGGCGGCGATTGCCGCGCTCCCTGCTTCGCTCAAGGACACGCTTATCCTGCGGACGGTCGAAGGAATGTCGCAAGCCGAAACCGCAGGGGTGCTTGCCATCAGCGAGAAGGCTGTTGAGACGCGCCTCTATCGCGCGCGCTCGAAACTTGAGGAGAAACTGAGGGATTGAGGCGATCGGCGCGTATCCCCTGCAAAAGCTTGGTGACAGGGGCCTCTAGTCAATGCGCGTATCGAATCTCGACCGTCGGACGCTTTTGCGTGGCGCGGCCATCGGCGGCGGAGGCGCCGCACTCGCGAGCTGGTTTCCGGCCTGGGCGCAACCTGTGTCGCGCGGCATCGTCCGGCCCCTGCCGACCGTAAGCGGCACCGATATCGCGCTTCGCATCGCGCATCAGATGATGATGGTCGATGGCCGCGAAAGCCACGCGATCGGCATCAACGGCACGGTGCCTGCACCGTTGATCCGCTTGCGGCAGGGTCAGACGGTACGGTTGTCGGTCACGAACGACCTTCATGACGAAGACAGCTCGATCCATTGGCACGGCCTGCTCGTGCCCTTTCAGTTCGACGGCGTTCCTGGAATCAGCTTTCCGGGCGTCAAGCCGAAATCAACCTTCGTCTATGAGTTCCCGATCGTCCAGTCGGGCACCTATTGGTATCACAGCCATTCGGGCCTGCAGGAGCAGATGGGGCATTACGGCCCGATCGTGATCGATCCGGAAGGGGAAGATCCGATCCGGTCGGAGCGCGAGCACGTCATCGTGCTCTCGGATCATAGCCAGATGCATCCGCATGCGATCTTCCGGAAGCTGAAGCAGCAGGCGGGCTATTTCAACTACCAGAAGCAGACGCTTGCGAGCCTGCTCGCCGGAAAGGACCAGCCTCAAAAGGACAGGCTCGAATGGGGCCGGATGCGCATGGACCCCAGCGACGTCTCCGACGTGACGGGGGCTACGTACACCTATCTCGTCAACGGCCACGGGCCGAAGGACAATTGGACGGCGCTGTTCCGGCCGGGCGAGCGGGTGCGGCTGCGCATCATCAATGCGTCGGCGATGACCAACTTCAATGTGCGCATCCCCGGCTTGCCGATGACCGTCGTCCAGGCCGATGGCCAGCATGTCCGGCCCGTGACCGTCGATGAGTTTCAGATCGCGGTGGCGGAGACCTATGACGTCATCGTCACGCCCCCCGACGAGCGCGCCTACACCTTTGTCGGCGAGGCGGTCGACCGCTCCGGGCTTGCCCGCGCCACGCTCGCGCCGCGTGAAGGAATGTCGGCACAAGTACCACCGCTGCGAGAGCGCCCGCTCGCGACGATGAAGGACATGGGAATGGATATGGCGGGCATGGACATGCCCGGCATGGACATGAGCGGTTCAACCGGCGGGACCATAGACCTCAGCAAGCCCGAAGGCGCTGTTCCCGCCGGGGCGGCGAACGAACCAAGTGGCGGCACGATCGACCTCAGCAAACCCGACGGCGCCATGCCCGGGATGGATCATTCAGCGATGGGCGGGATGAGCATGAACATGCGCGATCCAACGAATGCGCCCCAGGTGAAGATGGGTCCAGGTGTTCAGACGATTTCGCCGATGCCGGCGGATCGCACCGGCGAGGTGGGCCAGGGCCTCGAGAATGCCGGGCACAAGGTGCTCGTCTATCGCGACCTGATGGCGCTGACACGAAACCCCGACGTCCGCGCGCCAGATCGCGCCATGGAGATCCACCTGACCGGGAACATGGAACGGTTCATGTGGTCGTTCGACGGGCAGAAGTTCAACGAAGTGACGGCGCCGATCCCGTTCGTCGAGAATGAACGAGTCCGCGTCACGCTCGTCAACGACTCGATGATGTCGCACCCGATTCACCTGCACGGGCATTTCTTCGAGCTGGTGACCGGGCACGGTGAATACGCGCCGCGCAAGCACACGGTGAACGTGCCGCCTGGCGGCAAGGTGAGCTTCGACGTGACCGCGGACGCGATCGGCGACTGGGCGTTCCACTGCCACATGCTCTACCATATGCACGCCGGAATGATGCGGGTCGTCTCGGTGCGCCCACGCGGAGAAGCGGCATGAGAGCGCTTCCCGTGATCGCGGTTTTCGCGCCCATGATGTTCGCCATGCCCGCTGCGGCACAGCAAGGCGGCTCCCCCCAGCAGCAGACGCCCGCTAGCGATCCACATGCCGGACACGACATGTCGACGATGGAAGGCATGAGACCGCCCCCCGAGCAACCGGTCCCGCCCGCAGCGGCGCCGGACCCGCATGCCGGGCACAATATGTCCGCGATGCCCGGCATGGCGGCCGACGAGGCGGCGGGCCAGCATGGTACCGGCGGCACGAGCCTTCCCCCCGGGAACGCGCCCGCGCCGGTGCCTCCCACCGATCATTACGCCGACCGCATCTATCCGCCCGATCAGATGGCGCCGTCACGCGCGATGCTGACTCGCGAACACGGGGGAAGCGTCGTTTCTCAGGTCATTTTCAACGTCTCCGAATATCAGATTCGTGACGGCCGGAACGGCTATCGCTGGGATGGTGAGGCGTGGATCGGGAGCGACGCCAGCCGGTTCGTCCTCAAGAGCGAAGGCGAAGGGACGGCGGGTGACGGTGTCGAGCATGCCGAAGTGCAGGGTCTCTACAGCCGCCCGCTCGATCCATACTGGAACCTGCAGGCCGGCGTCCGCCAGGACTTCGGTTCGGGTCCCTCGCGGACCTACGCGACGATCGGGATCGAAGGCCTTGCGCCCTATTGGTTCGACGTCGATGGCGCGGTGTTCCTGTCCACGAAGGGGGACCTGTATGCCCGGGCGGGTGCATATTATGACCAGCGCATCACCCAGCGGCTGATCCTCCAGCCGCGCGTCGAACTCAATTTCGCCGTGCAGGATGTACCGGAGAACCGGATCGGCTCGGGGCTGTCAACCGCAGAGCTGGGGCTGCGCCTTCGCTATGAGATCAGGCGCGAGTTCGCCCCCTATATCGGCATTTCTTATGACCGTAAGATTGGCGACACGGCCAGATATGCGCGGATCGATGGCAGGGATGTCGAAAACACCAGCCTCGTCGTGGGCGTGAGGTTCTGGTTTTGAGCGGGGCGCGGACCCGCCTCCACCTGCTTGCGAGCCGCGTTCACAAATGGCTGGCGATCATCATCGGTATCCAGCTCCTGCTGTGGTTCGCGAGCGGCACGCTGATGAGCGTGCTTCCGATCGAGCGCGTCCGGGGCGAGCATCTTGTCGATCGCTCGCCGGCGACGCTTCCCGCCGACACGGTTTTGCCCGATCCGGCCCGGCTTGCGCGGGCGGCGGGCGCGCCCGTCCAGTCGCTGACGCATCGAATGCTATTGGGGCGCCCGGTCGTCGAGATCGTGACCGCGCGTGGAACCAGATTGTTCGATGCCGCCACGGGTGCGCCGCTGGCGCCGCCGGGTGCGGCCGAGGCCGAGCGGATCGTGCGAAGCGCCTGGCGTGGCGAGGGCCGGCCCGCCGCGAAGATTGACAGGATCGAGACGGAGAGCACGGAATACCGTGGTCCGCTGCCCGCATGGCAGGTTGAACTGGCGGACAAGGACGCGACGCGGGTCTTTGTAGCCGCCGACACTGGCAAGATCACGGCGGTGCGTACCAGCACGTGGCGACTCTACGACTTCTTCTGGGGCCTCCACATCATGGACTGGAAGAACCACGAGAACTTCAACACGCCGTGGCTGCTCGCTTTCGCAATTGGCGGGCTGGTGTTTTGGCTGGGCGGAGCCATCCTGCTCTACATGCGGTGGCCGATCCGCCGGCGGGCGCGGCGCAAGCTGGCCGAAAGCTCAAGTTAGGATCCCTGGGGGGCGACCGGAGAAGGACGATGACGAAGAATCCCTATGCCAGCCTTGCGCTGCAAACGATCGTCGGCGCCGTCGTCATGTACCTGGTGATGTTCGTGATGATCGACAGTCTCGGCAGCTTCTACAACAATCTCAACATGGTCTACATGACGCTGATGATGGTCGCGCCGATGGTGGTGCTGATGGTCCTCGCCATGCGCCACATGTTCCCGTCAAGATCGCTCAATGCCGCGCTGCTCGCAGGGTCGGTCATCGTCTTTGTGGGGTGCTTTGCGATGATCCGCACCCAAACGACGATCGGCGACCGGCAATTTCTGAGGTCGATGATCCCGCACCATTCGGGCGCGATCCTGATGTGCAGGGAAGCATCGCTGCGCGATCCCGAGATCGTCGCGCTGTGCGCCCGGATCATCCAGTCGCAGCGCCAGGAGATTGACCAGATGAAGGCTATCTTGCAGCGCCGCTGAGCCGTCGCGAAAGCGATGTGCCAGTCCGTAGCCGTATCGACCCACCGATACTCGAACCGTTGCTGCGCCGCACCGCTGTTAGCAGCTTTTTGGGGCAGGCGATCGCGATCTGCCGGTGGCTTCCTGCGCAGCGGAGATAAGTGGGCCTTGGCGCAGCCGTGATCCGATGGCTGCATGGGCGTTCGGGGTCGTGACGGCGCTCCAGCCTGGAACCACGGAGCGGCATGGAAATCGGATCATGGCTGCGGCGCTTCCAGCCGTTGTTTGCGCCTTCGATCCCTTCAGCCGCAGCAGCCTCCATCCTTGCCGTCGATCTGGATGGGCGGGCATGGCACGGTTCCGTAGGAACAATAGACGCAGCAGTGGCCCGGCAGCGGCCTGAGAAGCACGCCGCAACCTAGGCAATCGTAGAAGAACTGGCAGGAGTCGGTCGGCATTGTCTCGGTCGCCTCGTGGCCGCACTGCGGACAGGTCAGCGTCGAGAGGAGCTCTGGGACGACGTCAGACATAACGCCAGCCCCCCCAGAGCAGCGCGGCGCCGATCAGCAACCCGACCAGGGTCAGAACGCGCACCCAGCGCGGGGTGCAGGTGCCACCGGGGCCGCACCGCGTTGCCGCAATCTGCTGTCGCAGCAGCAGCGCCGCTCCGGCGAGCAGACACAGCGCGCCGAGCGCGAGCAGCAGCGTGCGGTACGGCGCGGTCGTTATCGCGATGCCGCCGAGCCAGGCCGCGCCGATCCCGGCCGAGGCCAACAGGATCGGCAGCGCGCAGCATGCGGCGACCCCGAATGCCGCCGCGATGCCAGCCAGGGTAAGCGTGGCGGCGCCAATACCTGTGGGCGGCGGCGCGGATTGCTGGGTCATGTTCGGTTCCTTGCGGTCGGTCGATTCATGTCCTAGCGTCTGTAGCCACTACAGACTCAAGCGTATTTTGACGATGACCCCTCTCCACGGCGCCATCCCGATCGGCGAACTGTCGCGGCTGACGCGCTGCAACATCGAGACGATCCGCTATTATGAGCGAATCGGCCTCCTGCCGCAGGCGCTGCGGCGGGGTCGGTATCGCAGCTATCGCCAGCCAGACGTGCGGCGGCTCGCGTTCGTGCGACGCGCGCGCGAGCTCGGCTTCCCGATCGATGCGATCCGGACACTGCTCGCGCTCGCCGATGGCGGCGCGGCGTCCTGCGCGCAGGCGCGCGACCTGGCTGAGGCGCAACTGGGGGACGTGCGCTCCAAGATCGCCGATCTCGCGCGCATGGAGCGGGTCCTCGATGAGGCGGTCAGCGCATGCGAGGCAGGGGATGATGCGGGCTGCCCCTTGCTCGAAACACTATGCGCCGATTGAAGACATTCGCAGCGCTCAGGCGTCAAGGCGCCCTTCATACCAGGGGCGTGTGCGCTTCACGATCGACACCACCGACAGCATGACCGGCACCTCGACGAGCACGCCGACTACCGTCGCCAGCGCGGCACCGGAGGTCAGGCCGAACAGGCTGATCGCCGCGGCGACCGCCAGCTCGAAGAAATTGGAGGCGCCGATCAACGCGGCGGGCGCGGCCACGCACCATGCCACGCCGAACCGGCGGCTCAGCCAGTAAGCCAGGCCGGCATTGAAATATACCTGGATCAGGATCGGCACGGCGATGAGCGCGATCACCAGCGGATGGGCGATGATCGCCTCGCCCTGGAATCCGAACAGCAGCACCAGCGTGCTGAGCAGCGCGATCAGCGACACCGGCCCGAGCCGGCCGAGCAGCCGGTCGAGCGCGGCTTGCCCGCCGCTGGCGATGACGGCGCGCCGCAGGATCTGCGCCACGATCACGGGCACGACGATATAGAGGACGACCGAGATCAGCAGCGTGTCCCATGGCACGGTGATCGAGGCGACCCCGAGCAGCAAAGCGACCAGCGGCGCGAACGCGAACACCATGATGATGTCGTTCAGCGCGACCTGGCTCAGAGTATAGGCGGGATCGCCGTCGCACAGGTTGGACCAGACGAACACCATCGCGGTGCAGGGTGCGGCGGCGAGCAGGATCAGCCCGGCGATATACGAGCTGATCTCGGCTTCGGGCAGCAGCGGCCGGAACAGCCATCCCAGGAACAAGGTGCCGAGCAATGCCATCGAGAAGGGCTTGACCGCCCAGTTGATGAACAGTGTGACGCCGACACCCTTCCAGTGCTGCGGGACCGACCCGAGCGCGCCGATGTCGATCTTGAGCAGCATGGGGATGATCATCAGCCAGATCAGCACCGCGACCACGAAGTTGACCCGTGCCACTTCCGCCCCGGCGATGATCGCGAACACGCCCGGCAGCGCATAGCCGAGCGCGATTCCCGCGACGATGCAGAGCGCCACCCACAGGCTCAGATAGCGTTCGAACGTGCTGATCGCGGGCTTGGCCGGCGCAGCGGCGCTCACGCGCCGACCCGATCGCCGGCGGCGTCGATCACTTGTTCGCCGTCCTCCTTGGCGAACGCGCCAAGCTGCGCGGCTGGCAGCAGGTCGAGCACGACTTCCGATGGGCGGCACAGCTTCACGCCCAGCGGCGAGACGACGATCGGCCGGTTGATCAGGATCGGATGCTCCATCATCGCATCGAGCAACTGCGCGTCGCCGAGCGACGGATCGCCGAGGCCCAGTTCGGCGAACGGCGTGCCCTTCTCGCGGAGCAGATCGCGCGGCGTGAGCCCCATGCGCTCGATCAGCGAGACCAGCATCGGCCGCGAGGGTGGGGTCTTCAGATACTCGACGACATGCGGCTCGATGCCGGCATTGCGGATCATCGCGAGCGTGTTGCGCGAAGTGCCGCAGTCCGGGTTGTGATAGATGACGATATCGCTCACTGCACCGCGCCTTGCGGCGGACAGCATGCCGCGCGGGTGGCGATATCGACCAGCGGCGCACAGATCTCCGACGAGCCCGCGCAGCAATCCTCCATCAGAAATCCGAGCAGGCCGCTCATCCGCGCATAGTCGGCGGTGTAGATGATCGAGCGGCCCTCGCGGCGCGACGCGACCAGCCCGGCGTGCCCCAGGATGTTGAGGTTGCCCGACAGGGTCTGGGGGACATGGCCGGTCGCCTGCGCGATCTCGCCCGCGGCCATGCCGTCCTTGCCGGCACGGACCAGCAGCCGGAAGACCTCGAGTCTTCCGGCGTGCGCCAGCGCCGACAATGCGGCGATCGCGGCGTTCGCTTCCATCAGCCGCATGCCTGCTTCGGCGCCGAACCATCGGCAGGACCGCAGCAAGCGGCGGCGGACGCCTCGGGCAGCACTTCGTCCTCGCCGTAGCTGGTCGCTTCGCCGAAAGTGAAGAAGGTCTCCCAGCGCACGCCCGCCGGATCGCGCACCCAGCTCTTGTCCGACTTGGCATAGCAGCAGGTCGTCGCTTCCTGGTCGAACGTATCGGCGCCGGCGGCCTTGAGCCGATCCGCCAGCTCGCCAAGCTCCTCGGCGCTGTCGACCTGGATGCCGATGTGATCGACGCCCGCCGAGCGGGCCCGCTCCGAGATCGCGAAGTTGACCTTGGGATCGTCGAGCATCCACTTGGCATAGTCGTCTTTCACGACGACGGGCGCCGCGCCGAACAGCGTCTCGTAGAACTGGATCGACTGGGTGAGATCGGGCACGCTGACGTGCAGATGCATGCGCTTCATGGACTGTCTCCTGACGACTCGATGATATTACGGATATATCCGTAGTATCGAATCGTCAAGCGGTCAGGGGGATGCCGGGCGTGTTGCCGATGGGCGATCGACCGGGAACGGATACGGGCATCATGTCGGTTGCGCAGACCTCTAAATGCCAAGTCTCGTTTTCGGGTCTTCCTGCGTTTGCCGGCGGGACAGCCGCATGGAGGGGAAAGTCTTCCCCTGAGCGCGAGCCCGACGGTCTCGCGCTACCCCTTCTGCGGGGGAAAGCCCCCGCAACGCCCCCTTTTCCGGCAAGAGGGAAGGTGTCGGCCGGCTACCAGGGCAGGTCGTCGATGAAGAGGATCAGCTCCTGGAATCCGCCAGGCTCGAACCCTATCCCCGCCTCGGTCTCGCCCAGCGGAAAGCGCGCGGCGGCCTCCAGCACCGACCGGGCATCGGACTGCCGTTCGGGATCGTGCGCCGCGGTCCATTTCGCCAGCGCGGTGACGCGGGCATGGAGCGCCGCCGACGCCGCCTCTTCCTCGAACCCGGCTTCGCTGGCATAGGCCTGGAGCGCGAGCGCCTGGGCGACGGGCCGCGCACGAAGATGTGCCGGCAGCGCCGTAAGGATCTCGAGCGCCGCTTCGAGCTGCGGTCCGCTGACGGGCACGGCGTTGAGCCGGTCGGCCGCGCTCGGTTCTGTAGAGTGGGGCATCGCCGCCTGCTGCATCGGGAGCATGTCGTTCTTCCTCAGAGTGCCAATTCGGTCTGGCGCAGCTGCGGCTCGCGCGGGGCGATCTCTTCGATCGCGAAGCTGCGGGCCGGCAAGGGCTGGAGCAGTTCTTCCTGCGGAACCGTCAGATCGAGCCAGGCCATGCGCTGGCGCCTGAGCAGCACCGCGCCTTGCCGCTCCTGATAGAAGAACACCTCCGGATTGGCGGGAATCGTCACCACCGCGAAGCTGAGCGGCCAGTCGGGATTGGCGGGGCGCCACACGCCCGCGAGGTAGAAGAAATTGCCGTCCTCGAGACTGACCCGGAACGGCCGGTCCCCATTCTTGATTTGGAACTCGCTCGCCGGGATGAGGCAGCGATGGGTGGGGAAAATCTTGTCTTCCGAACGGATGAACTTGAACGGCTTGGCCGGCCCGTCGAACGGCTGGAGACCCCAGTCTGCCTCGACCATCTCCACCTCTTGCACATTGGCCGGGTTCCGCCGGATGATGGGCCGGCGGCTGCCAAGCGGAGATTCCGACTCGAAGGGACTCGCTTTCATGGTGAGAACATAATGCGAACGAACGTGCGGTGCAAATCGGAGACTGTCGATGTGCAATGACTATAGGCTCGAGGTCGACATCGCCTCGATCATGGAGGACTTCGAGGATCTAAAGATCAAGATCGACCTTCCCGAAGGCACTCCCAACGTCGCCGCCCGCGAGGACATCAAGATCACCGATATCGCGCCGATCGTGCGCACAGCCTCAGGCGGCGCAAAGGGCGGCGAACTGGTCAACCGGCGCTGGAGCTGGCCGGGCGCCAAGGGCAAGCCGGTCTATAACTTCCGCGCCGAGGGCCGGGCGTTCGAATCCAACCGCTGCCTGATCCTCGCCGACGGCTTCTACGAATTCACCGACCCCGAGGCGCCCAGGCAGAAGCGGCTCGACAAATGGCTGTTTACGATGGCGGACCACCGCTGGTTCTGCATCGCCGGTATCTGGCGCGAGAGTCCGCTTGGCGAAGCCTTTACCATGCTGACCCTCGATGCCGGCGATGACGTCGCACCCTATCATCACCGCCAGATCATCCCGTTGCCGCGTGACCGCTGGGCGGCCTGGCTCGATCCGGAGGTGCCAGCCGAGGATGTGCTCGGCGTGCTGCCCAAGGGCAGCCTCCTGCCGGTGCGGGTATATCCGCCGGAGCCTGCCCAGGCGGCGTTGCTGTGACCGCGGCGGCGGGTTCGCTAGAGCGGTTCGTCGAGGCGCAGGCGCCAGTCTATGCTGCGGCGCTCGCCGAGATCCGGCGCGGTGCCAAGCGCTCGCACTGGATGTGGTTCGTCTTTCCGCAGCTCGCCGGGCTTGGGCGCAGCGAAACCGCCCGTTTCTTCGGTGTCCGCTCGATCGAGGAAGCGCGGGCCTATCTGGCGCATCCGCTGCTCGGGAAGCGCTATTTCGAATGCGTGGCGGCGTTGCAGGATCTCGTCACCAGCGATCCGGTCGCGGTGTTCGGCGAGGTCGATGCGGTGAAGCTGCGATCGTCGCTGACCTTGTTCGAGGCGGCCGAGCCGAGCGCGTTGCTCGCCGCGGCGTTGGATCGCTGGTTCGCAGGAGTGCGTGACGGGGCCACCCTCGCAATGCTGGAGGACTGACGCCCGATGGGCATCATGGCCTCGGCCGGATCGGAGCGCTGGTGGTATTTGGTTGCACGAAAACGCCCCGCCGGCGGGGGGGGAGCCGGACGGGGCGCGTGACGAATTTCGAGACCGCGAAGGGGGGAGATCGTGTCTCGCTTGTTCAACCGGCACCGGCTGGATTGGTTCCGGATTGCTTACCCGCCGCGTCGGCGTAAGAGGGAACGCATCGGGAACACGCTTTGTGCATCTCGATTGTACGAGGTGCGGGCGATGACCGACGAGATGGACACCGAAGCTGTGGGCATGCCGTTCGGGCGCTGGCTCTTGACCCAGCGCGACCGCGGCGACTGGATCGATGGCATCGCCGATGCGGCGCGTGCGGACCGCACCTTCCCCAAGGATGGCGATCCCGAGGCGGTGCGCGCGCATCTGCGCAAGCAGCAGGCCGATGGCGACGCGTTCCAGGCGCTCGAGGATGCCGAGAGCGACTGGCAAAACGCCTGACGATGCGATCGGCGACCCGGATCCTCGCCGATTCAGCGGGTTGACGAAAAGCCGGGAGAGGCGGAACATTAAGGGAACGTGCGAGTCGTGATTCCCTTATGCCAACCGTTGCCGCCCTTGCCGAGACCGATCGGGCACGCCTGCTCGCCGAGCTCAAGGCGCGCATCGCCGTGCCCGTGGCGAGCAGCGCGCCGCTGCTGCCGTTCGGCGTCGAGGCGATCGACGCGCGGCTGGGCGGCGGCGGGCTTGATGGCGGTGGCCTGCACGAGATCGCGGCGGCGTCCCCCACGCTAGGCGACGATGCCGCCGCGACATTGTTCGCGGCTGGCGCGGCGGCCCGTTTCGCCGGCGGTCCCAATGCGACCGTCGCCTGGACGCTGACGCGCTTCGATCTCTACGCGCCCGGGCTCGAGCAGGCCGGGCTGCCTCCGGCAAAGCTGCTCTATTGCGAAGGCCGCGACGAGGTGATGGCGCTGGCGCTTGCCGAGGATTGCCTGCGCGACGGCAGTTTCGCCGCGGTCGTGGCCGAAGTGAAGCATGCCGATCAGACCGCGATGCGCCGCCTGCAGCTTGCCGCCGCCGACGGGCATACCCCGATGCTGTTGCTGCGGCGCTGGGCGCGGGCGGCAAGCGATCCGCTGGAAAAGCCTTCCGCTGCCTGCACGCGGTGGCGGATCGGCTGCGCGCCGTCGGTGCCGTTGCCGCATCCCGGGGTCGGCCGCAGCTGCTGGTCGGTCGAACTTGTCCGCCAGCGTGGCGGCAATCCTTTTTCTCTCATAGTCGAGGCTTGCGATGGCAAGGGTCGCCTCGCTCTACCTGCCCCAGCTCGCGATCGAGCGGCTGCGGCGGGCAGCGCGTCCCGCCGCGCCGCCTGAGCGGCCCTGGTCCTTTGCACCGGTGCTGCCGCCGGCCGTCGATGCGGCAGGACCGCCTGGCGCCTGCTCGGTCCCGCGCGGCGGCGGCTGGCGCCCCGGCGCGCGCTGGGCGCAGGGGAACGCGCACGGCGGGCAAGCGGAGGCAGAGCATATCGCGGGGCTGCCGGCGCATCAGCGTCCGCCGATGCGCGAGCTGGGCCGGTGCTCGGAGGCAGCCGATCATCCGTTCCGGGCGATGCCGCCCGACGAAGGCGGTCATGTGCAGCCCCTTCCGCCGGCGCTGGCGCATCCGCTGTGGGGGCGGCCGACGATCCTGATCGAACGGGTCGGGCAGCACGAGGTCGTGACCGCTGCGTGTCCCGTCGCATTGTCGCTGGACCTGGTGCCGGGCATGGCCGCCGCGCATGCGCGGGCGCTGATTAGCGATCTCGACGTCCAGGACGCCGATCCCGCGCGTGACGCGGCCTGGCTCGACCGGCTCGCACTCCACGCGGTCGCGCGCTGGACGCCGGTCGCTAGTCCCTCGGGGCCTGACGGCATCTGGCTCGACCTGACCGGCACCAGTCATTTGTTCGGTGGCGAGAAGCGCTTCTGCCGGCGGGTCCTGCATTTTCTGAGCAAACTCGGCTTCACCGCACGCATTGCCGTCGCCGGCACCCCCGGCGCGGCGCATGCGCTCGCCCGTTATGGCGGCGAGGCATTTTCGATCCTGCCGCCGGGCCAGGAAGCGGCGGCGCTCGCCGGGCTGCCGATCGCGGCGCTCCGGCTTGAGCCTTCGGCACTGGCGGCGGCGGCAAGGTTCGGGCTCGAACGGGTCGGTGACCTGTATCCGATGCCGCGCGGGCCGCTGGCCAAGCGGCTCGGGCTGGCGAGCGTCAACCGGCTCGACCAGGCGCTCGGCCGCGCCGCCGAGCCGATCGTGCCGGTGGTTCCGTTCGAGGCGCCCAGCGTTACGCTGCGGCTGCTCGAGCCGATCGCCACGCCCGAGTCGATTGCGCAGGTGATTGCCGATCTGGTCGATGATCTGGTCGAGGTGTTGCAGGAGCGCGGGCTTGGCGTGCGCACGGCGCGGATCATCGCCGAGGGCGTCGACGGCGCGGACCAGCATCTCGGCATTGGCGCCTCGCGCGCGACCCGTGACCCCAGGCATCTGGTGCGGATGTTCGGGCTCAGGATCGACCGGCTCGAGCCGGGGCTCGGCATCGAGGCAATGCATCTGGTCGTGCCGCACAGCGAGCCGCTCGGCGCGCGCATCGCCGGGGCGCTGATCCCCGATGGCAATGCGCCGCCGGACTTGGCGCCCGCGATCGACCAGCTCGCCGGGCGCGCCGGCGAGGATGCGGTGTTCCGTATGGGGCTGGAGCCGAGCGACGTGCCCGAGCGGGCGGTTCAGCGACTGGGGGCGCTGGTGGACCCGACGGGATGGCCAGCCTGGAAGCGGCCGGTGCGGATACTGTCCCGCCCCGAAATCCTAACCCATGTTGTAGCGCTGTTGCCCGACCATCCGCCGCGCCGCTTCACTTGGCGCGGGCGAGTCTATCCGGTGATCGCTGGCGACGGCCCTGAGCGCATCCATGGCGAATGGTGGCGCACCGATCGCGAGCTGTGGGCGGTGCGTGACTATTTTCGGGTCGAGGTCGAAGGCGGTCAGCGCTTCTGGTTGTTCCGCCGCGGCGACGGAGTCGAACCCGAGACCGGTGATCTCAGTTGGCACCTGCACGGCTTTTTCGGCTGATGCAGCGGGTGCAACCGGAGCCGGTTCAGTCCTTGTCGCCGGCCGGCCAGTCGATGGCTTCCAGCTTGGCGAGGATGTCGCCGAAGCTGTGTGCGTCCTCGACCGGATATGCTCGGGTGAAGCCGCTCCCCAGGCGGTCCAGGTCGCGCGCGCTCAGCAGCCCAACTGCGACAATGTCATCCCGGCCATTCATTCCGCCCCAACGAAGGGCGGTCGCTATCGGTCCGCCTTCGCGAAATAGGATCGCGGTCAGGCCGGACGTGCGTCTCGAGCCCGGGCGATGACGACCTATGTCGAGCTGCAGGTCACCAGCCATTTCTCGTTCCTGCGCGGCAGCAGCGCACCCGAGGAACTGTTCGCGGCCGCTGGCCTGCTCGGACACACCGCGCTGGGCCTTGCCGATTGGAGCACCGTCGCCGGTGTCGTGCGCGGCTGGGACGGGCAGAAAACGACCGGCGTCCGGATGATCCCCGGCACGCGCGTCGACCTGACCGACGGAAGGGCGCTGCTGCTCTATCCCACCGACCGCTCAGCCTGGTCGCAGCTCACTCGCTTGCTGACGACCGGCAAGGCACGCGGCGGCAAGGGCCGCTGTATCCTCGGCTGGAGCGATGTGCTCCATTATGCCGAAGGGCTCGTCGCTATCCTCGTGCCCGATCTGCCTGACACGGTGACCGAAGGACATTTGACCGAGCTGGCCGCCGCCTTTGGCGCGCGCGCCTATCTCGCTCTGTCCTTTCGGCGCCGGCCCGACGATTTGGAGCGACTCCACGGGCTCGACGCGCTGGCGCGAGCAGCGGGAGTCCGTGCGGTAGCGACCGGCGACATTCTCTACCATTCGCCCGAGGCACGTCCCCTGCAGGACGTGGTGACCGCGATTCGGCTGAAGACCACGGTCGATGCGCTGGGCTATCGGCGCGAGCGCTTCATGGACCGGCACCTCAAATCGCCTGAGGAGATGGAGCGCCGCTTCGTCGCCTTTCCGGACGCGATCGCCGCCAGCGCCGACATCGCCGCGACCTGCACCTTCGACCTGGGCGAGATCCGCTACCAATACCCCTATGAGCAGGTGATCGCCGGCAAGACCGCGCAAGAAGCGCTGGCGCTGCTGACCGAGGAAGCTGCGTCGGCGAAGTTTCCGGACGGGGTGCCGAAGCCCTATGCCGACCAGATCGCCCATGAGCTCCGGCTGATCGGTGAGCTTGGCTATGCGCCTTATTTCCTGACGGTCCGTTCGATCGTCGAAGAGAGCAGGCGACGCGGTATCCTCTGCCAGGGGCGCGGATCCGCAGCCAATAGCTGCGTCTGCTATCTGCTCGGCATCACCTCGATCGACCCGATCCAGCACGAATTGCTGTTCGAGCGGTTCGTCTCGGGCGAGCGCAAGGAGCCGCCCGACATCGATGTCGATTTCGAGCATGAGCGCCGCGAGGAGATCATTCAGTGGATCTATGAGACCTATGGGCGCCAGCACAGCGCGCTGACCGCGGTGGTGACGCGCTATCGCACCCGGGGCGCGGTCGCCGAGGTCGGCAAGGCGCTGGGCTTGCCGCGCGACCTCACCAAGATGCTGACCGGGCTGGTATGGGGCTGGTCGATGGACGGGATTTCGGACGAGCAGATCGCCAGCCTCAACCTCAATTCGAACGACCATCGCCTGAAGCTGACGCTGCGGCTGGCCCGGCAATTGATCGGCACGCCGCGCCATCTCTCGCAGCACCCCGGCGGGTTCGTGCTGACCCAGGACCGGCTCGACGATCTCGTGCCCATCGAGCCGGCGCGGATGGACGATCGCCAGATCATCGAATGGGACAAGGACGATATCGACGCGCTGCGCTTTATGAAGGTCGACATCCTGGGCCTGGGGATGCTCGGCTGCATGAACCGCGCGTTCAACCTGCTCGAGTCCGAGAAGGGCGTGCTGGTGGGCATGGCCGATCTCCAGGACGACGACCCCGAGGTCTACAAGATGATCCAGAAAGCCGACACGCTCGGCGTCTTCCAGATTGAGAGCCGCGCCCAGATGTCGATGCTGCCGCGCATGAAGCCGACCCGCTTCTACGACCTCGTCATAGAAGTCGCGATCGTCCGGCCGGGACCCATCCAGGGCGACATGGTTCATCCCTATCTGCGCAGGCGTGAAGGCAAGGAGAAACCCGAATATCCCAAGCCCGAGCTGCGCGCCGTGCTCGAAAAGACCTTGGGCGTGCCGCTGTTCCAGGAGCAGGCGATGAAGGTCGCGATCGTCGGCGCGGGCTTCACGCCGGCCGAGGCCGACCAGCTGCGCCGCGCCATGGCAACGTTCAAGCTCACCGGCGGGGTCAGCCATTTCTACGACAAGCTGGTCGGCGGGATGATCGCGCGCGGATACCCCAAGGACTTTGCCGAGCGCACCTTCAAGCAGATCGAGGGGTTCGGGAGCTACGGCTTCCCCGAGAGCCACGCCGCTTCGTTCGCCAAGATCGCCTATGCCTCCTGCTGGGTGAAGCATCATCACCCCGACGTGTTTTGCGCAGCCTTGCTCAACGCCCAGCCAATGGGCTTCTACGCGCCCGCCCAGATCGTCCAGGACGCGCAGCACCACGGCGTCGAGATCCGGCCGGTTTCGATCAATGACAGCCATTGGGACTGCACGCTCGAGCCGACCGGAGGCCGCTATCTCGCGGTACGGCTGGGGTTTCGGCAGGTGCGCGGGCTCGCCAATGTCCATGGCGCCGCGATCGCCGGGGCGCGTGGGCCGCGTGGCGAGGCCGGGCTGCCTTATGAAAGCATCGAGGAGGTGTGGCGTCGTGCCGGCACCCCGCGCGCGGCGATCGAGCGGCTTGCTGAGGCCGATGCGTTTCACTGCATCGCCGAGGACCGTCGGCAGGGGCTGTGGAAGGTCAAAGGGCTGGGCGAGGCGCCGCTGCCTTTGTTCGCGGCCGCCGATGCGCGCGAGGGTGGCTTTTCGCCCGAGGGCATCGAGCCCAGCGTCACGCTCCAGCCGCTCACCGACGGGCGCGAGGTGGTCGAGGATTATCGCACGCTGGCGCTATCGCTGCGCGCGCATCCGCTGCAATTCCTGCGCGAGCAACTGACCGCCGAGAGGGTGGTGCGGTGCGCGGATCTCCTGAGCACCCCGGACGGCCGCCATGTCGAGGTCGCGGGCGTGATCCTGGTCCGCCAGCGTCCGGGCTCGGCGCGCGGGGTGCTGTTCATCACGATCGAGGACGAGACCGGCGTCGCCAACGGCATCCTCTGGCCAGACCGGTTCGAGAAGCAGCGCCGCGTCGTGATGTCGGCGTCGATGGTCAGCTTGCGCGGACGGCTCCAGAAGGAGGGGGCGGTGATCCATGTCATCGTCGATCGCGTGGTGCAGCGCGACGACATGCTGCGCTCGGTCGGGCGAATGGAAATGCCGGTGACGTTCGGTCGAGGCGACGGCGCCACCCATGCCGGCAGTCCCGACCGCGGCGAGGCCGGCTGGCGACCGGGGCCGCGCGATCTCTACTCGCCGCCTTTCCCGAACGGTGTGGATCCCGAGGATCTGATCAAGGTGCGCAGTCACGATTTTCATTGAGGGAAGGACTTCCCCTGACGGCAAGCCAGATTCGGAGGCGGTTCAAACTGCCAATATGTTGCGGTACCCTCCGGTCAGCCGCAACGGGAGCGTCCGATGACCGAAGTCAAACTGTCTGCCACGCCCAAGGGCAACGGCTACCAAGCTATCGTCACTTTCCCCGCAGGCGTGTCGGTGAGCTCGGCCGAATCCTACCCCACCATTGCGGAGGCGATCACGGCAGCGGCGTTGAAGCTGTTGGAGATGCCCGAACGGATTGAAGCGCTGGCACCCAGCTCGCTCTGACGTTGCAACGTCGCCACCCGCGTTTCCGCCCATAGATGCGGGAAGGGGAAAGCCTTCCCCTGACGGCCACCCTGGGTCTTACCGTACCCCTTCTGCGGGCGCTCCGCCCCGCAACGCCCCGGTGAGAGGAAGAGCGCGGCCGGTTCGGCCGTGACGGGTTAGGGCTGAGAGAGAGTCTCTCGGCGCCCGTCGCGGAGAATTTCCATGGCGACTGTCCTCAATCACGCGTCCGCGCCGCCTCGTAGGGTCGCGCCCTACAAAGTCGATATCTCGCGCGGGTCCCGCATCGGCCGCGTCTCCTCCGAATGGTTCTCGCGGCCCGACGACGAGCGCTACCTTTCGCTACGCGAGCTCCATGCTGCGACGCTGGCGCGGGCGAAGCGCGCCACGACCCGCACCGTCGAGACCCGCGAGGTGCGGGTGGAGGCGAGCCGCGACAATGCAGAACGGCTTGCCCTGATCGTGCCCGGCCGCCCCGAACCCGTCGCGCCGACCCATTGGTCGTTCGGTCAACTCGCCAGCCTGGTCGGCGCGCCGTCCAGCTATCTGCGCCAGCTTCCAGCGCCGCTCGCCGGCATCAATCTCCAGCACGGTCTGCTCTCTCACCGGGGCGAGTTGATGAAGACCCTCGAAACGGAGGACGGGCGCACCGAGCTGCGCGCCGTGACCGGACCCGACTATGGCCGGATCTGGGATCACGAACTGGTCGAGGCGGTGATGAAGATCGCCGGCAACGGCACCGGCGACACGCGGTGGAAAGTGCCCGGCCTGCTCGACTGGTTGACGATGATGCACAATCCCAATGTCGAGATCACCAAGGACACCACCACGCTCTATGCGAGCGACCGCGACGTGTTCCTGTTCCTCGTCGATGACGCCCATCCGATCGAGGCCGGCCGGTTGCCAAACGGCGACCCCGACCTGTTCTTCCGCGGCTTCTACTGCTGGAACAGCGAGGTCGGCGCCAAGACCCTCGGCATGGCGTCTTTCTATCTCCGTGCGGTCTGTATGAACCGCAATATCTGGGGCGCCGAAGGCTTCGAGGAGATCAGCATCCGGCATTCGAAGTTCGCCGCGAACCGCTTCGCGCACGAGGCGGCGCCGGCGCTGGAGAATTTCGCGACCTCGTCGCCCCAGCCCTTTATGTCCGGCATCATGGCCGCGCGGCAGCGCATCGTCGCCCGCACCGACGAGGACCGCCAGGATTTCCTACGCAAGCGCGGTTTCTCCAAGGCGGAGACCGGGAGGATCATCGCGACGGTGCTCGACGAGGAAGGGCATCCGCCCGCCTCGATCTTCGACTTCGTCCAGGGGATCACCGCACTCGCCCGCGACAGGCCGCACCAGGATGCGCGGCTCGAGCTCGAAGGCAAGGCCTCGAAGCTCCTTGTGGCCGCGCACTGATCCACTTCGGTTTCGCCAGGCGGCGCAGTCCTCCTCCTAGAGGTAGAGGGCTGCGCCGTTCCCATGGCGGGATGAAGGTCGGGAGAGAGTCTCCCGGTCACCCGCCATGTGGAGAACCGACATGGCAAAGCGCCAACCCAAGCTTGTCCTTGCGCCCGCGCAGGGGATTCCCTTCAACCTCCTGGTTCTGTCCCAGTCGAACGTCCGCCGCGTGAAGAACGGCGTCACGATCGAGGACCTGGCCGACGACATCGAACGTCGCGGCCTGCTTCAGGGCCTCAGCGTCCGGCCGCTGCTCGACGCGGGGGGCCAGGATACCGGCACGTTCCACGTGCCCGCCGGTGGCCGGCGCTTTCGCGCGCTCGAGATCCTCGTCAAGCGCAAGCGTCTCGCTCCCGACGCGGTCATTCCCTGTGTGGTCAAGCCCGCCGCCGGTGACGTCTCCGCCGAGGAAGACAGCTATGCCGAGAACGCGTTCCGCGAGGCGCTGCACCCGCTCGACGAGTTCCGCGGTATGAAGCAGCTGCTCGACCAGGGCGGCGAGATCGAGGATGTCGCGGCGCGGTTCCACGTCACGCCCGCGGTCGTGCGGCAGCGGCTCAAGCTCGCTTGCGTGTCGCCGGTGTTGCACGAAGTCTATGCCGCCGACGGCATGACCCTCGAGCAGCTGATGGCGTTCACCGTCTCCGACGACCACGTCCGCCAGGAACAGGTCTGGGAGCTGGTCCAGAGTCATCACAACCAGTCGGCACACTTCATCCGTGCCCGACTGAACGAAACCACGGTGCCCGCGCGCGATCCGCGAGCGCTGTTCGTCGGCATAGACACCTATGTCGCCGGCGGCGGTTGCGTGGTCCGCGACCTGTTCGAGGAGGACCGCGGCGGCTGGCTCCAGGATGCCGCGTTGCTCGACCGGCTCGTGCTCGAGAAGCTGGGCGCCGAGGCCGATCGGATCCGTGCCGAGGGATGGAAATGGGTCGAGGCGGCGATCGATCTGCCCTACGGCTATCACCTCGGGCTGCGCCCGATCGAGGCGACGCACACCCCGCCGACCGAGGCGGTGCTGGCCGAAGTCGCCACGCTCAAGGCCGAGGCCGAAGCGCTCGAGAACGAATGGAGCGGTGCCGACGAGATCCCGGACGAAGTCGATGCCCGGGTGAACGCGCTCGACGAGCGGATCGCGGAACTCGCCGGCGGCAGCTGGGACTATGATCCCGCCGAGATGGCGATGGCGGGCGTCTTCGTCACGATCGAGCGGAACGGCGAATTGTCGGTCGATCCCGGCTGGGTTCGTGCCGAGGACGAGCCTGTCGTCGAGTTCGAACCTCACGGTGAGGGCGAGGGCGAACAGCGGGAAGGGGTCGATGGCGATCACCGTCAGCCCGACCTCGCTCCCGAAGCCGGTGGGGACGAGGTGCAGACCGAAGAAGAGGACGAGGGGCTGAAGCCGCTGCCCGACCGCCTCATCTCGGAGCTGACGGCCGAGCGCACGCTCGCGCTCCAGGATGCGATCGCCGGCAATCCCCAGGTGGCGTTCGCCGCGGTGCTGCACAATCTAGTGCTCGCTTGCCTTTATTACGGTCGTGCCGAAAGCTGCCTGATGGTCACCCTGACCAAGGTCGGGTTCGGCTTCCAGCCCACCGGCATGAAGGACAATCCCGCCGCTGTCGCGATCGAGGCCCGGCATGCGATGTGGAAGGATCGCCTCCCGCAGTCCGACCGTGATCTGTGGGACGCGCTTCAGCTGCTCGACGGCAACGAGCAGGCCGAGCTGTTCGCGCACTGCGCCGCTTACTCGGTGAACGCGCTCTACGAAGTGGCGCCCAAATACGACAATGGGCGCATATCAGCGCACACGGTCGAGCGGCGGCTCGTGCACAGCCACGTCCTTGCCCGCGCGGTCGGGCTCGACATGGTCGCTTCTGGCTGGAAGCCCACCGCCGACAATTTCTTCGGCAAGGTGACCAAGGCGCGCATCATCGACGCGGTCACCGAGGGCAAGGGCGGCGAGACCGCAGCGCTGATCGACCATCTGAAGAAGCCGGACATGGCCCGTGAGGCCGAGCGGCTGATGGACGGCGCGGGCTGGTTGCCCGAGCCACTGCGCACGCCCGAGCTGCCTGCCCAGGCCGACCTGCTCGAGGCACCGGCGACGGCCGAGCTGCCTGCCTTCCTCGCCGAGCCGGATGCGTCCGGTGACGAAGAGCCGATGGCGATCGCGGCCGAGTGACCCTTGGGAGCGGGGCGCCACGGCGTCCCGCTCCTCTTCCCTTCGATCTTCTGGAGACTTGCCATGAACCTGCCGATCCTCGGCGGGGCGTCGCTCGGCGCGCCCGCTTCCTCGACTTGCACCGATTCCGCCAATGCGGTTGCCGATGGCCTTCATCGTGCCGCGCTCGACCTGTTGCCGATCCTTGATCGCGGCGCCCGGATCGATGCGGCGAGCCTTCGCGCGGCGATGGTCGATGCGTTCGGCGCGAGCGATGCCGATGGCGGCTGGCACTGGAAGCAGGCCTATGACGCTTGCGAGGCCGCCGAGATCCTGTTCCTGCACCGACACGGTCCTGCCATCGTCCGGTCGTCGTCCGACCCTCAAGCCTGGCTCCGTCTCCTCGAGCGCATCGCCGCACTCGCGCCGACGCACACGCGCCGGTCGGAGGCGGGGCAGGCGATGCAGCAATTCTCGACCCCGCCCGCCTTCGCGATGGTGGCGGCGATCGCCGGGCAGATCGGCGCGGGCGAGCGTGTTCTCGAACCTTCCGCCGGGACCGGCATGCTCGCGGTCGCCGCGCAGCTGTTCGGAGGCGTGATGATCCTCAACGAACTCGCCCCGGAGCGCGCGGCTTTGCTCGACAGGCTTTTCCCTGGCGCGAGCGTTACCCGCCACGATGCGGCGCAGATCGACGATCGCCTTGCGCCCGACCTTGTCCCCGACATCGTGCTCATGAACCCGCCTTTCTCGGCAATGGCGGGGATCGACCGGCGCATGCCCGGGACGGCGCTTCGGCATATCGCGTCGGCGCTTGCCCGGTTGCGACCCGGCGGCCGGCTGGTCGCGATCACCGGCGCGGGCTGCGCACCCGAGGCGCCGGCGTGGCGCGACGCGTTCACCGCGCTTCAGGAACGCGGCCGCATCGTGTTCACCGCTTCGGTCGAGGGCCGCGTCTATGCGCGCCACGGCACAACCACGGAGACCCGGCTGACCGTCATCGACTGTCTGCCCGCCGACGGGCAGGACGCCTTCGCGCCCGATCACGGCAAGGCGCCCGACCTCGCTACCTTGCTTGACTGGGTGCAGACCTCCGTACCGCCCCGCGTGCCCATGCCGCCGGGACCGCCGCCGCCTTCGGTGAATGCCGCCTTGGTGCGACGCGCTCCCGTGACCCCCGTGACCGCCGGCGTCGATCCTGCGCCGGTAGACGCAACGCCGCTCGATTATGTCGCGATCGACTGGAAGCCCGCTGAAGGCGCGCGCCTATCGACCTCGATCTATGAACCGTTCGAGCTTCAGTCGATCCGCATCCCCGGCGCCCGCCCGCACCCGACGATGCTGGTCCAGTCGGCCGCAATGGCGTCGGTCGCACCACCCAGGCCCGACTATCGCCCGGTGCTGCCGCGGCGGCTGATCGAGGAGGGAATTCTCTCCGATGCCCAGCTTGAATCGATCATCTATGCTGGCCAGGCGCATTCCGGGTTCCTCGCCGGGTCGTGGATCGTCGATGCCAGTTTCGACGCGCTGAGCGCGGTCGGCGAAGACAGCGAGGCCGCGATCCGCTTTCGCCGCGGCTGGTTCTGCGGCGATGGCACCGGCGCGGGCAAGGGCCGTGAGGTCGCGGGCATCATCCTCGACAATTGGCTGCAGGGTCGCCGGCGCGCGCTGTGGATCTCGCTCTCGGACAAGCTGCTCGAGGATGCGCAGCGCGACTGGCGCGCGCTCGATCAGGAGCCGCTTCGGGTGACGCCGCTGTCGCGCTTCCGCCAGGGCACACCGATCCATCTGGGCGACGGCATATTGTTCACGACCTATGCAACGCTGCGCAGCGAGGAGCGCGGCGGCAAGGCGAGCCGTGTCCAGCAGATCGTCGATTTTCTTGGGGCCGATTTCGATGGCGTGATCGTGTTCGACGAGGCGCATGCCATGGCGAACGCGGCCGGCGGCAAGACCGAGCGTGGGGAGCAGGCCGCCTCACAACAGGGCCGCGCCGGCCTGCGCCTGCAACACGCGCTGCCCAATGCCCGAATCATCTATGTCTCGGCGACGGGGGCCACCACCGTCCAGAACCTGGCCTATGCCGAGAGGCTCGGCCTGTGGCTGGGGGTGGATTTTCCGTTCGCGACCCGCACCGACTTCGTCTCCGCGATCGAAGAAGGCGGGGTCGCCGCTATGGAGGTCGTGGCACGCGACCTGAAAGCGCTGGGCCTCTATTCGGCACGCTCACTGTCATTCGATGGTGTCGAATATGAGTTGCTCGAACACGCACTGACACCCGAGCAGCAGCGCATCTACGACGCCTATGCCGGGGCGTTCCAGGTCATCCACAACAATCTCGACGCAGCGCTGAGGGCAGCGAACGTCACCGGTGTCGAAGGCACGCTCAACCGACAGGCCAAGTCTGCCGCGCGCTCCGCGTTCGAGAGCGCAAAGCAGCGTTTCTTCAACCATCTGATCACCGCGATGCAGACGCCGAGCGTCATCGCCAGCATGGAGCGCGACCTGCGCAGCGGTGCAAGTCCGGTCGTACAGATCGTCTCGACCGGCGAGGCGCTGATGGAGCGCCGGCTGGCCGAGATTCCGACGGAGCAATGGGCCGATGTCGATTTCGACATCACGCCGCGCGAATATGTGCTCGACTATCTCGCCAACAGTTTTCCGGTCCAGCTCTATGAGCCGTTCACCGACAGCTCGGGCAACCTCTGCTCGCGCCCTGTCATGCACGACGGAAATATCGTCGAGTCCCGCGACGCCGTCGCCCGGCGTCAGGCAATGATCGAGCGGCTCGCCGCCTTGCCCGCGGTCCCCGGCGCGCTCGATCAAATCGTCCAGCATTTCGGCCCCGACCGCGTGGCCGAGGTCACCGGTCGCGGGCGCCGCATCGTTCCCCGGCAGCGCGCCGACGGTTCGATTCGCTTCGCCGTCGAGACCCGGCCCGGCGCTTCCAACCTCGCCGAGGCCCAGGCATTCATGGACGACCGCAAGCCCATCCTCGTCTTCTCCGAGGCGGGCGGCACTGGCCGCTCCTACCATGCCGACCTCGGCGCCGCGAACCAGCGGCTGCGCGTCCACTATCTGCTGGAGGCGGGCTGGAAGGCAGACACCGCCATCCAGGGGTTCGGGCGGACCAATCGCACCAACCAGAAGCAACCGCCGCGCTTCCGGCCGGTGACCACTGACGTCCGCGCGCAGAAGCGCTTCATCTCGACCATCGCCCGCCGCCTCGACACGCTCGGCGCAATCACGCGTGGCCAGCGCCAGACCGGTGGGCAGAACATGTTCCGGCCCGAGGACAATCTCGAGTCCGCTTATGCCCGCGATGCGCTCCGCCAGCTCTATGGGCTGATCTTTCGCGGCAAGATCGAGGGCTGCTCGCTTGACGATTTCGAGGCGGCGACCGGTCTTGAGCTGCGCGATGACAACGGCCTGCGCGACGAGCTGCCGCCGATCACCACCTTCCTGAACCGCATGCTCGCGCTCACAATCGCAATGCAGCGGACCGTGTTCGATGCGTTCGAAGCTTTGCTCGAACGGCGGATCGAGGGCGCGGTGGCGTCGGGCACCTATGAGACCGGACTCGAGACCCTGACCGCCGAGAGCTTCACCGTCTCCGGACGCCGGACGATCTACGTGCATCCGGGCACCGGCGCCGAGACCGAATTGCTCACCATCGCGCGCAAGGACCGCAATCGTCCGCTCGGCCTCGAACAAGCACTGGCGATGGGGCGCGAGCCCGACGCGATGCTGCTGGTCAACGAGCGCTCCGGGCGCGCCGCGGTCCGCATGCGCGCGCGCAGCATGTTGCTCGAGGACGGCGGCGTCGAAGAACGCGTTCGCCTGATCAAGCCGATGGAAAGCCCGGCCATGCCTCTGGAAGCGCTGGCCGAGACCTACTGGCGAGTTGCGGACCCCCCACGCTTCGCCGCCGCTTGGGAGGCCGAATGCGCTGAGGTCCCCGAGTTCGAAACCACCGAGATGCATGTCGTCGCGGGGCTGTTGCTGCCGATCTGGCGGCGGCTCCCCGGCGAATCCACCCGCGTCTATCGGTTGCAGACCGACACTGGTGAGCGGATCGTCGGCCGCCGCGTGCTGCCGGCATGGGTCGCCGCCACGCTCGGCGCTGACGCGCCGGCCATCACGCCGGACCAGGCTTGGCAGATGCTCATGGCAGGCGAGGCCGCGCTGCACCTCGCCGAAGGCCAGCGGCTCCAGCGCGTGCTCGCGATGCACCTGCACCGCATCGAACTGACGGGCTTCAACGACCTCGGCGTCGAGCGCCTCAAGGCGATGGGCCTGATGTCCGAGATCGTGTCGTGGAAGCTGCGGCTGTTCGTGCCGACCGGCGGTGACGGCCCGGCGATTCTGGCCCGGCTGATCGAACGCTTTCCGGTGTCGCGGGTCGAGGCTCGCACTGCCGGCGCGGCCTGAGCGCGAGACGGGCGATGGAGCATCCTGCGAGCGCGATCGCACGCGATCTGGCCGGCCAGGCCGAACGGTTATGCCGGCGCTATCTCTCCAACGGGCGCCGGGAAGGCAATTACTGGCAGGTCGGCGATGTTCGCAACACGCCGGGTCGCAGCCTCTATGTTCGCCTCCGCGATAGTCCCGACGGAACCGGCCGGGCGGGCAAATGGACTGACGCGGAGTCGGGCGAACATGGCGACCTGCTCGACATCATCCGCGCATCGACGCTGTCCGGAACCCTCGCTGAAGCCTTGGCCGAAGCGCGGCGCTTTCTCAGCCTGCCCGAACCTCCAGTCTCCGCAGGCACTCGGGCGGCCCGCAATGCCTCAACTGGGTCGCCTGGAGCAGCTCGGCGCCTGCTGGCGATTTGCAAGTCGATCAGTGGCACGCAGGTCGAAACCTATCTGCGCGGCCGCGGCATCCCGCCGATGCCGGGACTGGATGCCCTGCATTTCCACCCACGATGCTGGTATCGTCGCTCGATCGACGATCGCGGCGATGTTCCGTCAGCCATGCCGGCGATGATTGCCGCGGTGACCGACATCGCTGGCAACGTCACCGGTGCCCACCGCACTTGGCTGACTTCGGACGGTTCCGACAAAGCCCCCGTTGCTTATCCGCGCCGCGCGATGGGTCACCTGCTCGGCCACGGTGTCCGCTTTGGCATCGCCACTCCGGTCATGGCTGCCGGCGAAGGCATCGAGTCGACGCTTTCGCTATACGCCGCCGTCCCGACGCTACCGTCGATCGCGGCGCTCTCGTCGGCGCACCTTGCCGCTCTCGTCTTCCCGTCGACGCTCCGCCGGCTCTATGTTGCCCGTGAAGCCGATCCAGCCGGGCGCAATGCGTTTGCCACGCTGACACGCCGCGCCAGGCAGGTCGGGATCGACGTCCGCCCCCTCGACTCCCAGCTTGGCGACCTCAACACGGACCTGCGCACGATCGGCCTGGATGCGTTGCGCACCGGTCTCCTCGCGCAGATGCAACCCGAAGACCGGCCCTGATACGCCATGGTCGCGACGCATCGCCTCCGTTGCTCCGCTGAAGAAAGTCCGCGCCATGCGCCTTCCCGGAGGGCGACGGGTCGGCATCGTCCGCGATCACGCAACCCGTCCGCGCGGCTATTTTCCGCCGCGTGCCTGCGGCCCGCTTTGCATCGCGAAGCAAAATAGTCGCGCTCCCGGGTCCTCCGCTTGCGCTTCGGCGCCCGCCGGCTTCGCCGGCCGCTGCGCTCGGCCGTGCGCGGTCGCGGGCGCCACCGCCTCTTGTCGCCAGGAAGGCCGCAAGGACGCGGCCCCAGCTTGGAGCAATTCGGATGGACGATTTTCATGACAGGACGGGCGAAGGCGGATCGCAGTTCGCCTATTTGCTGGAGGAGCTGGAGCTGTTCGGCAAGCGGCCGTTCGACGACGAGCTTGATCCGAGACCGCTACCTGAGGGCCGCCTGGTCGAGGCGGCAGCCGCCGACACGTTCGACGCGATGGGCGCCAGCCTGGCCGATACCCGCCTCGAACCCGAGCTGGAGGAACTCCTTTGGGGGTTCACCAACGTCTTCCACCGCGCGACCGAACGGGCCGACCGACAGCTGGACTCCAACGAACTGGCGCAGAAGCGGCTGCAGCGCGAGCAGGACGGCTCCGAGGTCAAGTCGGTCGAGCTCGAAACGCTGATCGCCGAGGGCCGATCGATGATCGAACGCCGCGATGCGATGGAGGCCTATCGCGAAGCATTCGCCGAGCAGTTTCGTCACTACTTCCGCAAACCCTGGCTGCCCAAGAGCGGGTCGGTGCTCAATCGCAGCACGATGACCGCAGCGGTGATCGAGAGCCGGGAATTCGTGAACGAGCGGCGCTGGACCGATGCGCAACTGCTCGTTCCGCCCGGCGAACGAATCTATGTGAGCGGCGGCACCGATTATATGGACCACCGCACGATCTGGCAGGTGCTCGACAAGGTCCATGGTCGCCACCCGAACATGGTCCTGATCCATGGCGGTTCGAGCAAGGGAGCCGAGCACATCGCTTCACTGTGGGCATCCGAGCGCAAGATTCCGCAGGTGCCGTTCAAGCCCGACTTCGTGAAGCACAACCGGGCATCCGCACCGTTCAAACGCAATGACCGTGTGATCGCCTGCATGCCACGTGGCATCATTATCTTCCCGGGCGGGGGCATCCAAGACAACCTGTTCGACAAGGCTCGCAGCGCCGGGATTGCGATCATCGACCACAGGCAGCGATGATCGTTCCTCCGAAGCGGCCAAAGCCGGGCGAGCCGTGCCTGGGCCCGCGCCGGCGGGCCGCAACGCGGTCTGCGACCGCGTCCTTCACTCCGTTCCGGCCCTGCGGGTGCACCCCGCCTCCCGTCGCGGGCCCGCACCGTCTCTCCCCCGGCTTCGGCCGAATTGCGATGGAGATTGATCATGAACCGCGACCTTAGAAGGTTGCGTCTTGCGATGGACGCCATGCCCGACCCCGAATGGCAGGTATTTTGTCGCGCACGCTACTGCGACCTCGACTATTTTCAGATCTCCGCCGAGCTCGACATCGCCGTTTCCGAAGTCGAGCGCCTCCTCGCCTCCGCTATGGTCCACCTGATGCGATTCCCGGACGACGAGCAGGAACATTGAGGATACGGCCAGCCACAGCTAGGAAATGACCATGCGCGTCGATCTAGACCATCTCCCGGATGTCCAGCAGGCCGAGCTTGCGCGCGTGCGCGACACGCTGATGGCGGAATTCGCGCAGGCGATCTCAACCTCGACACAGCCTTGGAAAAAGAACGGCAAGATCCTCAAGATCATCCTGTTCGGCAGCTATGCGCGTGACGATTGGGTTGATGAGCCGGACAACGGCTATCAGTCCGATTTCGATCTGCTGGTAATCGTCAGCCACGAAGACCTGACCGATATCGCTGCCTACTGGTACATCGCCGAGGACAAGATTCTCCACGATCCAGCCGTACAGCGGCCGGTCAACATCATCGTCCACACCCTCAATGAGGTGAATCAGGCGCTTCAGCGCGGTGAGTATTTCTGGGTCGATATCGTTCGCGATGGGGTGGTGCTGTACGAGCTGCCGCAGCATGCGCTGGCGGCGCCTAAGCCGTTGACGCCTTCTGATGCGCTTGCGATGGCGCAGGAATATTTTGATGCTTGGATTGGGAAAATCGATAGCGCCATCAAGCTCGCCAACTACGCTGTGAGTGAGGGCGAGCTGAACGATGCGGCCTTTCTCCTGCATCAAGCGACCGAGAGGGCCTACATCTGCTACCTGTTGACGCGGACGCTCTATTTTCCGCGCTCGCATAACATCAAATTCTTGCGCTCCCTCTCAGAAGACAAGGAGCCACGGCTTGTCGATGCTTGGCCGCGCGCGGCGCGCGTCGACCGACGCCGCTTCGAGCTGCTCAAGCGCGCTTATGTCGAAGCGCGCTATTCGCCCAGCTATGAGATTAGTACCGGGGATCTGGCCGCGCTGACAGCATCGGTGATAGAGCTGCGAGATATCGTGCAGGCGCTTAGCCAGGATCAGTTGGAAATCCTGCGTTCGGAAGCCAACGCCTGACGGGTGTCAGCACTAAAGAATTTGGCGGGTGTTTGGCGTCTTCGGCCGACTGCGCTCTATGCCGCTGCTCGGCACTGAGCCCCGATGGGTCTCGGCCGCGAGAGGCGGTGGTGAACGCGAACGCGCGAGTGCCGAGAGTCAGTTTCGCGGCGATCAGGTGTAAGGCAGGCCGCCCTGCACACGATGAAGGACGTTATAGTTTGTCCGTGGAGCGCAGCTGGGTTTGCGAAATTGATGGGTCTGGCGGCCGGATAACGGTCTTAGGAATGCCAAGCCCTGGTATGATTTTCTGTTCTGCGGCTTGATCACGCATCGTCGCGATCCGGGAACAAAATTTATCTCCAAGGCGGTTGCGCCGGCTCCGATGGAAGTCTAGGAGACGTTCTTTCAAACGTCCTTCGAGATTTGGAAGTTTCCAATATGGAAAATTTCTATGAGTTTACCGCCATCCGTGGTGTTCAGGCGGGTGCGGCATATTTTGTCATCATGGTTCCCCTCAAGCTCGTCGCTAAACTTTTTCGGTATGACGACGAGGCTGTTCCAGCCGACCTCCGCGCACAGCGAACGCTGAACCGGTCTCGCGTACCGACGATAGCACGGTATATTTCCCAGAATCCCGACGAGTATATATTGTCATCGCTCTGTGCTTCTATCGACGGCGAAATGCACTTCGTCGCCGTGTCAGGCGATGAGTCCATGCGATCAGTCGGTCGGCTAAAGATCGGCATGGATGCGACGATCCTGATCAACGACGGACAGCATCGCCGCGCAGCTATCGAAGAGGCAGTTCGCGACAATGCAAGATTGGCGAACGAGACGATTTCCGTTGTGGTTTTTGCTGATCGTGGTCTGCAGCGATCACAGCAGATGTTCGCCGATCTGAATATGCATGCGGTTCGGCCGTCCAATTCGATCCGTCTGCTATACGACCACCGTGACATGATGGCCGGACTGGTACGCTCGTTGATCGACGAAATTCCACTCTTCCGCGATTTTACCGATCTCGAAAGTGTCAGCATCTCCAATCGCTCCCTCAAGCTTATAACGTTGAGCAGTCTTGAGCAGGCTACGGCCGCATTCTTGCGGAAACGACGCAATTCAACTGTCGAACCTGCTGACTTTGAGATGGCAAAGCGGTTTTGGGACGCTGCGATCGCTTCGATGCCTGATTGGCAGCGTGTCATGACGCGCGATGTCGCATCGGCTGAGCTGCGCCGCGACTATGTACATGCCCACGGACTGGCGCTCCAAGCACTCGCCGTGGCCGGTGCCCAATTGGTCTTAGCGCGACCGAATGATTGGGAATCTCGGATGGAGGCGCTGCGTCGCATCGATTGGGCAAGGTCCAATCGCAAGCTTTGGGAGGGCCGTGCGTATCATGCCGGTCGGATGAACCGCGGGCGTCACAACGTGGTGCTGGTTGCCAATGTCATCCTTCGCACGATGGGACTGCCCCTGACGCCGGAGGGCGAGAAGATTGAAGCCTTAGCAATTCCCCAAATTCCACTTCGCAAGGCTGGCTGAAAATGGCGCTCGATCCCGACCGTACTCTTGGTGATTACTACGATGAGATTCGCCAAATCTACTTAGCGGACAATCGTCCTTGGGTGCTTGGCTATAGCGGCGGGAAGGATTCGACCTGTGCTTTGCAGATGGTGTGGATCGCACTGTCGCAGCTGCCGGTCGAGCAACGGTCCAAACCCGTTTATGTTATCAGCTCTGACACGCTAGTTGAAACGCCTGTCGTGGCCCGGTACATCGATACGACCCTGACACGCATCAAGATCGCCGCTGACGAGCAGAATTTGCCGTTCCTGACCGAGAAGGTCATGCCCGACACCGATCGCAGCTTCTGGGTGAACTTGATTGGCCGGGGTTATCCTGCGCCGTCGCGCCGATTTCGCTGGTGCACCGAACGTCTGAAAATCGAGCCGGCCAATGCGTTCATCAAGGATCGTGTTGCTGAGTTCGGCGAGGTCGTGATGATCCTCGGCGTTCGTCTGGCGGAATCTGCCACGCGAGCCCAGGTGATGGCGCTTCACAAGGTGAAAGGTTCGAGGCTTGCCAGGCACTCGTCACTCTTGAACGCCTTCGTTTATCCCCCGATCGAACATTTCTCGACAGATGACGTCTGGAATTACCTACTTCAGGTCGAGAATCCCTGGGGAAACGACAACCGCGATCTGCTGGCGATGTATCGCAACGCCCAAGCCGGCGAATGCCCGTTGGTCGTGGACACGACGACCCCGTCATGCGGCAATTCGCGGTTCGGCTGCTGGGTGTGCACGGTCGTCGAGAAAGATCGCACCATGGAGGCAATGGTCGATTCCGGGGAGGAGTGGCTCGAGCCTTTGCTCGCTTACCGGAACCTCCTTGCCGACACGCAGGATCCCGAGCGCAAACTGGATTTTCGCGATTTCAGACGCCGCACTGGCGGCGTGAGCTTCATCAAGGACACGGATCGTGTCATGCCTGGGCCTTACACGCTCGCATTTTGCCGGGACTTGCTTCGCCAGCTTCTCCAGACCCAACTGGACGTAGCGCGTGCAGCGCCTCCAGGCGAAGCGGTCGTTCTCGTACAAGAGGCGGAGTTGCACGCCATACGAAAAATCTGGCGTGCCGAACGGGGTGACTGGGCGGACTCGGTGCCGAAGATCGTGCGTGAGGTGCTTGGCAAGGACTTGGACTGGATCGACGACGATGCGGTGAACTTCAACGCTGACGACGAAGATTTGCTGGCCAGCATTTGCACCGAGCAGGACATACCGGCAGTCCTGATCCAGAAACTACTCGATGTCGAACGAGCCGCCCATGGCTCGAAGCGTCGTCATCGCGTCCATACGCAAATTGAAGAGCTGCTGCGCTTGGACTGGCGGGACCTTGAAACCTTGGTCGCCGAACGCCGTCTGCAAGTCGAGCCACCCGTTTCCCAATCCTTGTCTGAAGCGGACAGCAGCTCGTGATTCTCCGTAAGCTCGCACTTGAAAATTTCGGCCTGTATGGCGGGCGCGCCGAGATCGATTTGTCACCTCGCCATACAAGCGACAACGCCACGCCGGTCGTGCTGATCGGCGGCCGCAACGGAGCGGGCAAGACGACGCTGCTAGAGGCAGTGCGGTTGGCATTGCACGGTAAGCGCTCGCTAGGGGCCAGCGTGAGCAAATCGACGTTCGACGATTACCTGCGGAGTAAATTGCATCGGTCAGACGACATGATCGCGAGCAAGGCGTCGGTTGCGATCACGTTCGACTATTCCGAAGATGGCGAACAACATCTGTACACCGTCCGTCGCAGTTGGTCGGCGCACGGCGCGCGCGTCGTGGAGATGACCGAGATCGAGCGCGATGGAGCTGTGTTCAGCGCAGTCCCTCGCGATGAATGGGAGTCATTTCTTCAGGATCTGGTGCCACCCGGCGTTGCCCAACTGTTTTTCTTCGATGGCGAAAAAATACAGGAGATTGCCGACGGCGACGATCCCGACGGTCAAGTAGCCGACGCAATCCGCGGGTTGCTCGGCATCGAGCTGGTTGGGCGGCTGAGGCACGACCTTTCCTTGTATCTGGCGCGACATCGTCGCGCGCAGGACAGTTCCGTCGATGATTTACTCGAAGAATCGCATCGTGACTTGGCCGTCGCCGAACGAGAGATCGCACGACTCGCCGAACAGGCAGCCGACGCGCTGACGGATCGGGAGAGTCGCGCGCGAACGGCCGAAGCTCTGCACAACCGCTTCGTCGCGGAAGGCGGATCGATTGCACTTGAGCGCGCGAGATTCGACGAAGAGCGTCGACATCTGGAGCGAGAGGGCGAGGCGCATCGGCAAGCGCTGAAGCGACTGGTCAATGGGTTCGGGCCATTTTTGTTGGCGCCTAAACTGATTGAGCGCATGCGAACAGTGGTAGCGGCCGATCAGGGAATCGATCGCCGGGCGGCCGCACAATCGCTCGAGCAGATGGCAACCGGCTGGCGCTCATCGAGCAATCCTGAGGGTTGGACGTCCTTCCAATTGGAAGAATTCTGTTCGATGTTGCAGGATTGGGCCTCAGGGGGGTCGGATGCCAGTGGATCATTGCGGGCCCTAGGGGGACGCGATCGAGGACTTGCTGCGCTGGCGCTCATCGACGGTGCGAAACAACCGTCGATCGTCCTGGCCAATGCGATGCAGGATAATCACGAGCATCTCGGCCGGGTTGATGCGGCGCTGAACCGGGTCAACAGCGATGTCACGGATTCGCTTCTCGAGGATCTGAAGCGGGCAGAGCGCGATGCCGGTGTTGCCGAAGAGCTCTGGCGGCAAAGAGACATGCAGTTGGCCGAAGCCCGTGGGCAAATGGCTGGCCGTATTCGCGAGCATAAGCGTCTGATGGCAATGCAGGAGCAAGCTGCCGCTGAGCAGGATCGTGCCGCGCTGGTGGTACGCATCACGGCTGTTCTGACCAGCTATGAGGAACGTCTTCTTGCGCAGAAGGTCGACCAACTTTCGCGCGAGTTTGTCCGCTGTTTTCGCGAGCTCGCCCGCAAGCCCGGCCTGATTGACCGCGTGGACATCAATCCGGAGACGTTCAAGCTCACGCTTCGCAACCAAGCGGGACAAGAGGTGCCCCGCGTCGCATTATCCGCGGGCGAGAAGCAGATTTACGCGATTGCCCTGCTTTGGGCGCTCGCCCGGACAAGCGGGCGCGTCCTGCCAGTCATCGTCGACACGCCCCTTGCTCGGCTGGATAGAGTTCACAGACAACATCTTGTCGAGCGCTATTTCCCGTTTGCCAGCCAGCAGGTAATTGTCCTGTCGACCGACGCCGAGATCGACGGGGAGCTACGAGACGCGCTGGCGCCTCATCTCTCGCATACGATCCACTTGGCCTTCGATAATGAGAGCAGAAAAACGGACGTGCTCACCGGCTATTTTGACGAAATGGCGGAGGCAAAGCATGCTGTTCAATAAGCTGCACATCTCAAACGACGCCACTAGCCGGTTGAGGTCCTTGCGGCAGCGCACGGGGCTCACGCCGAACCTGTTGTGTCGTCTCGGCTTGATGCTCTCGCTTGAGGAAGGGTCGGTCGGCGCGACCAAGGCACCCGACGAAGACGGGCAGGAGTTCAACGCCTACACGCTGATGGGAGACCATGAGGGCCTGATCAACGCCTTGCTTCGCCTTGTCGAAGACGAGGACGAGAGCGTGAGCGACGATGAATTGTTGGATCGACTCAAAAGTCACCTTCATCGCGGAGTTGCCCGCTTGGCCGTACGGGTGCGCGCACCGGTCGAAGTTGCCCAGCTAATTTCAGCGGCCGCGCGCGTATCGCCATGACCAATCCAGTCTATTTGGATCACAACGCAACGACACCGCTCGATCCTCGCGTCTTCGCGGTAATGGAGCCGCATTTCACAACAATTGTGGGCAATCCGTCGAGCATCGACCATCTGCATGGTCATCTCGCAAGTCAGGCCGTTGAAAATTCCCGCGATCTCGTCGCGAGATCTATCGGTTGTAAATCTCGCGATATCGTTTTCACGTCGGGGTGCACGGAATCCAACAACCTTGTAATCCTCGGCCTCGCCGCCGCTGATCAGACGCCAAAGCACATCATCACCAGTCAAATCGAGCATCCCGCAATCCTCGAGCCGTGCCGTCGCTTGGAGCTTGCGGGATGGTCGATCACCAGAGTGCCGGTAAATGAAGAGGGGCTGGTCGACGCGAGATCGGTTGAATCGGCACTGCGTCCCGAAACCGCACTTGTCACGATCATGGGCGCCAATAACGAGGTCGGTACGATCCAGCCGCTGGCGGCCATTGGGGAAATTTGCCGACGGCATAACGTCCCGTTTCACAGTGATCTGGCGCAGCTCGCCGGCGACGGCGGGATCGACATTGAGGCGCTCGGCCTAAGCCTTGCGTCCTTCTCGGCGCATAAGATGTATGGGCCGAAGGGGGGCGGCGTTCTCTACATCAATCCTCGCCGCGGAGGGGCTCGGCTAGCACCACTGCTGTCCGGTGGGGGTCAGGAACGGAACCTTCGGCCAGGCACGCTCAACACGCCCGCCATCGTCGGAATGAGCGAGGCCTTTCGCCTGATGAAAATCGACGGTGCCCGCGACCACGAGCGTGTCGGCGCGCTGCGCGACGAGCTTTGGTTGCGTCTTGCCGAAAACGTATCAGACATCGAGCGTAACGGCAGCAGTAACCGGCTCGCCAACAATCTATCCGTCTCAATCACGGGCGTGGAGCCTCTCGCCTTGATGCGTAAAATCCGCGAAACCGCAAGTGTCTCGGCGTCGAGTGCCTGCGCCACCGGCAAGGTCGAGACCAGTCACGTCTTACTCGCGATGTTTGGTGACGGTCCGCGAGCGCGTCGCGCTCTACGTTTATCGCCAGGCCGGTTCACGACGGAGGCGGACATCGATCGCGTTGCCAAGGCCATCATCCCCGCGATCGAGGGCCTGCGCAAGTTTGCTGCCTGAGCCGGTCAGACGGCAAAGACGGCGAGCGCCATCTGCACGAGCCGTTCGCGATTCTCCTCTACCCGCTCAGGCGTCCATTCACCCGCCTCCGCGATCCACTTATTGAGTTGGGTCGTCGAACGCGCAAGGATTGGCTGCTTGTCGGCGTAGGGCTTGTTACCCGCTTCGTCATTCTCACCAGCACTTAGGATCGTCAGGTTGCCAATTGTATCGAGCAAGGGTTCGAGCCGCTCGTCTGCTGGGTTGGCTCGCTCGGGATAGATATGTTCGACTGTTGACGTGGCAAAGTCGATGATCCTCGACTTATCATGGCATTGCGGCACCCCCGCGCCGCCATCTTTGTACCACGCTGCATAATGCTCGAGTGTCATGAGCAGATATTTCAGGATCTGGTTGCCGCCGTCGCGATAGTATTGAAGACTGCCGATACGTTCACCGAACACATCGTCGCTGGCCGATGTATCGATTAAGGCACGCATGTCGTTACGCAGCGTCCGAACGTCGTAGTTTGCTGGCGACGCTCTCGCCGCCACGGCGTGACGCAGGAGCATTTCCTGCTCCGGCTGCCGCGGCGCATCGACGATAACCCGGTAGCGGAAGGAAAACTGCTCAAGGAGCGCCAACACCTGGCGGAAGCGTTTCTCGGATAGCAACGCTGCGCTGATCAGCAAGGGCAAGCAACTCGTCTGCTTAAGCTCGACCATCAGCAGCCGAAGGCGTTCGCGTTCCCAGGAATCTGAGACCGGGGGTGTCACCGGCCATTCGCCTCGCTGTAACGACGCGGCGCGCAGCATGTCGGTCCTCAACGACTCGATAGCAGAAATAAGCTGCTCGGCCTGTTCTGCTTCGAACGGTTCAACCAACGCTGACGGAAAGAGCTGTTCGCGGAGGTCGTTGAAGAGCGTCGTCTTGCCCGGCAGTTCGCCGCGGTACGAGGCGTAGACTGAGCGAAGACAGTGATCGACCCGTTCGGGAGGTGCGCTCATAATGTCATGCCAGGCACGCTCGATGCGTTCGAGATTTTGCACGCTGGTGGCGCTCTCAAGGCGTTCCAACGTGGTTGCGCGGAGCAACTCACCCTCGGTCAACCCCACGCCACGGTCGTTCAGAACCTGAAACAACATATAGGCCGTAGCGCGATCGTCCGTATCGAGCAGAATAACGGTCCAGTCCTCAGCCAGCACATCATCGACCGCGCTGAGTGTCGCTACGCGCGTCTGCGCATCGTCTTCATCTCGGAGCAAGCCCGAGACATACGCGCCGATCGCGCCAAATGCGTTGGCGAGGCGCTCATGCGAGGCGCGTTCGTCGCCGATTGGCTCGCGCGCGAGCATCGCCGCAAAAAACCCTTCGTCCGCGAGCGACAGCTCGAGCCGTGGAACTTCCTGAATCTTCTGGCCCGCTTCGTCCTTGTGCCACTCGTAGCGCGCTTTCACGAGTTGCGCCTTTTGCTCAAGATAGCTCGCACGGTCCTGGTCGCCAGCTTGTTGCAAGCGAGCCGCCTCGACCTCCATCGTCTGGCGCAACTGGGAGGCCAGCATGACGAAGGTCGCAAGACGCTGCTGCCCGTCGATGACTTGGCAATGATGACGGGCACGACCACCCGCCCGCGCTTGCACGGTGACGAGGCTGCCAAGAAAATGAGGCCGACGTTTGCCTTGTTCGCGACTGCGCAGACATAACGTCAAGTCACGCAGAAACGCCTGGATCTCGTCGGATCGCCACGCATAGTTGCGCTGATATCGCGGTGTGCGAAAGACTGGATTTTGGGTGAAAAGCTGCTGAATTGTATAATGATCGCTGCCGATATCCATGGGGTAGAGAACCTTCAGCTATCGGTCGTTGATGTGTCGGCGGCCTTCCACAGATCGGCGTAGTCGATAAGGAAATCCTCTAGGTTCGCCGGTGGCGAGATCGCGCTTCGCATCCGAGCGAAGCCCGATGCCGCATAGAGGTTCAACAATTTATCGCCGGTCTCGCTCAGCCGCGTTGGCGAGGTAAGGTCGAGGAGGGTTATCATCTCGCGCTCGATACTGGTGCGATCTTGCGGCGCGATGTCCTTGCGCGCGAGCTCGGCATCGACCAGGAGTCCGGCGTAGATGACCGCTTGGGATCGATGAGTATCCGGATAGCCATCGAGAAAATTGCGCGCTTCCAGGTGGTCGTCCTCACCGTACTGGCGCTTGTCGAAACCGAGCAGCATGCAACAGCTGAAGGCGTCAAAAATGATGAAGCGGTTCGCGCTCACTTCCGTCGTCGCAAACGGCCGACCGTTGCGAATACCGAAAAACTCGCGAGCGCCGACGGGCAAGTAAAAGCTCATGGAATGTCCCTCCCATGAAACTCCCTGAAGGCCGCCTCACCCGATTGAATATCGACCGCGCCGTTTCCGAGCGGCGCGATGGTGAGATAGGTGACTTCGTCAGAAGGTCGCGAGTAAAACGTGTCGGCGAAGCCCTGGCGTTCGCTCGAGATGACAAACATGATCATCTGATCGAAAAACTCTGGAATGAGTTGCCCGACTTCGCGCCTAACCTGCACGTCGAGCGAGACGGCAGGACTATCGACGACAAACGGCAGCTTGTAGGGCGCATCCTCCAGCAGAGAGGTAAGAAATGCATAGGCGACGGCGAGATTTTGCCCCTCGCTTAAATCTGCCTTCGAATGCACGCGGTCGGACGAAACCTCGAGGCGTCCGGAAATCCGATCGACCTGAAGATCTTCGTTCTTGATGATTTGCGCGAGTTTCTGGTTGGTCGCTAGCCGCACTCGTTCCCGCAGCAGCGACAGGGCCTTTGCTCGGATAGCACCGACGATCTGGCCAAGCTTCTCAGCGCGCCGCGCAAAACGACGAGTGTTGGACGCGGTCTCGAGCCGATTTTTTCGGGCGGTCTCCATCACCTGACAGAGCGGGACGTTATTCTCCCATCCCAGCCGCAATTGCTTCTGCCGGTCAGGGTCCTTGGTCGAGAGCCGTTCGAGCGCCTCCGACAGCGTTTTCAGCTCGGCATTTGCTGCCTCGAGCTCGTTTCGCAGGTTTGCCAGACGGTCATCCCCGCCCTCAATCCGGTCGCGCTCGAGCTTGTCTTTCTGATGCTTGAGCGACTGGCGAAGTCGCAACCTCTCGCTGAGTTCATTGCACTCGCGTACATAGGCTGTCCCGTCGCTCGGATTGTCGCGAAGCGCGAGTTTCATTTGATTGATGACGGAAATCTGATCTTCGGCAAGATAGCGGCCCGCGCGCGAGACGATCGCCGTACGCTCATGCTCCGAAATTGGTCGACCGCAGACGCAGAGTTCTTCCATGGCAAGTTCGGTGAAAAACTCGCGGGAAATCGATTCCGGTAACTTCAGAGTATAGAGTTGCTCGCCAAGCATCTGAAGTCGTTCGCGGACCAGCGGGCTTATGCTTGCCGGGGTGCGTAACGAGTCGATCGCAGATCCGATCGACTCGTTGATCAGTCCGCGATTGCTGCCGATCTGATTGTCGAGCTCCTGTCGCTGAGCGAGCAGGCCCTGATCAGAGGCCATAATCGCGTCGATTGCTTCCAGAATTTCCGCCGAACGTCTGGTCAAAGTAGATTGGCGGACGACGAATTGCTGTTGCTGGGAAGTGAGCCGCGCCAGGGTCGTACGGGCGCTATCGTACTCGGTCTTGAGGCGTCGGAGCGCACTTTCCTCGCGAGCGGTCGAAATCGACGAGACGCGTTTGAACTCTTCCTCGACCAAGCGATCGATCTGACTTCCCAGGGTGTTGATTGGATCGAGCCGATAAAGTGCCTCGATGGCGGTCGTCGCGCGGTCCTTGCCCACGGCCCGGATTTCTGTCGCGAGCTCGCCATCGAAGATGAAGAGTTCGACCAAAGGTCGCTTGAGCAGATCGCGCAGTCCTTCAGGGAGCAGCCAACCGGGCTCGAGGCCGCCGCTGCGAGTCGATGCGCGCGCCGTCGAATATTCGGCAGCGCCCGTGGCGAAATCGAAATCGACTACCACGCGACACGGCTTGTCATCGATGGTCAGGCGAAGTTCGAACTGGCCGGATTCAACGTTATCGTCCGCCCGCAAACCCTGAACGAACTCGGGCGGCATAGCGGCGCCGGTAAATCCGTACCGCAACAATTCCATCGTCGTGGTCTTGCCCAGTCCGTTCGGAATTTGAACCAGTGTCCAGCGCCGGGGAGGGACGCCCAAGTCGATATTGACCGTCCGGAGTCCGCCGCGAAGGTTGAGGCATTTCCAGCCCGTGATATTGACCTTCACGTTGCCGTCTCGGCTTCATTCGGGACAGCTACGAGATCGAGAACTTCCTTCACGTCCGAATCCTTGACGCGACCGACCGTGACGACGTTGTCGATCATCTTTCGAACGCGCTTTTTGAACTCGTCGGTCTGATCGGATTGCTTCGCCAGCACCTCGTCGATCGCCGATACGATGTCGGGATGCATGGTCATTGCTGCGTCAAACCCCTGTTAAGCCGACTACTCGCGCGCCGGTGTCGTTATTACCACTCCTAACGCGGGAAAGGGCTGTCAGCCAAGCCGCACGCTCTTGATCCGCATCCAATTCGAGATTTTCGACGTCACTGCTTTCCTCTTGCCGGACGAAATCGACTACCGCGGCCCGTTTCGACGGGTTGGCCGGGTCCAATCTTAGGCAGCGTCCCAGTCGCTGGACAGTCTCCAGCCGCGCGCGCGCCGAGGAGAAGAGAATGACGTTATTGAGCGAACTTATATCGATGCCTTCGGAAATTCTGTGACAAGTAATCAGGCAGTCTAGCTGCCCGGCCGCGAACCGCGTAAGGTTGGTACGGTCGTCATCGCCATAATAGGTGTGATAGTCGAGATGCAGCGGCATCAAGAGGTCTTGGACAAGCAAGCCGTAGTCGGCATCCTCGACGAAAATGATGGTCCTGTTCAAAAGCTCGGGCCGCTCGGCGATTAATGTTGCAAAGGGCTCAAGTTTTTCCCGCGACCGTTTTCGCACTCTGGCCAAATCGCGATACAGCGCCTCATCTGACGCGTGTTCGCCATGACGACGACGCGCGCTATGCCGTCGAAATGCCTGGCGAATGTCCTCCCGGTCCTCGTCGGAAAAGGCGTAGGGAAGCGGGAAATAATCGAACGAGCACAAAATCCCTCGGCGAATCGCTTCCTCAAGTCCAAACCGATAAATAACCGGTCCGATCTCGCGCTCGATGAACACATTGCCCTCGGGGTCATATTCGCGATCGGGCGTTGCGCTCAGACCCAGCCGATAGGCGATTGGTGATATCTCGCCCGTCAGTTGGCGCACGATGTTGGGTGATCCCATCCCATGCACTTCGTCACAAACGAGCAATGCCCGCGCCCGAGCTTCGCTCGACAGGCGTGGAAGGATCGATGTCAGCTCCAGCCGCGAGCATAAGAGCAGCGACTGCTGCGGGTGCCCCAGATATCGCGCACCCTCGCGATGATTGCCGTAGGCGCGATAAACAGGCCATGGCGAGTGCTCGACGAGCTGACCATGCCATTGGTCCAAAAGATCCGTGCCAAAAGCGCATACGATCGTTGTGTTGATAAGCGAGCGCTTCTCGAGCTCTTCAACGATCGTAAGCGCGGTCCGAGTTTTGCCCGTCCCTGTCGCCATCTCGAGAACGCCTGCGCGCTTCTCGAGAAATGCAGACAGTGCCTCACGCTGATGCCGCCACTTATCATTAGCCGAACCAACATCCGGCTTTCGATAGGGTCGGCTCAACCGCTCGGTAAAGGCGACAAGATTGCGCTTTACGGCTTCAGGCATGTTGTACAGCCGGAGATTGGCGTCGCGATTTTCCCAGAGGCGGTTGAAATAGGCCTGTTTCGCGTCGACGCGCTCCAGCTCACGCTCGTCATGCCAGGAGGAATAGATGCTGATGGATTCGAAGTTGCGGAAAGCCTGAGCGCTGTCGTTTGGAGACCCGTGAAAAGCGATCCGGTCGCCGTTGTCGTCGCCAAATATGCCGAACTTGTCATGAAAGTCGCCGTCGAGTGAGCCGGTGGGAATCGCGACGCGAAACTCCAGCATCCCGTCTGCGATCATCCATGCAAGTGCGGCAAGCGTATCCGTTTCCAAGATCGCTTCGAGCGATTCCATGACCGGCTCAAGAATTGCCCGCAGCGTATCGTCGATGCGGGCATCCTCTCCCGCCGCAAGCGCGGCACAATCTTCAGCACTCATGATGGGACTGGCGATAAAGCGGGCATGCCCGCCGCGGTCGGCGAAAGCCGACAGGCCCGATGCCGCCAAGCGGAGCCAAGCCGACGAAAAATAGCCCACGCCGCGATCATAAAACCGACTACGGCTCAGTGCTGGAACATAGAAACTGGTCAGCAATTCGTCAGTCGACGTGGACATCGCAGGCGCGAGCATCAGTGATCGAAGTCCGCTGTCTGATTGATTGGGATCGGTCATCATCACCTATTGGGATGGACCGTCTGCTGCTTGCAATGGCAAATGAGGTATCAAATCGTCGGCGCCAATGTTTGAGGGCTTGAGAGCCCCATAAAATCTGAACGTGACGTCCGAAGCGATAAAATGGCGGAGCCGAGAGCGGGCAGAGCGACGGGAAGGGCGACTTATGGGTCTTAGCGGCTGGGCGAACCTCCTGAACGTAGGTCCGCTTCACCTATATGATTCTAAACCTGCCTGTCCGCTCACTGCCGAATTCGGGTCGGGATTTGCGGAACGCGGGGACCAGCGGAGCGCACGCTGGCGGCACCCTGCGGAGCCGCCAGGGGTCGCGCGTCTTTGCTTGCCGCGTGGCACGCTCGCGCGGGCGGAGGTCAGGGCGGCGGCTGGCCCACAGGCCCGCGCGCACGCCGCCCTGCCGGCCGGCCTTTCGCGAGAGTGCGCTTTTGTCGGCCTGCGGCGGGATCAGGCGATGTTGGCGCCTGATTCGCGATTACTTGACACCTGATCGTGGGCATTCGCTTCCCTGGAGGCCGATCGCCGAAACCGATATTATCGGTATCTGCAGTCATCGGGCACTTAAGGTATGGCCTATCACGTAAGATGGCTGAATTCCGTCCATTAGTGCAAATTTCGCCGTGGGTAGCTTGTTAGAAATAACCGCGCTATTATCTAACAAGAAAGGAGCATGCTCGTGTCTGCTATGGCCGATAGAATAATGAAGCGCATCCGCGGCAAGGGACGCGGTTGGGTGTTCACGCCCAAGCACTTTCTCGACTTCGGCAGCCGCGGCGCGGTGGATATGGCTATCTCACGCTTGGCCCAGTCCAATGCAATACGGCGCATCGGAAGGGGCATTTACGACTATCCCCGCCTGCACGACGCGCTTGGCGCTTTGAGCCCCGACCCGGCGGTCCTGGCCGATGCGCTCGCGGTGCAGACCGGCGACAAACTCGCACCCTCGGGAGCGGCTGCCGCGAACCAGCTCGGGCTATCGACCCAGGTGCCGGCAAGGGCGAGCTATTCGACCAACGGCCGTACCCGCGTTGGCAAAGCGGCGGGGCGCAGCCTGACGCTGCGCCACACCCGCGCGCCGGTCCTCGACCAGGCATCCGACACCGCCAATGCGGTGCTGCAGGCACTGGCGCAGCTTGGCCGCAAGCATGTCGACGCCGATGTCATCCAGCGCCTGGCCGCGCGTGTCGACGATTCCGACATGAAGCAACTGCTCCAGGCTCGCCCTGCCATGCCCGGCTGGATGGGGGACGTCATCCTCAAGATCGGAAGCCTCCATAATGGATGACTTCGCAAGGCTGGGCACCGCTGACCGCCGCGCCTTTATCACCGAGGCCGCCAGTCGCAGGAATCTCACCCCCGTCATCATCGAAAAGGACTTCTGGGTGTGCTGGACCCTCCGGCGCCTGACCCGCTCGGAAGACCTTGCCGGCCACATGACCTTCAAGGGCGGGACCTCGCTCTCCAAGGCCTATGGGATCGTCCAGCGCTTCTCCGAAGATATCGACCTCACGATCCGGCGCACCGCGCCCTTGCTGGAGAAGGTCGCCTCGCCGATGGAGGCGGGGATCAGCGGCAACGAACGCCAGCGCCGCACCAAGGCGCTCAAGGCGGCCGCCCAGGCCTATGTCGAGACCGTCGCCATGCCGGCGCTTGCGCGCGCGGTCGAAGCCGCGCTCGGTACGACCGATGGCTGGACCATCGAACTTGATCCCGAGGACGCGGACCGCCAGACGCTGCTGTTCAACTATCCGCGCACCTCGGGCTATAGCCTGAATTATGGCGGGGCCCACGGGGGCGACGCAGGTACCGACTATATCAAGCCGCGCATCAAGCTCGAATTCGGGGCACGCGGCGATCCCGACCCCTACGAGGCGCGCGCGATCCGGCCCTATGTCGCCGAAGAGTTCCCCGACGCGCTGCCCGATGCCGAGACCCTGGTCGACACGCTGAGCGTTGAGCGCACCTTCTGGGAGAAGGCGACGATCCTCCACGCGCTGTACCATAACGGCAAGCTGCGCGACGGCCTTTCGCGGCATTATTACGACCTGCTGATGTTAGACCGCGCCGCCGTTACCGCCGCCGCGCTCGCCGAGCCCGAACTGCTCGACCAGGTCGTGCGCAACAAGAGCCTGATGTTCGCCGATGCGTCGGCATCCTATGCGACTGCGGGCCTGGCAACGCTGCGCCTGTCCCCGTCGGAAGCGATCCGCGATGCGCTTGCGCGCGATTACGCAGCCATGGCCGACATGTTCATGGAGGACCCGCCAGCATTCAAGGAATTGCTGGCGGGCCTCGACGCGCTCGAAAAGCGCATCAACGACGCAGCTTGAGCCTTCGCTCGCGCTTATGAACCACGCTGCGCTCTGCTGGCTTGATCGCCCGGGCGACAGGACGTCGGACGGCTACGGCACGCGGGCGCGGCGGTTCCGGCGTCAACGCGACCGGGTGCCCATCGGCCTTTAAGGCAATCAGGCCAGCCCGAAGGAGGGGAGCCATTGCCGTCAGGAAGTCGCGCACTTTCGGCCGCCCGAGCACCTCGAATCCGTGCCAGTCCCCTCGGATGGCGGCCTTGTCGGTAAACCCGCCAAGGCCCCCAAATCCGCGAACGCAGGCTCTTACGAGCGGTAGCTGGGTCGCCCAGCGGGTGTCCTTCGGGTCTACTTCGTCGAGCACGCGAATACGTAGTTTGTGACGCTGCTTCCGTCTCAGCCAGATCTCGCCAAAGTCCTCGGGGAGCCGCTTGAGCAAACTTCTTTTCATGTTTCATTCCTCGCGCCCCAACTTTTTTACGAGGTTTCTGGCGGAGGGGCATACCGAGACCTCGCCCGCGGCCATATGGTCGCGGGTTCGGTCACCGGCGGCTCGTTTCGAGCCTTTGCGGCGCCGGCATTGCTGCCGGGCGACACTTTGGTCCGCGCTATCGCGCAGTGTGTCCTGACGTTCTGATCATATGCCACGCAGAGCGTAAAAGGTCCATTGCTATCCCCTCGGGACCCAGTCGCGAAGCCGGGGAGCTGCTCACTCTCAGCAGCAATTGCCGTTTTCCGGATTGGGCTGTTCACCACATCGGCCCGCTGCCCGCATCGGACACATCCCCGCTCTTGGAGGCACTTCCTTGGCCCGGCGCACGGCCTGACGCCATCAACCCGTAAAGGGTCCGCTATGCTTCGCATGCGGCCGCTTGCTTGGCAGCTGCGCGGTGATTGCGGCCGTGCGCCGGACACTTCGGGCGCCTGTCGAGCGGGGACGGTCCTCGCTCCGAGACAGGAGCTTCGAAATGCCGCTGAACCTCGCCCAGAAAAACGCCTGGAGCCTCGCACGCACGCTGATGACCATCGTCGTGGTGTTCCGGATCAACGGCAGCAAGTTCGGCGTCGCCGAGGCCAAGGAATATGACGGCGATCCTTCGTCGATCGTCCGCGAATATGATCCCTTCCTGCGATAGGTCCGGCATCGCAAGGCCGCAGATCGACCCATTAGGGAAGTGTTTGCCGGTCCCTGCTTACGATGACCGGGATGTCGATCGAGGGGCAGACGATATACCCGGGGGACACGGCGAGTCCGTGCGATGTCCTGGCGCTCGCCGATGAGTATCGGCGCGCCGCAGAAGCCTTGCTCCCTATCGGTCGCCGGCGCGCGCCGCTGTCGCGCGCGCCCTATCGGCTTCTCGCCATCCACGCGTTCGAGCTCTACTTGAATGCCTATCTGCTCGCGACTGGTCATTCCCCCATCGCGGTCCGGCGCCTCCAGCACGATTTCGCGTCGCGGTCGAGGTGCGCCGTGGGCGCAAAGCTGGTGCTTAAGCAGCGCACCCTGAGCCATCTCGCGCGCCTTTCCGAGCGCCGCGAATATCTGACGACGCGCTATGATTGCGCGCCGACCGATAGCTCCGAGCTCAACCGCCTCGCGGCGTCGCTCGCGGAGATTTCCGAGAAGGTTTCCTCATCCGTTCGCGCGCCGAAAGCCGGCTCGGCCTGACGATCGGGCTCCCCGTCTCGGGGGGGCCGGTCTCGAACTGCCATGGAGGGGTCCCGGGGACGCACCGATGGCAGAGGTCCCGCCACGTCTTCGGAGGTGCAATGGCCGGCAGGTTGGCGGGTCGCGGCTGACCCTCGAATACGCACTTCCGGGCTGGACTGGCCTTGGCGACGCCGATCAATGCGGACGGCGTCGGCCGGGGAGAGTGCATTCGTTGCGAGTGCATTTCCGGGAATCCAGGATGCCATGCCAGGATGCGGGTTAGCGGCTCGAAATGCCACGCCGATACCTGTGACGCAGGTGGTTCGCCTTCTTCGTCCCGTACCCCGGCCGCCACTGAGGCCTCTCATATGGCTATCTGGCCGGGCGGCGGCTTCGCCTCGCCTGACTAGCCGCAACTGCGTCGCCAGACTTTCTTCCCCTGGGCTGCGCCCATTCCTCGCGAGGCAAGAAAGTCCGCTCCTGCAGTCCTCCGCTTCGCTGCGGGCAAAGCTGCGGCGTCATGCGCACCCGGCCTTCGAACGCCATCGAGGCCGCATGGGGCGGCCCGAGAATGAAGGACTAAGACAATGGCGAACATCGGCAGCTTCAAGAAGGTCGGCGAGGAATATCAGGGCTCGATCGTGACCCTCAGCGTCCAGGCCAAGGGCGTCCGGATCGTTCCGGAGGAAAACCGTCCGAACGACAACGCACCCACCCACCGGATCTATGTCGGCCGCGCGGAAATCGGCGCCGCCTGGACCAAGAAGTCCGCGGAACAGCGCGACTATCTCTCGGTCAAGCTCGACGATCCCAGCTTCAACCAGCCCATCTTCGCGAACCTCTTCGACGACGAGGGCGGTGAAACCTACAGCCTGATCTGGTCGCGCCCGCGGCGCTCCGCCAACGACTGATCGAGGCCAAGGCGCCCCGCCGGAAGGCGGGGCGCCTTTCGTCTTGTGCGCCTCGCGGATGCGGCGCGCGCGCGGTTCTCCCGGCAACGGGAGAACGCTCTGCAATCCGCGGGTCTTCGAGCGAAGAGCAAGGCTCGCGAGCGTCGCGGCCGGGAATAGTCCCGAGCCGGAGCGCCCGCAGTCGCCACCCGTCCGCCTCTTGCCGCAACCGGTCCCTCTGCTTTTGCCAGGCACGACCGGGCCGATTTCGCGCAGGAATTCCTGCGGCGAAATGCCGTCTATCGCGCAGCCTGGGCCGCGCGCGATGCCGCTGTGAATGCTGAATCCTTATCGCTTGCGCCTGTCGAAGCCGGCCGCTGGGGACTGGTGCGGCTGTTCGATCCGGATCGTTCGGTGCGATCCGTACCCGCTATCTGGCGCGCCGAGTGCGCATCGGCGATCGTATCGCTGGCGCCCGCACCTGGCGGCTTCGCCGACGCGGCGCGGCTTCCCGAAATTGTCCCGGCAGCCGAACATGGCGCGGCCGATGTACGCCACCTCGTCTTCGACTTCGCCGGCGTGCGGCACCGTTGGCGGGTCCTCGCGGCCTCGCCGAACGTGCCGCTCGCCATCCTGTTGCCGCCGCTCGGCGACGCGCTCCGCGCCGCCGCGTGCGATGCCGCGCGCCGGATGTTCGCGGGCCTGAGCATGGCCGAACCGGCGGCGGTGATGCGGCCCAGCGCCTTGCAGCGGCAACGCCTGACGCTGCTCCTGCGCATCCTCGACGCGTCGCTGGCTGGCGCCAGCAACCGCGAGATCGGCCTTCGCCTCGTCTATCCCTGGCTCGCCGGAACGGACGCGCTGGTATGGAAGGCGACCAGCGAGCGCAGGCGGGTTCAGCGGCTCGTCGCGGAGGCCCGCGACCTTGCCGGATCGGGTTATCGCGACCTGCTCCGGAGCTAGGGGCGACATTTCGCGAGTGGCGGTTTTGGCCGCTCCTCCGGCCCCGCCATCTGCCGCCATTGGAAGCCCGTGATTGGAACGGGCCCGCCGCGCTTGCCGGGTCAACGCTCGGAGACGCAGATGCCCAGTGAGACGACGCAGCCTTTGTTGCGCACACCCGACGCCGCGATCCTGCTCGGCCTGTCGGCGCGGACGCTCGAGAAGCATCGCTGCTATGGCACGGGGCCTACTTACCGCAAGCTTGGCGGGCGTGTCGTCTATGCGGTCGACGACCTGCTGCGATGGGCCGACCAGGGCGTTCGGCGCTCGACCTCGGACGCCACCGCGAACATCGTGCACCCGCCCAAGCCCATCGATACCAGCGTTCTTGAGAAGAAAGGCGCGGTGCGGCGATGAGCGCCGCCATCGCGTCCGCACAATCGCCAGGCGTTATCCCGCGGAGCGGACAAAGCTCTGCCGGCACGGGGATAACCACGGTCGAACTGACCTGGGTCGAGCAGGCTACCGAACGCTGGATCCGCTTCGGCGCGCCGATCCGCGACCAGGTCCTAGATCGTCGCCGCCGCCTGCTTTACTTCGCCGCAGGCAGCGTCTTTGCCTTCATTCGCTGGGCGTCCAACGACTATGGAACGCTGCTGTCGCGGCTCGATATCGTGCGCAGCGTCGCGCCCGGCCAGGCCTATTCGACCTTGCCCTGCGTCTTGCCGGGCGGCGAATTGCTCCTGCATCTCGGTGGCTGGCCGAAGGTTCGCACCTGCCTGCTCCTGATCGACGCCATCGAGGATCTCGGCGTCGATCCGTGCGCGGTTGCACCCGATTATTGGCGCCACGCACATAACCGGCTGATCGCCGGCCACACACCGCGCGCTTATTCGCTGGCGCGGCATCGCGCGTGGCTGCTGCGCCGGAGCCTGGAGGCATGAAGCGCTTCCATATCCTGCTCACCGGCTATTGCGCGATCGGCGCCGTGGTCCTCCCAGCATTCATCCGCCCGACGCCGCGTCTGGTCTGGAACGCGAGCGCCAGCGTGCCGGTCGGTCTCTATTCGGCCCGTCCTGCGCGGACCGCCAAACTCGGCGATCTCGTCGCGGCGCATGCGCCTGCGCCGGTCGCTCTACTGATGGCCGAACGCCATTACCTGCCGCTCCGCGTGCCCATGCTGAAGCATGTTGCCGGCGTGGCGGGACAGACGGTTTGCCGCACCGGCCTCACGATCCTGGTCGATGGAAAGCGCGTTGCCGAGGCTCGGTTGCAGGACCGTTTAGAGCGTCCGCTGCCGCGTTGGAGCGGATGCCGGACCTTACGCCCCGGCGAGGTTTTCCTGCTCAATCCCGCATCCCCCGGCAGCTTCGACGGGCGCTATTTCGGGCCGGTGCCCGCCCGCGGAATCGTCGCGGTGCTCGATCCGCTTTGGCTTCCCGGCGGCGCTGAAGCCGCACCGGCAAGCGCGCTCGCCGGGCGCGAAACCTCCCCTGAATCCGACGCACAAAGGAGCAAGTGATGATCAATATCGGTGAATTCAACGCGCGCGACGACGGTTTTACCGGGCGCCTTGAGACCCTCGCGATCGGGTCCGCACTGACGATCGTTCCGGCCACGCGGAGCGATATCAAGAACGCGCCCGACTACCGCGTCCATGTCGGCGAGACCGGTGACGGACCCGAAGTCGGCGCCGGCTGGAAGCGCACCGGTGAGAAGGCCGGCGCCTATATCGCGATCGTCATCGACGATCCCATTCTTCCCCGGCCGATCCGCGCGAACCTCTTCCGGCCGACAGTCGAGGGGCAGCCGCATCTGCTCTTCTGGCAGCGCAATCAGCGCCGCCGCGAAACCGAGCAGCAGTAATGCGCGGGGCGATCGGCCGTCGATGCAGGGGACTCGCCGTGCTGGCGTACCTGTGTGCCGCCATGGCGAGCGCGCAGGCACGGCCCGCCGCAGCGGCATGCTCGCCGGCCATCAACCTCGACGCGCCGATCGCAACCGCGGCCCAGCGCTTTGCCCTTCCGGACACGCTCATCCGCGCGGTGATCGCCGTCGAAAGCGGCGGTGTGGTCTTTGCGGTATCGCCCAAGGGGGCGATGGGTCTGATGCAGCTGATGCCCGGGACCTGGGCCGAACTGCGCCAGCGTTATGGCCTCGGGGTCGATCCATTCGACCCGTGCGACAACGTGCTTGCCGGCACCGCATATCTTCGCGAGTTGCTCGATCGCTACGGCGATCCTGGCTTTCTCGCCGCCTATAATGCTGGCCCGGGACGCTACGAAGCCTACCTGGCCGGGCGCCCGCTACCTGCCGAAACCATTGCCTATGTCGCCAGATTGTCTGGCCGCATGATGACGGGCGATCCTCGAAATCCGGTCCGGGAACTGCCCGATCCCGAGGCCTGGCGGCGCGGGGATCTGTTCGTTCGCGCACCCCAAGTGGCGGAGAATGAAGCCGGTCGACCAAGCGATTCTTCGTCTCCCGAACCGATATCGATGCAGCAATCGAAGCCGTCCGAGCCGGCACGCGACACTGTCTTCGTGCCTCGGACCGGGGCTCCGAAATGACCGGCTGGTTTGGCGCTGTGAATCTCCCTCGCTTTGTCAGTGGAAGGGGAGGGGACGGCTGGGGAGGGGGAGCAGGAAGGGGTTGCAGGGGATGGCGAGATAAAAGCACCGCCGTCTGCGGGCGTGCATGTGGTTGTACTAATTGTAGAATTTGCGCCGTCGCCCGCATGCCCCTGCCGTCGCCTCCCCGATTTTATCCTGGAAAATCAAGGCTTGAAGCGCTGGCAGCGTCGCCGGGAGCACGATCGTGACCGACGAGGACGATTTTCGGATCAAGCCCGGAAAGGGACGAAGCCGGGGTTCCGGCAGCGTCAAACCGTTGAGCCTCGCCGCGCAGGTCAAGCGTGCGGCAGCGCGCGCCGGCTTCGCTCGGCGCGGGGCGCGGCGCGGGGGCGGGACGGGGCGGCTCGGTCGCGGCCGTGTCGCCGCGCTCGCGGGCCGGCGTTCGGCCATGTCGCGCCGGGTAATGATCAAGGCACGGGTCGTCCGGCATTCGGGGCCACGCTTCACATCGGCCCCGCTTGGCCGGCATGTCTCCTATCTCGAGCGCGACGGCGTGACCCGCGACGGCCGCGACGCCTCGATGTTCGACGCGCGGTCCGATCAGGCGAGCGGCGACGCATTCGCCGGGCGCTGCGCCGACGATCGCCATCATTTTCGCTTCATCGTGTCTCCCGAAGACGGCGGCCAGCTTGCAGATCTTAAAACGTTCAGCCGAGAGCTGATGGACGACGTGTCCAAGGATCTGGGCACCCGGCTCGACTGGGTCGCCGTTGACCATTGGAACACCGACAATCCGCACGTCCATATTCTGGTTCGCGGGGTCGCCGACGACGGTGCCGATCTCGTGATCGACCGCGACTATATATCGCATGGTATGCGCGATCGCGCCGAGGCCCGGGCGACGCTCGAGCTCGGACCCCGCAGTGCGCGCGAGATCGACCAGGCGCTGGGGCGTGAAGTCGAGGCCGATCGGTGGACCAGCCTCGACCGGGGATTGCGCGCGCGCGCCGGCGAGGATGGGATCGTCGATCTGCGGCCGGAAGCAGGGGTCACGCCCGACCGCCGAAATCTGCTCCTGACCGGACGGGCGCAGAAGCTCGAGCGGCTCGGGGTTGCCACGCCCGCCGGTCCCGCGCGCTGGATCCTCAAGCCCGATGTCGAGGCACGGCTCCGTGAGCTCGGCGACCGCGGCGACATCATCAAGACGATGCACCGCGCGATGCGTGATGCCGGGCACGCCATCAATGAAAGTCGCCTCGCAATCCACCCGCCTGGCGAAGCCGTGCCCGTGATTGGCAGGCTGGTCGCTCGCGGGCATCAGGACGAGCTTGCCGGCACCGCTTATGCGATCGTCGACGGGATCGATGGCCGATACCACCATTTGCGCCTTCGCGATCTGGAGTTCACGAGCGATGCCGCCCCCGGCGCGATCGTCGAACTGCGCACCTGGCAGGACCGGGGCGGCACGACCCGCAGCGCACTTGCGGTCCGCAGCGATCTGCCGATCGGCCAGCAGGTCACAGCGCGCGGGGCGACCTGGCTCGATCGCCAATTACTCGCCCGCGATTTCGCGCCCGGTAATCAGGGCTTTGGCGCCGAAGTCAGGGACGCGATGGCGGCGCGCGAGGAGCATTTGATCGCGGAGGGGCTGGCATCCCGGCGCGGCGGCCGCGCCGCCCTGGCACCCAATCTGATCGAGACGCTGCGGGCCTCCGACCTGCGCGAGGCGGCGGCACGGATCGCGCAGCGCACCGGACTGACACCCTATGAGCCCAGGCCGGGATCGACGATCGCCGGCACCTATCGCGAGCGCGTGACGCTCGCATCCGGCCGCTTCGCAATGATCGACGATGGCCTCGGCTTCCAGCTCGTGCCCTGGCGCCCCGCGCTCGATCGCCAGCTCGGAGCAAGCGTGACCGGCACCATGGCCGCAGGTGGCGGCATCGACTGGACCATTGGCCGCAGCCGCGGCCTCGCCATTTAGGAGACGAGCAAGTGCAATCGACCAAGATCCTATGGGGGCAGGTCATCATCGTTCTGCTGATCGTGACCGGCGCGGTGTGGGGCGCGACGCAATGGACCGCTGATGCGCTCGGATATCAGGCGGCGCTCGGCCCGCCCTGGTTCCGGGTGGCGGACTATCCGGTCTACCCGCCGCCCGCCTTCTTCTGGTGGTGGTTCAGCTACGACGCTTATGCGCCCGCCATCTTCGTGAGGGGTGCCTATATCGCTGCGTCGGGCGGGATCGCGGCGGTGGTCGTGGCGATCGCAATGTCGGTGTGGCGCGCGCGCGAGCTGAAGGTCGCCCAAACCTATGGGTCGGCGCGCTGGGCGACGACACGCGAGGTCGAACGAGCCGGCCTGCTCGGCGACGATGGTGTCGTGCTCGGCCGGCTGGACGATGCCTATCTCCGGCACGACGGACCGGAGCATGTGCTTTGCTTCGCGCCGACAAGATCGGGCAAGGGCGTCGGCCTCGTCATCCCGTCGCTGCTGACCTGGGCCGACTCGGCTATCGTCCACGATATCAAGGGTGAGAACTGGACGTTGACCGCGGGCTTTCGTGCACGGATCGGCAAGGTGCTGCTGTTCGATCCCACCAACCCGGGCTCAGCCGCCTACAACCCGTTGCTCGAGGTGCGCAAAGGCGAGTGGGAAGTCCGCGACGTGCAGAATGTCGCCGACGTGCTGGTCGATCCCGAAGGGTCGCTCGAGCGCCGAAACCATTGGGAGAAGACCAGTCACGCGCTGCTGGTCGGTGCGATCCTTCATGTCCTCTATGCCGAGCCCGACAAGACGCTCGCCGGCGTTGCGGCGTTCCTGTCGGATCCCGGGCGCGCGATCGAGGCGACGCTCGACGCGATGATGGCGACCCCGCATCTGGGGGAAGCCGGCGTCCACCCGGTGGTGGCATCCGCCGCGCGCGAGCTACTCAACAAGTCCGAGAATGAGCGATCGGGCGTGCTATCGACCGCCATGTCGTTCCTGGGGCTATACCGCGATCCGATCATCGCGCGCGTGACGAGCAAATCCGAGTGGCGGATTGCCGATCTGGTCGAGGCCGACCGGCCGGCCACGCTCTACCTGGTGGTCCCTCCGTCGGACATCAGCCGCACCAAGCCGCTGATCCGTCTGCTTCTCAACCAGATCGGCAGGCGGCTGACCGAGGAACTGACGCCCAGCGCGAAGCGGCACAAGGTGCTGCTGATGCTCGACGAGTTTCCGGCGCTCGGCCGCCTCGACTTTTTCGAATCCGCGCTGGCCTTCATGGCGGGCTACGGGCTCAAGGCCTTCCTGATCGCCCAGTCCCTCAATCAGATCGAGAAGGCCTATGGTCCCAACAACGCGATCCTCGACAATTGCCATGTCCGGGTAAGCTTCGCGACCAACGACGAACGCACCGCCAAGCGCATTTCCGATGCACTCGGCACCGCCACCGAGATGCGCGCGATGAAGAACTATGCCGGGCATCGGCTGTCGCCCTGGCTTGGACATCTCATGGTGTCGCGCACCGAAACGGCACGTGCCCTGCTCACGCCTGGTGAAGTCATGCAGCTGCCGCCCGATGACGAGATTGTGATGGTCGCAGGCGTCCATCCAATCCGCGCTTTGAAGGTTCGATATTATACCGATCGCCGCCTGACCGTCCGGATCATGGATCCGCCAGCGCCGGCCGCGGCGCAAGCGCTTCGGGCAAATGACTGGACGAGCTTGGCGATACCCGGACAGGCCCATGCTGTCGCCGATGAGCAAGCAGGAGTGGACGACCCGGCTAATGGCGGCATCCGGCGCGAGCCCGAGTTGCCGGTGGAACAGGAGATCGTACCAGCGCCGCCGCCGCCTCCCGGCGAGTTTGAGTTCGACGATGCCGCCGGCGACGACGCGGTGGTAACGCGGCGGCTCAACGACCGAATGCGCGGGAATGCCCGTCAGGCCTCGCTCGATCCGAAGGATGGAATTGAACTATGAGCGCGCTGCGGATCAAACACACGTTTAGGCTGCCGCCAGATCTGTCAGGGCAGCTCGCCGATTATGCGGCGCGCAAGCGCGTGACGCAGGCGTTGGTTGTAGAGACCGCGCTGTCGTCCTTCCTGTCGGGAGACAGTGCCGAGCATCTAGAGGCGGTGCTCAGCCGCAGGCTCGACCGGCTGTCTCGGCAAGCGGATCGGCTGGCTTGGCACGTCGAACTAAGCAACGAGACGCTGGCGCTGTTCGTGCGCTTTTGGCTGGTGAACAATCCGCCGCTTCCGGACACCGCTCTCGCCGCTGCACAGGCCATGGGCAAGGAGCGCTGGGAGCGGTTCATCGAGACACTCAATCGCCGCATGGAATTCGGGCCGCGGCTCAAGAATGAAATCTCTAATGATATCGAGCCCGCGTCTGATGCGACCCGCGTTGGGCCTGAGAACCAGTAGTGGCTGATTCCGGGGCGTCAGCGGACCGTCTGCTTCTAGGTAGATGCCGGTCGAAACGGACCTTCGTCATGATGATTACTCCCCATCCCCTTGGCCGAGGTACTGGTCCTGGGAGACCTTCTCCATCCAGGTGACGGGCGACCCGTTCACCGACTCCTGGATAGCAACATGAGTCATGGCCTGGTGTGGGGTCGCGCCATGCCAATGCTTATGCTCAGCCGGGCACCACAGGATGTCCCCGGCCTGGAACTCGAGCTTCGGCGCGCCCTCCACCTGCGTCCAGCCGACACCCTCGGTCACGATCAGCGTCTGGCCAGCCGGATGCGTGTGCCATGCCGTGCGCGCGCCGGGCTCGAAATGGACGATCGCGCCGCCGACGCGTGACGGGTCCGGCCGCTGAAACTGGCCGGTGATCGTGACCTTGCCGGTGAAATACTCGGCGGAACCCTCCACCGTCTTCATGTCGGCCTTGCGGGTGATCTCCATGATTTTTCCTTCCTGGGCTGAAGCGGCCGTCGCAGTCAGTGCCGCGAGTGCGAGTGACAGGCTGACGAGAAGCTTCATCCCTGGCCTCCGGCGAGGTGCTGGCGGAAGAAGCTGGTGAGCTTGTCGAAGGGTATTACGTCCATGCGATCGTACAGGTCCGTGTGGCTGGCGCCGGGAACGATGAAGAGCTCCTTTGGCTCGGCGGCTGCCGCATAGGCGGTCTCGCTAAAGTAGCGCGAATGGGCGTTCTCGCCGTGGATGAACAATACGGGCCGGGGCGAGATCTCCTTGATGTAGCTCAGGATCGGCATGTTCATGAACGATAGCGGGTTGGTGACCGTCCACGACCCGTTCGAGTTGACCGATCTCGCGTGGAAGCCGCGCGGCGTCTTATAATAATCGTGATAGTCGACGAGGAACTGTGCCTCGCCGCCTTTAAGCTCGTTCATGGCTGGACCATAAGCGGGCGCCCCCTTGGCTGCATCATCCCACCGTTGGCGGCTGAGGTGTTCCAGCGTTTGCGTGCGCTGCTCGGGCGTTACGCTGTCGCTGTAACCCTTCGACATCACACGGGTCATGTCGTACATCGTGCTGACCGCGACGGCCTTCACGCGCTTGTCGACGGCGACCGCGTTGAGCGCCATGCCACCCCAGCCGCAAATGCCTAGAATGCCGATGCGCTCGCGGTCCACCGCCGGGTGCAGGCCGAGGTAATCTACTGCGGCACTGAAATCCTCGGTATTGATGTCGGGCGAGGCCACGTTGCGCGGCGTGCCGCCGCTTTCACCGGTGTACGACGGATCGAAGGCGAGCGTGATGAATCTTCGCTCGGCCATCGTCTGTGCATATAGGCCCGAGGATTGCTCCTTCACCGCGCCGAATGGCCCGCCCATCGCAATCGCAGGCAGCGGGCGGTCGCCGCGGTTCTTGGGCAAATACAGGTCGGCCACCAGGGTGATTCCGTAGCGGTTTGTGAAGGTCACCTTCTGGTGATCGACCTTGTCACTCTTCGGGAAGGTTTTGTCCCACTCCTGGGTCAGTTGCATGGTGGTTCCTTTTGTCGTGGTCTGCGCGAAAGCGGGTTGAGCGCCCGCGGCGGCAATCGCCGCCGCCAGCACGCCATGTCGAAGGACGTTGCGCCGGCTAAGTGCAGTGCGGGTGGTGGAAGGGTCTTGCATAAGTCTCTCCTGTTTCAGGATGCCGGCACGCCGGCGGCGAGATGCGCCCCGCCATCGGGCACCGGGCGGGATTTGCCGGAGGCGAGAGTCGCGATCAGTGCCGACGAAATCAGCATTGCGGCGCTAGCGAAGAAGGTGGCCTGATAGCCCCAGCGGTCGAACAGCATTCCGCCAAGCGCCGCGCCGAGCGTGATCGCGAGTTGGATCACTGCTACCATCAGCCCGCCACCAGCCTCCGCTTCGTCGGGAAGCACTTTGCTGACCCAGGTCCACCAGGCGACGGGCGCGGCGGTGCCGATTAGTCCCCAAGCCATGAGTAGAATTGCGACACTGGCAGGGGAGGAGCCAAGCGCAATCAGCCCCCCGGCGATCAGCGCCATTGCCAGCGGCATCGCAATTAGAAGACCATACAGGGTTAGCTTGAGCGCGAGTCCGATCGCATAGGTTCCAGCCAGACCGGCAAGGCCCAGGCCCAGCAGCAACAGCGAAAGCGTGGTCACATCGACAGCCGTGACCGTCTCCAGGAATGGTCGCAGGTAAGTGAAGAGAGCAAACTGCCCCATGAAGAACAATGCGACGGCGAGCATGCCGAGCGGCACCTGCGAGCGGCGAAGGACCTTGAACGCCGCCACGCCGCTCGCGCGTTCGCGGCTGGGCAGGCTGGGCAGGCTGAAATACTGCCAGGCGAGCGTCACGGCGGCGAGTGGGACGACGAAGAAGAACGCGCCTCGCCAGCCGATATACTGGCCGAGGAAGCTGCCCAGCGGGGCGGCGATCGTCGTTGCCAGCGCATTGCCGCCGTTGAGCAGCGCCAGCGCGCGCGGCACCGCCTCTTCGGGAACCAGCCGCATGACGGTGGCGGTGGACATCGACCAGAACCCGCCGATCACCACGCCGAGCAGCGCGCGCCCGACCATGAAGACCGGATAGCTGGGTGCGAACGCCACGACAGCGCCAGAAACAATCATCAGGCCGGTCAGCCACAACAGCAGGGTGCGGCGATCCAGGCTCCGCGTCGCGGAGGCGATGAACAAGCTCGTGAGCACCGCGAAGATGCCCGATACCGCGATCGCCTGCCCCGCCTGGCCTTCGCTGACATGAAGCCCCGAGGCTATCGGCGTGAGCAGGCTCACCGGCATGAATTCCGAAGCGATCAGCGTCGAGACGCATAGCGTGAGCGCGAGCACCGCTGGCCACCCGCCGACCGTGGGAGGCTCGATTGCGGGCCCGTCTGCTTCGATGAAAGTTTGACTCTTTTCCATGACCCGACATTTAAGGCTTCAGCATCATATTGATTAGGCGCTACGATGCGCATGCAGCTGTGAGTAAAATTCAACGATGCATCGCGAAAATATGGCGGACCTAGTCGCGTTCCTGGCTGTGGCGAGGGAACGCAGCTTCACGCGGGCGGCCGCGAAGCTCGGTGTCTCGCCGTCTGCCCTGAGCCATACGATCCGCAAGCTCGAGGAGCGGCTCGGCGTGCGTCTGCTCACGCGCACCAGCCGGAGCGTTTCGACAACGGAGCCAGGCGAGCGCCTGTTGGAGCGCGTGGGGCCGCACTTCGATCAGGTATCCGCAGAACTCGACGGCCTGACCGAACTGCGCGACAAGCCGGCGGGCACCCTGCGCATCACGACCGGCGATCAGCCGGCCGAGTCCATTCTGCTCCCGGCCTTGGCCAAACTATTGCCGCTCTATCCGGACCTGACCATCGAATTGACGGTCGATAATGGCTTTGTAGACATCGTCGCCGAGCGGTTCGATGCTGGGGTTCGGCTGGGCGAGACACTTGCCCAGGACATGGTCGCCGTGCGCATCGGGCCCGACATGCAGATGGCGCTGGCCGGCTCGCCGGGATATTTCGCGGCGCACGGATCGCCGCGCACGCCGGACGACCTCGCCAACCACAATTGCATCAATCTTCGCCATCAAGCCAAGGGGGGAATGTCCGTCTGGGATCTCGAGAAGGAGGGTCGAGCCGTAAACGTGCGAGTCGACGGGCAGTTCGTCGTGAACGACATCGCACTGGTCCGGCAGGCGGCCATTGATGGCCTCGGCCTGTGCTACCTGCCGAAGGACTATCTACAGGCTGAATTAGACGCGGGTGCACTCGTGCAAGTGCTGGACGACTGGTGCCCGCCATTCCCTGGCTATCATCTCTACTATCCGAGTCGCCGGCAGCAGTCGCCGGCATTGGCAGCCTTCGTCGCTGCCGTGCGGTATCGCAGCTGATAAGGTCCTTCTTCCCGGCTCGCTGGTGACATGAATCCACTGCTTCGGGTCTGCTAAGAGGGTGGGCTTCTTCCAATACCGGGTAAGCCGACCCGCAGACTTCTCCAAAAGCCGCCCTGCAGTTTAGGAGCGGGTGATGACATTCGCCTCATGGTCGCCGCGCGTTCGCTTTCGAGTAGCCCGACATCAAAGCCGAGTGGCCACCTTCGGGCGCGAAGCCGACGGATGAGTGCGCACGACGGCGCCCGAGTCGTTCAGCGGTGGAAGAAAAACCAAAAAAATGACGGCTCTTTCGCCGGGCGAAAGCACTACCTCGACTGCCGAAGCTTTCTTATTCTGCGCTATGCTTCGCCGCTTTTAAGTAACTGTTGCTACGCTCAAATTTCTTGCCTCCTTAGTCATCCCTGTCGCCGGAGCAACTTCGCACCGGCCTGAGAACAGGGTGCCGACCGGTGAGTGCAGCTCCAGTCCGTTCAGAAGCCTCGCGCCGCGGCGCGCGCATGCTGCGGACGGCTCTCGGCGCCTCGATCGCCACCTGGCTGGACGATCCCGAGATCGTCGAGGTGATGCTCAATCCGGACGGCCGGCTGTGGGTCGATCGGCTTGGCGAAGGCCTCGCCGACACCGGGATTACCGTGTCCGCGGCGGACGGCGAGCGCATCATCCGCCTGGTCGCGCATCACGTTGGCACCGAGGTCCATGCCCGCTCGCCGCGTGTGTCGGCCGAGCTTCCGGAATCTGGCGAGCGCTTCGAGGGGCTGCTGCCACCGGTCGTGACCGCGCCTGCCTTTGCGATCAGAAAGCCCGCCGTCGCGGTCTTCACCCTCGACGACTATGTCGCCGCCGGCATCATCTCGACCGGGCAATGCGCATCGCTCCGCGAGGCAGTGTCCGGACGCGAGAACATCCTGGTCGCCGGCGGGACCGGCACTGGCAAGACCACTCTCACCAACGCGCTGCTCGCCGAGATCTCCGGGACCAGCGACCGGATCGTTCTGATCGAGGATACGCGCGAGCTGCAATGCACCGCGCCAAATCTCGTCGCGATGCGGACCAAGGAAGGGGTGGCGACGCTTTCCGACCTGGTGCGCTCCTCGCTGCGCCTGCGGCCCGACCGCATCCCGATCGGTGAGGTCCGTGGCGCCGAGGCGCTCGATCTCCTCAAGGCCTGGGGCACCGGCCATCCGGGCGGCTTCGGCACCATCCATGCCGGCACCGCGATCGGCGCGCTGCGGCGGCTCGAGCAGCTGATCCAGGAGGCCGTCACCACTGTTCCGCGCCCGCTGATCGCCGAGACAATCGGCCTGATCGCGGTGCTGGTGCGCGACGGCGCCGGTCGCCGTCTCGCGGAATTGGCCCGGGTCGAGGGTCTCGATCCCTCCGGCGAATACCGCCTTCACTTCCTCACCGACGGAGAGTCCAAATGAACGTCTCGCTTTCTGCCGCCCGCACCCGCGGGGCGGCACTCTACACCTGTGCCCTCGTCGCGCTAACTGCAGGCACGGCGCACGCATCGGGATCGTCGATGCCCTGGGAAAGTCCGCTCCAGTCGATCCTGGAGAGCATCGAAGGGCCCGTCGCCAAGATCATCGCGGTGATCATCATCATCGTGACCGGCCTGACACTCGCGTTCGGCGAAACCTCGGGCGGGTTCCGCCGGCTCATCCAGATCGTCTTCGGGCTCAGCATCGCATTCGCCGCGAGTTCCTTCTTCCTCAGCTTCTTCAGCTTCGGCGGCGGGGCGCTGATCTGATGGAAAGCCTCGATCCCGGCGCCGCCATTCCCGGCTATTTCGCGCCTGTCCACCGCGCGCTGACCGAGCAGATTTTGCTCGGCGGCGCGCCGCGCTCGGTCGCGATCGTCAACGGCACGCTCGCTGGTGCGGTCGGGCTTGGCCTGCGGCTGTGGCTGGTCGGTCTGCTCATCTGGGCCGTCGGCCATGCCGCTGCGGTCTGGGCCGCGCGCCGGGATCCCCAGTTCCTCGAAGTCGGTCGGCGCCACATGCGCTATCCCGCCTTCCTGCGCGCGTGACGCGGCCATGATGTCCCTTCGCGAATACCGCGCCCGCGGTTCGACACTCGCAGACTTCCTGCCCTGGGCGGGCTTGATCGCCCCCGGCGTGGTGCTGAACAAGGACGGGTCGTTCCAGCGTACCGCCGCGATCCGCGGACCCGATCTGGACTCGGCGACGCCGGCCGAGCTGGTCGCGACCGCCGGCCGCCTCAACAGCGCGCTGCGCCGGCTTGGCTCGGGCTGGGCAGTCTTCGTCGAGGCGCAGCGCGTGCCCGCGCTGGATTATCCCAGCGACACTTTCCCCGACCCGGCCTCTGCCCTGGTGGAGCGTGAACGCCGCGAGCAGTTCGCCGAGGAAGGCGCGCATTTCGAGAGCGCCTATTTCCTGACGCTGCAATGGATGCCGCCGGCCGAAGACGCCGCGCGTGCCGAAGGCTGGCTCTATGAAGGCCGTTCGCGGAGCGGCGTCGATCCGAACGAGTTGCTCGCCAACTTCATCGATCGCAGCGCCCGGCTGCTACAGCTGCTCGACGGCTTCCTGCCCGAGGCGCACTGGCTCGATGACGGCGAGACTCTGACCTATTTGCATTCAACGATCTCGACGAAGCGGCAGCGGGTGCGCGCCCCCGAGACGCCCATGTATCTGGACGCGATCCTCGCCGACGAGCCGCTGATCGGCGGACTCGAGCCGCGACTGGGCAGCCAGCATCTTCGGACGCTGACCGTTACCGGCTTTCCGAGCGCGACCTTCCCTGGGCTGCTCGACGACCTCAATCGGCTGGCATTCCCCTATCGTTGGGTCACGCGCGCGATCACCCTCGACAAGACCGACGCGACCAAGCTGCTCGGCCGCATCCGGCGGCAGTGGTTCGCCAAGCGCAAGTCGATCGCCGCGATCCTCAAGGAGGTGATGACCAACGAGGCTTCGGTGCTCGTCGACAGCGACGCATCGAACAAGGCGGCCGATGCCGATCTCGCGCTGCAGGAACTCGGCGCCGACATGGTCGGTCAGGCTTATGTCACTGCGACGATCAGCGTCTGGGATGCTGATCCCGGTCTTGGTGCCGAGAAGCTTCGGCTTGTCGAGAAGGTCATCCAGGGCCGAGACTTCACTGTCATCGCCGAGGGCATGAACGCCGTCGAGGCGTGGCTCGGAAGCTTGCCCGGCCATGTCTATGCCAATGTCCGGCAGCCCCCGATCTCGACCCTCAACCTGGCGCATATGGTCCCGCTGTCCGCGGTCTGGGCTGGACCGGTGGCCGATGAGCATTTCGACGCGCCGCCGCTTTTCTTCGCGCGGACCGAGGGCTCGACGCCCTTCCGCTTCTCGCTCCACGTCGGCGATGTCGGCCACACCCTGATCGTCGGGCCGACCGGTGCGGGCAAGTCGGTGCTGCTGGCGCTGATGGCGATGCAGTTTCGGCGCTACGAGAATGCGCAGATCTTCGCGTTCGACTTCGGCGGATCGATCCGTGCGGCCGCACTGGCGATGGGCGGCGACTGGCAGGACCTTGGGTCTGCGCCGCAGGATGAGAGCGGGCAAGGTGTCCGGCTGCAACCGCTGGCCCGGATAGACGAGTTGGCCGAGCGCAGCTGGGCGGCCGAGTGGCTGGCGGCAATCTTTGCCGCCGAGGGCGTGCCGCTAGATCCCCAGGCCAAGGAGCATCTTTGGGCGGCCCTGAACTCGCTGGCATCCGCGCCGGTGCCCGAACGAACGCTCACCGGCCTCGCGGTGCTGCTCCAGTCGCAACAGCTCAAGCAGGCGCTAGGGCCCTATTGCGTCGGCGGACCGCATGGTCAGCTGCTCGATGCGGAGTCCGAACACCTCGGTGAGGCGCGGGTGCAGGCGTTCGAGACCGAGGGCCTGGTCGGGAGCGCCGCCGCTCCGGCAGTGCTCTCCTATCTGTTCCACCGCATCGAAGCGCATCTCGACGGCGCGCCGACGATGATCATCATCGACGAAGGCTGGCTCGTTCTCGACAGCCCCGCCTTCGCCGCGCAGTTGCGAGAATGGCTCAAGACGCTACGCAAGAAGAATGCGAGCGTCGTGTTCGCGACCCAGAGCCTCGCCGATATCGAAACCTCGGCAATTGCGCCGGCGATCGTCGAGAGCTGCCCGACCCGGATATTTCTTCCGAACGAACGCGCGTTCGAGCCGCAGATCGCCGCCATCTACCGCCGGTTCGGGTTGAACGAGCGCCAGATCGAAATCCTCGCCCGGGCGACCCCCAAGCGCGACTATTACTGCCAGTCGCGCCGCGGCAATCGCCTGTTCGATCTTGGATTGGGCGAGGTCGCGCTCGCCTTCACGGCCGCTTCGTCGCGCACCGACCAGCGCCGCATCGCCGAACTTCTCGAAGCCCATGGCCGCGCCGGTTTCGCCGCCGCGTGGCTGCGCGCCCGCGGCCTCGATTGGGCCGCGGATCTTCTCCCTCTCACTGCCCAGGAGTGAATGTCATGCGTACCTCGTCGCTTCGCCGCTATGCGCTTTCATGCGGCTCAGCCCTGCTGATCGCCTTCGCCGCGGCTCCCGCCCACGCCCAGTTCGGCGGGATCGTCTACGACCCGACCAACTATTCGCAGAACGTGCTGACCGCGGCGCGTACGCTCGAGCAGATCAACAACCAGATCAAATCGCTTCAGAACGAAGCGGAGTCGCTGATCAACGACGCGAAGAACCTCGCATCGCTGCCGACCTCCGCGCTCGCCGACCTCCAGTCGCAGGTGCGGCAAACCCAGCAGCTGCTCGGCAACGCCCAGCGCATCGCCTATTCGGTCCAGTCGATCGACCAGGCCTTCACCAGCCGGTACCGCGGCGCCCCCATGTCGGCGACCGACAAGGCGCTGGTCGACAATGCCCGCGCCCGATGGGAAGACACGGTCGCCGGCTTTGAAGACGCGCTCAAGGTACAGGCCGGCGTCGTCGGCAATATCGAAGGCTCGCGCGACGCGATGAACCGCATCGTCGGCTCCAGCCAGTCGGCATCGGGTGCTCTGCAGGCCGCTCAGGCCGGGAATCAGCTTCTCGCGCTGCAAGCTCGGCAGCTTGCCGACCTGACCGCGGTGGTCGCGGCGCAGGGTCGCGCCCAGGCGCTCGAGGCGTCGCAGCGTGCCGCCGCGCAGGATCAGGCGCGCGAACACCTGCGCCGGTTCCTCGCACCCGGGACCGGTTACCGACCGACCCCGGCGCAGATGTTCCACCGCTGAGGCCGGGGCGATGAACGTACGGCTTCCGGCTCGCATTGGTGCCTTCGCATGTCTCGGCGTTGCAATCGCCATGGGTCTGCTCGCCCTGCGCGACGAGCCGAAGCCGTCATCGCCTCCCGTTACCCTCTCGACCGACCTGCCCACAGACCCGCTCCAGGCAAAGCTGCGGAGCTGCCAGTTGGCCGGGCAGGCGGCGGGCTCGGACCCGGGCTGCCTCGCAGCCTGGGCCGAGAACCGCCGACGGTTCCTGGGCCAGCGATCGCGGCTCGTCGAACCGGCTGCGGACTATGCGCCCGGCAAATCCTCCGAACCGGCGAGCCTCGTGGACGAGGCCATCGCCAATACCCAGCAGGAGCAGTGACATGGGCGGCACAGGCGTCGTCGACCGGTTTCTCGAGGTCTTCACCTCTTACATCGATTCCGGTTTCGGCCTGCTTCAGGGCGAGGTTGCCTTCCTCGCAACCACGCTGATCGTCATCGACGTGACGCTCGCGGCGTTGTTCTGGACCTTCGGCGAGGGCGACGACATCATCGCGCGCCTCGTCAAGAAGACGCTGTTCGTCGGCATCTTCGCCTACATCATCGGCAACTGGAACATGCTCGCGCGGATCGTGTTCGAGAGCTTTGCAGGCCTTGGCCTCAAAGCCTCCGGGACCGGGTTCACGACAGCCGAGCTCCTGCAACCTGGGCGGGTCGCGCAGGTCGGGCTCGACGCCGGGCGTCCGATCCTCGACTCGATCTCCGGACTGATGGGCTACATCAGTTTCTTCGAAAACTTCATCCAGATCGTCGTCCTGCTGTTCGCTTGGGTGATCGTCCTGCTCGCGTTCTTCGTGCTGGCCGTGCAGTTGTTCGTCACCCTCATTGAATTCAAGCTGACGGTGCTGTGCGGGTTCGTGCTGATCCCGTTCGGCCTGTTCGGCAAGACCGCGTTCATGGCCGAACGCGTCCTCGGCAATGTCGTGTCTTCCGGCATCAAGGTGCTGGTGCTCGCGGTCATTGTCGGCATCGGCTCTACGCTCTTCTCAGAATTCACCGACGCGATAGGCAACGCGCAGCCGACGATCGAGGACGCCATGGCCATCGTGCTGGGCGCGCTGTGCCTGCTGGGCCTTGGCATCTTCGGCCCCGGCATCGCGAGCGGCATCGTCTCTGGCGGACCGCAGCTTGGCGCTGGTGCGGCGGCTGGCACCGCTCTCGCGGCAGGCGGCGTGATCGCAGCCGGCGCGGCTGCCGGGGGCGCGGCGCTCGGTGCTGCCGGTGGCGCGCTCGCGGGAGCTGGCCGGACCGTCAGCACCGCCACCAGCGCATATCGCGCCGGAGCCGAGGGCAAGTCGGGCATGTCCGGCGTCGCATCGGGCCTGAGCAATGTCGGCCGCACCGCCGCCCAAAGCGCCATGTCGCCGCTCCGGCGCGCGGCGGGCGGATCCTCCAGCGCCTCCGGTGGAACGGGTGCTGGTTCTGGTGGGTCCGGCGGCGGCGGCGGAAGCTCAGCGGCGGCAGCGGCAGCAGTCGAGCGAGACTCGGGCGGTGTTCCCAAGCCCCAGACTGGCGCAGGTCCCGTCGAGCGCGACAGCGGCGGCGTTCCACTCCCCCAGTCCGAAGCCTCTCCGGGCGCCCCGGCGTCTGCGGCATCCGAGCCAGCATCGGACGCGGCTTCACCTGTGCCCGACGCCCCCCGCAGCGAACCCCCCGCTTGGGCCAAGTCGATGCGCCGACACCAGGCAATCGTCCACGGCGCCAGCGTCGCAACCCACACGCTGCGCGGCGGCGATAGCCGGGGCCCCGGCGCCTCCGTCAGCGTGACCGACAAGGAGTGAATTGCCATGTTTCGACGATCGACCGTGCGCTACGGCGCTACCCCAGAACCCGAGACGCCCTACCAGCGGGCCGGGCAGGCATGGGACGACCGCATCGGCTCGGGCCGGGTTCAGGCGCGGAACTGGCGGCTCGCATGCTTTGCAGCGCTCGCGCTGCTGGCGCTGTCCATCGCCGGTCTGATCGCAATGGCGATGCGCGGCACGATCACCCCGTGGATCGTCCAGGTCGACAAGATGGGTGAGGCCCAGGCCGTGGCGCCCGCCGACGCGGACTATCATCCAAGCGACCCGCAGATTGCGTACCATCTGGCGCGCTTCATCGAGAATTTCCGGGGGATTCCCGCCGACCCGGTCGTGCTGCGCCAAAGTTGGCTGCGCGCTTATGACTTCACGACGGCAAAGGGTGCGCTCGCGCTCAACGATTATGCCCGCAACAACGACCCCTTCGCGCAGGTCGGCAAGTTCCAGGTCGCGGTCGACGTCTCCAGCGTGATCCGCGCCTCCGATAACAGCTTCCGCATCTCGTGGACCGAGCGGCGTTACCAGGACGGCAGCCTCGCCGCGACCGAACGCTGGTCTGCGATCGCTAGCGTAGTGATCCAGACCCCGCGCACTCCCGAGGCGCTCCGCAAGAATCCTCTCGGCGTGTTCGTCAACGCCCTCAACTGGTCAAAGGAGCTCACGCAATGACCCCGATCCGTACGGCGATCCTGCCTGCAATGCTGATGCTCGCGGCCTTCCCGCTTGCGGCTTGCGGCGCGTCTCATGCCCAGACCCGCCCGCTGACGTTCGACGCGGCGCCTGTGGCGGTACCCGAACCCGAGCAGCCGAAGCCGGTCGAAATCATCCGTATTCCCGAGCCGCTGCCGCTTCCTGGACAGCTGAAGCCGGTCTCGACGGCGCCCGCACCGGAGGCCTCCGACCCAAGGACCCGGATCGGCACCGCCAATGCGGCGGCACGCATGCAACCGGTCCGTGACGGATTTCTGAACGCGATCCAGCTTTACCCCTGGGCCGAGGGCGCACTTTATCAACTCTACACCGCTCCCGGCCAGGTCACCGACATCGCGCTGCAGGAAGGCGAGCAGCTGGTTGGGCCGGGACCGGTGGCTGCCGGAGATACTGTGCGCTGGATCATCGGTGACACGATCAGCGGATCGGCGGCGGGGCAGCGCGTTCATATCCTCATCAAGCCGACCAGGGCCGGGCTCGTCACCAACCTCGTCATCAACACCGACCGGCGGACCTATCATCTCGAGCTGCGCTCGACACCGGAGACGTACATGGCTTCGGTTTCCTGGACCTACCCCCAGGACGCGCTGATCGCACTTACCGTGCGAAGTCGCGAAGCCGCGGCCACGGTGCCGGTGGTGCCCAATATCGATATCGATGCGCTGAACTTCCGCTACCGGATCGAGGGAGATCGTACTTCATGGCGTCCGCTGCGCGCCTTCGACGACGGGCGACAGGTCTTCATCGAGCTCCCGTCGAACATCGGCCAGAGCGATCTTCCCCCGCTCTTCATCGCGGGCGTCAAGGGAGAGGGCGAACTCGTCAACTACCGCGTTCGCGGCCGCTACATGGTGATCGATCGGCTGTTCGCCGGCGCCGAAATGCGGCTCGCCGCGGGGAAGTCCGAGAGACGCGTTCGCATCCTGCGGGACACCGCCATGCCCGTGGAGACGTCGAAATGAGCGCCGCGACCGAAACAGCACCGGTGGCCGCCGCCGACCTGCGCCTGCGCGGCGATCCTCCCCGGGTGATGCGGCTTTCGCGCAAGGCGCTGGCGGCCGTCGGTCTGGTCACGACAGCCGGTATCGGCGGTGCGCTGATCTATGCCCTCCAGCCCTCGGCGCCGAAGAGCCAGACCGAACTCTACGCGACCGACAATCGCGCGACCTCCGACAGTCTGGCCGGGGCGCCCAAGGATTATTCGCAGGTTCCCCGGCTCGGCCCACCGCTGCCGGGCGATCTAGGCAGGCCGATCCTCTCCGCCCAGCAGCGCGGCGTCGACGTGACGCCGCCGCCCATCGGTGCCCCGTCGGCGGCTCCCGCAGGGCCGGCAGCCAACGCCGCGCAGGCGGCTCGGGAACGCGTTCGCCAGGAGCGCGATGCCGCGCGCACCAGCAAGGTGTTCGTCGGCAGCGAAAGCGCCGCGAATTCAGCAGGTGCGGCTCCTCCGGCGCCACTGCAGCCTTCTTCCGCCACGGGCGCACCTGCCGCGCCGACAGCGGCAGCGGGTGGTGACGGCGGCGATGGCCAATCTGCGAAGCGCAACTTCCTGCGGCCCGCCGAGGGCGTGCAGACGCAAAGCGCATACCGAGTGGTCCAGCCGTCCTCGCCCTATGTCGTTCAGGCGGGCAGCATCATTCCCGCCGCGCTGATCACCGGCATCCGATCGGATCTGCCCGGCACCATCACGGCCCAAGTGACGCAGAACGTCTTTGACAGCGTGACCGGCCGGTTCCTGTTGATCCCGCAGGGCAGTCGGCTGATCGGTGAGTATGATTCACAGGTCTCGTTCGGGCAGAACCGCGTGCTTCTCGCCTGGGACAGGCTGATCCTTACCGACGGGCGCTCGATCCAGCTCGATCGGCTTCCCGGTTCGGACGCTTCAGGATATTCCGGGCTTCAGGACCGGGTGAACCAGCATTGGGGCGCGATGCTCCGGGCCGCACTGGTTTCGACGTTGCTCGGCGTCGGCACCGAGGTCGGCAATGGCGATGATAATGATCTCGTCCGCGCGCTTCGCCAGGGGACATCCGAGTCGATCGGTCGCACCGGGCAGGATCTCGTGCGCCGCCAGATGAATGTGCAACCCACGCTAACGGTACGGCCGGGGTTCCAGCTTCGCGTCATCGTCACGCGCGACATCGTGATGGCGCCAGCCGAAGGAAATACGAAATGACCCTTAAGCTCGGACCGATCGCCGACGACAAGCCGGTCAAGATCACCATCGACGTACCCGCAGATGTGTATCGCGATCTCTCCGCCTATGCCGAGGCGCATGCGGCGGCGACCGGTCAAGCCTCCCAAGGTCCCGCCAAGCTCGTCGTTCCGATGCTCGCCCAGTTCATGGCAACGGATCGTGGTTTCGCAAAGGTGAGACGGCAGTAATCTTCCCGCGCCGGCAGGCTCTGGCGCAGTCCGGTCGGAAATGATTTTGCGCTCGCGCCCGCTTCCTCTAATGGCGGGCCCGTGCGGAAGCTGTTTTCCCTGGTTTTGACGATGATGCTTGCCTTGACCTTGGTCACCGGGCTTCAGGCATCGGCGGCGGCTGCCGCTGAGCCAGCGACCTGCGGCGCAATCGTTGCCGATAGCGAGCCGGGCCATGCTCCTGGCGACAGCGACGAAGTACCGGGCGACAGCGACAAGGCGACACCGCACCATCACAGTGCAGTCCACAGCCACGATATCGGCGTGCCGGCAAAGCACCTGGCCGCAACGCCGATTTCCGGCACTTCAATGCCGAGCGGTATCGCCGCCGGACCCTCGCTCCCATCGATCCTGACCGCTCGCGACCTGAGACCGCCGATCGCCTGACGTCGCCGTCCCTCTGCCCGCCTTCTGGCGCGTGGAGCCTTTGCGAACGTCAGGGAGAATCCCAAAATGTCCCGAATTATCGCGGCGCTTCTCGCCGTGGCGTCATGCGCAGCTATTGCGCAGGCGCAAACCGCGCCGTCCGAACAGGACGGTCCGGTCCTCACACTCGATCAGGCACTCGCCAGTGCAGGTGCTACTTCGCCTTCGGCCGATGTCGGGCAGACCGGGATCCGCGCCGCGGATGCCGGGCGGACCGTTGCCGGACTCCGTCCCAACCCTAGCGTCAACATCCAGACCGAGAATGTCGCCGGCACCGGTCCCTATCGGGGATTGGACAGCTCGGAGACAACGATCGGCTTTGAATTGCCGATCGAACTCGGCCGCAAGCGCTCCGCGCGCGTGGCCGTGGCCGATGCGCGCGTCATCCGCGCGCGGATCGAGGCTTTGGTCGTCCTGGAGGACCTCCGGCTCCGGGTGACGCAAGCCTATATCGAGGCCGTCGCAGCCGAGCGCCGGCTGGCGATCGCGATCGAGCAAGCTCGTATCGCCGACGAGCTGCTGCGGGTTGCCAAGGACCGGGTGATGGTCGGCGCGGCGTCGCCGATCGTGGAACAGCGCGCGGCGGTTCTGCAAGCCAACGCCCAAGGAGAGCTCGCTCGGGCGCGGCGGACTGTCGAGGTGTCGCGCGCAAATCTGGGCCGGTTGATCGGCACCCCGGTTTCCGGGCCGCTCGACATGGCATGGTTCGACCGTGTTGCGGCCTATGGCCCGGTCGCGCCGATCCGGGTGGAAGGGACGCTCGCTTATGCGGCGGCCAATGCCGACCTTGCGATCGGCAACGCGCAGGTCAGGCTGGCACGCACCCAGCGCATGCCCGACCTGACTTTGACCGCCGGGACCCGCAGGCTGGAGGCCACCAACGACGTCGCGGCTGTCTTCGGCGTGTCCGTGCCGCTGCCGCTCTTCAACAGCGGCAGGGCAGGCGAGGCCCAGGCGCGCGCGGAGCGCGACCAGTTCGAGGCTCGTACCCGGCTCGCAAAGGCGGATGCCGAACAGGCGATCGCGAGCGCGCAGGCGGATCTGGCCAACGCGTTGGCCATGGTCGAGACGACACGCGGACCCGCTCTGGACGCGGCTATCGAAGGCGCACGGATCGCCCGCGTCGGCTATGGCGAAGGCGCGCTCACCCAGATCGAGCTGCTCGATGCCGAGCGGACGCTCGCCCAGACGCGAGCCGCCGCGATCGATGCCCTCGTCGCCTATCATGATGCTGCGGCCCGGTTGAGGCGGCTTGCCGCCCCGGCGCCCGATTTCTCCGGAGAATTTTGATGAACTTGCATGACAAGCGCCTCCTCGGGGGCGCAGCCGGCATCGCGCTTGTTGCCGCCCTAGGCGGCTTCGGCATCGCCCGTTGGACTGCGGCGCCTGCGCCGGTCGAGGCGCCGGCCAAGGCAGAATCCGAGCATGAGGAAAGCACCGACAGCATCGCCATGACCGCCGACGCAATCAAAGTCGCGGCGATCGGCACCGAGACCGTTACCGCAGGAGGCCTGGGCGCCGAGATCCTGTCCCAGGCCACTGTCACGGCTTCCACCGAGGGCGAGGCGATCGTCACAGCCCGCGCCAGCGGCACCGTGATTCGCGTGTTCAAGCGGCTCGGCGATCCCGTGCGTGCCGGCGAGGCACTCGCCATCGTCGAAAGCCGGGAGGCGAGCCAGATCGCCGCCGAGCGCACGTCCACGGCTGCGCGTCTGGTGCAAGCGCAGCGCGCGCTCGCCAGAGAGCGCTATCTGTATCAGCAGAAAGTCTCGGCCCGCGTGACGCTCGAGGCGGCTGAAGCGGATGCCGCTGCGGCGGCAGCCGAGGCGCGCCGCGCGCAGCTCGCGGCCCAGAACGCCAAGATTACCGGCGATGGGCGCGGCGTCATTCTCGCCAGCCCCATCTCGGGCCGGATAACCTCCCAGAACGTCACGCTGGGCGCGTTCGTCCAGCCCGAAGCGGAGATGTTCCGCATCTCCGATCCGCGGAGAATCCAGATCGAAGCCGCCGTCGGTCCTGCCGACGCGGCCCGGCTCGCGCCGGGCGACCGCGCCATCGTCGAAATTGCCGGTGGAACCACGATCGAAGCGCGGGTGCGCGCCGTCACGCCGACGCTCAGCGGCGAGACCCGCTCCGCGACGGCGTTGCTCGATGTCGATGGTGCCAGCCTGCAACCGGGCCTTGCAGTGCGCGTGCGGCTGATGCCGAGCCGGGGCGGCTCGACCACGGCGATCGTCGTGCCCGAAGAGGCTGTGCAATCGGTCGAAGGCAAGGATGTGGTGTTCGTCCGGACGCCCGAGGGGTTCCGCGCAGTTCCGGTCAAGACCGGCCAGCGCAGCGCCGGACGGATCGAAATCGTCTCCGGGCTCACGCCGGGCCAGACGATCGCCACGACCAACGCCTTCCTGCTCAAGGCCGAGCTCGGCAAATCCGCTGGCGAGGAGCACTGAGCCATGATTGCCAACCTCATGGCGCTGTCCGTCAGGGCGCGCTGGGCGGTCGTCGCCTTCTTTCTCGCCGTCGCCGGCATTGGCTTGTGGCAGCTTACCAAGCTGCCGATCGATGCGGTACCCGACATCACCAACAACCAGGTCCAGATCAACACGGTCGAGCGCGGACTCTCGCCGATCGAGATCGAGAAGCGCGTTACCTTCCCGATCGAAACCGCACTTGCCGGCATTCCCGGCCTTGAGACGACGCGCTCGCTGTCGCGCAACGGCTTCAGCCAGGTCACAGCGATCTTCACCGATGGCACCGATCTCTATTTCGCCCGCCAGCAGGTGAGCGAGCGCATCGCTCAGGCGCGCGACAGTTTGCCCGGGGACGTTCAGCCGCAGATCGGCCCGGTGACGACCGGGCTCGGCGAAATCTTCATGTACGCGGTCGACTACGCCAATCCCGGCGGCAAGGGAGCGAAGCCGGTCGACGGCCAGCCTGGCTGGCAGACCGACGGGAGCTTTCTCACCCCTGAGGGCGACCGGTTGACCGACGACGTGTCGCGTTCGGCCTATCTGCGGACCGTGCAGGACTGGATCATCCGGCCGCAGCTGCGCACAGTCCAGGGTGTTGCGGGCATCGATTCGATCGGCGGTTTCGAGAAGACCTATGTTGTCGAGCCCGACCCCGTGAAGCTGGCGGAATACGGCGTCTCTTATTCCGAGCTCGCCAAGGCACTGGAGGCCGCCAACCTTGCGGTCGGGGCGAACTTCTTCAATCGCGGAGGCGAAGCGTTCCTGCTGCGCGCCGACGCCCGCATCCGCGACATCGGCGAGATTGCCGAAGCGGTCATCGCGACGCGCGGCGGTATTCCCGTTGCCGTCAAGAATGTCGCAACGGTGCGGATCGGCGGCGACCTGCGCACGGGTGCCGCCAGCATGAACGGCCATGAGGTCGTCATCGGTACCGCGCTGATGCTGATCGGCGAAAACAGCCGCGTCGTCGCGCGGAGCGTCGGCGAACGGATGGAGACGATCGTCAAGTCGCTGCCGCCTGGGGTCAAGGTCACCACGACTCTCGACCGCTCGAAGCTCGTCAACGCCACCGTCGAGACCGTTCAGAGGAATTTGATCGAAGGCGCGATCCTCGTCGCAGCGGCGCTGTTCCTGCTGCTCGGCAACTGGCGCGCGGCGGTCATCGCCGTGCTGGTCATCCCCTTCTCGTTCCTGATGATGGCGATGGGGATGAACGCCTTCGGCGTTCCGGGCAATTTGATGAGCCTCGGCGCGCTCGACTTCGGCCTGATCGTCGATGGCGCGGTGATCATCATCGAAAACTGCCTGGCGCGGCTGGCGCACCGCCAGCACCAGGAGGGCCGGCTGCTCTCGCTTCGCGAGCGACTCGAGGAGACGATGCGAGCCTCGCAGGAGATGATCAAGCCGACGGTCTTCGGCCAGGCGATCATCTTCCTCGCGTTCACGCCGCTGCTGATGTTCACCGGGGTCGAGGGCAAGACCTTCTCGCCGATGGCGATCACCATCATGCTGGCGCTCGCCGCCGCGTTCATCCTGGCGCTCACCTTCGTGCCGGCAATGGTCGCGCTGCTGATCCGCGGCAAGGTCGCCGAGAAGGAAGTGTGGATCGTCGCCAAGACCAAGTCACGCTACATCCCGATCCTCGAGCTGGCGGTCGCCAAGCCGTGGCGCTTCATCGGCGCGGGCTTCGCCTTCTTCGGGGCGGCGGTCTTCGCGTTCGGCTTCCTCGGGCAGGAGTTCATCCCTCAGCTCGACGAAAAAAATGTCGCGATGGCTTCGAGCAGGGTGCCATCGGTATCGATGGAACAGTCGCTCGCGATGCAACGCGGAGTCGAGCGGGCGATCACCAGCCTGCCCGAAGTCGCGATGATGTTCTCCAAAACCGGCACTGCCGAAGTCGCCACCGATCCCATGCCGTCGAATATCTCGGACGGCTTCGTGATCCTGAATCCCCAGGATCAATGGCCCGCCGGAATCACCACCAAGGAACAGGTGCTCGAGCGCATCGAGCGCGTGTCCGGCGCGCAGATCGGCAACGCCTATGAAGTCAGCCAGCCGATCCAGTTGCGCTTCAACGAGCTGATCGCCGGCGTGCGTGGCGACGTCGCGATCAAGCTCTATGGCGACGATCTCGACCAGCTGAGCGCGACCGCGGCGCGGATCGTTCAGGCGCTGAAGGCCATACCCGGCGCGGCGGATGTGAAGGCCGAGCAGACCAGCGGCTCGCCGACGCTGGAAGTGAGCTTCGACCGAGCCGCGATTGCGCGGTTCGGGCTCACCGTCGAGGAGGTCGCCGACACCGTGTCCGCGGCCATGGGAGGGCGCGAAGCAGGCCTGGTGTTCGAAGGCGACCGCCGTTTCGCGGTGACCGTCCGTGTGCCGGCGGCATCGCGCGACAATCTCGACGCGCTCCAGAGCCTGCCGGTAATGTTGCCGCAGGAAGCCGGCGAGAAGCGCAAGTCGGTGCCCTTGTCGCAGGTGGCGACATTCCGGTTCAGCGAGGGGCTGAACCAGATCAGTCGTGAGAATGGCAGGCGGCGTGTGGTCATCCAGGCCAATGTGCGTGGCCGCGATGTCGGATCGTTCGTCGCAGAGGCCCGGCCTCAAGTAGAGCGGATTCAGTTGCCGACCGGCTCCTATCTCGAATGGGGAGGCCAGTTCCAGAATCTGCAGGCGGCTTCCGACCGGCTCGCGATCGTTGTCCCGATCTGTTTCGCGATCATCTTCGGGCTGCTCTACATGGCGCTCGGCAGTCTCGGTCGGGCGTTCGCGGTGTTCGCGGCGGTGCCGCTGGGGCTGGCGGGCGGCGTGTTCACCTTGTTGATGACCGGCATCGCCTTCTCGGTGTCGGCGGCGGTCGGCTTCATCTGCCTTGCCGGCGTCGCGGTACTCAACGGACTGGTCGTGATGAGCGCGATCAGGGAACGGCTGGAAGCTGGCGTGGAGCTCAGCCGGGCTATCGTCGAGGGCAGCATCGAGAAGATGCGCGCGGTCGTCATGACCGGCTTCGTTCCCGCGATCGGCTTCGTGCCGATGGCGCTCGCCCACGGCACTGGCGCGGAGGTCCAGAAGCCGCTCGCCATGGTCGTGATCGGAGGCCTCGTCGCCGCGACTATCCTTACGCTGCTCGTTCTGCCCGCCATCGCAAAGGTCGTTCTCGGCCTTGGCGAGGGGTGGCGGTCGCGACGCAAGAGCAGGGGCGATGCTTCGACGGCCACGGCATGAAGACGGGAGACGGACAATGGCAACCAGCATGAAGCTGCTGCGGATCTACACCGACGAGGCCGCCTATTTCGGCGACCGCAAATTGTTCGAGGAGGTCGCGTCGCGAGCCCGCGAGGCCAAGATGGCGGGTGCGACCGTTCTCCAGGCATTGTTTGGCTTCGGACATTCGGCACACCAGCATCGCAAGCACTTTCTCGAGGACGAGCAGTCGCTCGTGATCGAGATCGTCGATGAGGAGTCCCGACTTAGGGATTTCGCCGCTTCCCTTGCCGATGTGCACGGGATCGGGCTGATCACGCTGGAAGCGGTCGAGGTCCTGGGTGGCGACACGACCCTGGCGCCGGGAGGAGCCGCCTGATGCACCGGCGCCGCATCGGCATGGGCGAAGCAACCACGTCGCGAAGGCTCGATGCGGCATGCCGGCTGTTCTGGGGCAACGACCGGAGACGGGGGGGCCTGCGATGGGAGCGTTGAACTACACCCTTATTCCACTGGTCGCGATCCTGATGGGGTCGGTCGCCGCGGTGACCCGGCCGCCGGGCGAGCGCCTCGTGAGCGCCATGCAGCATCTCGCGGCGGGCGTCGTGTTCGCCGCGGCCGCGACGGAAATACTCCCACAGGTCATGCACGGCGCGTCCCCGGTCGCAACGCTTGTAGGCGGCGCGCTTGGCGTTGCCGCCATGCTGGGGCTGAAGGCCTTCGAGGGCCGGTTCAAGGGGCCGGCGGCGATGCTGGGAGCGGTCTCGATCGACATAGCGATCGACGGACTCGTTCTCGGTCTCGCTTTCGTGGCCGGCGCGAAGGCAGGGATACTGCTGACGGTCGCCCTTACGTTGGAAGTGCTTTTTCTTGGCCTCACGCTCACCGCCGAGCTGAGCGAAACGATCCGCTCCAAGGTAAAGGTCGTCATGATCGTGGGCACAATCGCCCTGCTCTTGCCGGGGGGTGCGGCGATAGGTCTCTCGGTCGCCGAACTGCCCATGGCGGTTATTGTCGGCTTCCTGAGCTTTGGCCTGATGGCGCTGCTTTACCTCGTCACCGAGGAGCTTCTCGCCGACGCCCACAGAAAACCCGACACGCCGCTGGTCGCGGTGATGTTCTTCGTCGGCTTCCTAGGGCTACTCGTCATCGAGGAGTTGATGGGTTGACGCCGGATTTTCCGAAAAAGCGCCATTCGTGGCCGCCGAGCGTTCGCCCGGCGCCAGTTCAACCATTTGAGACACCGACCCCTCAATCCGAAGAGTGCTGCAGAACATGACTCCAAAGAAGCACGACACCGACCAGCAAACGCAAGGCGTCGACACCGGGCACGATCCCGAAGCGGTCGCGGGACGTGACCAGGTCGGTCCCGAGGACCATGATCATGACGAGCACGCGCATGGCGGGATCTTCGGTTCGAACACCGAGATCATTTTCGCAGTGCTTTGCGGGGCATTCCTCGCCATCGGTTTCGCGATCGAGAAGCTCGCCGACGCGCCCGCCTGGCTTCCTCTCGCCGGCTATCTCATTGCCTACTTCCTGGGCGGTTTCTTCACCGTGCTTGAGGCTTTCGAGAACCTCAGGAAGAGGCGCTTCGAGATCGACACGCTCATGCTGGTCGCGGCAGCTGGCGCGGCCGCGCTCGGCGCCTGGGCCGAAGGGGCGCTGCTCCTGTTTCTGTTCAGCACGGGACACGCGCTAGAGCATTATGCGATGGGCCGCGCCAAGCGGGCGATCGAGGCGCTAGCCGAGCTGGCGCCGCGCACGGCTCAGGTCCGCCGCGACGGCAAGGTCAGCGAAATCCCGGTCGAGGAGCTGGAGATCGGCGACGTGGTGCTGGTGAAGCCTGACGAGCGGCTCCCCGCGGATGGCTTTCTGGTCAAGGGCACGACTGCGATCGACCAGGCGCCGGTGACGGGCGAGAGCATGCCGGTCGACAAGCGCGCGGTGATGGACGATGCGGCCGCCCGCGCCAAGCCAGACGCGATAGAGGCGGCTTATCGGGCATTTGCCGGCACCATCAACGGCAGCGGCGCAATCGAGATCGAGGTAACGCGCAAATCGACCGACAGCGCGCTAGCCAAGGTCGTGAAAATGGTCAGCGAGGCGGAAACGCAAAAATCGCCTACCCAGCGTTTCACCGATCGCTTCGAACGCTATTTCGTGCCGACCGTCCTCGGCCTGGTCTTCGTGTTGCTGTTCGCATGGGTCGTCATCGACGAACCCTTCCGCGACAGCTTCTATCGGGCAATGGCCGTGCTGGTCGCCGCCAGCCCGTGTGCGCTCGCAATCGCAACGCCCAGCGCTGTGCTTTCCGGCGTCGCGCGTGCTGCCCGTGGCGGCGTGCTGGTGAAAGGCGGCGCCCCGCTCGAGAATCTCGGGTCGCTGACTGCGATTGCGTTCGACAAGACCGGGACCCTCACCGAAGGTCGGCCACGCATCACCGACGTCGTTCCCGCACCGGACGTTACCGAGGAGGAATTGCTCAAGGTCGCGGTCGCCGTCGAGAGCCTCAGCGATCATCCGCTTGCCCGGGCGATCGCCCGGGACGGCCGCGAGCGGCTGGGCGAGACCGCACCGTCAGAGGCGTCCGACCTCGAAAGTCTCACTGGACGCGGCGTGAAGGCCAAGGTCGATGGCAAAATCGTATTGATCGGCAAGGCGGAGATGTTCGGCACCGAAGGCACCGCCGCGCTTTCCGAAGCCATGGAGAAAGCGATCGGCGAACTGCGTGAGGGCGGGCGCACGACGATGATCGTCCGCCAGGGCGATCGGGATCTCGGCGCGATAGGCCTGATGGACACGCCGCGGGCATCGGCAAAGGCAACGCTGGAGCGGCTTCGGGCGCTCGGCATCAAGCGAATGATCATGATCTCTGGCGACCACCAGAAGGTTGCCGAAGCGGTCGCGAAGGAAGTCGGCCTTGACGAGGCGTGGGGCGACCTGATGCCCGAGGACAAGGTCGAGGCGATCCGCAAGCTCAGCGCTGGCACTCAGGTCGCGATGGTCGGCGACGGCGTCAACGATGCACCCGCAATGGCGAACGCAACGGTCGGCATCGCAATGGGCGCGGCCGGCTCGGACGTCGCCCTGGAAACCGCCGATGTCGCGCTGATGACCGACGACCTCGCGCATCTTCCGTTCGCGGTCGGCCTGAGCCGCCGCACGCGCTCGATCATCCGGCAGAATGTGTTCGTCAGCCTGGGGGTGGTGGCGGTGCTGGTGCCCGCCACGATCTTCGGCCTTGGCATCGGACCCGCGGTGGCCATGCACGAGGGCTCGACGCTTATTGTCGTCTTCAACGCGTTGCGGCTCCTGGCTTATCGCGATGCTTGAGGCCGGCCCCGCATCGGAGCGGAGGTCGCGCAGGCGCGCGGCGGCCGGCCTGCCGATGTGACGGTCCGCCGAAACAGCGGAGGCGCCTGGACGCCCGAAGCCGACGCGGAGCTGACGCAGCGCGCGGCTGCGCGCCAACCCCCGGCGGTGATCGCCCGTGGGATGGGGCGGACCCAGGACGCTATCCGGGGACGGGCGGGACAGCTCGGCATCATGCTTCCATCGGCGATACGTCCCTGGAAGATCAACTTTCCGCGCGGGCCACGGGCGCCAAGGTAAGCGGCGGGGTTCCAGGCTTGCGTCATGGCTCGCCCAGAATCGCGTCGGCTCCGGGCGCGCAGAAGCGGACCGAATCGGCAACGACTCCGGCCCGGCTCGATAACGCCCAAGCACCTTGGCCTTCGAATCCCCTCGTCAGATCGCTGAGCGTTCACGCCGGCGCTTTCTAATCCTTCGCTAGCCTATGACGGCTGCCAAAACCTGTTGCCACGCGCGCAATCGCGCTTCTCTTCCTTGCTCCCGACGCCGCGCAACCGCCCCGGCAAGAGGAGCAATCTCATGATCGAACGGTTCAAGATTCAGGCTCGGGGCTGGCGACGCGCCGCCGTCGCCGCAGCCATTCTCGCCGGCTTCGCCGGCGGTCCGGCGTTCGCCCAGGAGATCAGCGAGAACCGCGCCTGGCAATTCGAAACCCCGCAGGACATCGCCGCGCGTGCCGCCGTCGCCGACTTGATCGCCAGGCAGCGCGCCGGCGTTTACGCGGCGCCGATCTACAACACGACGATCGCTCGCCAGTATAATTGCTCGGTCGCGGCGAGCGCGGTCGGCAACAGCGACGCGCAGAGCGCGGTGGCCAACTCCCCCACCGTGACCGGCGCCAGTTCGGCGGCGACGGGCAATGCCGGAAGCGCGCAGGTCGCAGGCGAGGGTGGCCCCGATATCACCCTCGACCAGCGCAACAATGGACCCGTTGCCTCGACCGCGATCGGTGCGACGGGTGCCACGGCCAACGGCCCTGCCTGGCAGGCGCTCAATTCTTCGCAGTCCAATTCCGGCGATCAGCGCGCGAGCGTTGAAGGCAGCACGGCCTGCGGCTTCGGGGCGATCAACTGATGTTGGCTCGTCCCGCATTCCAGCCGCGTCGTTGTGCCCGCATCCTTGCCGCGGCGTTGCTCGCCACGTCGCTTGCCGGCTGCGTCAGCATGAGGCAGCAGCGCCTGGCGCCGGAGGAGGAGCCGATATTGATTGGCCCTTCGGCGCGCGACAACCGCACGCCGATGGACCCGGCCTTTGTGTGCTTCGGCGCCAGGCTCTGGGCCCAGCCGCGCCGGCTGGTCATCGCGGTCGGCGACGTGCGTGACTTCACCGGGAAATATTCGGTCAACGAGGGCACCGCCATCACCCAGGGCGGCGCGCTGATGGTCGCCTCGGCGCTTGGCAAGCTCGCCGGCCCGGTCGTGCTTGCCGAGCGATTCGACCCGACGATCGGCGAGCGCGAACTCGGCTACACCGATCGGCGCCAGCTCGGCGACGGCAATGTCCACATAGTCCCGGGAACGGCAGGCTCGTCGAACGTGCCTTGGCTGCCTTATTATGGCGGCAGCATCACGGCGTCCGACTATTACATCGTCGGCGGCATCACCGAGCTCAACTACAACATCCGCTCGGGCGGTGCCGAGGTGCGGGTCGGCCAGGTCGGACCGAAGGTCCGGACCTACACGCAGTCGATCGCGATCGATCTCAGGATCGTCGATACGCGCTCGCTGCTGGTCCTCAGGACAGTAAGCCTGACCAAGCAGTTCACCGGCTATGAGGTCGGCTTCAACACCTTCCGCTTTTTCGGCTCCGAGCTATTCGACGTGAACATCGGCGCCAAGGGCCAGGAACCGCTTCAGCTCGGCATCCGCGCCACGCTCGAGGAAGCGACGATGCGGCTCGTCGGCGCGGTTGCCGGTGTGGATCCGCGGCCGTGCATCGTCGAGCGCTCCTGGGAGCCGGTGCTTCCGGATCCGACGATTCGCTTCGCGGCCGAGGTCGCGGGGGCAGCCCGCGCCGCCGTGAAGGCAGCGACTCCGCTCAACGACGGCATCTCCGCCAGCGGCGACAGCGGCAGCGACGCGAAGCTGTCGTTCGAGCCCGGATCATCCGACCTTGCCGGCCCGGCCCTAGCAGTGCTCGATCGCATCGTGGCCGCAGCGCGCCAGCATCCGGTCGAGTTGCGGATCGCCGCGCGCGACATCGAGGTGCTCGAACCTAGTGCACGCGACGCGATGACCGACAAGCGCATCGCGGCAGTGGCCGGCGCCCTTGCCGCACGCGGCATCGGCAAGGTGGCGCTTCGCTGGCGGCCCGCGCCCTCGGACACGACCCTCCACCGCAACGACGCCGGTCTCCAGGATCTCGCCCGGCTCCGCATCGGCAACTGAGCCCGCCTCCCCTCGAACGATGGAGGCGCCCGCCCGCCAGCCGAATTCTCTCATCGAACACGCCCATCATCCCACCATCCGGAGTACTCCCATGTCCCGTATCTCTCGTTCCCGCGCCCCGCTGATGTTCGGCGGCGCAAGCGCGGCGCTTGCCGCGATGCTGCTGGCTTCGCCCGCCTCGGCCCAGTCGAGCACTGACCAGATCACCGGTGCCCGCGTCGTCGCCAGTCATCAGCGGTCCGACCATGCCCAGGCCGTCGCAGATACCAGCGGTCTCAACATCATGGTGGCAGCCCCGCCGGTCGAAACGTCCGACTTGGCGTTGCGCGGCAATGCCGTCAGCGCCGAAGTGCGTGCCAATCGTTCGGACAGCGTCCTTACGACCGAGCCGCTCGATGTGGCGGAGTACGGCTGGCCCACGCTTCTGACGACGGGGAATGGCGGCGTGGCCGCCGATGGCACGGCGCTGATCGTCACGACCCAGCGCAGTGTCGCTTCGCCCGTGACGGCCCGCGGTATCGACAATGTCGTCGCGATCAGCACCGACACGACCCGCGACAGCCATGTCGCGGTCTCCGACAACACGCTCGAGACGCTCGCGCTCGGCAACGACGCCAGCGCGGCGCTTTCGCTCACCGATGTCCCCGAGCCGCTCGCCGGCGGCATCCTCGGCTATCAGTCGAACGACAGGCGTTCGAGCGTCACCTCGACCAACATGGCTGCGGTGCGCGTCGGCACGGGTGCGAGCACCGGCAGCGATATCACGATGTCGGGCAATCTCGTCCGCGCGCTTGGCTATGGCAACGCCTTCTCGAGCGACTTCACCGCCACCGGCGCGGCCGCGCTGGGCGATGGCGATGGCCGTCCCGCGTCCCAGGTCGCGAGTTCCGCCGATGGCGATGCCACGGTCTCGGCGACCTTCGCCACGCTGAGCCACCAGGAGCAGGGTGGAACGGTCAGCGTCCATGCCGGCGATGCCCTCGGTTCCGACCCGTTCCATCTGGTCGTCTTCGGCGGGCTTGCCGGTTCGGCGGCACTGCATGACGGCGACGCGCTCGTGGCCGGCGGCTACGGCAATCAGTCGCGCAACGCGATGGATTTGCAGGTCGGCATGGTTTCGGGCAGCGGCCCCGTCGCCAATATCACCAGCCTCCAGCGCGCCGCGGATTCGAGCATCAGCGCCGAGACGCTGGGCGGCATTCGCACCAATGTGCTGGGCGAGGCGGACGGCTCACGCCTGTCGCTGTCGCGCAACGCGGTACGCACCGTCGCGGTCGCCAACCTGGCCGAGGGCAACCAGTTGAACGTCGAGGCGGGCGGCATCGACACGATGGAAGGCCTCGAGACGGGCCCGGTCGGCACCGCTTCGGTCGGCAACGACAACAGCATCAGCACGACCGCGGCGTTCAGCGTCCAGAACATCCAGGATATCGGCGAGGCCAAGGTCGGCGCCGCATCGACCAGCGCATTGAAGCTCGGCGTGCTCGGTCCGGTCGAGCAGTCGAGCCTGTCCGCCGACGGCAATAACGTCAGCGTCGCCGCCACCGGCAGTGCCGCCACCAATGGTCTCAGCCTCAAGGCTCCGATGCTGCGCACCAGCGCGGATCTCAACAATGTCCAGGCGGCCAACGGCACCGTGCGTGTCCAGGCCGGCGACGCGGTAACCCCGCTTGGTGTCGTGCTGGCCTTGTCCGGCACGGTGCGCGGCTCGGATCTTTCGGTTCGGGACAACGATCTCGCCGGTACCGCGATCGCGAATTCGGCATCGAACGCGATGACGATCGAAGGCACGACGCTCGCCAATGGCAGCGGGCACGGCGAGGCGATCTCGGGGCCCCTGGCCGACGGCTATGGTGCCGCCGCCGACGTCGCGCTCGCCAACAGCCAGAAGCTCGGCCTGTCGGGCTCGCCCGAGGACGCCGTTGCTGTCTCAAGCACCGTCATTGGCCGCTTCGGAATGCTCGGCGATTCGCGAACCTATGCTTCGTCCTATGATGTGTCGGGCAATGCGGTCGGTTCGACGGTCCTCGGCAACACCGCCGCCAACCGGCTGTCGGTGACCGCGGCAACCTTGGGCGACCTTGGCTCGCCGGCACCCGGTACGGCGCTGTCGTCGGCGCAATATGCGCAGGTCATCGGGCAAGCCTTCTCTTCCTCCACGCTGGTGGCGCCAGGCTCGCTGTCCGGCTCTGCCGTCTCGCTCGACGGCAACATCAATCAGGCGATTGCCGCCATCAATCAGGCCGACAATGCACTGAGCGTCCATTCCGTGACGGCGGGGCTTCTCAGCGGGCGCGATACCCATGTGGCGAGCGGCACCACCACCGCGGTGAGCGGTGACGACGTGCTCGGCAATCTGCAGTTCGCGGGCGGCCGCATCTCCGCAATCGCCAGCACATCGGTCGAGCATGGCGACGCAGGCGACGGCCTCGTCTCGTCGCGCTTCGTCGTCTCGGGCAACGTGACTACCGCCGAGGCCTCCGCCAACCGCGCGATCAACACGGTCGATGTGGGCGCGCTCGGGGGAAGCGGCGTTTCGGCTGGGCTGGGCAGCATGCAGATGAGCACCGCCGACATCTCGGCGAGCGCGACCGTCGACATGGGATACCGCGCATCGGCTGCGGCGATGCCGCTGATCGACGCATCGTCGGTGACGATCGCCGACAATGTGGCCAGCGCGCTGGCGCGGGGCAACGCCGCCGACAACCAGTTGACCGTCAGTGGAAGCGCGTCGTTCGATCCGCAGGCCGCCGACCAGTCGTCGCGATACGCCGTCTGGGCGGAAGCCGGAGCGCCATTGCTCAACGCGCAGACCAACTATGGCGCGGTCAGCGCGTCGGCATCCAGTCTGACCGGCTCGGCGTTCAACGGTCCGCTTGCCGGCATGACCGGCGCGTCGATGGAGGTCCGCGGCAACACCGTGGCAGCCGCCGCCTATGGCAACAGCGCCACGAACACGGTGAGCGCCTCGTCGCTTGGCCGGGCGCCAACCGTCGCGATCGTCAGCAGCCAGACCAACTACGGTCCGGTGACGGCATTCGCGACCGGCAACCAGTTCACGGTGCCCCTGGCCACTATGTCCGGCAGCAGCCTCGCGCTGACCGGCAACCAGGTCAGCGCCGTCGCTGTCGGCAACCAGGCGACGAACATCGTCACGAGCCTTCGCTGATCCGCTCCGGCCGTCTCCCAAGCCCCCCTGTGGGGGGCGGCCGGGAAGCGGGAAGGGCCGTCGCGCTCCCCCTCGCGCGGCGGCCCTTCGATTCGTGGGCGCTGGATTCAGTGGCAAGGCAGTGTCCGGCCGTACCGCTTCGCGAGCATCTCCAGGAAGCGCTGGAGAGCGGCGCTCTGATTGTCGCGCCGCCAGTGGATCGCCTGCTCGAGATGAGTGGGACCGAACGCATCATGGACCGGGCACAGCACGCAGTCATCGCCGTCGCGCGCCACCCCGGTCGTCACGACGACGCTGCCGTTCCCCACGAAGGGCAGCAGGTTCTCGCGCCGCACGTCTTGGATGCGCACGCTCGGACCAAAGCCGGGACCCGACAGGCGGGAGGTGACCAGGTCGTTGAGGTACGGCCCGGGATCGACCTGGGAGATGACGAAGGTCATCCCCCTGAGATCGGTCCAGTATAAAGGCGCGCGAGCGCATAGCGGATCGCCATGCGCGAGACCGATCATCACTTGCTCGCTCCAGAAGGATAAAGAGGTGATGCCGGGTCGTTCCGCCTGACCGCACATCACCGCGAAGTCGAGCTGGTCACGCTCCAGCCCGCGCAGCAGCCGCGTACGACTGCGTTCCTTCGCCGAGAGCTCGACATCGGGGCAGGCGGCCCGGAAGTCGCGGACGACTGCCGACAGGTCGCCGCTGCCGAGCGAGCCGTGAAAGCCGAACCGCAGCAGCCCGGCCGTCCCGCGTGCGATCGCGGCGCATTCCTGGTCGAGCGCGTCTATGTCGGCGACGATGTTACGGGCCTTGCGCAGGAAGCCTTCGCCGGGGCTGGTCGGGATCACCCCCTGCGTCGAGCGGCGGAACAGCGCGAGTCCGATCCGGTCCTCGAGGTAGTGGACCTGCTTGCTCAGCGTCGATTGCTTGACCCCGAACCGGTCGGCTGCCTTGCTGAAGCTGCCGGTGTCGGCTGCCGCCAGCGCGTAGCGCAGCAAATGAACCTCGATCATCCAAGCCCCTCTGCCGAGTTGCGCGGCCGGTGGTTAAGCCGGCGATCACGATGTCCGCACCATCACGTTCAAGTTGCCGAACCGCCATTCTAAGAAATGGGGGTGCGCGACAGGTCCGAATGCTTCCGACTATGCATACTGTCAGCTTCCGGTATGGCCGATTCCTGGAGATCGAGATGCATTGGCTGGCCTATGGCCTCGGACTGATCATGCTCGCCGGCGCCGCTATGGTTATCCGGCGGTGGTGGCTTGGTCTCGGCCGGACGGCGCGGACGCTGAAGAGGATCGCGCCTGCGCTGGTGGAACTCGACGAGTTCTTTGCGCTCATCGATCTTGCCGGACCCGGCTCCCACTATCTCGAGCGCCACGGCCCGATGCTGATGAGCAGCGAAGTGCTCCGACGCGCCGAGACCGGCATGCTCGAGGTGTCCGGCGTCGTTGGGAAGCCGGTCGCCTCGAGCCGATGGCTGCACCATGCCGACCTGCTCGAATGCGCCGTCTCCGCGCTGGAGCATTGGGCAGCGGGGGGCCGTCCCGCTGGCGGCCGGTTTCGGTTCGAGTTCGACCGCGAGGTGGGGGAAGGCTTTCGCAAGGGTGGCGGCACCCTGGTCAGGACGAGGATCGCCGTGGTCATCGTTCGTGACGGCGAAATCGTGACTGCGTTTCCTTCGCTCGAGGGCAAGTGACGGCGAGGACTTTGGGGAGCTGGCCCTGTTGCCCGATTGCACCGGTCGCCGCCAGAATTGATCCGAAGTGGCTGCGATTCCTCGGTTTATCGATTGGCTTGCGTTTGAAGTCGTTCCAATCCTAGTCTTGGAATGCGTCGTTCAAAGCACGGCGCCGAGGCTTGAGAACCTTGTTTGAGATCCCCTATCCAGGCCCTAGCGGCCGGGTGGCCGACGCGCATGTCCAAGCCGTTCGCGGCTAAAGGCGTCGGCGCAAGTCCTCAAACTTGTGTTCTCAACACCCGGCTTCCAGCCGGATGCCTCGCCACGGGAGGCATGACGATGTGCTGGATGATCAATGCGGGGCAGGTTCCGTACCGGGCAACGGGAGCGGCATGAATGTCGCCCCCATCGCCTTCGATCGCACCGGTACTGGAGGACGCCGAGCCCGCCGCGCTCGGCATCGAGATGATCTATCGCAATGAGCGGCATGCGCTGGTCCGGTTCATCACGCGGTATCGCTCCAATCCAGAGGATGCCGGTGACGTCGCCCAGGAAGCCTTTTTGAGGCTGGCGCAAAGCGAGCAGGGACGATCCGACGCCATCCTCCAGCCGCGTGCCTTCCTCTGGCAGATTGCCCGCAATCTGATGCGCAACCAGGCGAAGAGCGCTGCCGGGCGCGGCGAGCGGCTTCACGCCGTCTATGACGATGAGGCCGTTTCGGACGCGAATGAGGTGGCCCGGCTCGAAGCACGTGATGGCCTCGCACGGGTCGAAGCTGTAATGCGCCGTATGAAGCCCAAGACTCGGGAAATATTCATGGCGGTTCGCCTCGACGGAATGAGTTATGCCGAAATTGCGGAGCGCACGGGCATGACGGTCTCGGGCGTTGAGAAGCAAATGGCCAAGGCGATGGCGATGCTGTTGAAGAATGCGGGCCGAGACTGATGACGAGTGGCGGAAGCGGCCGCACTGACACGATCGACGATCAGGCAGCCGAGTGGTTCGCACGGATGCAGGGTCCCGACCGCGACGCGGCGCAACTTGCGTTCGAGCGCTGGCGCGCTGCCGACCCATCGCATCGCGCAGCCTATGCGGAGGCGGAGCGGCAATGGCAGATTACGGCGGGCCTGGCCGGCACCGCGATGGGCCGGGCCAGACAACTGCCCGAGCGGCGTCCGCCCTTCTGGCAATTGCCGGGCGCTCGTCCGGGCTTCGCGCTGGCGGCGATCGTTCTCGCCTTGCTGGCCGGCGTCTGGCTGCTTCGCGCGCCGGCCAGGGAGCCTTCGCCTGCACTTGTCGCCGCCGAGGATCCTCAGGCTAGCCGGGTCGGTGAGATCCGCACGTTCAAGCTCACCGACGGCACCATCGTCACGCTCGACACCGACAGCGCCATCGATGTCCAATTCTCCGGCGAGGCCCGTGTCGTCCGCCTGACCCGGGGCCGGGCGCGGTTCGACGTCTTTCATGACGCTTCGCGGCCTTTCCGGGTGGAGGCGGCCGGCCGGACCGTCACCGCGCGCGGGACACTTTTCGACGTCGCGTTCGAGCCAGAAGGTGTGAGGGTGACTCTGCTCCGCGGTGCAGTCGATGTTCGCGGCCTGCCGCCCGCCGGTGGTGTCGCCGCGGTGACGCGGCTTGCGCCGGGCGAGTGCTTTACCGACGTGCCCGCGCATCCGCGGGTCGCCAAGGCGAGCATCGGCGCACAGCAATGGGTGTCGGGCATGCTCGACTTCGACGCGGTCCCGCTCGGCGACGTGCTCCAGCAGACCAATCGCTATTCGGCGCAGAAAATCCAGCTTGGCGACCCTGCGCTTGCTTCCCTGCGCGTCACCGGCGCGTTTCGACCGGTCCCCGTGGAGCAGCTTGCCGCGAGCCTCGCGGCGGCATTTTCGCTGCGGGTCGAGCGCAATTCACAGGGCGATTTCGTCCTCAGACGCTAGCCATCGCCTCGTCGAAATAAATTTAGGCGGGTTTTCCGCGCCGCTTTGTCTCGCCCTCCAGACCGTCATCACGGCGGCAACATGGGGAGCAGAATATGCGGTTGGGGAAGATGGGTGTGCTGGCGTTGGCAAGCACGGCGATTGCGATGACTATGCCGGTCGCCATTGCGCAGCAGGCCAACGAGCCGCGCGACTACGACGTGCCGAGCCAGGATCTGGGAGCCGCATTGCGTCAGGTCGCGCAGCAATCGGGCACGCCGGTCATCGTGCCGACCGACCTTGTCGATGGCCTTACCTCGCCGGCACTCAAGGGTCGCTACCTTCCCGAGGATGCGGTGGGGCAGTTGCTGCGAGGCAGCCACCTGCGCGTCGTTACCATCGGCGCAACGCTGGTCGTGCAGCGCGCCGATCCCGACCCGGAGGGAAACCAGAACGCTCAGGCGGAGGGGGAGATCCTCGTTACTGGCACCCGGATCCGGGGCAGCGGCCCGGTCGGCGTCTCGGTGATAACACTTGACCGCTCAGACATTACAAAGGGCGGCTTCGCCACAACCCAGCAGATCGTCCAGTCCATTCCGCAGAATTTTGCTGGCGGGGCCAATGAGAACACCACTGGTCTTCTCTCGGCTGCCGGCAATGGCAACGTGTCGCGAGGCTCGGGTGTCAACCTGCGCGGGCTTGGGCAAACCTCGACCCTGGTCTTGATCAATGGCGATCGCCCGCCGCTCGGAGGCATTAGCGGCACCTTTGCCGACATATCAGTCATCCCCGCATCGGTGATCGAACGGGTCGAGGTCGTCCCGGACGGCTCCTCCGCGATTTATGGTTCAGATGCAGTCGCGGGCGTCGTCAACGTCGTCACGCGCAACAATTTCAGCGGCGCGGAGACGAGCTTTCGCATCGGCACCGCCGATGGCCATGCGGACGAGTATCAAGCCAGCCAGTTGATTGGCGCGCGCTGGGCGAGCGGACATGCGGTGGTCGCCTATGAATTTTATCAGCGCGGTCGGCTTGAAGCCGCCGATCGTCCCTACATCACCGACGATCTGCGTGCCTTTGGCGGACCCGACCGACGCAGCAACTATGCAAGCCCCGGGACCATCGTTGCGGGTGGCCGAAACTTCGCCATCCCGAGCGGCCAGAACGGCGTAGGGCTGACCGCAGCGCGGCTGACGCCGGACACCATCAATCGCGGCGACAATTGGTACGGCGTCGATATCCTGCCCTTCCAGCAGCGGCATTCGGTGTTCGCCGCCATGAGCCAGGATTTAACCGAGACGCTGCGCTTCTACGCACACGGCCTCGCGACGTGGCGCAAGTTCGACCAGGCCGTCCGGCCCGAAAACGACGCGCGTCGCACGGTGCCGGTCACCAACCCTTTCTATGTCGATCCGATCGGAACGCATCTGCCGGTGGGCGTGAATTACAGTTTCGCGCGCGACCTCGGCAATCAGACCCAGCACGGACAGGTGCGGGCCTATGGCGGGACCGCAGGCATCGAAGGAGCCTTCGGTGAATGGACTGTCGATGCGCACGGGACATGGGGCCGTCTGGCCGAACGCTATCTGCTCCTCAATCGCGTCAACACCGCCCGGCTTGCCCTTGCCCTTGCCGATACCAATCCGGCGACCGCCTATAATCTGTTCGGAGACGGCCCTTCCACCAATCGCGCCACGATCGATTCGATCCGGGGCTATAGCGACCGGAACTATGACGGCATCGTTTGGTCGGGCACCGTGCGAGCCGACGGGCCGCTTTTCGCCTTGCCGGCCGGCGATGTGCGGCTGGCTTTCGGAGGCGAGTATCGTGAGGACAGCTACCGCGATGGCGGCGGCATAACCTATGTCTCGACGCTGACACCGACAGCGATCGCCAAGGCACCTTTGCCGGGGACCCGCATCGTCAAGGGCCTCTATGGCGAGTTGCTGATCCCGGTTTTCGGCGGCGACGCCAACATACCCGGGTTCCACCGGCTCGACCTTTCGGCCGCGGTCCGGACGGAGGAATATAGCGACTTCGGGAAGACCACGAATCCCAAGCTTGGCATCTCGTGGCAGCCCTTCGAGGGGCTCACGCTGCGCGGCAGCTACGGCAAGTCGTTCCGGGCTCCCACCTTCACCGAGCTTCGCCAGGACCCGGGCTCGATGGGCTATTTCGCCTATCCCGTGGCCGATCCGGCTTCACCGACTGGCATGTCGAACATCCTCGTGATCCGCGGCAACGATCCGGACCTGACGCCGGAACGCGCCACCAGCTGGACGCTGGGGGCGGACCTGAAACCCTCCGGCCTCCCCGGTTTTCATGCCGGGGTGACTTGGTTCAACGTCAATTATCGTGACCGCATCGGCTCGGTCGCCACTAATATTAACAGCTTCCTGACCGACCGGGATATCTATGCGCCGGTGATCTCCGTCCCGTCCGCAGCGCGCGTCGCGGAAGTCTTCGACTCGCCCTATTATCTGGACCTTGCCGGAATTCCGAGGACCGCAACTTTCGTGGCCGAAGTCGATGCGCGGCTCACCAACCTGTCGGTGGTAAATCAGTCAGGCGTGGATTTCGACATTGGATATGACTTCGACGCTGCCGGAGGGCACGCGGAGCTTGGCGTGGTCGGGACCTATATCCTCCACATTCGTCAGCAACTCACCGTGACTGCCAAGGCGGTCGACGTTGTCGATACCACCGGCAATCCCGTGGATTTGCGTGTGCGGGGACGCGCTAGCTGGTCGAGCGGCGGCTTCAGCGCGGCGGCCTTCGTCAACTATGTCGATGGTTATACCAACCGGACGGTGAGCCCCGTGGGCCGCGTCGACTCTTGGACCACGTTCGATCTCAACATCGGATATGCCTTCGAACGAGACCGTGGCCCGCTGCGCGGGCTGCGGATCTCGCTCAACGCCAGCAATCTGTTCGATGCGGACCCGCCGTACCTGACCTATCTCGCTGGCGCCTACACCAGCGGCTATGACGGCGAGAATGCGAGCCCGCTTGGCCGCTTCGTAGCGCTCCAGGTCACCAAGACGTGGTGAAGTGCGCAGTTGCATGCCTTCTGCTTAATGTCTCGGCCGGGATCGCGGTGGCGCACGGAACGCCCGCGGCCTGCGCCGAGCGCCTGTTGCCGCCTCCACGTGAGGCGGCAACAGGTACCCGCGCCGTCACAGCCAGGGACCTGATCGAGCTGCGTGACTTCGGGCGGGTCGAAGGCGCGACCGACGCGTTCAGCATCTCGCCGGATGGGAAGTACGCGGCATTGACGCTGAGGCGCGCCGATGTCGCAGCTGACAAATATTGTATCGGGCTGGTCCTCGTCACGCTCGACGGCAGCGCGCCGCCCAGGCTTCTCGATGTCGGCGGCGACCTGATCCTGAGTGCCATCGATCTCTTCGGCATCGAGGGTGTCGTGACCGGCACCGTCAAGCAAGGGAACCCGGCATGGTCACCCGATGGCCGGTCGCTCGCCTATCTGAGGCGGGACGAAGGCATGACCCGCGCTTGGGTGATCGGTTTCGACGGCAGTCCGGCAAGGGCCGTGCCCGGCCAGGCACACGATGTCCTGGGCATCGCATGGGGCGCGGACGGAAGCTCACTTCTCGTGACGACGATGCCTGCACTGGAGGCGAGCAATGCCGAGATCGATCGCGAGGCGGCGACCGGCTATTTCTACGACGAGCGTTTTCGTCTTTCAGCCGACACGCGGCCTCACCCGCGCTCGCCGCTTTCACGCCGGACAGTTCCGTTCGATCCGGTCACCGGCCGCGCGCGGGACGAAACAGCAAAGGGGCAAGTGCGAGGGGCCAGCCCCCGGCCGGCGGGAGCGAGCCTGTTCTCACAATCTTCAGCCGGAAGCCGGGCCTGGGTGACCCTGGCCAACACTGCGCGTCCGCTTGGTCCTACCCGGTTACACGTCGAGACGGGCGGGCTCGAGTTGCCATGCGGTTCCGCGCTCTGCGATCAACCGGTCTCCGGCTTGTGGTGGACCCGTCCGGACGAGCTGATCGTGATGCGCGCAGGCAGCCCATCCAATGGCGGCCGCATCGCCTTCTTTCGTTGGCGGGCCGGCAGAGAACCGGCACCGGTGCAGCTATTCGAGACAGGTGACTTGCTGGCCAGCTGTCTGCCGGCTTCGGGCGGCCTGATCTGCGCCCGCGAGACCGCGACGCACCCCCGCACTATAGTACGCTTGGATCTGGACACCGGCGAAACACGGACGCTCTTCGACCCAAATCCCGAAATCGCGAGCGTGCAGCTTGGCAGCGTCGAGCGGATTCGATGGGCGGACGATGACGGCGTGCGTTCCTTTGGGGACCTCGTACTGCCGCCATCCCACAAGCCGGGCGACAAGCACCCGCTGATCGTGGTGCAGTATCTCAGCCGCGGCTTCCTGCGAGGCGGGACCGGCGACGAATATCCAATCCAGTTGCTTGCCGCCCATGGCTTTGCGGTGTTGAGTTTTCAGAAACCCGAGCCTATGCGGGCGATGCTTGGGGCCAGTGACGAGAACGCCGCCCAGCGCGTCAATGTGACTGGATGGGCAGAACGCCGACGCATCTTCCGCTCACTCGATGCGGGCATCGATGCTGCGATCAAGTCCGGTGCCGTCGATCCCGGTCGAATCGGAATCACCGGCTTCAGCGACGGCGCGAGCACTGTTCAATTCGCGCTAAATCATTCCGACCGTTTCAAGGCGGCCGCGATCAGCTCATGCTGCGACGAGCCGGGCATGATGTTCGTCGCGGGCCCCAGCTATGCCGCCGCGGGCGCGAGTTGGGGGTATCCCGCGCCTGGCGAAGGTAACCTTGACTTCTGGCGACCACAGTCGCTCGCGCTGAATGCATCCAGGATCCATGTGCCGCTACTCATGCAGGTCGCCGACAGCGAAGTTCGGGGCGCCGCAGAGACCTTCGCCGCGCTGAAGGCTCACGGCTCGCCCGTCGAAATGTATGTGTTCGGCGACGAGCATCACGTGAAATCGCATCCAGCGCACCGGCTCGCAATCTATTCTCGCGGCGTTGCGTGGTTCGACTTCTGGCTCCGGGCAATCGCTTTTCCCGACACCGGTCGTTCAGCGGAGTCCAAGCGCTGGGCTGGGATACGCGATCGTTAGAGACGACACTCGCGTGCGTTGAGATGAGCGTGCCTGAATCGCGCAGGCGATTAGCTAGTGATGTGATTCCCAGCTGGTTGCCCAGGCTTCCGCGTCCACGAGCGCGAGGAGTTCGGCGACACCTTCGTTGTCGGCCAATCGGCCATCGAGGAAGTCAGCGATCGCCGTTCTGTTCAGCAATCCCTCCCGGGCGAGCGCGCCTTCAGTCAGCATCGTTCGGATCAATGCCTGATTTGATTCGATCAGACGGACAACGAACGTGTCGAACCCTCCCTTGGTGCGGCGATCGATGATGGAGTCGGGAAGCATGCCGCGGAACGCCTCGCGTGCCAGCGCTCTGTTGTTGCCGCCGACGGACCAAAGCCAGCTCGGTATGTTGAGACAGGTTTCGACGATCGGCTGTGAGAGCAGCGGCGAGACAAGCGGCGCCATCGCCTCACGGCCATATCCTTCGAGATGGTTCTGAATGCCGATTAGCGCCCACACGTGCCGTTTCTTGGCGGGCGGAACGCCGGGCGGTGCCTCCAACCAAGGGTTGCCGGCGGGCCATGGCAGCGTTCGCAAAATCGCCTCGGCCAAAAACCGGTTTGGCCTGGGCTTGGGCATCTTGCTCGAACGCCTCCGCCATCGCTTGGTGGCGACCAGCAAGACTTGCCAGGTGTTCGTGCGAGACAGGATGGCAATCTCGCGGGCGGTGTCGAGCACCCCGCCGGTGAGACCTTCGTGCAGCAACCGATCGACCACAGGGAGCGCAGATTGAAGGTGGCAGAATACGCTATCGCCGCCGCCGCCGCCTACGAATGCGTCGACGCCGAGATCGGCCGCCAGCGTCTGAATGGGCCGGTCGAGGGCCTGCGCGAAGGCTCTGGCGCACGGTCTTGGCAGGTGGTGCGCATCCGACCAAGTGAGATCTACCAACTCGACCTTGGGCATCAACTCTACCAGATCGAGACCAAGATGCGTGGCGACGGCGCGGGCATATGGACGCTCGTCTGGGTCACCGGAAGCGGGGCCGAACGTCAGGCACGTCGTCCCCGGTTCAGCGTCAAAGCCAGCCGAGACAATTGATGAATCCAATCCGCCCGAGATTTCGAGCATCGGCCTTTGGAAGACACTGCCCCAGGCTTGAAGCGTGGTGACGGCCGCCTCCCGCAGTTTCATGACTGCGGGGAGGAACTCTGAGGTCTCGGAATTTCCGTCCACGTGCGCCCAAGGCGACCATGCACAACGAGTATCGATCTTACCGGCCTCGAGACGGGCCGAGACCCCGGGCAAGATCTCGCTGACGCCGCGAAGTGCCGTCATCGCAGGGCGCAGGTCACTATATGCGAGGCTTTGGGCCACGATCGTCCAGTCGATCCTGGGCTTCATCAGTCCGAGGCTGAACAGGAGGTCGGGCCGGGACGTAACGATGTGAACGCCTTCTACCTCGGCATGATAGCAAGCGATCGCGCCAGAGGGATCGCGCAGGATCTCAAGGCCGGCTCCCTGTATGCGAATGGCGACATATCCGCCCCAATAGCGCTCGAGAAACTGCTCGGCGGGGCCGGCGGCGAGCATTCCGCAATTATCGGGAGTGATGCGGGCGCTTGTTGCTCGGCTGAACAAGTGTCCCCAGATGATTCCTTGCCCCAGAGGGAGAGGCACATGCGCGGCCCCAGCCATGCCAAGAACAAGCAGCTTGGGAGTTTCTATCAGGATCTGCAGGTCCTGGCGTCGGCGCAGCTCTTCAGCAAACTGGCCGCACTTTGAGGCCCACTCGCTCTCGCTCCACATCAAGACGTAAGTGCTGTTGTTCATTGTGCGAAGATCGGCGTGAAGCGAGCCACGTGATCGTAGCTGTCGTTGAGCACCATTTCCGACGTCTGAAGCCAGCAATGCGCTCCGAAAGGCGTGGCGCAAACTCCGAAGACCAGCTTCGCTCCAAATCCATGTCGGGCGAGCAGGGCGTCGAGCGCCAACGAATCCAGCAGGCAGTTTCGCGAAATTGGAGTGCTGCTCCGGCGTTCGTCGTAGCTTGCCGCAATGGCCGATATCTCGTCGTGGTGCCCCCGAACCGGCAATTCCGACCGTGCGGCTCGGCTCTCCAATATTCCGTGGAGCGACCGCGTCCGCAGCTTCGTCCATGTCCCTGCGATCAGCGCGGATAGGGCGAGGCGTCCTATGATGCGGGCATCCGCGCCGCTCGGTCTCTCCAACGCGGTTGGGAAGGTAACCCGCTCCTTTAGAGCATTGGTCGGATCGGGATCTCCGTCACGCGTGATCCGCGCCCGGCCGAGCAGCGCGCGGATCTCGGGAGGCGGCGCACAGGCGTATCGGCGCTCGAGCCATTCGAGCATGGCCCCGGCCAGTGCTTCCGGAACGGCAAAATAGCGGTCCTGCCTCAGGTCGAGAAGGAGCAATTTGTCGGACGCCGAGCATGCCGTCGCGTGCGGTAGAATTCGCCAGATCATGCCGTTTGGCCCCCGATTGGACAACGGCACCGATCCGGCCTGAGGCCGGACCGGCGCGCTGCTGTCAGTCGTTCGACAGGCCCAGGGTGGGCTGCTTGCCCTGCTGGTCGACGTAGATGTCGTCGGCACCCTGGGTTTCGACGCTGGCTGCGCCGAGGTCGATCAGCTCGACGGGTTCGATGGGTTCGCGGTCCATGGTCTTTCTCCGGTCGCGGGATGCGACTTGAGAAGGATCAGTCCCTCTCGGCGTTATTAGAAGTTTATAATGCAATTATAATCAGCCGGCGGTCTGGGAGGGTTACCTCAGAGGGCGCAGCTTGGAACTGCGTGACAGAATGGCAGCGCCGGCCCGGCGATATGCCGAGCCGGCGTGCCCGTCAGTCGTTCGACAGACCCATCGGGGGCTGCTTGCCGAGATTGTCGAACAGGTGGTCGTCCGACCCCTGCGTCTCGACGCTGGCGGTGCCCAGATCGATGAGATCGGCGACTGCGGTGGCTTCGCGGTCCATGGTCATTCTCCCTCGTCGCGGGATGCGACGACCGGAGCGTTGACCGCCTTGCCGACTATAAGAAGATTATAATCGAACTATAATCTCGAGCCCGGCTCGACGTTTTGGGCCTCTAACAAAGTGCCGACGGCGCGCATGCGTCGCAGGTGATATCGTCTTATAGCCGATGTCTGGCCAGACGATCGATTCATCAGTTCCTCCAGTTCCCCGATGACCGGTTCGAGTACTTGGGGTTCGAGCATTCTGAAGGGATGCAGGCGATCGCCTGCGCTCGCCACGGCCGCGCGGACTTCCCGATTGGGCGCACCAGAAGCGATTTGTTCGAAGGTCCACTGGGTCAAATCCGCAGTGCTTGCAAAATTCGGCTCAATGCCAAGATCGCCAGCGATTCGCGTAGTGCGGATGGCTATCAGGATAAGCGCTGAATGCCACTCGTACAGGTCGCGCAAACCTGCCTCGGAATGCCTGGGGACGTGAAAACCTTCCCCGCTGCTAGCTTCGACCAAACGCTCGCCGACTAATCGATGCAGTACGTCCCGCACCGGCGTCATGCTCACACCCAGCTCTTCAGCGAGGCGATTGGCTTCGAGACGGGCGCCTGGCGCGTAATGCCCTTCTCGCAGCATCTGCTTGAGCGCTGAATAGCTGCGCTCCATCGCCTGGATCGGGCTCATGCCGCAGCCTCCTGCGCCACCCGGTGGGCCGTCACGGCTTCTGCCTGGTCTGGTCGAAGCGCATCGACCGCGCCGATATGGTCGGGGAGATTGCCGGTAAGGAGGAGTGAGGGGCACACGCCCTCATAATTGCCGAGGTTGGGCCGGTGCTGGCGGTACCCGACCAGTCCGGCGAGTTCGGGCGAGAAGGTGCGCGCAACCTCGGGCGGATAGGAGAGCCACTGGTTCTCGTAGGGCTTGAGCCAGCCGAGGCAGTAGCTCACGACCACGGCCTTGCGAATCTCGTGGCTCAGGTTTGCGCCCGCACCGTGAAGGGTCGAGCCGAGGAATAGGAATGCATCCCCTGGGTTGAATACGGCGACGGTGGAACGCTCTGGTATGGCTTCGTTGAGCGCTTCGCGCCCATGGCTCCCCGGATAAAGGATCGTTGCGCCGTTCTCGACAGTGAAGGGCGTCAGTGGCCACATCACGTTGACGAGATACTCGACCTCGCCCTTCACACCTTGCCACATGTCCTGATCGCGGTGCGGGAATTGCGCGGGAGCGCCTGGATGTAAGGCAATCGCCTGCATCAGGTTGAGTTGGATCGTATCGCACCAAGGAGCGAGCAGCCCGGTCGCGACGCTGAGGACCAGCTCCTCAAGCGCCAGGTCCGCGGCGTGACGCGAACGCTTGAGCAAGCTGCCAAACCGCTTGGTACGCCCGCCATAGAAGTCGCCTTCGCAGAACGGCGTCGCTTCGTAGATCGGAGCGAGATCGGCAGCGAGCGCTGCGATCGTCTCGACCGGCAGGGCGTTTGGAATGACGCACCAACCCTGCGTCTTGAGCAAGTCAGTGGCGGCGTCAAAGCCGGCGGGCTTCGGATTTTGTGCGTTTGTCATAGCGGTTCTCATGCGTTCACGGCGCTGCGCGCCGGCATTTCGTGAATGGATAGCGGTGACCAGACCCCACCGGCCGCCAACTCCACGGGCGTATTCGGGGTGATCGTGATCTCGAGCGCGCCAAGCAGGCTGCCGCCGCTTCGCAGCGGTTCGCCGATGGCACGGCAATCCCAGCCAAAGCTCAGGATCTGCTGGAGCCATCCCATCTCGGCAACGCCGGTGTAGGTGTCGATCCCAGTTTCGAGTGCGTGCGCTGCCAGTGCAGTGACAAGGTGGTCGCGCACCTGGCGACGCTCCGCGGACCGCAGCCGGCGATCCAGGCAGAAGCGGGTGATTTCCCAGACCGCCGGGCCGCGTGGTGGCTCGCCTGCGCACAGCGCAGCGAAAATCGAGTCGAGGATATGCGGACGTGTGGTCGGCAGCAGTCGCGCCGAAGCAAGGTGCTGATGATCGAAGTCTGTGATGATCAGATAGCGGGCATGCGCGTCATCGAACTGGTCGATCTCATATCGCCCTTCGAGGACAGGGAGATCCCATTTGAGGAGGTCGATAAAGACGCTTTTCCGCGCCGCGAACATTGAGCGGAATGCGACGTCGCTGATGCTGCCGGTACTGGAGTCGATGAGTAAAACCATGGAGCGTGCCCCCTCGGATTGGAGAGGGGGCCAGCATCCGCATCGGAGCTACGGCGCGGTATTCCAAGAAATGGGGGTAGCGTCAGTGCTTCAAAATGTCGGAGAAGCTGATCAAGCCGTCGAACAGCGCCCGGACCGCAAGCATGGCGCGCTTCTGGACGCCGTAGCGTTCGCGCGCATGCTTCAAATGCTGAATGACCGTCTCATGGCTGACGCCGAGTATCACCGCGATTTCCCAATCGGTCTTTCCGCGGGCTGCCCAAAGCACGCAATCGCGCTGACGATCGGTAAGAATGGCGGCATGGTCGATAGACATATCTCGAACTCCGGAGAGGCGGCGAGCCGCTTCGAACGCGAACCCGCCGACCAGCTGGCAGACGTAGTGAAATTCCTCCGGGAAGGGCTGGCCTGCATCGACCGCGAAAGAGCATGAACCCAGGATCTCGCCCGGGATGCTTGCCGGAATGGTGAAGCCTTCGCCGATGCCGACCAAATAGGCTCGATCGAGCACGCAGCGGTCGTCCGGTGTCAGCTTTATCATGTCAGGGACTGCCGCCCACGGAAATCCGAAGCTGGCTTTGTGGCAGGCACGATGGATTGGGTCAGAGCGGCCTAGTTCGTTTTGGTCAAACCACTCTTCCCAGCTCGGGGGATAATTGTGCAGCCGGACAGCCGGGCCACCATCGTGACCGAAATTGATATGATGGGTGAGAGCGAAATATCGCACTCCCATTGCTTCGCAACTTTGCAGGAGAGAAGCCCGCAAGGCATCGGCCGACGTCGCGACCTTTGCATTCTGAACGAACACTTCTGCAATCGCCAAACGTGGCATACGCACCCTGGCCGACCCGGATTGCGGACCCCAACCCGCATGTTCCAGAGAACGCCTTACTAGGGCCCGTGGCCGGACAACTTCTCAAGGTAGCCGCCAGAGCGAATCTGCTATGCAACTATTCATAGCAAAAACATCGCTTTGTCAAAATAAGCGGACAATTCGACTATGGTTCGTTTCGGCTAAACGAAGTTTATTGTAGAATAAGCATTCGGAATGATATCCTTCCGCAGCTCGTGCTTCGCTTGAGACTCTGGGCTTACGGTGTTCGCTTGGCGAGGTTAGTCGCTGTCCTGGCGCATCGCGCCAGGCGGGGTAGCCGCGAGCTGGTGGCCCCTTGGAAACCGAACTGCTGCAGGAGGCCGCGTTACCTGAGCGCGCGCTGTATGTGATCGTTCCACGCGTCCAGTGCCTGCCGTTTCTCAGGTTTCCAGTCGTGCCGCTGATAGATAGCGGCAACTCCAGAGCGTGATCCGCTCACATGGTTGAGAACAGCTTCGGTCACCTCGAACCGGACGCCAATGCGCTGGAATCCTGTCGCGAGAGTACGCCGTAGGTCATGGAGGCGCCAAGGAGGGATGGCGCCGTCATCCTCGTCGGCGATGAGTTTATCGATGGTGCGCTTGCCTTTGGCATGTGCCGTGAACCTTGCTCCAGTCGAAGTCTTGAAGACGAGACCGCGCTTTGGCCAAGTGGTCGTGCCGGCGACTCGATCCAGTTCGGCTACAGCCAGTTCGTTCAGTGGCACGTTCGTGGGTTCGCCATTCTTGGTGCGGTCACCGGAGAGCCGCATGTCGCGCTCTTCACGGCTCAATTCTGACCAATCGAGACCCGTGATCTCCTCACGGCGCTGACCCGTTGCAATCAGCAGCCGAACGATCGGTCCGAAGCAGCGATGGCAGTTCGGCGCCTGCAACCAGACACGTTTGAGTTCTGCGTCAGTCAGCCAGCGCTCACGAGCCTTCACAGCCGGTGGCGTCTCCATGCCCTCCATGGGACTCGCCGCAATATCGCCGCGGCTGATAGCCCATCGGAAAAGGCGGCGCATCACCGCAAATGCATTTCGCCGGTTAGCTGCTTGCTCCTCCGGCATTCGATCGAGCACCGCGACGATGTCGATTCGAGTGATCGTTGGCAGTGCCTTGTCTCGAAGCACCGGTTTGACGTGCATCTTCAAGATGCGCACGACGAGCGCCTTCCACCCCTTGCCTTTGCAGGCACCGGCAAAGCGATCAGCATAAGCCGAGAAGGCAAGATCGACAGCTTCCCTGCGCCGCTGCTTATCCGACTCTACCGGATCGATGCCTTGCGCGACGAGGCGCAGCAATCGCCCGGCTTCTTCACGCGCCGTCGAAGGAGTCCAGGGTGAGCCATGACCTCCAATAGTGTATCGCCGGGTCTTAGCCTCTCGACCTCCCATGCGATATTGCACGACATAGCTCGCTGCTCCGCCGGCTGTGATCCGCAGGCCGAAGCCCCGCAAATCCTGATCCCACAGAAAGCCTTCGACCGATCCGGCCTGAAGGGCGTCGAGGGTCCGCTTGGTGATTTTTCCGGTCGCCATTGCAGTACCTCAGGTACCACAAATGTAAGCACCGGGCAATCACCGTTTAGGAAACTGCCGGATAGGTTCGGCGGCCATAGCGTAGGTAAGTAATTGGAATAACTAGAAATCGAGCATTTCAAAAATCCCTTAAACCCGTAGGTACCTGAAGTACCAGACCTCGCGGCGGGCCTTGCGCGCCTTGCGCTCGTAGCGGGTCTCGGGCCAGTCGGCGGGGCGGGTGAGGAAATCGGCGGGGGTCTTGGCCTGCCATTCGAAGTCGCGTCGCGAGTTCATCACCATCATCGACCAGCGGCAATAAGTCGGGTCGTCGGTGCCGAGGCGGAATTCGGCGCCGGGCTTGAGCTTGGCGGCGATGACGTCGAGCGGGCCGGGATTGACCATGCGGCGCTTGGCATGGCGCGCCTTGCGCCACGGATCGGGGTGGAGGAGATAGACCCGGGCCAGGCTGGCGTCGGGGAGCCGTTCGATCACGTCGAGCGCGTCGCCCATGTGGAGGCGGACATTGGTCAGGCCTCCCTCGCGGATGTGCGCGAGCGCACCGACCACGCCGTTGAGAAAGGGCTCGCAGCCGATAAAGCCGTGACCGGGGCGCGCGGCCGCCTGCGCGGCGAGATGCTCGCCCGCGCCGAAGCCGATCTCGAGCTCGAGCGGGCGGTCATCCCCGAACAGCGTGCGCGCGTCGATCGGGCCGGCCTCGGGCACGCTCAGCTCGGGCAGCAGCTCCTCGACCAGGGCGGCCTGGCCGAGGCGGAGCTTGTGCCCCTTGCTGCGGCCATAGAGGCGGCGGATCGATGCGGGATCGGACATGGCCGCCCGCCTAGGGGCGTCCGGGGTCCGAGCGCAAGCCGCCTATTCGTCCTTGCGCTCGATCGCGTCGCCGGTGACCCACCACCGCGCCTTGTCCCTGGTGCTGACGACGACCGGCTGGTGCGCGGCGAGCGACGTGAAGACATGAATCTCGGTGGGCACGGGATCGAGCAGGTGGGTGACGACGATCGCCAGGCTGTTCGCGACGCCCGGGCCGGAGATGGTGAGGCAGGTGCGGGTGAAGCTGCGCGAGGCGCCGGTCGTGCCGTCGGCATTCACTTCGACGCGGAAATGGCCGCCGAACGGATAGGCGCCGGCCACGGTCTGCGGCGTCATGATGTAGACCAGGAACGGCCCGCCGGGCCGCTCGGGCGGAAGCACGACGGTGTTGGGCCGGGCCTCGCTGCAATAGACCGGCTTGGCCGCGCTCCACGCGGTGGCGGCCCTGGCGCGCGCGGCGATCATCGCCTTGCGCTCGGGACTCAGCGTGCGGTCGTCGCGGGCGCCGAGTACCTTGCCCGAGACCAGCCGGTTGTTGCGGAACTGCGCGACATAGACTGCGTGCGGATCGGCCTCGTCCTTGTCGAAGAAGATCAGGGTCGGGGTCGCGGCGGGGCCGTCGACGATATAGCCACCGATCTTGTCCCCGGGCTTCTCGACCTTCTTGAGCATGTCGTCGGTGCCGTGCCAGGCGGCCTGGTCATAGGCGTAGAGCAGCTGCCCGCGGGCGAGCGCGAGGTCGATCGCGGCCTGGTCGGCGGGGGCGACCTGCGCGTGCGCGGCGACCGGCGCGACGGCGCCGACCGGCGCAGTAGCGATGGCCAGCGACAAGGCGATACGGCGCAGCATGGATAATCCTCCTTTGGCGGCAAACTGGCAGGCGGGCGGCGGCGCGGCAAGCCGGATCAGGCGGCGAACAGCCTCGCATGGAGACGGCGCAGCTCGGCCTTCTGGACCTTGCCCATCGCGTTGCGGGGAAGCGCGTCGGCGAAGACGATGCGGCGCGGCTGCTTGAAGCGCGCGAGGGTGCCGAGCGCGGCGAGGATGCGCGCCGCGTCGGTGTCGCCGCTGCGCACCACCACCGCGACCACCGCCTCGCCGAGATCGGGATGCGGCACGCCGATCACCGCGCACTCGCCGACGCCGGGCAGCGCGTCGATCGCCAGCTCGATCTCGCGCGGATAGATGTTGAGCCCGCCGGCGATGATCAGGTCCTTGGCGCGGCCGACGATCGCGACGCGGCCGTCCGCGGCCATCGTCGCGATGTCGCCGGTGACGAACCAGCCGCCCTCGCGCATGTCTTCCGCGGTCTTTTCGGGGTTGCGCCAATAGCCCTTGAACAGGTTCGGCCCGCGGATTTCGAGCACTTCGTCGGCGATGCGCGCCTCGACGCCGGGAAGCGGAAAACCGACGGTGCCGGGAATCCGATCGCCGTCATAGGGGTTGGAGGTGATCATCCCCGCCTCGGTCATGCCGTAGCGTTCGAGGATGCGGTGGCCGCTCTTCTCCGCGAATTCCTCGAAGGTCGCCTCGAGCAAAGGCGCCGATCCGCTGACGAACAGGCGCATGCCCGCGCAGGCCTGGCGAGTCAGGCCGGGGTGGCGGGCGAGGCGGACATAGAAGGTCGGGACACCCATCAGCACGGTGGCGTGGGCGAGGTCGGCGAGGACGGCGTCGGCGTCGAAGCTGCGGTGGAAATGGATCGTGGCGCCGCTCAGCAGCGCGCAGTGCAGCGCCACGAACAGGCCATGGACATGATAGATCGGCAGCGCGTGGATCAGGACGTCGTCGCCGGTGAAACGCCAGAGGTCGACCAGCGCCTGCGCGTTGGAGGCGAGATTGTCGTGGGTCAGCATCGCGCCCTTCGAGCGGCCGGTGGTGCCCGAGGTGTAGAGGATCGCGGCGAGATCGTCGGGGCCGCGGGGGACGGTCTCGAAGGCGGCGGGCGCGGGGTCGATGCCGTTGCCGTCGGCATCGAGCGTGAGGACCGCGGCGGCGGTCAGCGCGCGGACCGCTTCGGCGCCGGCGGGGTCGACCACCACGACCGAAGGCTCGGCATCGGCGATGAAATAGGCGAGCTCGTCGGCGGTGTAGGCGGTGTTGAGCGGGACGTAGACCAGACCGGCGCGCAGCGCGGCGAGATAGAGCAGGATATTGGCCGGCGATTTCTCGACCTGGATGACGAGGCGGTCGCCGGGACGGGCGCCTGCCGCCGCCAGCGCCGCGGCATAGGCGGCGATGGCGGCGTCGAGTTCGGCGTAGCGCAGCAGCGTGCGGCCGCCTTCGACGAGCAGCGGCCGATCGCCGGCCCGCTTGGCCGCCGCGGCGATCAGCGCGTGGAGATTGGCGTCGGCCACGGCGCTATTTGCCCGGCATCCCGATCGTGATGTTGGCGCCGTTGCCCGACGAGCTCGAGATCGGATTGCTGGTCGTCAGCGCCTTCCACGCCTGGTCGGGATGCGGAAGCTTGTCGAACGGCGGAAAGATGTCGGTGCTGTCGAGCCCGCCGAAGCTGACTCCCCACGACGTCGAATTGTCGACCAGCCCGGCGAGGCTCGGCGAGACCGAGACGATGCGGCCGGCATCGCCGATCGCCATGACATAGGCGTTGGTCGCGTCGGGCGCGCGATAGGTGCCGTATTCGAGCCGCGGCGGCAGGTCGCGGCAGAACAGCGACGGACCCGGCTCGGCCTTGCCTTCCTTGGCCGCGCTGGCGGCGACCGCGGGCATGATCGCGCCCATCAGCGCGTCGTTGATGCTGGGCTTCTTCATTTTGGCGCGTTTCGCATAGTCGAGCGGCTTGGCGCAGGCGAGGACGGGCGCCGCGGCGGGCGATTCGGCGACGCCCTGGGGCCAGCCGATCCCGGCGACCGCTTCGCTCAGCCTGGCATCGAGCTCGGCGGTGTCGAATTGCTGCGAGCTGATCCGGATCGCGACCAGCCAGCGGCCAAGCGGGATCACCGCCAGCCCGGTGCTCCGGTAGGGCCCCCTGGCCGGCGTGTAGACTCGGCGCAGCGCGCTTGCCGCGGTCGCGCCTGGCGCCGCGAAGGCCTGGACCGGCCCGATCGGCTGGGCCTTGCCGAAGGTATCGCCGCGCAGGAGGATCTGGGTCTCGGCGCGGTCGAACCACACCGGGACGCTCTGCAGCGCGGGGCGGAACAGGAAGACGGTGATCCGCGTCGAAGCGTCCTCGAACTGGGCGGCGACATCGAGCTCGGCATTGCCGTTGTCGGTCAGCCCGTTGCGCGCGAAGCCCGCGAGCCGGGGGCGGAGGATCAGGCCGGTCTCGGCATGCTTCCACCCCGAGGCGGCGGGAACCTGGAGCGAGCGCTGCTGCGCGTGCGCGGGCAGGCCCGCGGCCCCGAGCATGGCGATCAGGCCGACCGCCCATCCGAACATTCGCTGCATGGCATTCTCCCCTTTGCCGGGGAGCCTATCGGGGTACCAGGCAAAGGCCAAGCGATCTCAAGCGAGTAGGGGTCGGCGGTACCGGGCAACGACCGGCACCCCCGCGGTTTTCATCCGGGGGGCGGACAGCCTTTTTCACCAAGGAATGTCAGGAAAGGTTTGTCGTCGCGTATTCCATCGAAATCGGAATCCAGCGCGACTGCATTGCAGTCAAATCCTCCCGTACTGCTCGACCACTTTTTCAGCCATCTAATGGAATCGCGCGTATCCTTCAAAAGCGCTGCACTGCATGCTCTATTATAATAAGCATTGCCGACGCACATTTTGGAAAGAGTGGAATGATCTTTTTCAAATTCTACAATGACGTTATCTAGAAGTTTTTTTGCTTCATCGGCTCGCCCAATCTGATTCAATGTTGCAGCCAAGGCATCTTTAATACTGTTCACCCTGGCGCCGTAATCGTCGTAATCTGACTGAATCACGGTTTCCAAGGATTTCAATATGAATTGATTAGCCTCGACAAATTTTTTCTGCCTAAATAATACAGAAGACTTATTCACAATCGTAATAAGATAGTCTTCCCGATCTACGCTTTTTGGTTTACGTTCGTAACGATCCAATAGTTCATCGTGACATTCCAGCGCTTGTTCCCATTCTTCCAGGCGATAATGCGCAATGCCTTCCTGCATCAGCGCCATGGTGACGGATTCGTCGTCATCGGCATGGGCGGTCCTGAATTCCCGGGCAATCTCGATCACTTCCCGCCAACGATTCGCCATTCGCGCGCCCAGCAGCTGGACGCGGAATGCCGATGCAGTTCGCAGGCTCGGCGGCGTGCTTTTCGCAACCACCACACCTTCGGCAAGGGTTTGCTGATCCTCTACGCTGAGCGTGGGTGACTCCTCGGGCCGCGTGCGGCTCTGCGCTTTCGCCAAGGCCGAGGCCTTGCGGAGCTTGCGGGCGTCTTCCTCGGCGTCGCGCGAATGGGCTTTGGCGCGTTCGGCGTGGGATTGAGCGGTGGTAAGGGCCTCTTCGGCTTTTTCGTTGGCCTGACTTGCCTTCTCGGCAGCCTCTTCGGCCTTCAGCAGAGTGGCCACCATGCGTCGATCGAACTGCTCACGGGCATCCGCGAGACTCTTCTCGGCGCGCGCCAGCGCAGCCTGTTCGAGCCGTAGTCCGAAAAAGACAACGATGACGGTTATCAGCGCCCCGAACATCCCGACGATCACGCCGAGCCAGCCGCCAATGATCTCCAGTCGGTCATGGGACGCGCTCTGGATCGCTTCGCGCATCTCCAGCATCTGCTTGAGGCGGTCCGCATCCGCCGCCTTCTGCTTCGCGTCCGCGACGATCTCGCTGGTGTTCTCGAGCGAAACGCTGGTGTTGGCCGGCGGCGGGGCGGCAGACGCAGCGATGGGCGTGCCTAGAAAAAGCAGAACACCGAGAATTCGCTGCATGGAACCCGTCCCCCACGCTTACTAAAGCGGTAGGGACAGGAATGTTCAAGTAGCGTTGGTCTAGCCGCCGTGTCGCCGGCACCGCGCCGAGCGTTGAACGAATCTACGCGCAGACCACCGATTCGAACGCCGCGAAGCTGCCCGTCGGGGCGGTGCGGCGGGCGGGGGCGTCGCGCTGGGTGCCCAGCGGCATGGTGCGCGGGGCGCGGCGGGGCGGGACGGCGGAGGGCAGCGGGCGCAGCGCGGCGCCGCGCTCCATATGGGTGACGCCGATCCGGCGCAGCGTGTCGTGCTCGTCCTGCGTCTCGGGCGCGGGGGCGATCACGGTGGTGCCGAGCGACTGGGCGAGCCGCAGCGCGCCTTCGACCACCAGCCGCCGCGAATCGCTGCTACCGATGTTGCGGATCAGCGCGCGGTCGAGCCGGGCGAAGCGCGGCTTGAAACGGGCGAGCAGGTTGACGCCGACTCTTCCCGACGAAAAGCCGCAGAGTGCGACCGACAGCCCCTCGATCGCGCAAGCCTCGGCAAGGCGCTCGGCCGATTCGAGGCAGTCGCGCTCGTCGGCGCCGACTTCGATGATGATGCGATCGGTGGCGATGCCATGGTGCCGCGCGGTGCGGGCGATGTCGGCGAGGATGCGGTCAGGGGTCTCGCAGGCGGCGTGGACGGGGACGATCAGCAGCGCCTCGGTGCGCCCCAGCCCGCGCGCGGCCGCCTGGGTGACCGCGAGCGTGGCGCAGAAGCAATCGAGCGCATCGCGCTCGGCGGGGGCGAGGATGCCGAGCACCGCATCGAGGGTCCAGCCGTTCCTGCCGGTCACTTCGGCGCGCCACGCGAAGGCGCGCTCCGAGTCGGCGCGCACCAGCGGGTGGAAAGTGATGGCGAGTGCGGTGGCGAGATCGGTCTGTGCGGCGTTCGGCATGGCGGCGTCCCCTTGGTCGATAGGGTTACCTAATGGTTAATTCCTGAACCGCGGTAGTACGGGCGCACCCGCGCTGGAGTCATCCCGATAGGGATTCCCCTATGCGGGCATCCCCATGAAAAACCCCGCCGCGGGCAGGGCCGCGGCGGGGTTTCGATGTCGGCGAGGCGGCGGTTTCAGCCCAGCGCGGCCTTGAGATCGTCGACCAGGTCGGTCTTCTCCCAGGGGAAGAAGTCGCCTTCCGCGGTGCGGCCGAAATGGCCGTAGGCGGCGGTCTTTTCGTAGATCGGCTTGTTGAGCTTCAGGTGGGTGCGGATCGCGCGCGGGGTGAGGCCGCCGAGCTTGTCGATGCCCATGATCGCGGCCTCGAGCTTGTCGTCGTCCACCGTGCCGGTGCCGTGGGTATCGACATAGAGCGACAGCGGCTTCGAGACGCCGATCGCATAGGCCAGCTGGATCGTGCAGCGCTGGGCGAGCCCGGCGGCGACGATGTTCTTGGCGAGATAGCGCGTGATGTACGCAGCCGACCGGTCGACCTTGGTGGGGTCCTTGCCCGAGAAGGCGCCGCCGCCGTGCGGGGCAGCGCCGCCATAGGTGTCGACGATGATCTTGCGTCCGGTCAGGCCGGCGTCGCCGTCGGGCCCGCCGATCTCGAAGCTGCCGGTCGGGTTGATGTGATAGACGGTCTCGTCCGAGAGCAATTCGGCCGGAAGAATGCCGGCGACGACTTGCTTCACATAAGCGTGGAGCTCGGCTTCCTTGTCGCCTTCGTCATAGCCCTTGCCGTGCTGGGTCGAGACGACGATCGCGGTGGCCGCGACCGGCTTGCTGCCCTCGTAGCGCAGCGTCACCTGGCTCTTGGCGTCGGGCTCGAGGAACGGCGCCGCGCCCGAATGGCGATCGGCGGCCATCTGCTCGAGGATCTTGTGGCTGTAATAGAGCGTCGCGGGCATCAGGTCGGGCGTGTCGTCGGCCGCATAGCCGAACATGATGCCCTGATCGCCCGCGCCCTCGTCCTTGTTGCCGCCGGCGTCGACGCCCTGCGCGATGTGCGCCGACTGCGGATGCAAATTGTTGTAGAATTTGAGCGTTTCCCAGTGGAAGCCATCCTGCTCGTAACCGATGCGCTTGACCGTCGCGCGGACCGCGGCTTCGACTTCATCCCTGACGCCGGGGGCCCAGTTGCCCGCCTCGTCCATGATGCCCTTGCCGCGGATTTCGCCGGCCAGCACGACCAGCTGGGTAGTGGTCAGCGTCTCGCAGGCGATGCGCGCCTCGGGGTCCTTCGACAGGAACAGGTCGACGATCGCGTCGGAAATCTGGTCGGAAACCTTGTCGGGATGGCCTTCCGAAACCGATTCGGACGTGAAGAGATAATTGGAACGCATGGAAAATCCTCAAGTGCGGGGAGAAAGCCCGGCCGTTTCCATGCCGGATATAAAGCTTTCCTTATATGAGCCCACTAGCGGGCGAGGCGGCGGAACGCAACGGCCAAGAGCAGCAGCAGGACGAAGGCGGCGAGCGCGAGCCAGTTGCCAAGGCGCGAGAAGAGCGTCGGCGGCATCGGGGTGGGGAGCGGAACCTCGACCGCGCCTTCCTTGCCGGGCGCGATGGTGGCGACCAGATTGCCGCGCGCGTCGATCACCGCGGAGATGCCGGTCGGGGTGGCGCGGAGAATCGGCAGCCCCTCCTCGATCGCGCGCATCCGCGCCTGCGCCAGATGCTGCGGCGGGCCCCAGCTGCCGAACCAGGCGTCGTTCGAGGGGTTGAAGATGAAATCGGGGCGGTGCGCGGGGTCGACGACATAGCCCGAGAAGACGATCTCGTAGCAGATCTGCATCCCCGCGCTGCCGAAGCCGGGAATCGCGAGGCTGCGCGGGCCGGGGCCGCGGACGAAGTCGATATTGCCCGCGGCGAAGCGCGCGACGCCGAGCGCCTCGAAGAACGGCCGGGCGGGGAGATATTCGCCGAACGGGACGAGGTGCGCCTTGTCGTAGCGGCTGCCGAGCATGCCGTCGGGATCGACCGACCAGATCGAGTTGCCCGCGCCGACGAGCGTGCCGGCACGGTCGAAGAACAGCGCGTTGCCGCCGATCAGCGCGGTGTCGAGCGGGCCGAGCTTCGCGGCGATGCGCGCGCGGACGATGCGGGGATCGACGCGGTAATAGCGCGTGTCGGGATAGCCGTCCTCGACATAGTCGTTGACCATTCCTTCGGGCCAGACCAGCAGCCGCGGAGCGAGGCCGGGCCGGCCGCTGAGCGCGATCATCCGCGCCAGGACATGCTCGTTATAGTCGGGATCGAGCAGCCCCTCCTGGCCGATATTGGGCTGGACGACGCGGACCCGCGGCGCGTTTTCGGCGAAAGCGGCCGGGCTCGACGGACCCGGCATGGTGAAGAGCGTTGCGATCGCGAGCAGCGGCAAGGCGACCAGCAGCGGCCGGTAGTTACGGCCGCCCGCGAGGTAGAGCGTGCCCGCCAGCGCCATCGTCACCCCCGACAGCGCATAGGTGCCGATCCAAGTTGCGATCGACGCGACCGGAGTGGAGACCCAGGCGACTCCGATCGGGTCCCACGGATAGCCGGTGAAGATGACGCTGCGCAGCCATTCGGTCAGCATCCACGCCGCGGCGGCGGCGAGGATATAGCCGGGATCGGGGCCGTCCCAGCCCGACCGGATCCGCACCTGGGTCTTGAAGCGCCAGGCGAGCCCCATCGCCACCGCGGGATAGATGGCGAGGTAGCAGGCGACCAGCACCACCGCGAGATAGCCGAGCGCGGGGGGCATCCTGTCCTGATAGTCGAACGCGTGCTGCAGCCAGTTGCTGCCCACCGCGAAATGGCCGACTCCGAACACCCAGCCGCGCAGCAGCGCGCTCTTTAGGGTCGGCGCTTCATGGACGAGGTGGAGCAGCACCGCGAGGCCGGCCAGCAGCAGCGGCCACCAGTCGAGCGGCGCGAATCCGGTGGCGGAGAGGAGTCCGGCGGCGAGTGCGGTCAGCAGGGGTCGGCGGCGCATGGGGCGGCTATCGCCGGGATGCGGCGGGGAGGCAAGCCGCTGTCAGCGGCGCGGCTTCCAATAGAGGCACGCCAGCAGCGGGCGACCGTCTTCGACATCGAGCGTGAGCGTCCGCGTCCAGCCGCCGATGCGACTCTCGGCCAGCAGGCAATAGCCGGGTGCGCCTTCGCGGTTGATGCACGCGGGTTTGCCGATGCTGCGCAGCGCCGCCGCGCGGACCGCATCGTACGGCGCGTCGAACCGGGTCCAGATCGTCAGGCTTTCGCCCGGGATCGCGTTGATGTCCGACGCGACCAGCGCGCGCACCGGAATGCCGGCGACTGCGAACCCGGTCGCGTCGTAGCTTGTCGTCGCGCCAAAGCCGTGCTCGGTGTTCTCCTCGGCGGTTTCGCGCACCGGCAGGCGGCGGAGCGCTGCGCGCGCGGCGCGGTGCGAGGCGCGGCATTCGGCGGCGCGCGCCACCGGCGACGCCTCGGGCGGCGCGGCGCCCAGCATGAGGATGGCTGCGAAGACTAGCGGCAGGCGTGCGTAGCGCATGGGCGGGAGGGTATCGCGGGTACTTCACGACACCAAGGACTTCTATGTTCCCCGGCGAAAGCAGGGGTCCAGAGCCAGGCAGTTCGTCGCGTGCGACCCTGGGCCCCTGCTTTCGCAGGGGAACGGGAAGGAGGTGCGGCCTTGCTCGACGGGATTGCGCGGCGGGGCAAGCCGTCCCAATAGGCGGCGATGATCCGTCCGTTCCACCTCGCCTTCCCGGTCCACGACCTCGCCGCCGCGCGCGCCTTCTACGGCGGAGTGATGGGGTGCCCCGAGGGGCGCTCGTCCGATCACTGGATCGACTTCGACTTGTTCGGCCACCAGATCGTCGCGCATCTCGATCCGTCGGCGAAGCCGGTCGCGGTCGAGAATGCGGTCGACGGGCACGACGTGCCGGTGCCGCATTTCGGGGTGGTGCTGACGATGCCCGACTGGGAGGCGCTGGCCGCACGCGTCGCGGCGGCGGGGATCGCGTTCGGGATCGAACCGCATGTCCGCTTCAAGGGGCAGGTCGGCGAGCAGGCGACGATGTTCTTTCGCGACCCCAGCGGCAACGCACTCGAGTTCAAGGCGTTTGCCGATGACGCCTCACTCTTCGCCACCTGAAGGAAAACCCGTGCCCGATCCGATCAAGGTCGACATTCCCCACAAGCTCGGCCGCGAGGCAGCGAAGGCGCGGATGGGCGGTGGCATCGGCAAGCTCGCCGAAATGATCCCCGGCGGCGGCAGCACCGCGCATCATTGGGAAGGCGACACGCTCCACTTCACCGTGACCGCGCTCGGCCAGACGATCGCCAGCCGCTGCGACGTGTTCGACAGCCACGTCCATGCCGAGGTCGACTTGCCGCCGATGCTCGCGCTGTTCGCGGGCAAGGTGCGCGACAAGCTGATGCAGGTCGCGCCCAAGCTGCTGAAATAGCTACTGCGCCGCGCTCACCCGCCAGATGACATTGCCGACATCGTCTGCGACGAGGAGCCCGCCGCTCGCATCGGTGATCACCCCGACCGGGCGGCCCTGCGCCTTGCCCGCGGCGTCGAGGAAGCCGGTGAGGACGTCGATCGGCTTGCTGCCGTTGGCCGGGAAGCCGTTGTCGCCGAAGGGTACGTAGACCACCTTGTAGCCCGACAGCGGCGAGCGGTTCCACGAGCCGTGCAGCCCGATGAACGCGCCGTTGGCGAAGCCCGCGCCGAGCTTCGCGTCCGACGCGAAGGTCAGGCCAAGCGCAGCGACATGAGGGCCGAGCGCGTAATCGGGGCGCTTGGTATATTCGAGCAAATCGGGCCGCTCGGGATGGACGCGCTTGTCGACATAGCCGCCCCAGTAATTCCACGGCCAGCCGTAAAAGGCGCCGAGATCGACCTGGGTCAGATAGTCGGGCGGGGTATCCGATCCGAGCATGTCGCGCTCGTTGACCACGGTCCACAGCGTCTTGCGGTGCGGCTCGATCGCCATGCCGTTGGGATTGCGCAGGCCCCAGGCATAAACGCGGCTGGTCTTGGTGTCGGGGAAGACCTCGAGGATCAGCGCGCGGCTGCCCTTGGGAGAGCGCCCGCCCTCGTAGATCGGGCCCTCGGCGTCGAGGCCGTTCTCGGCGATGTTCGAGGAAGAACCGATACTGACATAGAGGCTGGTGCCGTCGGCGCTGGGGATGACGTTGCGCGCCCAGTGATTGCCGCCGCCGGGCAAGTCGATGATCTTCTCGGGCTTGGCGGTGATCTTCGTGTCGCCGGCCTTGAACGGGTAGCGGACCAGCGCGTCGGTGTTGGCGATATAGAGCCACTCGCCGACCAGCGCCATGCCGGTGGGCGAGTTGAGATCGCTCAGCAGCACCGAGCGCGCCTCGGCAACGCCGTCATTGTTGGCGTCGCGCAGCAGCGTGATGCGGTTGGCCGAGGGCGTGGCGGCGCCGGCCTTCTTCATCAGCGATCCCATCACCATGCCGGTGACTCCGCCGACCTTGCGCGGCGGCGAATTGGTCTCGGCGACGAGGATGTCGCCATTGGGAAGGCGGTAGAGCCAGCGCGGATGATCGAGCCCGCCGGCGAAGGCGGCGACCTTGAGCCCCTTGGCGGGGGTCGGCCTGGCGCCGCCGACCCAGCCGGCGACCGGTGCGACTTCCATCGTCGGATAGAATTGCGGGCGCTCGTCGCCGAGCTGCGGGACCTTGCCGGTGACCGCGGCCTCGCTCAGCCGCGCAACGTCGGGCCGGCTGATCCACCACCACGCGCCCGCCAGCAGCACCACGGCCGCGACCAGGACGATCACGATATGCTTGAGCCACTTGCGCATGATCACTCCTCGGGTACGGCCAGCTCGACCGGCGGATGCAGGCGAAGCCGCGTCACGCGGCGCGTGTCGGCCTCGACGATCTCAAGCTTCCAGCCGCTCGCATGTTCCAGGCATTCGCCCGCCTGGGGGACATGGCCGGCGAGCACGAAGGCGAGCCCGCCCAGCGTCTCGACATCCTCCTCGATCTCGGCGAGCCGCGCGTCGATCGTCTCGCCGACATCCTCGAGCTCGGCACGGGCATCGGCCTCCCAGCCGCCGCCGTCGAGCGGGATCAGCAGCTGGGTCGGCGCATCGTCATGCTCGTCCTCGATCTCGCCGACGATCTCCTCGATCAGATCCTCGATCGTGATCAGCCCCTCGGTCCCCGAATATTCGTCGAGCACCACCGCGAGATGGGTGCGCCCCGCGCGCATCTGCGCGAGCAGGTCGAGCGCGCCCATCGATTGCGGGACGTAGAGCGGCTGGCGGATCAGCGCGGAAATGCTCGGCGGGTGCGGCGCATCGGTGGCGAGGATCGCGAACACGTCCTTGATATGGACCATGCCGATGACGGTATCGAGCTCCTCGCGATAGACCGGCAGCCGGCTGTGCCCCGCTTCGGCGAAGAGCTGGACCAGATCGGCGAAGGGAGTCGATTCCTCGACCGCGATGATGTCGGCGCGCGGCACGCCGACATCGCCGGCGTCGCGCTCGCCGAAATGGAGGAGGTTCTTGAGCATCTGCCGCTCGATCGGGGCGAGATCGCCCGCGGGCGGTTTCTTGCCTTCGTCCTCGACCTTCTCGATCGCGTCCTCGATGCGGTCGCGCAGCGTCTCCTGCTCGGAATCGCCGAACAGCAACGTGCGCAGGCCGCGCCATATACCGGGATTTTCGGAAGCCGTGTCGGCGGTGCTACTGGAGCCCTCGGGCATGGAAAGTGTCAGTCCTCGCGTACGGGGTACGGATCGTGAAGCCCGAGAGTGGCGAGCGCGGCGCGCTCCATCTCCTCCATCGCCTCGGCTTCGGCGTCCCCTTGATGATCATACCCTAGCAAATGCAGGGTGCCGTGGACAATGAGATGCGCGGCATGATCTTCGAGCGATATGCCGCGCTCCGCCGCCTCGCGCTCGCAGACGCCGAAAGCGAGGACGATATCGCCGAGGATCACTTCGCCATCGTCGCTGTTCTGGGTGACCGATTCGAGCAGATCGGGCTGGATCATCGGGAAGGACAGGACGTTGGTCGGCTTGTCCTTGCTCCGGTACTGGTGGTTGAGGGTCTGGACCTCGTCGTCGGAGGTGAGGCGGACGGCGATTTCGATGGTCGTGGGCCAGCCGAGCCATTCGCCATAGGGGGACTGGCTGAGCGCCGCGGTGGCGGCGCGGGTGGCGAGAGCTTCCCAGTCGTGGGGGGGCCAGGGGGCTTCGGGGAGAGCGGCGACGTCAAGCATCGGAGGTGTCCGGCGGGGTGCGGGCGGCCATGTAGGCATCGAATTTGCGGCGCTCGTGGTGGTTCGCCGCAAAGCGCGCGAGATAAAGACCTTCAGCTTCGGTCAGCAACTGGTCGGCCTGGTCGCAATGCCCTTGCGCGTCGGCGATACGGGCTCGCACGAACGCCAAGCGCGCCGAATGCCGGGCAGACCAGCCATCAATGCCTGCCGTCGCATGGATTGGAGCAATTATCGCCTCGGCGGCTGTAGCATCTCCTGCTTCGACCATCGCCCACGCCCAATTGTACCGCGCGACATAGGTTTGCAGACTGTCGGGGCCGAAGGCGCTCTCGACCGTCGGTGTCAAAGTCTCGTAGCTTTTGCTGGCCTCGTCGAACCGTCCTTGATCAAGAATCGCCCGCGCCAGGACATGACGAGTCGATAGTTTATACAGACTATCTGACGCCAGTAGCTTCTCCTGCTCTAATATCAGCGCAAGCGCTGCCTTCTCAGCTTCCGCCGGCCGATTGAGATCAATGAGGACAGTGCAACGACTGTGCTTCGCGGAAAGCGTGTCCGTTTGCTGAGTGGGGGTATCGGTCAGCGCCGCGAACGCGATCGCCTTGTCGTAAGATTCGAGGGAATCCGTGAATCTGCAGGCGTCACATTCTGCATCCCCCCTGAGAATAAGCGATTGAACTTGTGCGTCTTTATTCTCGCGGTGCGTCCGTGCCATGACAGATGCGAGTCGAAGCGCTTCGGGCCAATCCTTGTCGACATACTGCGCCTTGCCGATCGCGGCCTTGAATTGATCGACGGACCAGTCGCTTTCCGGCGATCCGGCGCTTTGCTGCGCAGCTTCTCGCAGTGTTTCGGATTGCTCTTCGGTCAAATCCGATTTTGCGGAGCCTGAACTGCGGGACGTCAATTCATCGACAACAGCGGCGGCTCGTCGTTGCAGCGTCTCCATCTGCTCATTGGTGCGCTGCGCCCGATCGCGTTCGCTGGCCGTGGCGATCGCCGCGGTTTCTGCATTGGCCAGGGCAGCCGATGCTGTTTCGGCTGCCGTCCTGGCAGTTTCGGTGGCGGCCTCGGCTTGCTCTCGCAGCGCCTGGATCGCGTCTCTTGCCTGCCGCAACTCTTCGCGCGCGGTTAAAATGGCGGCGCCGACCGCGGCTCTGTCCGTCTTCAACGAAAAATAAATTACGATGACGGTCACCAATATGCCGAAGAGGCCGCCCACGAGTCCAATAAGGATTTCGAACCGCGAATATGCTCGATCCGTTTGCGCCGCTTCGATTTCGCGAGCGGCCGTCTGGATCGCCAAGTCGCGCTCGGCCTTGTCGGCTCGCGCCTTCTCCACCGCGACTTGATCCGGCAACACGGTCGCCACCGACGTCGGCCTAGCCACCGGCACGGCCATCGCCGGTCCCGCCAGCGCCAGCAGCATTACCGCCGCGATCAGGCCCCCCAGCTCACGCATCCGGCCCCTCATAGGCCTGCACGATCCGCCCGACGATCGGATGCCGCACCACGTCGCCCACGCCGAAGCGGACCATCGAGATGCTTTCGATCCCCTCGAGCTTCGACACTGCGTCGTTCAACCCCGAGCTGGCGGGCCCGCCGGGCAGGTCGGTCTGGTTGGGATCGCCGCAGATCACCATCCGGCTGTTCTGGCCGAAGCGAGTGAGGAACATCTTCATCTGCGCCGGCGTGGTGTTCTGCGCCTCGTCGAGGATCACGAACGCCTCGGCCAAGGTGCGGCCGCGCATGAAGGCGATCGGGGCGATCTCGATCTCGCCCGAGGCGATGCGGCGCTCGACCTGTTCGGCGGGAAGGCAGTCGTAGAGCGCGTCGTAGATCGGGCGCAGATAGGGGTCGACCTTCTCCTTCATGTCGCCGGGAAGGAAGCCGAGCCGCTCGCCCGCCTCGACCGCGGGGCGCGACAGGATCAGGCGCTGGACGTTGCCGGTGATCAGCTGCGCGACTGCCTGGGCGACCGCGAGATAGGTCTTGCCGGTGCCTGCGGGGCCGAGCGCGAAGATCATGTCGTTCGACATCAGCTCGCGCATGTAGTGGACCTGCGCGGCCGAGCGCGGGACGATGGTCTTCTTGCGCGTGCGGATCATGATCGGCGGCGGCGCCTCGCCGGCATCGGCGCGGACGATGCCGGTGAGGGTGGGCTCGGCCGACATCGCGATCACGGCATCGATCAGGCCGGTGTCGATATCCTCGCCGCGGATCACGCGGGTGTGGAGATCCTGGAGCACTTCGCGGGCATGCCCGACCGCCTCGGCCGAACCCTCGATCACGACGCGCTGGCCGCGGGCGTGGATATAGACGCCGAGCCGTTCCTCGAGCGCGAGGATATTGCTGTCATATTCGCCGAAGAGCCGGGGCAGGAGCTGGGGCTTGTCGAAAGTCACCTCCACCCGCGAGCGTTCACCGGACTGGGCGGGGACGGGTTTGCGGCTCATGCGGCTCCTTGCTTGCCGGAGGGGAGGTTGACCAAGTTGACTATTGCATCGCGCGAGTCGGGCGACAGGGACACGCGGCCTTCAAAGGCGAAACCGGGGCGGGTGCGGAGGGTTCCGTGGCGCATGTGTCGGGGGCGAGTCTGGCAGACCGAGTCCAAAGAGGACAGCTATTTCATCGGCAATTCCTGCGATCTTCGCGCAATACGGGCCAAGTGAGGATTCCATGCGACAGCGGTCGTCGTTGCCACTCTCGCATCGCTGAGGCAGGTTCTCGAGGATGTTGACCGGCCTGAGCGCTTCACAAGTCAGCGCCCTTTTGGGGATGTTCACGCTTCGGGGGAGCGTGCGGTTACTTCATCAAGCGGTGGATAAGTAGGGCGCGAACGCATGAACGGGCGTCCCTCCTGAATTCATTGGCCGATCTCAAGACAAAAATGGAAGGCGGGGGTTTCGATCTGTACGCGATCGGCGAGCTGGAAAAGGCAGTGGGAGGCCGCGCCATCTCCCGTTTCACGATTATCGGCTCGTCGACCGTCAATCCCGATGACGATGGTGGCTCGCTGCCCGAATCCTATTGGTCGACGCATGCGATGAAAGCGAGGGCAGGGGCGAGGCTCGCAGTTCTCGACGCACAGCTTGAGGAAAAACTGATCGAGCTGGTTACGTTGGTTGGCGAATCGCGGTCCGAGGCGCTTTCGCGCACCGATACGGCGTGGAAGGCGTATCGCTCTCTTCAGATGTCCTATGCTGCTTCTGAATTTGAAGAAGACACGCATGCCCCGCTTGCAGGCACGCTGGAAGGAATTGGCGTTACCAGACGCAGAATCGAAGAACTTACTGCCGAGATCGATCGGCGAAAAGCGCGTCTCCAATAAGATGCCGCGAGCTCCGCATCCTAGGGAGTCGGTCCCGGCGATGGCGAGTCCGGGGCGGGGCCGGGCGCGGAGGGAACGCCGTAGCGGCCGCGGTAGCGCCTGACCGAAACCCGGCCCTCGAGCGGCAGGCCGCAATCCTGCAATTCGCGATTGACCGCGAGCAGCACGGGCTCGGCCGCGTCGAGGCGTGCGGTCGAGTGGCGCCCCGCGTTCACCGAAGTCCCATTGGCGAAACGCCCTTCGCCGCTCGATCCGTCGATGCTCAGCCAGGCCCGCTCGCGCCCGGCCCGATAGTTCCACGATCCGCTCGCGGGATGGCCGCTGCCCCAAAAGCTCACGCGGCTGGCCCCGGGCGCGCGTGCGATCGCCGCGGTCACGCATTCCTTGGCGAGCGCGGACGGCAAGGGGAGGTCGCGGGCCTGCATCGTGATGCCGTGCGGATAATAGCAGGCGCCGAGCAGCAACAGCGGCAGCGACGCTGCAATCCCGAATGCCGGCTTCATCCGCCGCACCTCCATCGCGGTCCTGCCGGCATTTCTGGCAGGTCGAGCGCATGCTGAACAGGGACCTTCGACGCGGAGGCGGGTCCGGCTATGCCGCTGCCCGGACGCGCTCCATTCCCGCCAGCGAATTCGGGTCCGCGCGGACGATCTCGACCTCGACCATCTCGCCGATCGCCGCGTCGGTGATCAAATGCACCGATTGCAGCCAGGGCGACTTGCCGATCAGCTGGCCGGGGAGCTTGCCGGGACGTTCGAGCAGGACCTGGCAGGTGCGGCCGACCGTCGCGGCGTTGAACGCGGCCTGGTCGCGGTTGAGCGATGCCTGGAGGCGCTGGAGCCGCTCGTCCATTTCCTCCGGGCGAACCGCGCCCGCCATGTCCGCGGCGGGGGTGCCGGGGCGGGGGGAGTATTTGAAGCTGAACGCCTGGGCGTAGCCGACTTCATCGACCAGGCTCAGCGTCTCGGCGAACTCGGCCTCGGTCTCGCCGGGAAAGCCGACGATGAAGTCGCCCGACAGCGCGATGTCCGGCCGCACCGCGCGGACGCGGTCGAGCAGGTGGAGATAGGAATCGCGGCTGTGGCTGCGGTTCATCGCCTTGAGGATGCGGTCGCTGCCCGACTGGACCGGCAGATGGAGGAACGGCATCAGCTTTTCGACCTCGGCATGCGCGCGGATCAGGCCTTCGCGCATGTCGTTGGGGTGGCTGGTGGTGTAGCGGATGCGCGCCAGCCCGGGGAGCCGGTCGAGCGCGGCGATCAGGCCGTGGAGGCCGCGGCCCTGCTCGTCGTCCCACGCATTGACGTTCTGCCCGAGCAGGGTGATTTCCCTCGCGCCGGCATCGACCAGCGCCCTGGCCTCGTCGAGGATCGCGTCCCATGGCCGGCTGACCTCGGCGCCGCGGGTATAGGGCACGACGCAATAGGTGCAGAATTTGTCGCAGCCTTCCTGGACGGTGAGGAAGGCGCTCGGGCTCACCTTGCGGCGCGCGGGGAGCGCGCCGAACTTGCTGGCGGCGGGCATGCCGGTGTCGAGCGCGGCCTCGCCGCGCGCCGCGCGGCCGACCAGTTCGGGCAGGTTGTGATAGGCCTGCGGGCCGACCACGACATCGACCCTGGCGCGGCGGACGATCTCGGCGCCCTCGGCCTGCGCGACGCAGCCGGCGACGGCGATCATCGGGTCGTTGCCGTGCTTCCCCAGGGCTTCCTTGCGAATCCGGCCGATGTCGGAGTAGACCTTCTCGGTCGCCTTCTCGCGAATATGACACGTGTTGAGCACGACGAGGTCGGCGCTGGCGGCGTCGGGCGCGGCGGTCAGGCCCTCGGCGGCCATCAGCTCGGCCATGCGCTCGCCGTCATAGACGTTCATCTGGCAGCCGAACGACTTGACGTGGAAGGTCTTGGGGGCGGGCTTCATGATGGCGCGGGCTATAGCGGGTGAGGCCGCGCCGTCCAACCTAGGGTTGCGGGGACGGCTCGGCGCCCTCGTAGCGCACCGCCTCCACGGCGTGCGCGAACGGGCGCAGCTCGTGGCCGAGCGACTCGACCAAGGCCGCTTCGATCCGCCGCCGGCTCTCCGCCGCGATCGCCTTGCGGCCGGGGAATTCGGCGGGGAAGAAGGGCTCGAGGAACATCACCCTGAGCCGGAAGCCGCCGGGGCGCGACAGGATGCGCTTGGCGTTGCTGATCCCGGTCTCCTCGCCGATCCAGCCGATCTCCTCGCTCACCGCGCCGTAATCGAGCAGCACCGGCTGGACCATCACCCCCGGCGGCGGCGGCTCGAGCACGCGCAGCATCGGGGTCTTGAACGGGAGCAGCGACTTGCCGTCGGTGGTGGTGCCTTCGGGGAAGACCGTGATCGCCCAATTCTCGGCGAGCGCGTCGCGGAGCTGGTTGATCTGCTCGGCGACGCCGAGGCGGTTCTCGCGCTTGACGTAGACGGTGCGGTTGAAGTTGGCGAGCCAGCCGATCAGCGGAGTCGCGCCGATCTCGGCCTTGGCGACGAACGCCGATCCGCTGGTGCCGCCGATCGCGAGGATGTCGATCCAGCTGAGATGGTTCGAGATGTAGAAGACGTCGCGCTTGAGCGGCACGCCGATCCTCTTGACTCGCGCGCCGACGATCCAGGCGACCCAGCCGAGGAAGAATTTGGGCCAGGGCGAGGGCAGGCGGAACAGCCTGAAGAGATAGTGCATCGGCACCGCGAGCAGCAGGAAGGCGACCATCCCCGCGACGCGCAGCCCCAGCCGCGTCCAGCCGATCGGAGTCATCCGGGGATCACCCCCGGCGATGATCCGGGCGCGCTCTTCCTCCGAAATCCTGGGCAAGCCCTCTAGACCTTTCGATCCAGGCTGACGCCGTACAGCTCCATCCGGTGGTCGACCAGGCGGAAGCCGAGCCGCTCGGCGATCAGCTTCTGGAGCTGCTCGAGCTCGGGATCGACGAACTCGATCACCTTGCCGGTCTCGACGTCGATCAGATGGTCGTGATGCGCCTCGGGCGCGGGCTCGTAGCGTGCGCGGCCGTCGCCGAAATCGTGGCGGTCGAGGATGCCTGCCTCTTCGAACAGCCGGACGGTGCGGTAGACCGTCGCGATCGAGATGCCCGGATCGATCGCCGAGGCGCGCTCATAGACCTTCTCGACATCGGGATGGTCGTCGGCGTCCGACAGCACGCGCGCGATGACCTTGCGCTGCTCGGTGATGCGCAGGCCCTTTTCATGGCAGAGCGCTTCGAGGTCGATTTTCCGCGCCATTGATCCTTGCCCGTCGGTTCGCTCCGCCATGTAACGGCAATGCCGCCCAGGGGGAAGGGCGACCCGCCCGAAAAGCAAAACGCCGGCCGGGGCGGGAGCCCCGGCCGGCGCTTTTCTTCTCCCGAGGGAGCGCTACGCCTAGCGCTTGCGGCGCTTGGTGCCGAGGCCGATCTTCTTGGCCAGGGTGCGGCGCTGCTCGGCATAGTTGGGAGCGACCATCGGATAGTCGGCAGCCAGGCCCCACTTGGCGCGGTACTGGTCCGGAGTCATCTGATAGTGCGTCATCAGGTGCCGCTTGAGCATTTTCAGCTTCTTACCGTCCTCGAGGCAGACGATATAGTCGGGCTTGACCGACGAGCGGATCGAGACGGCGGGTTCCTGCTTCACTTCAGGCTCGGCAGCCGCGGTGCCAAGGCTGGTCAGCGCGCCGTGAACATTCGTGATGAGGATCGGAAGATCGGAAACAGCAACGCTGTTATTGGAGACATGGGCTGCGACAATATCTGCCGTCAGCGTCACCAGCGTTTCCTGTAAGTCGTTCTGCGCGTCCATTGTAATCCTTTCAACCCGGGGGGCGGCGACTATGCGTTGTCACCTGGATGGCGCTATCGGGCCATTTCGGATCAAAGGCAAGCCGATAAAGGGGCCGCAAGGTGATTGGTCAGAGTTTCCGAGCAAATGTTTGTGCATCAAACAGTTGTCCACCCTTGCCGCGATAGTAACTGCGCCGTTCGCCTACTTTGGTAAAGCCTTCGCGCTGGTAGAGACGGGTGGCTTCATTTCCGGCGCGAACCTCGAGGTGCAAGTCCTTGACGCCGCGTCCTGCGGCCTCGGCGACGACGGCGCGGAGCAGCGCCCCGCCGACTCCGCGGCTGCGCGCGCGCGGGCTGGTGGCGAGCAGCAGCAGCTCGGCCTCGAGCCCGGTCGAGCGGGCGAGCGCGAAGCCGACATCCTTGTCGCCGACCGCGGCGAGGGTCAGCCACACCCCCGGAAGCGACAGCATCCCCATGCATTGCGAGGTGGTCCAGGCCTCGCCGTAGCGCGGGTCGAACGCCTCCTGCATGATCGTGTTGACCGCGGGCAGGTCCTGGACGCCGCCGGCGCGCAGCTCGGTGAGGTTGAGCGTGCCGGTCAAGCGCCGCGCTCGGCCAGCGTCTTCGCGTCGGGCGCGCGGCCGTAGATCGGGCGCGGCGGCAGCGCGGCGAGTTCGGGCGTCAGCAGCAGCGCGTGCGCGGCGCGGGGCAGCGCGTCGCGCAGGTCGAGGTCCGGGTCGAGCGCGGCGAGGCGGCGGACGCCGCTGCCGAAGGCGGGACGCTCGCCGAGCGCGGCCAGCGCGGCGGCGGGGGCGAGCGACCGGAAGGGCCCGTCCGGGTGCAGGAGAGGCGCAGTGAAACGCTGCATGAAGACCTCGCCATGCCCGCCTTCGAGGACCACCGCAAGCGCGCGCAGGGCGGGGTCCGCGGCGAAGCCGGCGGCGGCGATCAGCGCGAGCGAGGAATAGCCCGCGACCTCCGCGCCCCAGCCGATCGCCAGCCCGCGCGCGGCGGCGAGGCCGACCCGCACGCCGGTGAAGCTGCCCGGCCCGCAATCGACGAGGATGCGCGGGGCGCGGCCCTGGCCGGGGAGGCTCGCGATCATCGGCACCAGCCGCTCGGCATGGCCGCGGCTGACGACTTCGTGCGCCTCGGCGACAAGCGCGCCCTCCTCGATCAGCGCGACCGAGCAGGCGGCAGTGGCGGTTTCGATGATCAGGGTGCGGGTCATTGGGTCAAGCCCGGCTTTCGCCGGGATGACGGCATTATTCAAGCGCCGGACTCAGATGACGGACTCAGATGACCGTGTTGAACTGCGCGAATTCGGGGCGCGGCAGGCGGCCGAAGATCGTCTCGGGGTCGCCGTGCCCGATGGTCGAGATGAAGTTCGACTTCACATTGGGCTGGTCGGCGAAGAAGGCAGCATCGACCTTGTCATGGTCGAAGCCCGACATCGGCCCGGTATCGAAGCCGAGCGCGCGCGCGGCGATGATGAAATAGGCGCCCTGGAGCGACGAGTTGCGGAAGGCGTGCTTGTAGCGGGTCTCGGGATCGGGGAACCAGTCCTTGGCGGTCGGCGCGTGCGGGAAGAGCCAGGGGAGCTGCTCGTTGAAGGCGAGATCCATCCCGATCACCACCGCCGCCGGGGCCTTGCGGATCTTGGCGCCGTTGGTCCCGCTCGACGCGGCGGCGAGCCGTTCCTTCGACTCCTCGCTCAGGCACCAGACGAAGCGCGCGGGCTGCTGGTTGGCCGAGGTCGGGCCCATCTTGAGCAGGTCGTAGATCGCGCGGATATCCGCCTCGGTGACCGGCTCGTCGGTAAAGCCGTTATAAGTGCGGGCGGTGCGGAACAGCGTGTCGAGCGCGGCGTCGTCGAGAGGCGCGGCCATCAGACCTGGCGCACTTCGGTGACTTCGGGGACGTAATGCTTGAGCAATTGCTCGATCCCGTTCTTGAGCGTCGCGCTCGACGAGGGGCAGCCCGAGCAGGCGCCCTGGAGCTGGAGGAAGACCTTGCCCTTGTCGAAGCCGCGATAGACGATGTCGCCGCCGTCGCCCGCGACGGCAGGGCGGACGCGGGTGTCGATCAGCTCGCGGATCTGCGCGACGATCTCGGCATCCGCGGGATCGTCGCCATAATCGGCCTCCTCGGGGGGAACCGAGAAGCCGGCGGAAGGCGCGCGGAACAGCGGCATGTTGGCCGAGAAATGATCGAGCAGGATCGCGAGGATGTCGGGCTTGAGCCCCGGCCAGTCGACCCCGGGGGCGGCGGTGACCGAGATGAAGTCGCGGCCGAAGAACACGCCGGTGACGTCGCCCAGGTCGAAGATCGCCTCGGCCAGCGGCGAGGCCTCGGCCTCTTCGGGAGTGGCGAAATCGCGCGTGCCCGCTTCCATCACGGCGCGGCCGGGCAGGAATTTGAGCGTCGCCGGGTTGGGCGTGGGTTCGGTCTCGATCAGCATGGCGTGCATGTGGGCGGTTGCAGCCGGGCGATCAAGCGGTTGGCGATGGTTATGCTCCGTGCTTTGATATAATCGAATTTTAACTCCCGAGACGGAGGCGGCCGTGCCTATTGGATATCGTTCGAGAAGGCAGCCGACGCCACCACAACCGAAAAGACCGTCGTTTGTAGAAGGCTGGCCGTTTAAAATGATTCCCATTTTCTTTTCTGCGGCCGCTCTCTGCGTGTCCGTGGGTTCGTTATATTATAAGGACCTCAGCGAGCGGCCCCGCCTCATTGCTCAGATGACCGAGCTCGATGTGCCATTGTTGCCTGCTACGAACGATGAGAGCGACTACAAGGGAGAGGTTCGTTGGGCTTTGCTGCTGTCAAACGGCGGCAATAGATCGGACGCCCTGCTGAGCGTGGAACTCGAAGTCATCGCTCAGCGAGAGGAGGGTGCAAAGCCCAACAATTATGTCTGCACGCACGAAGCCACACCGGGCAGTATGGCCTTTTCCGGACAGAGTCAGCAATTGCCGGTGATATTGGCCCCGGGAGACATCAAAGCCGTGCGCGGAACCGCTCCTTTTCATTGGGGCTGGGACGAGCTCTACGAAAACCGTCAGGTAGAGATATGCGTGGTGTTCACGACACTGGATCACATGGGCATTGTGCGCACTCACCGCCTTCCGCTGTCACGCACGGATATGTTCGGCGAAAACCATCCGAAGCGGGGCCCGATGATGGCGCAACCTCCAGAAAAACCCTTTCGTTTGCTGTGATCGCAAGCTGCGCGCAGTTCCGGTTCGGTCGCTGAATCCCGACTGTCCCCGGCTCGAGTGCGCTCAAGACAAGTGGGACTGACCCAGTCTGTCGAGAAAGGTATGGACAAACCAGCGCCCGGGCTGCCGGAGCGGGCGGCGGAACTGCAAGTGGAGGACGGTGCGCGCGCCGCTGGTCTCGTTCCAGCATTCGTGGCGATAGCTGTCGTCGAACACCAGGGTCTCGCCCTCGGCCCAGCGGACGATGCGGTCGTCGAGCGCCATGCGGACATCGCCGTCGCGCGGGACGCTGAGCCCGAGATGGCAAGTGATCAGCCCCTTGGTCGCGCCGCGGTGCGCGGGGACGTGCGCGCCGGGGGCGAGCACCGCGACGGTGGCGTTGACGAGGCCGGGGACCTGATGGACCAAAGCGGCAGTGACCGGGCAGCGCGCCAGCGTCTCGTCGACCGGCCTGCCGCCGACGACCAAAGGCTGGGGCCGCGCGGCGGCGACTTCCTGGCGGATCGCCTGCCAGTTCTCGCGCAGCAGCGCGGTCCAGGGGAAATCGCGCACGTCGAGCACCGGGCCGGTCGCGACCAGCGAGCAGGAGGCGATCAGCTTGTCGAGCGGACCGCTGAGCCAGGCGCGCGCGGTCTCGGGGGTGAACCCGCGCAGCGCAGCCGGACGCGCTTCGCCCGAGTTGCGCCACATTGTCCCACCGTCCGTCCGCATTTCCACGCCCACGCGATTCCACCTTCGCTGCTTCGATTCGACTGTGATTCTCCGCGAGTCGGCCAGCCCCCTGGTGCGCCGCGGAAGTCCCTGTGCGGACGATGGTTACCGTCTACATCGGACGAAATGATGGCGTTCAGGCTCAAGATTGCGGCGATCCCGCCGCGGGGCTGAACGGGGATACTGGCGGCTTCGCGCGGGTTGCGGGATTTGCCCGTGATCCTTAGATACAGCCCGATGTTCCTGTACCCGCGCCTGCCGCGCTTCGCCCCCGTCCTTGTTGGCGCCCTTTCGCTGATCGGCCTCGCGGTTCCCGCCGCCGCCCAGCAGGCGCCCGCTCCCCGCACGATCCAGACCGCCGACGATCCGTGGCTCTACAAGGGCAGCGACATCATCCAGGACGGTGCGTGGCGCTTCGGCCGCCTGCCCAACGGGGTGCGCTATGCAGTGCGCAAGAACGGGGTGCCGCCGGGCCAGGTCGCGGTGCGCGTGCGGATCGACGCGGGCTCGCTGATGGAGACCGACAGCGAGCGCGGCTATGCGCATCTGCTCGAGCATCTCTCGTTCCGCGCCTCGCAATATGTCCCCGATGGCGATTCGAAGCAGATCTGGCAGCGGCTCGGCGTGACCTTCGGGTCGGACAGCAACGCCCAGACCACCTTCACCCACACCGTCTACAAGCTCGACTTGCCGAGCGCGTCGCCCGCCGGGCTCGACGAGAGCTTCAAGATCCTTGCCGGGATGATGTACGGCCCGCTGATCACCGACACGACGCTCAACGCCGAGCGCCCGGTGGTGCTGGCCGAAGCGCGGGAGCAGCCGGGGCCGCAGGTGCGGCTCCAGGACGCGATGTTCGGGCTGATGTTCGCCGGGCAGCCGCTCGCCGAGCGCAAGCCGATCGGCACCACTGCGATGCTCAACGCCGCGACCGCCGAGAGCGTCAAGGCGTTCCACGACCGCTGGTACCGCCCCGAGCGCGCGGTGGTGATCGTCGTCGGCGACGTCGATCCGGCGCTGCTCGAGCAGATGGTCGTCAAATATTTCTCCGACTGGAAGGGCGTCGGGCCCGCACCGGCCTCGCCCGATTTCGGCAAGCCGACCGAGGGCCATCCGGTCAGCGCGACTCTGGTCGAGCCGACGGTGCCGCCGATGGCGATGATCACGGTGGTGCGGCCGTGGACGGTGTTCGCCGACACGGTGATCTTCAACCAGGAGCGGATGGTCGATCTCGTCGCGATCCGGATCATGAACCGCCGCCTTGAATCGCGTGCGCGCGCCGGCGGCAGCTTCCTCGCGGCGGGCGCCAATCTCGACGATATCGCGCGCTCGGCCAACGTCACCACCGTGCAGGTGCTGCCCGCCGGCGACAATTGGGAAGCCGCGCTCAAGGAAGTCCGCGGCGTCATCGCCGACGCGCAGGCGACGCCGCCGACCCAGGCCGAGATCGACCGCGAAGTCGCCGAGATCGAATCGGGGATGAAGAACCGCATCGCCACCGCACCGGTCGAATCGGGGGTGTCGCTCGCCGACGATCTCGTCCAGGCGGTCGACATCAACGAGACGATGACCACTGCCGAGGGCAGCTACGCGATCTTCCGCGAGGCGGTGGATAACAAGATGTTCAATCCCGCGGCGGTCCAGGCATCGTCGAAGCGCGTGTTCCAGGGCACTGCGACCCGCGCGCTGCTCAACACGCATGTCGCCGACAGCAGCGCGATGACCAAGCTCGCCACCGCGATCACCGCCGAAGCCGCGGCGACGGGCAAGCGCAAGGTGGTCGGCACGATCACCTTCGACCAGCTGCCCAAATTCGGCGCGGCGGGGACGACCGTCAGCCGCGAGACCGTGCTGGGCGAGCCCAAGGTCGAGAAGATCGTCTTCGCCAACGGCGTCAATTTGCTGATCCACGAGAACCGCTCCGAAGTCAGCAAGGTCTATGTCAATGTCCGCTTCGGACGGGGGCTCGGCGCCTTGCCTTCGACGCGGCGCACCCCGGCATGGGCCGGCGATTCGGCGCTGGTCGCGAGCGGCATCGGCAGCCTCGGCCAGGAGGAGCTCGACGCGCTGACCGGCAGCCGCCAGATCGGGCTCGACTTCGACATCGACGACGACGCCTTCAAATTCGCCGCGCAGACGACGTCGGCGGACCTGCCCGACCAGCTCAAGCTGTTCGCGTCCAAGCTCGCCGCGCCGGCCTGGGACCCCAACCCGGTGCTCCGCGCCAAGGCGGCGACGCTGGCGAGCTTCGCCGGGCTCTCGGCCTCGCCCGACGCAGTGCTCAACCGCGATCTCGAAGCGCTGCTCCATTCGAACGACCCGCGCTGGGGCATCCCGCCGCGCGAGACGATCGCCGCGATCACCCCGGCGAGCTTCCGCAAGCTGTGGGAGCCCCTCCTCGCGAGCGGGCCGATCGAAGTGTCGATCTTCGGCGACATGGACACCGAGACCGCGATCCGGGCAGTCGCCGCGACCTTCGGCGCGCTCAAGCCGCGCGCCGCGGGCGCCGCCCCGGCTGCGCCGGGCAAGTTCCCCGCGCATGTCGCAAGCCCCGTGGTGCGCACGCACACCGGCCAGCCCGATCAGGCCGCGGCAGTGATCGCCTGGCCGACCGGCGGCGGCAGCGGCGACATCACCGAAGGCCGCAAGCTCGACATCCTCGCCGCGGTGTTCCGCGACCGGCTGATCGACCAGCTGCGCAGCCAGGCCGGGGTCAGCTATTCGCCGATGGTGGCGAGCGACTGGCCGGTCGGCATGCCCGGCGGCGGCAAGATGATGGCGCTGGGGCTGCTCCCGCCCGACAAGACCGACTTCTTCTTCCAGCTCACCCGCAGCATCGCCGCCGACCTGGTCGCCACCCCGATCAGCACCGACGAGCTCGCCCGCGCGCTCAACCCGCTCCGCCAGACGATCATCCGCCGCTCGAGCGGCAACATGTTCTGGATGCAGCTGGTCGACGGCGGGGCGTTCGATCCGGCGCGGATCAAGGCGGTCGACACGCTGGCGCAGGACCTGACCTACACCACGCCCGCCGAGCTGCAGGCGCTGGCGGCGAAGTATCTGGTGCCGACGAAGGACTGGTCGATGGTGGTGGTGCCGGAGAAGAAGTGAGGCTGGGGGCTTCGGGCTACCCAAATTACCTCCGTCACCCCGGCCTTGTGCCGGGGTCCACCCGTCATCCTCGCGAGGCTCAAGGAAGCGGGTCGAACCCCAGCCCCACCGCCAGATCCCGCCAATGGGGATTGTCGCGCTCGATCAGGTTCAGCTTATACTCCCGCTTCCAGCGCTTGACCGTCTTTTCGCGCCGGATCGCGACCGCCATCGACTCGTGCATCTCATAGTGGACCAGTCGCCAGACCTTGTACCGCGAGGTGAAGCCGCCGGTCACGCCTTCGCGATGCTGATATATCCGGGCGATCAGGTTGGATGTCACGCCGGTATAGAGCGTGCCATTCTGCGCGCTGGCGAGGATATAGACGCAAGGCACAAGCTCTCTCGTCATGGTCCGAGCTTGCCGATCCGTGGACCCCGGCACAAGGCCGGGGTGACGGAGTAATTGGGGTGGGGGGTCGTCCCCTCAGTACGGAGTATTTGGGGTGGGGCTCGTCCCCTCAATACAGCGCGTCGAGCCTTTCCCCGTAGACCTGCTTCAGCACGTGCCGCCGGATCTTCAGCGACGGCGTCAGCTGCTCGTTCTCGATCGTGAATGGCCCGTCCGCCAGGATGAACTTGCGGATGCGCTCGATCACCGAGAGGTCCTTGTTCACGCGCTCGACCGCGTGGCCGAGCGCGGCGCGATAGTCGGGGTCGTGGGCGAGCTCCTTGAAGTCGCACTTGGTGCCGCTCTTCGCGCACCATTCCTGGGTCCATTCGGGGTCGGGGACGATCACCGCGGTCATATAGGGCTTGCGGTCGCCGGCGATCATCGCCTGGACGATCTCGGGCTGGAGCGTCAGCATCCCCTCGACCTTTTGCGGCGCGACATTGTCGCCCTTGTCGTTGACGATGATGTCCTTCTTGCGGTCGGTGATCTTGATCCGGCCCTTCTCGTCGATCAACCCGATATCGCCGGTGTGGAGCCAGGCGCCTTTGTCGGGCTCCGCCGGGTCCGGCCTGAGGACGCGCGCGGTCTCCTCTTCGTTGCGCCAATAGCCGTGCATCACCAGCTCGCCGCGCACCAGGATCTCGCCGTCGGGGGCGATCTTCAATTCGACGCCTTCGAGCGGCGGGCCGACCGTGTCCATCTTGAGCCCGACCTTGGGGCGGTTGCACGAGATGACGGGCGCGGACTCGGTCTGGCCATACCCCTGCAAGAAGGTCAGCCCGAGCGATTCGAAGAAGATGCCGACCTCGGGATTGAGCGGCGCGCCGCCCGAGACCATCGCCTTGATCCGCCCGCCGAACTTCTTGGCGAGCTTGGGGCGCAGCGTCGCATTGAGGAAGAGGTTCATCGGGAGGTCGTGGAGCGCGAACTTGCCCGCCGCCTTCTTGCCGCCGATCGAGACCGCGCGGTCGAGCAGATAGGCGGAGAACTTGCCCTGCTTCTCGACGGTCTTCGAGATGCGCGTCCGCAGCACCTCGAACAGCCGCGGGACGACGACCATGATCGTCGGGCGGACCTCCTCGATGTTCGAGGCGAGCTTTTCGAGCCCTTCGGAATAATAGATTTCGGCGCCGAGCCCGACCGGGAAATGCTGGCCGCCGGTATGCTCGTAGGCGTGGCTGAGCGGCAGGAACGAGAGGAACACTTCGTCGGCCCAGCCGAAATCCTCCGAGATCAGCGAGCAGCAGCCCTCGACATTGTGGAGGATCGCGCCGTGATGCTGCATCACCCCGCGCGGCGCGCCGCCGGTGCCGCTGGTGTAGATGATGCACGCGGTGTCGCTGCGCGCGAAGGTCGCGGCCGCGGCGGCATGGTCGGGATCGGTGCAGTGCTTCGCGATCAGCTGGCGGAAATCGTGGAAGTCCATGCTGCCCGGCTGTCCGGCGCGGACATCGTCGATCCCGATCACGATCCGCGCCGAGGAGGCGCGCAGCGCCGCGGGGAGCAGCGTCTTGGCCAGCTTGGTGTTCGAGACGATGATCGCGCAGGCGCCCGAATTCTCGATGATGTGCTGGTGATCGCGCTCGGTGTTGGTGGTGTAGGTCGGCACGGTGATGCAGCCCGCGGCCATGATCGCGAGGTCGCTGATGAACCATTCGGGGCGGTTCTCGGAGACCAGCATCACCCGGTCGCCGGGCTTGAGCCCCAGCGCCTTGAGCGCATTGGCGAGCCCCGCCACCTGGCGCGCGGTGTCGGCCCAGCTGATCGGCACCCAGGCGCCGCCCTCCTTGCGCCACAGGAAGGGCTTGTCGCCCTTCGCCTTCGCGCGGGCGAAGAACATCTGGACCAGATTCTCGAACCGTTCGAGCTTGCGCATCACTTCCCTCTCCCTCGGGGCCAGGCTGTTGCCCGTGCCTCCAAACTCATTCGCTTGCGCCTATTCATTCAGGGCCGTGCCGACGCTCCTCGGGTCGGCGGCGCCGCGCCAGCCGGTAGCGGTGCGCTGGACCGCAGTGACCTTCGACGGGAAGTCGAGCGCCTTGACCGGCTGGCCGAGCTTCGCGATCGCCGGCGCCAGCGCGGCGCCCAGCGCATTGTTCTCGATCATCAGGCTGCCCTGGCCATCGAAATAGAGATTGGGCAGCGCGATCGCGTCGACCGCGGGCTCGTCCCAGTCGAGCACCCCGACCAGGGTCTTGAGCACGTGCATGATGATGCGCTTGCCGCCCGCCGAGCCGAGCGCGAGGATCGGCTTGCCCTTGGCGTCGTAGACGATCGTCGGCGACATCGAGCTCAGCGGCCGCTTGCCCGGCTGGACGCGGTTCGCCACGGGGGCGCCGTCCTTTTCGGGGGCGAAGGTGAAGTCGGTCAGCTCGTTGTTGAGCACCATCCCGTTCGCGAGCAGCTGGCTGCCGAACGGCCCCTCGACGGTCGAGGTCATGGTGACGACGTCGCCGGCGCGGTCGACCGCGACGAAATTGGTGGTGCCGGGAACCTCGGCCTGGACCGCGGCGGTGCGCTGCTGCGCGCCCGGCGGCGTGCCCGCGGTGTAGGCGGGCAGGGCATGGTCGGGCGAGATCAGCTTCGAGCGGCTCTTGAGATAATCGGGGTCGATCAGCCCGGCGACGGGGACCTGGACGAAATCGGCGTCGCCCAGATATTTCTCGCGGTCGGCATAGGCGAGCTGCATCGCCTCGCCCATCACATGCCAGGCGACCGGCGAGTCCTTGCCGAGCTTCTTCATGTCGAAGCGCTCGATCATCCCGAGGATCTGCAGCACCGTGGTCGCGCCCGAGGAGGGCGGGCCCATCCCGCAGACCGTAAACTTGCGGTAGCTGCCGCAAACGGCGTTGCGCGGGCGGGCGCGATAGCCGGCGAGATCGGCGAGAGTCATGCCGCCGGGATGGTCCGAGGCAGTGGCGGCGACGATCGCGGCGGCGGTCTCGCCCGAATAGAAGCCGTCGGGGCCCTGCTCGGCGATCGCGCGCAGCGTCTTGGCCAGCGCGGGGTTGCGGATATGGGTGCCGACCGGCGCGGGCTGGCCGTCGACCAGATAGAGCGCGGCGGCGGCGGGGAAGCGGTCCTTCCACAAGGGCGCAACCATCCGGAGCGCGTTGGCCATCGGCGGAGTCACGTCATAGCCGTCCTCGGCGAGGCGGATCGCGGGGGCGAAGATCGCCTTCCACTCGAGCTTGCCCCAGCGGGCATGGACCATCGCCATCAGCCGGATATTGCCGGGTACCCCGACCGAGAGCCCGCCGGGAAAGGCCTGGATGAAGGGCAGGGGCTTGCCGTCGGCCCCAAGGAAGCGCGCGGGCGTCGCCGATGCGGGCGCGGTCTCGCGGCCGTCGACGGTCTCGATCAGCCCGGTCGCGGCGTCGTGATGAACGAAGAACCCGCCCCCGCCGATCCCGCTCGACTGCGGCTCGACCACGGTGAGCGCGAGCATCATCGCCATCGCGGCGTCGGCGGCGCTGCCGCCCTGGCGGAGAATCTCCTGCCCCGCTTCGGTCGCGCGCGGATCGGCCGAGGCGACGACGCCCTGTGCGAGCGCGGGAAGGGGGAGGAGCAGGATGACCAGCGCGAGCAGCAGCTTCTTCATCGGCACAGCCGTAGCGGGGTTTGGCGCGGGGGCAAAGACGCTACGTCAGACTTAACTAGCCCCTCCCCTGAAGGGGAGGGGCTTAAGAAGACAGCGCCTGTACGATCGTTCGCACCAGCCCCGGGCCCTTGAACACCAGCGCGCTATAGAGCTGGACGAGGCTCGCCCCGGCGTCGATCCGGCGCTTCGCCTCGTCGGGACTGTCGATCCCGCCTGCCGAGATCAGCGGAAGCGCGCCGCCGCTGATCTCTCGTACCTCGATCAGCTTCGCGCGCGCCAGTTCGCGCAGCGGCGCGCCCGACAGCCCGCCGCCCTCGCCCGCGAACCTCGAGCGCAGCGGCGGGCGCGAGAGCGTGGTGTTGCTGACGATCAGCGCGTCGATGCGGTTGTCTACGCCCGCGCGCACCGCGCCGTCGAGCCCGGCGCGGTCGAGATCGGGTGCGATCTTGAGGAACAGCGGCGTGCCGCCGCGCGCCGCGTCGCAGGCGGCAAGCAGCTCGTCGAGCGCGGGCCGCGACTGGAGATCGCGCAGGCCGGGCGTGTTGGGCGAGCTGACGTTGATCGTGATGTAATCGGCGTGCGCCGCGGCCCGGGTTACCCCCAGCGCATAGTCGGCGACCCGGTCCGCCGAATCCTTGTTCGCCCCGACATTGATCCCGAGCACGCCCCATTTTCCTTTGGGCCGCCGCTTGAGCCTCGCGATTCGCGCGATCGCCGCGTCGATGCCATGATTGTTGAAGCCCATGCGGTTGATCACCGCTTCGTCCTCGGTCAGCCGGAACAGCCGCGGGCGCGGATTGCCCGGCTGGGGCTTCGGCGTGAGCGTGCCGACCTCGACCGCGCCGAAGCCGAGCCCGAACAGCCCGGCGACCGCCTCGGCATCCTTGTCGAGTCCCGCCGCCAGCCCGACGCGGTTCGGAAAGGCGACTCCCGCCACCGTCACCCCCGCCGATTCGTCCGAATCGGATGCGAAGGGCGTGCCGGCCGCGCCCCACAGCCGCAGCGCGGCGATCGCGGCGCGGTGGGCGCGTTCGGGGTCGAGCGCGAAAAGCGCGGAAACGGGCGGAAAAGCCATGATCGCCGCCCTTGGCATCGCCAAAGGCCAGCGTCAAAGCCTCGCCGCCGCGCCTTGATTGCCCGATGTCGAATTCCTCCAAGACGCATCCGCCGCACCCGGTTTACACCATCTCGGCGACCCGAGGGGTTCCACTTAACGGGGGACCCTTTTCTCTGGGCCCGGCCGGGCAACTGGCCGGGCCACTTTTCCTGTCGCAATTCCCGACATATAGCGTGCATAGAGGCCGTGGGTTTCTGGGGACTCGGTTCGCAATGCACGGTGGGGGCAGGGAGAGCGTCGTAGCGCCTCCCGATATCAGGTTCGAACTCGCCACGAGCGGGCCGCTGCTGCCGTTCGTGCATTCCTATTATCTGCTCCGCAACGAGGCGCGCGACATCGGCGGCGTCGAGCGCGTCGATATCGGCCAGATCCGCTTCCTGCTGAAGGGACGGGGCGAGCTGACCTTCCCCGGCGGCCGGGTCGAGGCCTCGCGCCCGGTGATGGTCAGCGGCGCCGGCACCGCCGCTGCCGCCTATCGCGCGCGGGGACCGGTCCACTGCTTCGGCGTGGCGCTCCGGGCGACCGGGTGGAAGTCGCTGATCGGGCTGCCGGCGCACAAGGTCGCCGATCGCGTGATCGACGGCGAGGAATTGTTCGGCCCCGACTCGCTCGTCCTGCTCGACCGGTTGCGCCGGGTCGGCACGCTCGAGGAGATGATCGCGCTGGTCGAGCCGTTCCTGGTCGCGCGGGCGCGGCGCGTGCCCCCGGCGCATATCGCGCTCGCCGTGGCGGTGCGCGAATGGGCGGCTTCGGACGAGCCGGTGATCGACAGCCTCTATTCGCGGATCGCGATGAGCCAGCGCCAGGTGATGCGGCTCTGCAACGAATATTTCGGAAGCCCGCCCAAGCATCTCGAGCGCAAGTTCCGCGCGATCCGCGCTGCGATGCGCATCTACCAGGGCGAGGATCCCGCCGACGTCGCCGACCGCTTCTCCGACCAGTCGCACATGATCAACGAGATCAAGCATTTCACCGGCCACACGCCCGGTTCGCTGCGCGCCGGGATCGACCCGATCCTCGCGATCACGCTCGCCAACGAAAGCTTCCACTTCCTCCCCGACGTCATCCCCGAATCGGTTGACCCCGGGCTCTAGTGCGCCCACATGGCAATCGGAACGAAATCGTCCGATTGCAAATTGACCGGGATGTGATGCGTCTTTCGAGCCTTGCCGACTATGCCGTGGTGATGATGGCCGCCGCTGCGCGCCATTGCGGCCAAGCCGGGCTCCGCACGGCGTCAATGCCAAAAGCGCCCGGGCGGCTGAACGCGACTCTGCTCGCCGGGGAAACCGGGCTGCCGCTGCCGACGGTGCAGAAATTGGTCAGCCGCCTCTCCGCCGCCGGGCTGATCGAGAGCGCGCGCGGCACCGGCGGCGGTTTCCGCCTCAGCCGCCCGCCCGCCGCGATCAGCCTTGCCGACATCGTCGAGGCGATCGAGGGCCCGATCGCGATGACCGCGTGCGTCGACAACGGCAAGCATGACTGCTGCGTCGAGGAGAGCTGCCGGGTTAAGCCGCACATGGGCGCGGTCAACGGCGCGGTGCGTGGCGCGCTCGCCGGAGTCAGCCTCGCCAGCCTGAGCAGGAACGCCTGATGGCCACCAAGAATGCCGAGGCGCTCGCCGCCGCGAACAAGAAGTACGAATGGGGCTTCTCCTCGGATATCGAGCAGGAGTTCGCGCCCAAGGGCCTGAGCGAGGACACGGTCCGCTTCATCTCGGCCAAGAAGAACGAGCCCGAATGGATGCTCGAATGGCGGCTCAAGGCCTATCGCCTGTGGCTGACGATGACGCCGCCCGACTGGGCCAAGCTCAACGTCCCGCCGATCGACTATCAGGACGCCTATTACTACGCCGAGCCCAAGGCCAAGCCCAAGCTCGGCAGCCTCGACGAAGTCGATCCCGAGATCCTGCGCGTCTATGAGAAGCTCGGCATCCCGATCGAGGAACAGAAAGTGCTCGCCGGGGTCGAGGGCAGCCGCAAGATCGCTGTCGACGCGGTGTTCGACAGCGTGTCGGTCGCGACCACCTTTCGCGCCGAGCTCGAGGCGGCGGGAGTCATCTTCCGCTCGATCAGCGAGGCGATCCGCGACTATCCCGAGCTGGTGAAGAAGTGGCTCGGCAAGGTGGTGCCGCAGCACGACAATTATTTCGCGGCGCTCAACTGCGCGGTCTTCAGCGACGGCACCTTCGTCTATGTGCCCGAGGGCGTGCGCTGCCCGATGGAGCTCAGCACCTATTTCCGCATCAATGCCGAGAATACCGGCCAGTTCGAGCGCACGCTGATCGTCGCCGACAAGGGCTCGTACGTCTCGTATCTCGAAGGCTGCACCGCGCCGATGCGCGACGAGAACCAGCTCCACGCCGCGGTGGTCGAGCTGGTCGTGCTGGACGATGCCGAGATCAAATATTCGACCGTGCAGAACTGGTACCCCGGCGACGAGAACGGCAAGGGCGGCATCTATAATTTCGTCACCAAGCGCGCCTTGTGCTCGGGCAAGAATTCCAAGGTCAGCTGGACCCAGGTCGAGACCGGCAGCGCGATCACCTGGAAATACCCGAGCTGCGTGCTCTCGGGCGAGAACAGCGTCGGCGAATTCTATTCGGTGGCGGTCACCAACAACCGCCAGCAGGCCGATACCGGCACCAAGATGATCCACTTGGGCAAGAACAGCCGCTCGACGATCATCTCGAAGGGCATCTCGGCGGGGCGCAGCGACAATACCTATCGCGGCCTCGTCCGCGTCGGGCCGACCGCGGAGAATGTCCGCAACTTCACGCAGTGCGACAGCCTGCTGCTCGGCCCGGACTGCGGCGCGCATACCGTCCCCTATATCGAGGTCCGCAATCCCTCGGCGCAGATCGAGCATGAGGCGACCACGTCGAAGATCAGCGAGGACCAGCTGTTCTACGCGATGCAGCGCGGGCTCGACCAGGAGGCCGCGGTCGCGCTGATCGTCAACGGCTTCGCCAAGGAAGTGCTCCAGCAGCTGCCGATGGAGTTCGCGGTCGAGGCGCAGAAGCTGCTGGGGATTTCGCTCGAAGGGAGCGTGGGGTGATGCGTTCGCTGTGCCTCGCGACCGCGCTGGCCTCGGCCGGCGCGCCTGCGGCTGCCCAGAACGCGCCGCATCGCGACCTCGCGATGGAGCGGCTGGCGGACCGGCAAAGGGCCGAGGACGTCGAGAACTTCGGCAAGGTCGGCGCGCGCTATGAGTGGATGCTCGGATGCTATGCCGGCTTCATGGAAGCCAAGGGTTTCGACATGGAGACCCCGAAGCGATCGTTGGCGCGCTGGGACCGGGCGGCGCGCGCCGAATGCGCCGACGAGATCGGCGAGTATCGCTCGCTGGTGGGCCGGAGCCGTGCCGAGCGCGACTGGAAAGCGGCGTGGGACGATTATTGGAGCCGGCTGTGATGCCCCGCACCCATCGCCTCGGCCGGCTCCGGTACGAGAGCACGCCCCCGCATGAGGGGAGCGTGGCGTGAGCGGCCTGACTCCCCAGGACGACGCCTGCCGCCTTGACTCCCCTCCCCTTCAGGGGAGGGGCCGGGGGTGGGGCCTCTCCGCTGGGCGCATCGCCGAGTTGCACAAGCGCGCCGCCGAAATGCGCCGCAATCCGACCGAGCCGGAGAAGCGGGTGTGGCGCATTCTTTCGAGTTCGCAACTCGACGGCCACAAGTTCCGCCGCCAGTCGGTAATCGGATATTTCATCGCGGACTTCCTGTGCCCGCAAAAGGCGCTGATCGTCGAAGTCGATGGCGACACGCATGACGAGGCGAAGGACCGGCTGCGCGATGAAGTGCTGGCTGCGCGCGGGTTTCGCGTAATCCGGGTCACCAACCTCGATGTGATGTCCAACATCGAGGGCGTGTTCGAGTTCATCCGCACCGCCCTGCAACAAGCGCCGGACCGCTGGGAGAGGCCCCACCCCAACCCCTCCCCTGAAGGGGAGGGGCTAGCAAGCGGCAAGCATCTCCCCTCCCCTTCAGGGGAGGGGCTGGGGGTGGGGGCTGTCAGCGAAGCGAGTCAGGACTTGGCGAGGATCAGCCTTCGGGGGAGCGGGGGTTGATGCCGACATTCGTCAACAATGGCGATCATGTCTTCGCCGATCCCCGGATTCCGGGGGACGGCGGAAGCGATCTGGATGCGGGGATGATCGTGCCGTCCGAATCGAGGCCATTGATCAACGGCGCGCCCGTCACCGAACGATCGCATGAATTCATCTTTGAAAAGAAACCCGATGCTCCGAATTGAAAACCTCCACGCCGAAGTCGACGGCAAGCCGATCCTCAAGGGGCTGACCCTGTCGGTGAACGCCGGCGAAGTGCACGCGATCATGGGCCCCAACGGCGCGGGCAAGTCGACGCTCGGCTATGTGCTGGGCGGGCGGCCCGGCTACGACGTGACCGGGGGCAGCGTGACCTTCGACGGGCAGGACCTGCTCGCGCTCGCGCCGCACGAGCGTGCCGCATCGGGCCTGTTCCTCGGCTTCCAGTATCCGGTCGAGATCCCCGGAATCTCCAACGTCCAGTTCCTCCGCGAGGCGCTCAATTCGCAGCGCCGCGCGCGCGGCGAGGCGCCGCTGTCGGGCGGCGACTTCCTCAAGATCGCGCGCGCCCAGGCCGATGCGCTGGGGATGGACCGCGAGATGCTCAAGCGCCCGGTCAATGTCGGCTTCTCGGGCGGCGAGAAGAAGCGCAACGAAATGGTGCAGATGGGGATCATCGGTCCCAGGCTGGCGATCCTCGACGAGACCGATTCCGGGCTCGACATCGATGCGCTGCGCGTCGTCGGCGACGGCATCAACCGGATCATGCGCAGCGCGGACAAGGCAGTGCTGCTGATCACCCACTACCAGCGGCTGCTCGATTATGTCCGGCCCGATTTCGTCCATGTGCTGAGCGACGGCCGGATCACGCGCAGCGGCGGCGCCGAGCTGGCGCTCGAGCTCGAAGCCGAGGGTTACGGGGCGGTGGCGGCGTGACCTGCCTTCGCGCCGCAGGCGCCTCATCTCTCTTCCTCCGCGTCTCCGCGCCTCCGCGTGAAAAAGAAAATTGGTTCACGCGGAGACGCGGAGACGCGGAGAAGGAGGAGGGCATATGACCACGCTCGACCTTCCCTCTCCCCGGCTGGAGGAATGGCGCTGGTCGGATATGGCTGCGCTGCGCGCGGCGGCTGAGGTTGCGCCCCACGCGTCCGGCATCGCCCCTGCCGAACTCTTCCTCGATATCGAGGGACCCCGCCTGCTGTTCGTCGACGGCGTCTTCGAGCCTGCCCACAGCATGCCCGGCAAGGTGCGCGTCGAGCGGATCGCGCCGCAGACCGATCATCCCCTCGGCAGCCTCGTCGAGGGCGAGGGCTGGTCGCTGACTCTCGGCCGCGCCGAAGCCGTCGCGACCGTCCAGATCGTCCATCTCGGCTCGGGCGGCGAGAATGGCGTCCCCGCGCGGATCGTCATGGACGAGGATGCAGTCGCCTCGGTGGTCGAGACCTATGCCGGTGCCGGCTGGGCCAACCGCCTGATCCAGATCCGCCTCGCCCGCGGCGCCCGGCTGATGCGCGCGGTCCGGCTGTTGCAGGCCGAAGGTTTCGTCTCGCTCCGCGACGAGGCAACGATCGGCGAGGCGGCGAGCCTCGTCTCGATCTTCCTCGGCATCGGCGGCGCGGGCAGCCGGGTCGACGGCGCGCTGACGCTGATCGGCAAGGGCGGGTTCGCCGAGATGGGCGGCGCGCTGCTCACGCGCGGCGCGCAGAAGCAGGAAGCCGCGGTTGTCGTCCGCCACGAGGCCATCGAAGGCACCAGCCGGCAGATCTGGCGCGCGGTGGCGGCGGACCAGTCGACCGCCAGCCTCGCCGCCCGCGTCGAAGTCGCCCGCGGCGCGCAGAAGACCGACGGCGAGCAGTCGCTGCGCGGGCTGCTGCTCAAGCGCACCGCGACGGTGAACCTGAAGCCCGAGCTCGAGATCTTCGCCGACGACGTCAAGTGCGCGCACGGCGCGACGGTCGGCGAGCTCGACAAGCGCGCGCTGTTCTACCTCGAAAGCCGCGGCATCCCCGCGCCGCGCGCCGAGGCGCTGCTGACGCGCGCGTTCGTGGCCGATGCGCTGGGCCGGATCGGCGAAGAGGCGGTGCGCGAGGCGTTCGAGGCCGACGCCGATGCGTGGCTGGAGCAAGCGCTGTGAATCCGCCTCTCTTCCAAAATTGGATTTCCGCTGGCAGCACCGTCGCGATGCGGCGACTCTCATCCTCCGCGAGCCCCCACCAGACCATTTTCGAACCGAGCGTGTTGGAAAGCAAAGGGGGGCGTAGCCAGAACTTCGTGAACTTTGGAAGCCTGGGTATGCTGTCATGACCGCCGCCCTGGAAACCCGCCCGCTCGACCTGCTCGCCGATTTCCCGGCGATCCCGGCGGGCTGGGCGTATCTCGACACCGCCGCCACCGCGCAGAAGCCGCGCCCGGTGCTCGACGCGATCGCGCGCGGCTATGGCGAGACCTATGCCACCGTCCATCGCGGAGTCTATCAGCGCTCGGCGGACATGACCTATGCCTATGAGGCCGCGCGCGCGCGCGTCGCGAGGTTCATCGGCGGCAAGCCCGAGGAGACGGTCTTCGTCCGCGGCGCGACCGAGGGGATCAACCTCGTCGCGCAATGCTGGGCGCAGGAGCAGCTGGGGCCCGGCGACCGCATCCTGCTCTCGACGCTCGAGCATCATTCGAACATCGTCCCCTGGCAGATGGCCGCCGAGAAGGCCGGCGCGGCGATCGACGTGATCCCGCTGACCCGGGACCACCGCATCGATCTCCATGCGATGGAAGCGATGCTGACCGAGCGGCACAAGCTCGTCGCGCTCGCGCATGTCTCCAACGTGATGGGATCGGTCCTCGATGCGAAGCGCGCCGCCGAGCTCGCGCACGCGGTCGGGGCCAAATTGCTGCTCGACGGCTGCCAGGCGGTCCCCCGCATGTCGGTCGACGTCGCCGCGCTCGATTGCGATTTCTACGTCTTTTCGGGGCACAAGCTCTACGGCCCGACCGGGATCGGCGTGCTGTGGGCCCGCTATGAGCTGCTCGACGCGATGCCGCCGTGGCAGGGCGGCGGATCGATGATCGACCGGGTGACCTTCGCGAAGACGACCTACGCCCCGCCGCCGGGCCGCTTCGAGGCAGGCACCCCGCACATCGTCGGGGTGCTCGGGCTCCACGCGGCGTGCGACTATGTCGACGGCATCGGGCTCGACCGCATCCACGCCCACGAGACCGCTTTGGTCCGCCAGGCGCGCGATGCGCTGTCGTCGCTCAACAGCGTCCGGCTGTTCGGGCCTGAGGACAGCGCCGGAATCGTCAGCTTCGCAGTCGAGGGGGTGCATCCGCACGATGTCGCCACCATCTTGGACGAAGCCAATGTCGCGATCCGCGCCGGCCATCATTGCGCCCAGCCGCTGATGGACGCGCTCGGCGTCGCGGCGACGGCGCGGGCGAGCTTCGGGGCGTATAACGCAGCCGCTGATATCGAGGCGCTGGTCAAGGGCGTCGAGCGAGTAACGAGGATCTTCGGGTGAACGAGGAACGCAGGATCGAAGTCGAGGAAGTGGAGTCGGTCGAGGCCCCGCCCAAGGCGCGTGTGGACGACGCTTTTGATGACGCCCACGCCGAAACATCGGCGGGCGTGCGCGAGACGTTCGAGCGCAAGCGCGACTATCTCGAGGGCTTCCTGACGCAAAAGCCCGAGGCCGATCCGGTCTCGGGCGAAGGCGGCGCGCTGCAGGCGGCGATCGTCGAGGCGCTCAAGGAAATCTACGACCCCGAAATCCCGGTCAACATCTACGATCTCGGGCTGATCTACGGCGTCGAGGTCACCGGTGACGGCCATGCCGCGGTGACGATGACGCTGACCACCCCGCATTGCCCGGTCGCCGAATCGATGCCCGGCGAAGTCGAGCTTCGCGTCGGATCGGTGCCGGGCGTCGGCCATGCCGAGGTCAACCTCGTCTGGGATCCGCCCTGGGACCCGGGCAAGATGACCGACGAGGCCAAGCTCGAACTGGGGATGCTGTAACTTATGCCCCTCCCCTTCAGGGGAGGGGTTGGGGTGGGGCCTCT